>NZ_JABUMS010000029.1:0-77902 GCF_013336705.1 Myxococcus sp. CA051A | reverse complement strand
TCACGCGCAACTGGACTCCCGCGGGCTCCGTCCGCCTGGGCCCCTCGCCCAGCCTCATCCCGGCCGTGCAGGAGATGAAGCGCATCGGCTGAACCCTCTCACGCGACATCTACCTTGACGCTCACCGCTCTGACAGGCGGCTCAGGGCGCGTCGAAGAGGCGGGGGTCGCCCTGGCGGGAGCGGAACAGGTCGACGATGTAGTTCATGCGCTGGTCGAACTTGGACCAGTCATTGGCCGACGAGCCCTTCAGCGAGTTGGGCGACTTGTCGTACTGGGACAGGAGCCGGTTCAGCTCGCCGCTTTCGATGGTGCGCAGGTGCTCGGGGAAGGCGCCCTGCGCCCCGGGCTTCACGTCGTCACCCAGGCTCAGGCTGCCCTCCGGCAGACCAATCTTCATCATGTGCTCGGTGGCGAACTTGCGGAACTGGCCCGTCAGGCCGTTCACGACGCTGTCCACCGCCTTGTCGACCAGGCCGGTTGCCTTTGCGCCCTTGTAGGCGAGGTTCGCCGGGAAAGGCAGCGCATTGCCAGCCGCGTCGATGGTGGCCTTGACGATAGGGGCGAAGGCCTCCTTGAGCGGGGCGTTGAGGGCGCGCTCCACCTCGCCCTGAATCAGGCTCTGCTCATGGACGCCCACCCGGTCATTGGCGGAGAGCATCAGCTCCGCCTTCTTGTTCGGGTCCTTCTCGAACATCGCCTTGGAGTAGTCGGCGAAGGCGGCCTTGAGGTTCTCCTTCCCCGGCGGGAAACCCTCCAGGTACTTCTCCACCTTGGCGGCGTCGTACTTCGTGTCGCCCTTGAAGGTCTCCGTGAAGCGCTGGAACTCCGGCGCGATGTCCTTGAAGAGCTTCTGGTTGCCATCCGCGATGGCGTCGCTGACCCGATTCAGCGCGTCCCTGATGGGGACCTTCAGGGCCTCCGCCATCGCGGGGGCGAGCGGATTGATGGCGCCGAGGCCGATGTTCGTCAGGGCGCCGAGCCACTTGTTGTCGCCCTTGAGCTGGTCCATGAACACCTTCGGCAGGTCCTCCTGCCGGATGCTCACACCCGCCTGCTTCGAAGCCCAGACGCCAAAGGTGGCCCAGTTGGCGTTCTCCTTCCCCAGCAGTCCCGCCATCTGGTTGGAGAGCTCGTAGTAGCCCTGGGTGATGGCCTTGTTGCGGGCCACCGGGTCCTTCATGTTGGAGATGCCTTCAATGTCGACCTTGCCGGGCGTGGGCGCCTTGGCGGGGGCACCCGAGCCGCTGCCCGGGTTCAGCTCCACGGGGGCCTTGGCCGGGGACCTGGACTCGAACCGCGACTCGTCGCGCAACAGGCGCTTCGGAGCGGCCTCCTCGGCCTTCGCGGGAGCCTTCAGCGCGAATTCCAGTTGCGCGTCTGGGGTCGGAATCCTCCCAGGTCAGCTCACGCCCTTCACGTCCACGCCAGCTTCTCCACCGCGCCATGCAGGATTTCGAGCTGACGTGGCACCCGCTCCACCAACGGCCCCGACACCGGGTCATTGGCGATGCGGCGCAACGGAAGCTCCGGCATCGGTGGGGGCGTCTGTCCCTGCTTCAGCGAGTCCGCGAGCGCATCCAGCGTGCCGCTCGCCTTGTGCGCCACCACGTCCAGGACCTCCGAGGAGGGAATCACGGACTTCTGCTCGCCCAGCGCCGTCACCGACGCGGCGAGGCGCCGGGAGTACGTGAGCAGCGCCATCGCCGGCTCCAGCCGGTGCGCGGGCCCGCGGTACTCCGCCATGAGCCGCTCGAAGGACGCCTCCGCGTCAATCATCGCGAGCCCCAGGTCCCTGCGCGCCGCGCTGACGCCCGGCTCGGTGCCGCTGCGGCTCGCCGCCACCTGCCGGAAGTAGTTCCCATCCGCGCGCAGCACCGTCGCCGCCGCATCCGGGAAGCGCCTGCGCTCTGGATACGGCCACAACAGCCACACCCCCGCGAGCGCCAGCACGCAGGCCAGCAGCACGCCCAGCGCCCGGTTCTCCGCGACGGACCAGTCCCCCGCGCTCAGCGTCGCGAGCAGGAGGAAGTCCGGCGTGAGGAGAATCTGGAAGGCGCCGAAGTTGAGCGGCAACAGTGACACGGAGACCGCGGTCAGCACCCCAATCACCACGATCAGCACCAGCGGAGAGCCCACCCCGGTGGCAATCACCGCCGCGAGCGTCCCGCCCAGCAGCGTCCCCGTCACGCGCTGGAGCGCGCGCTCCTCCGTGTTCGCCGAGTATGGCTGGAGGATACCGATGGCGGAGAGCACCACCCAGTACGCCTCGCCCAGTCCCAACACCCGTGTGAGCACCAATGCCAGACACGCGACGGTCCCCGCTCGCAGCGCGTGCCGGAGCACCACGGACCGCGAGTTCAGGTTCGCGCGCAATGTCTCCAAGAGCGGACGGCGCCGGTTCGCTCGCAACATGGACTCGGCGTTGCCCACCTCCACCGGGTCTCCGCGTCGCATCGCCATGGCGGCCCGCTGTGCGGCGACGGCGTGTCCCTTCAGCCGCGTCAACAGCTCCGTCACGGAGGCCGGAACCACCCGGAGCCACTTCCCCCGGAGCCCCAGCTCCTCATGGTGGGTGGGAAAGCGCGGCCAGTAGACAGCCGCCGTTTCCGGCGCCAGGGACACCGTCGCCACCCGCTGCGAAATCTCCGCGTACCAGTCACAGGCCCGCGCCACCTGCTCCCGCACGGGCCGCAGCCTGCGCTCGGGGCTGGCGACCTCCATCGCCTGTGCCAACGCGAACAACACCCCGAGCAACTGCTCGCTCAACTCCAGGAGCACGAGAAGGTGCTCCCCCCGCCGCGACTCCTCGGAGCGCCCCACCCGCGTAGACGCCAGGGTCTCCCGCGCTCGCTCAATCTTCGCGCGCAGCGGCAGATGCCGCGTCGTGGCCGCCGTCCAGACCTCGGCGGGGGCTCCCTCGCGCGAGAGCGTCGCGAGGTCTCTCGCCCCATCCGCGAGCGACGTGTAGACATGCGCGATGGACCGACGCGACGGGCGATAGGGATGCACCGGCCACAGCACCAACGACTGCAACATCGCCCACCCGCCGCCCAGCAGGAGCGCTCCTCCGCGCGTCAGCGCCGCGTCCAGCTCCACGGCATGCGCCCCCAGTGACGCCACGAAGATGACCGCGAGCTTCTCGCCCACCGAGCCCGCCGTGTCGCCGTAACACCGGGCGAACGTCAGGACGAAGACCCCCAACAGGAGCAGAGTCGCATCCAGCAACAGACGCCCGCCCGCCAGCGCGGCGATGGTCCCCACGAGCGCACCGAGCAGCGTCACCGCTCCCATCACCCGCGCCCGGCCCCGGTACGCGCCTCCGGGATTCGCCAGCGTCACGAGCAGCCCGGTGAGTCCCGTCCAGCCCGCGTCCTTGAAGCCGAGCAGCGTCGCGAGCGAGAAGGGAATGGTGACAGCCAGCGCCGCGCGGATGCCGGCCGCCCACGCGGGCCTGCCTGGCTGGAGTCGGAAGAACCTCCGGATGTGGCGCAACAGACGGTGCATCCGCGAGCCTCCCCTGTCAGCGATGAATGTCCTCATGTGCTCACGCACTGCGTCGCCCGAAAGCTCTTCCCGCTCGCAGGGGCGCTCGGCGGGCAACGCGAGCAGGAAGGCGCACGTCTCCGACTCGCCGCGGCTCATCGTGAAGGACGAGGCAGCGCACGGCTCCTTCGGCTGGCTGTTCCTCGGATGGGACGAGCCTCGGCCATCAGACAGGGCGTGGCTCGCACGCTCGGCGGCGCGGAGCGTTCCACGTCGACCCGCGAGTCCATTTCGGCAGTGATCCCGCGTCACGGCACCGAGGGGTCACCGTGCCGAGCGCCCGCCGATCTCTGGGAAGCGCTCATAGGCGCGCAGGAGCGCGTCCAGGTGGGCAGGGTTGTCCAGGTCGAGCGGCGCATCGGTGAGTTGCACGACCCACCCTCCCGATGCCGTGCGCCGCGCCCGCGTGAGCAACTCGGCATCGCGAGCAGAATCGGGGAATCCGATGGCCTGCGCGGCAGCGGCAGACCAGTAGTTCAGCCATCCGAGATAATAGGGAATCTCGGGCGAGCGGATGTGCTCGAACACCTTCAGGGCTGGCAGCCCCCGGCGTGGGGACGGCGGCCCTTCCAGCGTGGGTGCGGTCTGATACGCGATGTCCACCGCGGCATCGTGTGGCGTCGCACGCCCCCAGAACGCACGTGTACCCTCCGCTACGCGCTCCAGCAGCTCCGCCGCTGCCGCGATAACCGTCGCATCTAGCGGCAACTTCGCATGGACTTCAAACAGGGCCTGACCGCCAGGACCGAAGAGTCCTGAGCTTCCCCTCCCCATCACCGTCACGGGGTAGCTCTCGTCCCCGTTGCACACGAGAGGGAAGCCCCCGTCCTTTATCTTTTCGACGAGCCATGAGTCGCGATCTGGCAATGCAGCAAGGCGGCGCCCCCCGGTAACTCTCCACTCTAGACGCAAGCCGGGGAGCGCCTTCTCCATCCCATGAACAGCCGCGAGTGTGCGTTTGTCGTCACCCGCAAGCGCGGGCGCATAGACGGTCAGAACGAGGCGATTCTGGGGCGTCATCGTTTGCATCCCGTGACAACGATCCTGAGGGAGGGAACAACAGCGAGCAGCGCGTCCTTGTGCGCTTGAGTGCTCACCCCAATGACGAAGTCATATCCGCACGCCGCAGCAGCTTTTCGCTCCTTCTCGATTTGCTCCAACTCCTTCTCAACCTCTCGCTCCTGGACAAAGTCAGGATACGTGTCGAATTGATGGGTCTTGATCTCCCACAGCACGCGCACGCCGACTTGCAGCGCATCGAAGCGCACACCGCCCATGAGTACGTCCATTCCGGGATAACGATTGGGCGGAACCTTGTCGGCGCACTCGTTATGCGGAGCATCGTTGCCCGCGTGCGGCACCGGGACGGGTATGCATTCTGGGCGGCGATCTCGTGCCAAGGGCTCGGTCGGCACCGGAGGGAACCCATCCTGCCCTGATGGCTCTGGCTTGGGCTTTCCCTTCGCGGAGGGCTCCTGCGGGACGGGCTTCGTTTGGGGCTCGGGCTCGACTTCTTCCCGGCCATTCCCCCTCAGCTCATATGCCTCCAGCGCTTCCTTGATGACGACTCCCACCACCACGACGCCCACGACGATCACCGCGCCCACGACGATTTCGGGAGCAGCCAAGACACAGAGGCCGAATCCCAGGACAACCGTGCCCGCCGAAGCGACCGCACATCTTCTCGTCGGGTCGTTGAACCGAACCCGATCGTGGTCGAGGACATGAAAGCAGCGCTCCGCGAGTACAGGCCAAGGCTGGGAAGACTCACGGACGACGCACCGCCCCCGGTCCTTCCACGGCAGCTCAGCTGCCCGTTGGAGGTTGGCGAACCTTGGGTTTCGGGTCACACGCTCTCTTGGGCTCGGTGCCGACGAAGCGCACGCCGAGAGAAAGAGGAGAAGAGCGGCACAGGCGCGCGGTCGCATCGTCACGTCCTTCAATCAAGTACGGGCGCTGGGGGTCAAGGCGCTCCCGCTCTGGAGTATGCCAGCACGCGCTAACGGCACTGGTGCTCTGAGCGTGCCCGGGTGCGGAAGGACAGGTCCGGAGCGTACCAGCGCCACCGGCGCTCGGCCCTCCCGCGCGGAGAGAGGTCGGGGCAGTGTGGCTTCTTTCCTTCCCACATGTCGGACACCGTACCTGCCTCTTCCTTGGTGTCCACTGAAGCGGCTCACGCCCACCTCCTCGCTTTCTCATCCAGGCCCAGCGCGGGCGGCTCAATAACCCACGTGCAGTCGGCCTGGAGGCAGCGCCGCCTCCAGGCGCCGAACCTCCGTCGCGGGAATCTTTTCCAGGCCCAGCTTGAACTGCTTGAGGCGCGCGAGCGGGGCGAGGTTCGCGGGCAGCTCCGTCACCTCCCCCTGGAAGAAGCCGGAGTGCGTCAGCTTCGGCATCCGGCCCAGGCCGTCCACCAACACCTGAAGCTTCTTCGGAGGCGTCTTGAAGAAGCGCCACCACCAGAGCTTCTTGAGCTTCGGCAGGCGCGTCAGCACCTCTGGGAAGCCGTCCAGCCCCGTGACATCCAGGTACAGCTCTTCCAGGGACTCCAGCTCGCCGAACGCCTCCGGGAGGCGAGTGAGCTTGTCGCAGTAGCGCAGGCTCAGCTTCTTGAGCGCGGGCAGCCGGCACAGCTCGTCGGGCAGCGTGCTCACCGGCAAGCGCTCCACACTGAGGGAGCGCAGCGCGCGCAGCTCACCGATGCGGGGGGAAATCACCTCGATGGGATTGGAGTCCAACGTGAGGCCCTCCAAGCCCGTGAGGGAGAAGATCTCCTCGGGAATGGCCTTCAGCTTCTTGAGCGAGAGCCCGAGCCGAGGCGCCTTCTCTCCCTTCGCGACCTTCTCCTTCGCGGCGGCAATCGCCTTCTCCACCGGACCGAGCCGCGTGTCCGCCAGCACGGGCTTGCCCTTACGCAGCTTCTCGAGGAGCCCCTTCCGGTCCAGCGTCGAGTCGACGACGCCGTCCTCGTCCTCCTCCTCGACCGTGAAGGCCCCTCGCAGCAGCGCCTCGTGCGGCTCCAGTTTCTGGCGAGGCTTGCCCGGAGCAGTGAGCTTGCTGCCCACGAGGACGTCCACGTCGAGCGCGCCCGCGACATGGAGGTGGTGGTGCTCCTCGACGAGCGCCCGCGCCTTCAACCCACCCGCGACAGAGAAGACGTCGTCGCCGAGCGAGTCTCCGAAGAGGAGCCCTCGAATCCGGACGTTCCCCGCGATGAACATGGCGGAGACCGTCGCCACATTCTCCACCTCCAGGTCTCCCAGCACGACGAGCAGCGTGTGGTCGGCCGCGTGTCCATCCTCGAGCAGCCCCTTCAGTCGGACACTTCCGGAGACGACGAGCGGCCTTGGACCGACCACCAGCGAGTCCGCCTCCAGGTCACCTTCGTGGAGCAGGACCCCCTCGTCGGTGACACCCTTCCACCAGGAGGACAACTGCTTCCTCCACTCGGGCGTCGCCGCCGACTCCACGCGCGCCCATGCCTCTCCCGAGGAAACCTCACGCCCCCAGCTCGTCACCGCACCCTGCTTCGCCGCCATGTTCCAGAAGCTCCCAGCCAGAGATATCCAGCGCCGGGCATCAGGTCATGGACGACGGCGGTCATCAACCCCGCGACGACAAGCGGCCCGCTCCGATACTCCGGAACGGACCGCTTGCTCACGAACCTGCGCACCGTGGAGAAGTCGTCAGTTGCAGTACGTCTGCCGGCACAGCGTGTAGTTCGAGGAGCAGATGACCTTCTGCGGGTAGGTCTCCGCCGTGGAGTAACACTCGCTCCGCGCGGGGATGCACGAGTCACACTCCGGAGAGGCCATCGCGCTCACGGTCTCCTCATGGGGGAGCGGCTCCTGCGCGTCCAACTCGCTGCCACCACAGCCCACCAACAACGCGGCCGCCAACAGTCCACTCACGATGTTTCGCATGTGCTCTCCTCGAACTGGGGTTCCTGCTGCTTACGGCGTTACACGAATATCGCGATTACGAGACTTTCGTTACTGCCTTTGCGTAAAGGCAGTGCGCTTGCCGTGGCGACAGGAAATTCGGCTGTCCGTGTGTCTTCACACAGTAGGCGTGGGTGGGTTCGACAGGGTTCGCAGCTTGGAGAGCTGGAAATAGGAAATGACGGCGGAAACAAGAATGACGCCACCCAGCAGATGGACGCCGAGGAAGAAGGCGGCCAGGCCGAAGAGGGTAGCGAACGCGAAGGCAACCCAGCCGACGATGGGGCTCCGGGTGAGCACCAGCAGGCCCGCGAGTCCCAGGAACGGGGTCGCGAAGCACACGGTGCCCAGCACTCCCGCGAGGGGCTCGGCCTCGGAGGAGGTCATCGTGGCGAGCAGGCCCATCACCAGGTTCAGCACCGCCACGCCACATTGAATGAAGGCCAGGTCCCGGAACAACGCACGGCGGAGCACCGCGGGCTCCTTCTCTCTCGCCAGACAGTCAGCGCAGTGCGTTCGCTCGGACGCGAGCGCCTCCGGAAGACAGGCTTCACAGAAGAACCCTCCGCAGCGCGGACAGGTCTGGACCTCTTCCACCCGAGGGTGCCGGGGGCATCTCGCCGTCGTGGCTTCCGTCGGTTCCTCGACGGGCGGCGCTCCGATGACGGAGGGGAGCGCGTCGGAGTCGGCCACCGGAGGAGACACCGCGCGCGCGGCTCCCGCGAGGGAGGCCAGACACCGAGGGCAGAACTCCGCGTCGCGCGGCGCCACGGCGCCACAAGCACATCGCACGCGCTCCAAGCCTTCGGCCGCGCCCGTGGCCTCGACCCAGCGAGCGGTGTCCAGCGTCTGACCCGGCTCCCAGATGACGGTGCTACCGGGCTCGGAGTCCTGCGTGAAGGGGCCGGGTGTGACGTCGGCGACGAAGCCCTCCGGCATCGCGCGCGCCGCATGACGCCGGGTCCGTGGCTCGCCAGGCCCCAGACCCGTAGACGGGGGCAGGGTGATGGCGAGAACGCCGGTGGAGGCAAATACTCCGGCCCTGAGGAGCGTGCTCGACAGGGGACGGGCAACCGGCTGGACCTCCACCTGCTCCAGCGTGTCGAACAGGCGCCAGGGAGGACGCACCCGCGTGGCGTCCTCGGGGACTGGGGCCTCAAGGAGGAAGAGCAGCTCCTTCACGTCGGCTGCAAGGCTCAGCGGAAGGACCCACCGCAGCACCTTGCCGCCGTCCAGTGAGGGCAGGCTCCCACTCCGCACCTCTCGACGTGTCGTGGCGTCGACCACGCGCAGGCTCGTCGAGGGTGGCAGGGGCGTGAAGGCCGCCTGGAGCCAGATGACGGCACGCGCCTCCGTGCCGTCCGGGGACCGGCGGATGGGCTCCACGTGAAGCTGTACCGCGCCGAACTCTCGAGGCTGACGACCGAGCGCATCGAGGATGTCCGGCAGAAGGCTTTCGTCCATGGGCGGAAGGCAACAGCAGGCTCCCGATAAAGACAACGAAGAACGCCTGACACGCGGAGGCCTACCCGACCCGGACTCCGGTGGCCTTGAGAGAATCACACCTGATTCCAGGTCTCGATGGACCTCCGTCCCAGATGCGCGTCGCAATGCCAGAATCTCCTGGCGGCGTGAACTCAATCCCTATCAACACCCCCACCGTGGCTCACGGGGTGCCTGGGCAACGCCCTGGAGTCAGCGCATCCATGAAGCACTTCAAGCCACCGGGAGCGCATGCTCTAACGCACCTGCATGCCTCCCCTACCCCCCAGCCTCGCGGCCCACGTGGCTTCGCTCTTCCAGCCGTCCCCGCCCACGTCGGAGCAACTGGAGCACTTCGAGCGCGGCCTCCCGCACCCATTGCCCGCGGACTACCGGGAGCTGCTCACCCTGCACAACGGCCTGGAGCTGGGCCGCTGCGCCACCGGTACCACGGACGCGCTCGGTGACGAGGTACACCTTGGCACGCTCTTCGCCATTCGCGCGGAGGGACGGGAGCGGCTCGAGCCCGGCGGAGAGCACCTCCCGCCGGACGTGATGGCGTTCGCCCGCCACTGGGGCACCATCAATCTCTTCGGCATCCAGCTTGGAGACCGGCCGGACTCGCCCGCCGGGACCATCTGGTTCTTCGACAGCAACGCGGACACGGACACAGCGGACCTGTTCGTGGCCCGTGTCCACGCGCCGTCCTTCAGCGCGTTCCTCGAACGACTCACGCCCGTCCCGGAAGCGCCCGCGCCCTCCGAACCGGAAGCGGCTTCGGAGGAAGCGCCGCCCTGGAACTACCCAGAGGCGCCCGACCAGGTGCCGCCGGACGCCCCCTCGCCAGAGAAGCCGCTCGTCCTGGGCGGACACGGCCATGCGATGGGGTCCGCCGTGCTGGACGTCCGCATCGACACCTGGGCCCAGGATGTGGAGTCCTCCCAGTACCGCTACCTGCCCGAGCGCTCCACTGCGAGGTACATCCTGGAGATGGAGCCACCCCACTCCACCGTCGAGGACGGCCAGCCAGCCCCCGTCGCCGGCGACGTCCCCGTCTTCCATGCGAATGGCGGACGACATCCCACGCTCGATGAGTGGTCATCACTCATCGTCGGTCCAGAAGGGGACTGGGAGGCCTGGTACGGCAACGACGCCCCCGCCCTGGTCCACAACCGGCTCACGGTGCTGAGCCGCACCGGAGCGGAGCTGAAGGTGCGCTGGGAGGCCCGCTACGCGGACCACGGTCGCGAGCGCGCCTTCCTCTTCGAGGGGCCGGTCCAGCTCGGAAGCATCCACCTGTACGTGGAGACGCCGGAGGACATCGACCGCGCGCTGGAGGCCGCCCTCGGCATCCGCCTCCTGCCGGAGGAGTGGACCCGACAGTTCCACCCTCGCCAGGACCGGGGCTCGTGGCACGACGTCCTTCCTGTCACCCTCACCCTGGTGAGCCCCGTCCGCTGACACCGGCGGTGTCACGGCGGCGTCACGCAGCGCCGATCCACCCGCACGCCCGAAGCGCCACCCGCAGCACCGGGCGTGAAACATGTCTCGATTGTTATCAACCCCGCCCCCGAGATGTGTCGACAGGCGCCACTGGCGGCCTGTGTATTCAAGAGAACGCCACGCGTGACAGTTTCGTCACCTTGCTGGATTTCCTGAGGGAAGGACGTCTCACGAAAGCCACTGCGCCCGTGGCTTCTCCGTGAATACACAAAACCTTCTGTCCCGAGGATTGTCAGCAACCCATGTTATTGGTGTATGAGCCGTCCGTCTCGCGTCGTCCCCCCCAAAGAGGAGTTTCAGAATGCGTCGTCTCGGTTCAGCCCTGCTGTCCATGAGTCTCTTCGTCGGCTGTGCTCCCGCCGAAACCGAATCGCAGTCCCCCGCGCCCATCGAGAACGAGCAGCAGCAGGCGCCGCTCACCATCGCCGACGTGGACGTGGCGCCGGAGTGCGCGGGCATCCTCACCTTCGTCAACAACGCCACCTTCGCGAAGCTCGACGAGTACCTGCCGAGCAACGTGGTGAGCAACATCGTTGCCCGTCGCGCCACGTCCCACTTCGTATCCCTGGCGGACCTGTCCTCCGTCCCGCTGGTCGGCGAGGCCCGCCTGGCGCAGATCGAGAGCGGCGCGCGCTACGAGGGTGCCATCACCAGCACCTGCGTCGGCATCATCGACCAGCTCGCCGTCTCCACGGATGACCAGGCAGAGCTGGTCTCCCTGGTGAACAGCATCAGCGACACGGAGCTGCACGACGTGCTGCCGTACGCCTGGAACGGCGCGGTGAACCTGCTCACCCAGCGCCCGTTCACCTCCGCCCACGCCATTGGCGGCACCACCGGCATTGGCGCTGTGAGCCTGCGCAACCTCCGCAACGCCGCCACGCTCAGCAAGCCGCTGGAGGCCCTCATCGGCGCGGTCAACGCGCTGCCCCATCCGGACCACGGCGCGAAGATGGCCCGTCACTTCAACTGGTACGAGGTGCTGGGTGACCGCTACTACCACTTCGGCATCGACGAGTGCTTCGGCTTCGAGCCGGGCGAGGCGCCCTTCGACGCGCCCCTGCGCGCCACCCCCGCGGACGGCGACGAGGTTCGCAACAACTTCGCGGGCGTGCTGAACTTCGCCAACCGCAACAACCAGCTCAACCCCACCGTCGTCACCAACGGCGTCAACAACCTGAACACGCTCACCAACGGGCGCACGTTCAAGGGCTGCTACTTCGGCTACGCGAACGACCCCTGGAGCGGCAACAACGTCGCGTTCTTCGTCGACACCGTGTCCGGCTTCAGCCTGATGACTCGGACCTACTGGAGCGAGTGATTCTCCCGCGCTCCTGAAGTCAGCCCCAGGCTCCGAAAAGGAGCCTGGGGCTTTCTTTTTGGGCAGACGTGGTGGCGGGCAATGCCTACCGCGCCGCGTCGGGCGACATGCAGGAGTTGCTCAAGGCGGTGGACCAGAGCTGTCCCGCCAGCGTCTCGTCATACGCGCCGAAGAACACGCGCGAGCCCACCTTCAAGAACAGGTACGGATAGGACGAAGTCGCCCCGGTGGCGATGTTCTTCAGGCGCCGGGTCCCACCTGGCGTGCCATTGCTCACCCAGGGCTCCACGCCGACGCCACCCAGCTCGAGCGAGCTGAAGAAGACCAGGTCGTCCGACACGGCGCGCAGCGGAGAGCTGTACTCGTCGGAGAGGCTCAGGGGCTTGCGCAGCAGGGTGGTTCCCGCCGCGGTGCCATCCGTCACCCACAGCTGCGTGTCCCGGAGCCCCGGGCCCTCGGTGCCGATGTGGACGGTGAAGAACAGCTTCGAGCCTCCGGGCGCCTTGCTCACCGCGTCGATGAAGGGAAACGCCACGCCTTGCGAGGCGAACTCATTGGGCAGGCTGACCACGGACGTCGGATTCCCGCCCGCGAGCGGGACGCGATAGATGACCATGTACTGGGTGGTGTTGGACGTCGTCGTGACGTAGACCCAGGAGCCCAGCGAGCCCAGCAGCTCCACGGTCCGCGTGGGGCCAAAGGACGCCAGCCGCACCGTCCCCGAGGCGGTGCCATCCGACTTCCACAGCTCCTGCAGCCCGGTGCTCTCGCCCAGGATGAACAGGGTGCGTGAGTCCGAGGTCTTCACGGAGCGGATGAAGGCGTCCGCGCCGGAGGTGAGCTTCTTGAGCCGGACGGTGCCCTGGGTGGTGCCATCCGTCTTCCACAGGCTGGTGCCCGAGCCCGACAGCTCGCGCACGAAGAAGAGCAGCGCGCCATCCACCTTCGCGTCCAGATAGCTGACGTCCATCTCCGTGCCGAAGTCGCGCAGGCGCACCGTCCCCGAGGACGTGCCATCCGACCGCCACAGCTCGTAGCGGGTGCGAGGGGTCGTGTCGTCATAGATTTCCTTGAAGAACACCAGCGCGTCGTCCACCGCCGTCAGGTGGCTCAGCGACGAGCTCTCCGGGCCGGGTGTCAGGTCCTTGACGAATTGGGTGCCGGCGCCAGTGCCATCACTCGCCCACAGCTCCGTCCCATGTGCCGCGTCCCCCGCCAGGAAGAACAGCCGGGAGGGCGTCGCCTTGAGACCCGTGACGATGGGCCAGAAGAGCCCCGTCGAACTGGGGAGGCTCTTGACCTGGACGGTGCCCGCTTCGGTGCCGTCGCTCTTCCACAGGGCGCGGCGGCCATCCTCGAAGTTCGCCCCGAAGAAGAGCGTCCCCCGGAAATCCTCGAAGGGACCGGGGCCCGCCGCGAAGAGGCCACTCCCGAATTCCGAGGGTGGAAAGATGACCTTCACTCGCTGGGTGTCCGCCTCCGTGGGGAGGCAGTACGACGAGTCCAGCGCCGCTTCCACCTCCCCCGAGGAGGCGGCCGTCGCCTCCTCTCCCGGAAGTGCTCCCCCGCAGCCCGCCCCCACCACCAGCAACGACACCACCCACCCACCGCGCCACGACATGCCGCCCCCTACAGGAAAGACTGGGAGGGAGGGTGTGTCGCCAAGTCCCCGGTGCAAAGTGGCCCCAAGACCCACCTTGCTCGCCTGCTTGGAGTGACAGCGTGTGCGGTGTGATTTGCACCGTCGATTCAGGCGGGAGGGAGTCTGTGCACTCCACACGCGGGGCGCATGACCCGCGAGCTTGTCTCCCAACAATAACGGGTCCATGCCTCGCGAGTGGCCGCTCCTGGGAATCCCCTGTGCCACATCCGGACACCCTGGCGTGGAGACCCGACACGCTCAACGGGCAAGCCCGCCTCCCTCCTCCCACCGAGCGCCATGGCGCTAGAGTTGCACCAGCGCCGCCCCCCTCATGCCCCCACTCCTCCAGGACGTTCGTCTTGCGCTGCGCCGAATGCTGCGCGAGCGCGCCTTCACCCTGGTGGTGGTGGCCACGCTCGCACTGGCCATCGGTGCGACCACCGCCGTCTTCAGCGTCGTCTATCAGGTGATGCTGCGACCGCTGCCCTACGCCAAGCCCGAGCAACTGGTGCGCCTCTATCAGTCGAGCGCGCAGCGGGAGCGACTGGGCGTCAGCCACCTCATGCTGCAAGCCTGGCGCGAGCACGTCCGGGCCTTTCAGCAGGTGGAGGGACTGGCGCTCTGGGACCGCACCCTCACGGGAGATGGCACCGCGCCGGAGCGGGTGCGCACTGGCCGCGCGACGGCGGGACTCCTGTCGATGCTCGGTGTGCAGCCGATGCTCGGCCGAGCCTTCGGGCAGGACGACGCGGCGGCGGGCCAGGATGACGTGGTGCTGCTCGGCCACGGCCTCTGGCAGCGCCGCTTCGGAGGACTGCCAGCCGCGCTGGGACAGAGCCTCATGCTCGACGGCAGACCCCACACCGTGGTGGGCGTGATGCCCGCGTCCTTCCGCTTCGCCCCCGATGTGGACCTGTGGAAGCCGCTCGTCCTGGAGCCCGGCTGGGAGGCCCAGCACCCCGGTGACGTCACGCTGCGCGTGGTGGGCCGCCTGGAGACGGGGACGCCGCTGGACACCGCACGCAAGGAACTGGAGGCCGTAGCGGCACGGCTGGCGCGTGAGCCCGGGATGACGGGCCAGCCGCCCGGTGTGCGACTGGTGCCCTTGCATGAGCTGGTGGTGGAGGGAGCCCACGAGCGGCTGTGGCTCCTGTCCGGCATCGTCGCGCTGGTACTGCTCGTGGCCTGCGCCAACGTGGCCAACCTGCTGCTCGCGCGGGCCAGCTCACGCGAGCGCGAGGTCTGCGTGCGCGCGGCGCTGGGCGCGGGTCGGTGGCAGTTGGCGCGACAGCTCCTGGTGGAGAGCGCCCTGCTGGCCCTGGCGGGAGGCGCCTCGGGACTGCTGCTCGCGCTGTGGGGCCTTGACCTGCTGCGGCTGCTCATCCCCCAGGGCGTGCTTGCTCCCGAGAGCCTGCGGCTGGAGCCCCATGTGCTCGCCATCGCGTTCGGCGTCTCGCTGTCCACCAGCCTGCTGTTCGGGCTCGTGCCGGCCATGCGCGCGGCGCGGGCGGAGGCCCAGGGGGCGCTGGGCGTGGCGCGCGGCGGTCGGACACTGACGGGCTCCGGGCGACTCCGCGCGCTCCTGGTCGTCGCCCAGGTGGCGCTGGCCCTGGTACCCCTCGTGGGCGCGGGGCTGATGCTGCGCACGCTGCGCGCGCTGCATGAGGCACCGCTGGGCTTCGAGCCTCGGGACGTCATCGCCACGGACGTGCTGCTCCCCGGCAACAAGTACGAGGACGACGCGAGGAAGCAACTCGCCCTCTCCTCGCTGGTGGAGAACGTCCGGGCGATTCCGGGTGTGTCCTCGGCGGCGCTGGCCAGCACCGTGCCCTTGTGGGGACGCAACGGCGTCAGCTCCTTCCTGCTCCCCGGCGAGTCCGCGTCAGCGGCTGACACGCGCGAGCTGGCCACGTTCCGCACCGTGAGCGAGGGCCTCTTCGAGACACTGGGAATCGCCCTGAAGGAAGGACGCCCTCTCGCGGACACGGACACCGCGAGCGCGCCCCGGGTGATGGTGGTCAACGAGACCTTCGCGCGCCGCCACTTCCTGGACGGGCACGCGCTGGGCAAGCAGGTGAAGTTGACGATGGACGGCGAGGACTTCCGCGAGGTGGTGGGCGTGGTGCGGGATGTCCGCCACGGCTCCGTCGGTGAGACGCCCCAGGCGGAGGTCTACCTCCCCATGAACCAGTTCGCGTCGCTGTACATGGTGCTCGTCGTGCGCTCTTCGGCGCGGCTGGACGCGCTGGTCCCCATCCTGCGCGAGCGGTTCCGCGCGGTGGACCCGGACCTGCCACTGGGCACCGTGCGGGAGATGGAGGAAGTCGTCGAGGCGAGCCTCGGCACCACGCGCGTGCTGGGAGGACTGCTGGCGCTGCTCGCGGGCCTGGGATTGTCCCTGGCGGGCGTGGGCCTCTATGGCGTGGTGGCCTATTCGGTCAGCCAGCGGACCCGGGAGCTGGGCATCCGCATGGCCCTGGGAGCAACGGACTCCCAGGTCCTGCGGCTGGTGGTCGGCCAGGGCGCGCGTCTGGCGACGGCGGGCGTGGCGGTGGGACTGGTGGGCGCCGCCCTGCTCGCGCGAAGCCTGTCTGGAATGCTCTACGGCGTGCGCGCCTTCGACACGGTGACGTTCCTGGCCGTTCCCGGCCTGCTGGGAGTCGTGGCATTGCTCGCGAGCTGGTTGCCCGCGCGCCGCGCCCTCCAGGTCTCTCCCAGCGAGGCGCTTCGCTCGGAGTAGGAGTCCCGACGGGCTACATGCAGGTCGGAAACTCCTCGCAGATGCAGTGCGGGCCAAGCTGGAAACATCGATAGAAACAAGAACAGCCCTCATCGTCGCACTGGTTTTGACACGCCTCCGCGCCAGCCTCGGCCTGCGCCGGGTGGAGTACGCCCAACACACCTCCGGCCACGACTCCCACGACAAAGACCCACTTCTGGAATCCCTTGCGCATGACAAGCCTTTCGATGGGAACGGCTCGCCAAAGCTAACACCACGCATCCCCGCGTATCCACGAAGGAAACCTGTCATCCAGCAGACAAAGAACGAGCCATGTGCGACGGCTCATACCTCTGTATTGGATTGGCAATACCCACCCAACCCGTGACACATCGAGCCAACTACGTATGATCCACTAGACCGGAATGAATGACTTTCCGTCGGGTTTCTGGCACAGTCTCAATACGACGTTGAGGAAGCTCGTAACAGGCTTCCGGTAGCGAGGGGGGTCGACCGGTTTCACGCGCATGGATTTGCCGCCACGGCATCAGTTGCCGTCCTCCCCATACAGACGGATGTGACACAGCCGTACGGGGTGCCCCCGTGAACACGGGAGTGCGCCGTGCGCAGGAAGGGCTCTTGCCTCGCGACGTGAGGGGCGGAGTTGACGAACCCGCAGAGGGAGGAGTCGTCCATGCCGGCAGCTCTCAGTTATCCGGGCGTCTATATCGAGGAAGTTCCCAGTGGGGTCCGCACCATCACCGGGGTTCCCACATCGATTACCGCCTTCGTGGGACGCGCGCAGCGCGGGCCGGTGAACGAGCCGGTCATCTGCAACGGGTACGGCGACTTCGAGCGCTCCTTCGGAAGCCTGTGGGAAGACAGCTCGATGAGCTACGCCGTCCGCGACTTCTTCCTCAATGGAGGCGGTCAGGCCGTCATCGTCCGACTGGACAACGGCGGTGAGACGGCGGAGCTGAACCTCACCAACTCCGGCAACACGACGCTGCTGGCCGCGAACCCGGGCGCCTGGGGCGGCAAGCTCAGCGTGGTGGTGGACCACAACACGAAGAAGACCGGCGACCCGGCCGTCGACGCGCTGCTCTTCAACCTCACCATCACCGACACGGGCACCCGCGCGGTGGAGAAGTTCATCAACCTCTCCATCGACCCGGCCAGTCCCCGCTACTTCCCCACCGTGCTGGAGCAGGGCTCCGCCCTCGTCCGCGTGGGCACGCTGCCCAACCCCGCCGTGCGCCCCGAGGAAGGCCCGAAGACGCCCGCACCCGCGGACCAGGGCACGGATGGCGCCACGCTGACCATCACCCAGTTCACCACCGGCCCGAACCTGCGCACCAACAAGGAGGGGCTGTACGCGCTGGAGAAGGTGGATGTCTTCAACCTGCTGTGCATCTCCCCGCACGCGCTGGACGGAGACATCGAGCCGGGGCTTGCGACGGACGCGGCGGCCTACTGCGAGGAGCGGCGCGCCGTCTTCATCGCGGACCCGCCCGTGGCCTGGGACAGCGTCGCGGACGCGGTCTCCGGCTTCAACAGCAGCAGCCTGCGCAGCAAGAACGCGGCCCTCTACTTCCCGCGACTGGTCCAGGCCAACCCGCTGCGTGAGAACCAGCTGGAGGTCTTCGCCCCCTGCGGCGCGGTGGCCGGGGTCATCGCCCGCACGGACACCCAGCGGGGCGTGTGGAAGGCTCCCGCGGGCCTGGACTCGCTCCTGACGGGCGTGCCGAAGCTGAGCGTGCCCCTCACGGACCAGGAGAACGGCCAGCTCAACCCGCTGGGCGTCAACTGCCTGCGCTCGCTGCCGGCCGCGGGCCGCGTGGTGTGGGGCGCGCGCACCACGCGCGGCAATGACCTGCTGGCCGACGAGTGGAAGTACCTGCCGGTGCGCCGGCTGGCGCTCTACATCGAGGAGAGCCTCTTCCGGGGCATCCAGTGGGTCGTCTTCGAGCCCAACGACGAGCCGCTCTGGTCGCAGATCCGCCTCAACGTGGGCGCCTTCATGCAGAACCTCTTCCGGCAGGGGGCCTTCCAGGGCCAGTCGCCCCGCGATGCGTACTTCGTCAAGTGCGACAAGGAGACCACCACGCAGAACGACATCAACCTCGGCGTGGTCAACATCGTCGTGGGCTTCGCGCCGCTCAAGCCGGCCGAGTTCGTCGTCCTCAAGCTCCAGCAGATGGCCGGCCAGGTCGCGGCGTAAAGGAGACCCATTCCATGGCTCAGTTCAGCGTCAACGCTCTGCGTTTCGACCCGTACAAGAACTTCAAGTTCCGCGTGAAGTGGGATGGCCGCTACGTCGCGGGGGTCAGCAAGGTGGGCGCGCTCAAGCGCACCACGGAGGTCGTCAAGCACCGCGAGGGTGGCGACCCCAGCAGCAGCCGCAAGTCCCCGGGCCGCAGCGAGTACGAGGCCCTCACCCTGGAGCGCGGCGTCACCCACGACACCGAGTTCGAGCGGTGGGCCAACAAGGTCTGGAACTACGGCTCCGGCCTGGGCGCCGAGGTGTCCCTCAAGGACTTCCGCAAGGACATCATCCTGGAGGTCTACAACGAGGCCGGACAGCTCGCCATCTCCTACAAGCTCTTCCGCTGCTGGGTGTCGGAGTACCAGGCGATGCCGGACCTGGATGCCAACGCCAACGCGGTGGCCATCCAGACGCTCAAGCTGGAGAACGAGGGCTGGGAGCGCGACTACGACATCACCGAGCCCACCGAGCCCAGCTTCAACGAGCCCAACCCCTGACCCGCTGAGGCTCCATGCGCTCGCTGACGGCTTCTGAGCTGCTGGGCGCATGGGAGGCGGGCCACCCGCACTCCGCGCCCGGACGCGCGCTCGCGCTCCTGTGCGCCGCGTGGCCGGAGCGGAGTCCGGGAGAGCTGGCGCGGCTCCCGGTCGGCGTCCGGGACTCGCTGCTGTTGGCGGCGCGAGAAGGCACGTTCGGCTCAACGCTCGTGGGGCTGGTGTCGTGTCCGCCGTGCGGTGAGCAGGTGGAGCTGGCCTTCGAGGTGGGTGACATCCAGGTGCCGCAGGGCGCTCCTCCGCCGGAGGTGCTGGAGGTGGAGCACGCGGGCCACGCGGTGCGGTTCCGGTTGCCGGACAGCCGGGACCTGGCGGCGCTCGCGGCGGGACGCGGCGGCGCGGGGCGAGAGGGCGTGCTGGCGCGGTGTGTGGTGGAGGCACATCGGGAGGGGGCACACGTGGACACAAGGGCGCTGCCGGAGGACGTGATTCGCGCCATCGCCGACGCGATGGAGACCGCGGACCCGCAGGCCCGGGTGGAGCTGTCCACCACGTGTCCCGCCTGCGGGCACCACTGGCTCGCGGCGTTCGACATCGCCGAGTTCTTCTGGAGGGAAGTGGAGGCGTGGGCCCAGCGCACCCTGCGCGACGTGCACACGCTGGCAAGACAGTACGGCTGGTCCGAGGAGCACATCCTGGGGATGAGCCCGTGGAAGCGGCAGCGCTACCTGGAGCTTGCGGGGACATGAGCGACTACTTGAGCCATCTGGTGGCACGTCAGTACCGCCCCACCGAGGGTGTCCGGCCGCGCATCACCTCGTACTTCGCACCCGAGGCGCAGGCCGTGGAGCGAGACGAGGCGTCCCTCGTCCGCGTTGACACGGAGCACGAGCAACCCGGCGCCCTGCCCCGCGCCCCCATCGGTCCAGTCCGGCCCCGACGCGAACCTTGGAGCGTGGTGGGGCAAACTCTCTCGGAGGCGCGGAGCACGGACCGCCCGGGCCCCGTCGGGACTCCCGGCACCGTCGAGCCGGGGAGCTTCCCGCGTGGCGGGACACGGGGCGCATTGAGCCAGGTGCTCGACACGTCTCGCCGCGCGCCAGGTTCAGGGCCCGACGAGGCACAGTCAGAGGGGATGGGCCCGCGCGAGGGGAGCGTCCCCAGTCCCACCGGAGTCGCGGCGGCGTCCCACTGGCGCGTCGACGAGGCACCGGGCCGCGCGGAGCAGGAGGCGCCGACGGGCGCGCCCTCCCTCCCGTTCGAGTCACGCGCGAGTTCGCTCGCGACTCCCACCAACTCCGTCATCCAGCGCAGCGTCGTCGCTCATGGGGACTCGCCAGCGCACGCGGCGTCGCCTCTCACCGAGAGACTCGTTGCGGGTGCGGCACCGCGCGCGGACCTTCGCTCCGTGGCGCCGACGACACCCGGGGCCGTGACTCCAACGAGGAGCCCTGACGCATTCGCCGCGGTGCAGGTGGAGCACGCGAGGGACGGACAGGGGGCTGTCGCGCGGCCCTCCAGCGCACCGGCGGAGTCCCCGTTGGAGCAGGAGCGCTCGCGCACCTTCACGACTTCGGAGCAGGGTCCGTTCGACGCGCGACCTGTCACGTCGGCGGTGGGGCGCGCCCGGGCCCTGAGCGTGGCGCTGGAGACGTCGGCACCCGCTCCGTCCGCGCGGTCCTCCACGGGGACGACGCGGCAGGAGTCGGCCGAGAGTCCGGCTTCGAGGAACACGTCGCTGGCCCCCGCAGAACCGGTCATCCAGGTCACCATCGGCCGCATCGAGGTCCGCGCGGTGACGCCCGCCGCGCCCGCCAGGAGCGCGCCCACGCGGCCCTCACCGTCGCCGTCGCTCGAGGAGTACCTCGCGCGCCGCAACGGAGGTGGACGGTGAGCAACTCCCTCTCCATCGCCACGGTGACGGCGACGCTCCGCACGCTCCTCTTCAACCACCTCCAGGTGGACACCCCGGACGTCGCGGTGACGACGCTGCCTCCGGACAAGGCTCGGGCCCGCGACGCCACCCACCACCAGCTCAACCTCTTCCTCTTCCAGGTGAGCCACGACGTCTCGCTGCGCAACATGGAGTTCCCGCCGAAGTCGAAGCCCGGCGAGTCCGGCTTCCCGCCCCTCGCCCTGCGCTTGACGTACGTGCTCACGCCCTACGCGCCGTCCGACGACGACGTGGAGAGCCACAAGCTGCTGGGCAAGGCGATGAACGTCCTTCACGACCATCCGCTGCTCGGGTCCGAGGAGCTGCGCGTCGCGGTGCCCGGCAATGACCTGTACCGACAGGTTGAACGCGTGCGCATCACCTCGGAGCCGCTTTCGCTGGAGGAGCTCTCCAAGCTCTGGACCATGTTCCAGACGCAGTACCGCGTGTCCGTCGTCTACCAGGCCTCGGTGGTGCTCATCGAGAGCACGCGCCCGCACCGCGCGCCCCTGCCCGTGCTGCGGCCGGTGCTGACCGTCCTGCCCGACACGCTGCCGCCCTTTCCACTCCTCGAAGCCGTCACGCCGCCGCAGCAACAGGCGAGCGCGCGGCTGGGGGACGTGCTGGTCCTCACCGGGCAGTACCTCGCAGGGGGCACCGTGGGGGTGCGCTTCTCCCATCCGCGCTGGACCGCGCCGGTGACCCGGCCCGCCACGGACGTCACGGCCTCGCGACTGACGGTGGCCATTCCGAACGACGCTGTCGGCTGGCCCTCGGGCACCTATGGGGTGTCCGTGGTCATCACCGACGCGAACAATGTGGAGCACACCACCTCCGCGCTGCCGCTGACGCTCGCGCCCCGCCTCACCTCCATCACCCCCAACCCCGCCCCGCGCGGACCCGGCGACGAGGTGACGCTCACCCTCACCTTCCAGCCTCGGGCCCGCCCGGAGCAGCGCGTCTCTTTGCTCCTCGGCGGCAAGGAAGTGCCCGCCCCGGAGCGCGCCGTGCCGGTGGACAGCATCAGCTTCACCGCGCGGGACGTCTCCGCCGGTGACCACTTCGTCCGGCTGCGGGTGGACGGCGTGGACTCGCTCCTCATCGACCGGACCCAGACGCCCCCGGTGTTCGACGTGTCCCAGCGGGTGACCGTCACATGAACCTCCCGCTCCCGCACTCCTGGCAGGCAGCCAACCAGCGACAGCTCGCCGCCGCGCTCACCGTGGTGCGCGCGCGATTGCTCCAGCATGCGCTCGTCCAGCAAGAGGGGCCGCCCGAGCAAGTCCGGGACGTCGAGGCCGCCCTCGCCGCGCTCACCGAGGCCGAGTCGATGATGCCGGCGCCCTCCGCGCTGGAGAGTCTGTGCGACGCCTTCCGGCTGTCGGCCTTCGAGCGCGACCTCCTGCTGTGCTGCGCCAGCCTGGAGCTGGGCACGGGCTTCGGTCCCCTGTTCGCCGCGATGAACGGGGACCCGCGTCGGACGTGGCCGACCTTCGGACTGGCCCTGGCCGCGCTGCCCGGAGCGCACTGGAGCGCGCTGACACCCGTGGCGGCGCTGCGGCGCTGGGAGCTGGTGTCCCTGGCCCCGGGCGAGCAACTCACCACCAGCCCGCTGCGCATCGACGAGCGCATCCTCCACTACCTCGCGGGCCTGTCGTACCTGGACCGGAGGCTGCAGGAGTTCCTCACGCCCGTGCCCGTGCCGGGAGCCCTGCCGCCCTCACACCAGGAGCTCGCGGAGCGCCTGCGTCGGCTGTGGGAGCGCGAGCCCTCGGCGGGCGCGCCCTCTCCCGTGGTCCAGCTCTGTGGCGTGGAGCCGGAAGGAGCCCAGGCCATCGCCAGCGCCGCGTGCGCGTCCCTGGGCCTCCAGCTCCACGTGGCCCGCGCGGGCCTGCTTCCCTCGGGCGCGGAGGAGCGGGCGACGCTCGCCCGACTGTGGGAGCGCGAGGCGCTGCTCCTGGGGAGCGGCCTGCTGCTGGAGTGTGACGAGAGCACCGGAGCCGAAGCCCTCCGACTGGCCACGGCCTTCGCGGAGCGGCTCCAGGGCATGGTGCTCATCTCCGCCCGGGAGCCCCTGCGACTGCGCCACCGGGCCTCGCTCCAGTTGGACGTGAAGCGGCCCACGCGTGGAGAGCAGCAGGTGCTCTGGATGCAGGCGCTCGGCGCGGAGGCGGCTGTCCCGCTCAATGGCGCACTGGAGCGCGTCACCACGCAGTTCGACCTGCCCCTGCGGTCCATCCGCGCCGCCAGCCTCGAGGTCCACGAGCGAGGCCCCTTCCAGGAGGAGGCCTCGCTGGGCGCCGCGCTGTGGGCCGCCTGCCGCGTGCAGTCGCGTCCCCGCCTGGAGGAACTGGCGCAGCGGCTGGAGCCCATGGCGGGCTGGGACGACCTGGTGATGCCCGCGGACAAGAAGGCCATCCTCCGGGAGATTTGCGCCAGCGTGCGGCAGCGCACGCGCGTGTACGAGACGTGGGGCTTCGCCGCGCGCGGCATGCGGGGCCTGGGCATCAGCGCGCTGTTCTCCGGCGCCAGCGGCACGGGCAAGACGATGGCGGCGGAGGTGCTCGCGCTGGAGCTGGGGCTGGACGTCTACCGCATCGACCTCAGCCAGGTGGTCAGCAAGTACATCGGCGAGACGGAGAAGAACCTGCGCCGCGTGTTCGACGCCGCCCAGGAAGGTGGCGCCATCCTCCTGTTCGACGAGGCGGACGCCCTCTTCGGCAAGCGCACCGAGGTGCGCGACAGCCATGACCGCTACGCCAACATCGAGGTGAGCTACCTGCTCCAGCAGATGGAGGCCTACAGCGGGCTGGCCATCCTCACCACGAACATGAAGGACGCGCTGGACACGGCCTTCCTGCGCCGGCTGCGCTTCGTGTTGCAGTTCCCCTTCCCGGACGCCGCCCAGCGCGCGGAAATCTGGCGGCGCATGTTCCCCGCCGCCACGCCCACCGAGGGCCTGGACATGACGCGGCTGGCCCGGCTCAGCGTCACCGGCGGAAACATCCGCACCATCGCCCTCAACGCCGCCTTCCTGGCCGCCGACGCCAACGAGCCGGTGCGGATGGGCCACCTCCAGCGCGCGGTGCGCTCGGAGTTCAGCAAGCTCGACAAGCCCTTGGCGGAAGCCGAGGTCTCGGGGTGGACATGACGCCACGACGCATCCGCCTGCACATCGACGAGCTGGTGCTCCACGGCATCGCCCCCGCCCACCGCGAGCAGGTGGGAGAGGCCGTGCGACAGGAGCTCACGCGGCTGCTCGCGACAGAGGGGCTGCCACAAGGGCTTGCCGGCGGCGAGGTGGCCCGGCTGGACGCGGGCGCGGTGCATGTGACGCCGCACGCGGCGCCCCAGTCGCTGGGCGCGCAGGTGGCGCGGGCCGTGTACTCGGGCCTGGGACAGGGGAAGTGACGGCATGAGTTCGTTCCCACGCACACCCCGCACGCAGCGAGGCGCCATCGTCGCGGTGGACCCGTTCAACCCCGTCGCGAGCCTGGTGGTGTTCCAATACAACCCGGACACGATGACGCGCACGCTGACGCCCCAGATGTCGGGCGACGGCGGCAATGACCGCACGGAGGCCCTGCGGCTCGCGGGTCCTCCGGTGGAGAACATCCGGGTGGACGTGGAGATAGACGCCACGGACCAGCTCGCCAATGGCGACCCCATCGCAGGGAGCCTGGGCATCTACCCCCAGCTCTCCTCGCTGGAGATGCTCATCTACCCCAAGTCGGCGCAGGTCATCCTCAACGCGGTGCTGATGCAGGTGGGCACGCTGGAAGTGGTGCCCGCCACCGCGCCGTTGACGCTCTTCATCTGGGGCCCCAAGCGGGTGCTGCCCGTGAAGCTCACGGAGTTCACCATCACCGAGGAAGCGTTCGACCCGAACCTCAATCCCATCCGCGCCAAGGTGTCCCTGGGGCTGCGCGTCCTCTCCTACAACGACCTGCCCCTCTTGCACCCCGGCTACGCCCTCTTCCTCACGCACCAGGTCGTCAAGGAGGCCATGGCCGTCGTCGGCAGCATCTCCGGCGTCGCCAATGCCTCGCTGCCACGCTGAGCGCCACGCCTCACGGGAGCTTTCATGCTCGACCCCACCAGCCGCTACGCCTCCCTGGAAACCGCCACCCTCACGCTCCCCGACGGGCGCGTGGCGGCCTACAAGCGCCGCCGCTTCATCCCCGCGGGCAATGCCCTGAAGGTCCTCGCCGAAGTCACCGTCACCGAAGGGGACAGGCTCGACCTGCTCACCCACCGCACGCTGGGAGACCCGGAGCACTTCTGGCGCGTCTGCGACGCCAACGACACGCTCAACCCCTTCGACCTGATGCGCGAGACGGGCTCCGTGGTGCGCATCGCCATGCCGGAATTCTGAGCGCGCGATGAGCCTGCTGGGAATCCACCTCACCCTGATGCTGGGCCCCACCGTGGCGGTGCCCGCGCCCGCGTCGTTCATGGAGTCCCTCCAGAACGTGGAGGTCACCCACAACGACGAGGGCCGCTCGGGCTTCCAGCTCACGTTCGGCGTGGGCCGCTCGGGCCCCATGCACCTCCTGGATTACGGGCTGGTGGGCCACCCGCTGCTCAAGCCCATGAACCGCGTGGTGCTGCTCGTCACCTTCAACGTGATTCCGCAGGTGCTCTTCGACGGGCTCATCACCCACCGCACGCTCACCCCGTCACAGCAGCCCGGCGCCTCCACGCTCACAATCACAGGAGAGGACATCAGCACCGCCATGGACCTGGACCAGAAGGTCCACGAGCACCCGGCCCAGGTGGAGCCCATCATCATCGCGCAGCTCGTCCTGAGCTACGCGCAGTACGGCCTGATTCCCGTCATCATCCCGCCGCCCTCGCTGGACGTGCCGCTGCCCATCTACCGCACGCCCGTCTTCCGAGGCACCGACTACGCCTACCTCCAGGAGATGGCGAGCCGCTACGGCTACGTCTTCCAGGTGACGCCCGGCCCCGCGCCGCTGACCAACACCGCGTACTGGGGCCCACCCAACCGGCTGGGCATTCCCCAGCGGGCCCTGTCGGTGAACCTGGGCGCGCAGACGAACGTCGACTCCATCAACTTCCAGTACAACGCGCTCGCGTCCACGTCCGTGAGCGGGCAGGCCATCGCCTTCGGCCGGGCGCTCCCGGTGAAGACCTTCGCGAGCCTGCGCGTGCCCCCGCTGGCCAGCCGGCCCGCGCTGCTGTCGCAGTCCCGCGTGCGCACCTCGCTGCTCGAGGACGTGCCGGACGGGGCGGGCTACATCGCGGCCTTCGCCCAGGCGCAGGGCCAGACGGATGCGTCCACGGACCAGGTGCTCACGGGCTCCGGGGAGCTGGATGCCACGCGCTACGGCGACATGCTGCGCCCGCGAGGCCTGGTGGGTGTGCGCGGCGCGGGCTTCGAACACGACGGCTTCTTCTACGTGCGCAACGTCACGCACTCCATCCGCCCCGGTGAATACAAGCAGCGCTTCACGCTCACGCGTGAGGGGACCGGAGCGCTCACCCCAGTGGTGCCGCCATGAGCACGTACTTCGGGAAGTACCGCGGCGAGGTGGTCAACAACATCGACCCGCTGATGATGGGCCGCGTGCAGGTGAAGGTCCCCACCGTGCTGGGCGACAGCCAGCTCGGCTGGGCCATGCCGTGCATGCCCTATGGCGGCAGCGGCAAGGGCTTCTTCGCGGTGCCGCCCACGGGCGCAAAGGTCTGGGTGGAGTTCGAGCGCGGAGACCTCAACTACCCCATCGTCGCCGGCTGCTTCTGGGGCGAGGGCGAGGCCCCGGCCACCCCCGGCCTGCCCACCACCAAGGTGTGGAAGACGGACGCCATCACCCTGAAGCTCGACGACCTGCCCGGCGCGGGCGGGCTGACCATCGAGGTGAGCCCTCCGGCCGTGCCCATGCCGCTCAAGGCCACCTTCACGGCGGCTGGCATCGAAATCGACCACGGGGGGACGGCCAAGGTGGTGCTCAGCGCCACCGGCATCGAGCTGTCGTTCGGCGCCGCCAACATCAAGCTCGGTCCCACGGGCGTCAACGTCAACAACGGCGCGCTGGAGGTCATCTAGCCATGGGAGCCTTCTTCCTCCACGTCGGAGCCACGGTGATGTGTCCGCACGGGGGCCAGATGCAGACCACGCCCGGCAATCCCCGCGTCAAGGTGGGCGGCCAGCCCGTGGCCACCATGGCGGACCAGTATCTCGTGACCGGATGCCCCTTCCCGCCGCAGACGAGTGGCCCCTGCGTGCAGGTGAAGTGGCTGGTGCCCGCCGTGCGCGTGCGCGCGGGAGGCCAGTTCGTCATCCTGCAGAACAGCGTGGGGATGTCCATTGGCGCCGCGCCCCTGGGACCGCCCCAGGTGGTGATGACGCAGGTCCGGGTGAAGGGAACCTGAGCCATGCACATCGCCTTCCCATACCGATTGGATGGACGGGGCCGCACGGCGGACGCGGACCTGGACACGCACGTGCGGCACCTGATTGAGCAGGTGCTCTTCACCTCGCCGGGCGAGCGCGTCAACCGGCCCACGTTCGGCACCGGACTGGGGCAGCTCGTCTTCGCGCCCAACAGCTCGGAGCTGGCCACCGCCACGCAGTTCCTGGTGCAGGGCGCGCTCCAACAGTGGCTAGGAGACCTCATCCAGGTGGAGGCCGTGGAGACGCTCAGCGTGGAGGCCACCCTCCAGGTGACGGTGCGGTACGTGGTGCGCCGCACGCAGCAGCGTCAGACGGCCCGGTTCACGAGGGAGCTCTGACATGGGCGCGCGCTACATCTGCAAGAGCGAGCAGCGACGCCGGCTGGTGGAGGCCCACGCCACCTTCAACGGCATCGACTATCTGGAGGTGCTCGACGAGGACGCGGAGGCGCTCGGCCTGGAGCGCCAGCGGACGCTATGGGTGCGCTGCTACAAGCCGCTGCCCGCGACCCTGAACGCGGACAACGTCTCCATCACCGGAGGCGTGCGGCTCAAGGACATCGGCGTGGCCCTGGCCTTCCGCATGGACCAGGCGCCGCCGGACCCACTCACCACCGCCGCCGAGCGCGCCGAGTACACGCGGCGCAAGGAGCTGGACGAGGCCAACGGCACGCACGAGACGGAGCAGACGCTGGTGGTGCGCACCACCTCCTCGGGCGACTTCTCCACGTACACGCTGGCGCTGCTCCGGGGCTTCCTGGACACGGTGCCGCCCGCGGACTTCGACGCGCCCCTGTCCCGCGTGGACTTCACCTTCAAGGTGGAGTGTCCGAGCGAGTTCGACTGCGCCCCGCCGAAGCACCCCGACGCACCCTCGGGCGAGGACCCGCCCATCGACTACCTCACGCGGGACTACGCCAGCTTCCGGCGCCTGCTGTTGGACAGGCTGTCGGAGGTGACGCCGCAGTGGAAGGAGCGCAACCCCGCGGACCTGGGCGTGACGCTGGTGGAGCTGATGGCCTACTCGGCCGACTACCTCAGCTACTACCAGGACGCGGTGGCCACCGAGGCGTACCTGGGCACCGCGCGGAAGCGCACCTCCGTGCGTCGCCACGCGAAGCTCCTGGACTACCCCATGCACGACGGCGGCAACGCGCGCGCGTGGGTGACGGTGCAGGTGGCTTCCGGCGCGGAAGGCTGGGCCCTGCCCGGGCCCACCGACGTGACGCCTGGCGCGATGTTCGTCACCACCGTGGATGCTCCTCGCGTGCTCGATGCACGGCAACTCCAGGCGGCCGTGACGGCGGGCGCGGAGGTGTTCGAGTCGCTCCACCCCGCCACCCTCCATTCCGGCCATGGCCGCATCGTCTTCCACACCTGGGGCGAGGACCGGTGCTGTCTGCCCCAGGGCGCCACCGCCGCCACGCTCCTGAATCCTCCCTTCGACTCCGACCCGGCGCAGCGGGTGATGACTCCGAAGAACTTCACGCCCGGGCTGGTGCTGCTGCTGGAAGAGGTGCGCAGCCCGGAGACCGGACGCGTGGTGGACGCCGAGCCGTCGCGCCGCCACGCCGTGCGGCTGACGCAGGTGGAGTTCACCCGCGACCCGCTGATGGACCTGGACGTGGTGGAGGTGGCGTGGGGCCCCGAGGACGCGCTGCCCTTCGAGCTGTGCCTGTGGAGCGTGGGCGTTCCGCTGGACTCCACGGGTGAGACAGAGGACCCACCAGGACAGGCCGCGCCGGTGAGCGTGGCGCGCGGCAACGTGGTGCTGGTGGACCACGGCCGCACGCTGACGGACGAGCTGCCCACCGTGTCCGTCGAGGGCCGCTACCGTCCCAGGCTCGCGCGTGGGCCGCTCACCCAGGTGTCCCGGGTGGATGGGCGCCGCGCGGTGGACCCCACGGCCTCCGCGGCGGCGGCGGCGCTGCGCACGCCCGCCGAAGAGGCGCTGCCCGCCATCTGGTTGCGAGAAGCGGAGAGCGGGCGGGTGTGGACGCCCCGTCGCACGCTGCTCAACAGCGGCCGGTTCAGCCGAGAGTTCGTCGCCGAGGTCGAGGACGACGGCCGGGCCCGGCTGCGCTTCGGGGACAACGTGCTCGGCGAGCGCCCCAGCCCCGACGTGGCGGTGTCGGCGACATATCGCATCGGCAACGGCACCTCCGGGAACGTGGGCTCGGAGTCCATCTCCCACCTGTACTCGCCGGTGGGCGGCGACTGGCGCGCTGCCATCCTGCGCGTGCGCAACCCGCTGCCCGCCCGGGGCGGCGTGGAGCCAGAGTCCGTGGAGCGGGTGCGCGTCAACGCGCCAGAGGCCTTCCGCGTCCAGCAGCGCGCGGTGACGGAGGACGACTACGCGGAGGTGGCCCAGCGCCACCCCGAGGTGCAGCGCGCGGTGGGCAGCCTGCGGTGGACGGGGAGCTGGCACACCATGTTCGTCACCGTGGACCGGCGCGGCGGCTTCCCCGTGGACGCGGACTTCTCCGAGCGGCTCACCGCGTTCCTGGAGCGCTTCCGCCTCGCGGGCTACGACTTGCGCGTCGACGCGCCCCTCTTCGTCCCGTTGGACATCGCCATGACGGTCTGCGTGTCGCCGGGATATCTCGCCGCCAACGTGAAGGCCGCGCTGCTGGAGGCCTTCAGCACGGCGGAGCTGCCGGGCGGACAGCGCGGCTTCTTCCACCCGGACAACTTCTCCTTCGGCCAGCCCGTGTACCTGAGCCAGCTCGTCGCCACGGCCATGAAGGTCCCCGGGGTGGCGTGGGTGGAGACGGAGGACGCGCCGGGCAAGCCGCAGCGCTTCCGCCGCTTCGGACAGGTGCCGCGCGACGAGTGGAAGGACGGGCTCATCGCCATGGAGCGGCTGGAGATCGCCCGGCTCGACAATGACCCGAGCCAGCCCGAGAACGGGCAGCTCGACTTCTTCATGCAGGGGGGCCTGTGAGCACTTCAGCCAAGGGCCCGGGGGACTGCGAGGCGTGTGAGGACCGGGGCCCGCCGGAGCCCACGCCGCTCTACAACCGGCCGGGACAACCCGCGCTCGCGTATCGCATCGGCACGCACTCCAGCTTCTTCCAGCGCATGCTGGCGCGACTGCCGACGGAGTTCCTCCCGGACGGAGAGTTCCAGGGCACCCGGCCCCTGGCCTCGCTGTCCACGCGCAGTCCGGAGGACCTGTCCATCGCGCTGCTGGATGCGTGGGCCACGGCCGCGGACGTGCTGACCTTCTACCAGGAGCGCATCGCCAACGAGGGCTTCCTGCGCACCGCCACGGAGCGGCGCTCGGTGCTGGAGCTAGCGCGGCAGCTTGGCTACGAGCTCAAGCCCGGCGTCGCCGCCAGCACGTACCTGGTCTTCACCGTGGAGACGGCGCCCGGCGCGCCCACGCGGGTGACGGTGCCCGTGGGCGTGCAGGTGCTCAGCATCCCCGGACAGGACGCGAGGCCGCAGACCTTCGAGACGACGGAGGCGATGGAGGCGCGCGCGGAGTGGAACGTCCTCAAGGTGCCCAGGACGCGGCCTCAAGAGCTGCTGCGCGGCGAGGACACGCTCTATCTCCAGGGCATCCAGCCCGGAATCCAACCGGGAGACGCCCTGCTGCTCGTGGGCGAGGAGCGGGAGACGGTTCCCGGCAGCGAGCAGTGGGACTTGCGCTGGGTGACGCGCGTCACCCGGGTGACGAACCCGACGGAGCCGGCGCTCAACCACACCGTGGTGCAGTGGGAGCCGGGGCTGGGCAGCGACACGCCTCGCGTGGACCCGGCGGACCATCCGCGCGCCTATGTGCTGCGGCTGCGAGGCAACCTCTTCGGCTACAACGCGCCGTCCTTCAAGGCGATGCCGGAGGACATCAAGAAGCTCTACAACCCGGACTACAGGCCCGGCGACAATCGCTTCACCCAGTGGCCCCACTTCGAGAACCAGACGGCCGTCCAGGGCATCGTCGACCTGGACCGCGAGTACCCCACGCTCGTGCTCGGAAGCTGGGTGGCGCTCTGGAAGTCCAAGTACATGGAGCTGTATCGCATCACCGACATCCAGCCCTGGGCGCGTGAGGACTTCACGATGAACGCCAAGGTGTCGCGCCTCACGTTCGACACCAACGAGCACCTGTCCTACTTCCCGCTGCGCAGCACCGTCGTCCTCGCGCAGAGCGAGGAACTGCCCATTGGCGAGATGCCCCGGACGGACCCGGTGGGCGGCAATGACATCGAGCTGGACCGCGCGGTGGAGGGCCTGGAGCCGGGTCACGTGCTGCTCGTCGAGGGCCGCCCCTACCGGGAGACCTCCGAGTCAGGGGAATGGGTCCGCGAGGTGGTGGTGCTGGACCGCGCGGAGCCGCTGGCGAATGGACGCACGCGACTGGTGCTGACGGAGGAGCTGTCCACGCAGTTGGTGCGCTCCACCGTCAGCATCTACGGCAACGTGCTGCCCTCCACGCATGGCGAGACGGTGCGCGAGGTGCTCGGGGGCGGAGATGGCTCGCGCATGCTCCAGCGCTTCGTGCTGCGCAAGCCTCCTCTCACCCACGTGCCCGCGCCCACCGATACGGGTGGGGAGAGCACGCTGGAGGTCCGTGTCAACGGCGTGCTCTGGAAGGAGGTGCCCACCCTCTTCGGCCAGGACGCGCGCGCCGAGGTCTACATGGTGCGCATCCAGGACGACAGCTCCGTGGTGGTGACCTTCGGCGACGGCGTGTCCGGCGCACGGCTGCCCACGGGCCAGGAGAACGTGACGGCGGTGTACCGCTCCGGCATCGGCCCGGAGGGCGAGGTGGACCGGGGACAACTGGCGCTGCTCAAGGTGAGGCCGCTGGGCATCCGCGAGGTCACCAACCCGCTCCCGGCCACCGGCGCCGCCGCGCCCGAGTCTCGCGACGACGCGCGCGCCAATGCTCCGGCCTCCGTGCTGACGCTGCGCCGCGTGGTGTCGCTGCAGGACTACGAGGACTTCGCCGCGACGTTCGCCGGCATCGGCAAGGCCCAGGCGGCGGACCTGACCAACGGCGAGCGCATCCTCGTCCACGTCACCGTCGCCGCGAAGAGCGGTGGGCCGGTGGCCGAGGACTCCCTGCTCTACGAGAGCCTGAAGGAAGCGCTGCGCACGCACCACGACCCGGTCCGCCAGTTCGCGCTCTCCTCGTACGAGCAGCTCTACTTCGCGATGGAGGCCCGGCTGCGGCTGGACGCGCGGTACCTGCCCGAGGACGTGCTGGCTCGCGCGGAGGCCGCGCTGCGCGACGCCTTCTCGTTCGAGCGGCGGAAGTTCGCCCAGGCGGTGAGCGGCGCGGAAATCATCCGCGTCCTCCAGGACGTGCCCGGCGTGGTGATGGTGGACCTGGAGCGGCTGCACCCGACGACGCCCGCGGTGCCAGCCCAGAAACTGTTCTCGCTGCTCAGGGCCCGGGGCGCGCGGTGGGAGGGCACGACGCTCCGGCCCGCGCAGCTGCTCCTGTTGGACCCTTCGCTCCAGGGTGAAAACCGGGGCGTGACGCTCGTCGTGGAGTCGGAGGTGAGCCCGTGAGCCCCTCGCCGCAGGACAGGCTGTACAAGCTGCTGCCGGCCATCCACCGCGCCAAGGACACGCTCCAGGGCGAGCCCCTGCGCGCGCTGCTGGCCGTCATGGAGCGCGAGTTCCTGGCGCTCGAGGAGGACATCGGCCAGCTCCACGACAACTGGTTCATCGAGACGTGCCAGGAGTGGGTGGTGCCGTACATCGGCGACCTGCTCAAGGTGCGCGATCTGGTGCCGGTGGACCCGGGCCTCTTCAGCCAGCGCGCCTATGTGGCCAACTCCCTGGCCTACCGGCGGCGCAAGGGCACCGCGGCCATGCTGGAGCAGCTCGCGCGCGACGTGACGGGCTGGCCCGCGCGCGCGGTGGAGTTCTTCCAGCGCGTGGGCACCACCCAGCACGTCAACCACCCGCGCCCCACGAGCCTGCGCACCCCGGACCTGAGAGATTCGAACGCGCTGGAGCTGGTGGGCTCGCCCTTCGAGGACGCGACGCGCACGGTGGACGTGCGCCACATCGACAACCAGCGCGGCAAGCACAACCTCCCCAACGTCGGCCTCTTCCTGTGGCGACTGGAGGCGTATCCCGTGGTGCTCGCGCCCGCGTTCCGCGTGCTCCCCGGCTCGGAGCCCGGCGCCACGGAAGCGGGCCTCTTCCGCTTCAACGTCCTGGGCAGCGACACCCACCTGTTCAACCTGCCGCAGTCGGAGACCACGCTCAGCTCGCTCGCCGGAGAGCTGAACGTGCCCGGCCCGCTGCGCCGCCGCCCGCTGTACGACGAGCTGGAGGCCCGCCGCGCCGCGCTCGCGCAGGACCGGACGCCGGAGCAGCTCGCCTTTGGCGCCGCGCCCCCCTTCTCGCTCCACCGCGAGACGGCGCCGGACACGCTCGAGGAAGTGTCCCCGGATGAAATCGTCATCTGCGACCTGTCCACCTGGCACCGCCCCGCCGCCACCCTCCCCTATCCAGGCACCGACCCGAACGCCCCACCGGTGAACCGGGACATCCTCGTCGCGGTGGACCCGGTCCTCGGCCGGCTGGCCTTCGCGCAGGGCCGGCCCGTGCCCGACACGCTGTACGTGAGCTACGCCTACGGCTTCAGCAGCGAGGTGGGCGGCGGCTTCTATGACCGGCAGGAGACGCTCCTCCCCCTGGAGCAGCGTGACGCCTACCGCGTGGACACGCGGGCCGGCCCCTTCACCTCCGTGCAACTGGCCACGGACACGAGCGCCGCGAGCGCGGACGCGCTGGTGGAGGTGCTCGACAGTGAGCGCTATCCGCTGACCACGCTGAACGTCGCGTCCAGCGCGCGCCTGGAGCTGCGGGCCGCCAACCTCCAGCGCCCGGTCCTCGACCTCCAGGGCGGACGGTGCGTGGTGCGGCTGGGCAAGGGCGCCACGCTGGTGCTCAGCGGACTGCTGGTGCGCGGTGGCGTGCTGGAGGTGTACGCCGCCGACAACGCCACCCTGGACCTGCGGCACTGCACGCTGGTCCCCGGGCGGGACTTGATGCCCGACGGACAGCCGCGCACCCAGGCGCCGAGCCTCGTCGTGCGAGGAGCGAAGGACGGCGACTGCACCGTCCTCTTGAGCCGCTGCATCACCGGGCCGATTCAAACGGGCCGCGCCTCCACGCTCCGGCTGGAGGACTGCATCGTGGACGGGTTGGGAGGCCTGGCGCTCCAGCCGCTGCCACCCCTGCCGGGGCCAGTGGAGGATCCGCCGGTGGAGTCCTACGAAGGCGCCGGCAGGACGGGCGCGCTGCACGTGCTGGCCAGCACGGTGCTGGGGGGCGTGGAGGCCACCGTGCTGGTACTCGGCAGCGACTCGCTCTTCACCGGCCGGGTCGACGTGGTGCAGCGGCAGGAAGGCTGCGTGCGCTTCTCGTACGTGCCGCCGGGCTCGCGCGTGCCCCAGCGCTTCCGGTGCCAGCCCGCCTACGCCGAGGACGCGCCCGACGACGTGCGCCTGGAAGTGGAGCGGCGCGTGAAGCCCGTCTTCACGTCGGACCGCTATGGAGACCCCGGCTACTGCCAGCTCCGGGATGACACCGACTCCGGCATCCGCCGGGGCGCGAGCGACGAGGGGGAGATGGGCGTGTTCCACCACCTTCAACAACCGCAGCGCGAGGCCAACCTCCGCGCCAGCTTGACTGACTACCTGCGCTTCGGACTCGAAGCCGGGTTCTTCTTCGTGACCTGAGGAGACGCCATGAAGGGTGATTTCAGCCGGAACACCTTCCGGCCCGCGAAGCACTACTCCGGCGTGCGGATGCAGCAGGGCCGCGTCCAGCTCGACGCCGACTGGAACGAGCACGTCGACATCCAGCGGTATCTGGACGAGACGACCTGGCGGGACATCATCGGCTCCAGCGGCACGCCCCAGGAGCCGGGCACGCCCGCGGACCAGACAGGGTTCGCCGTCGTCCTGATAGAGGGGCAGTTGCTGGTCCGCCGCGGCCACTACTACGTAGACGGCATCCTCTGTGAGAACGAGCAGGAGCAGGCCCTGGGCGCGCAGCCGGACCTGCCCGGCGAGCCGCTGCCCGAGGTGAACGGGCGCTACCTGGCGTTCCTGGACGTGTGGCGGCGCCACGTCACCGCGCTGGAGGACTCGGAGCTGCGCGAGGTGGCGCTGGGCGGACCGGACACCGCCACGCGCACCCGCACGGTGTGGCAGGCGCGGCTGTATCCGCTGACGGGCGACCAGGCCTCCGGGCCGGTGGAGGCGGTGCCGTGCCACACCTTCGGCACCCCCGAGTGGACGCCCGCGGAGCTGACGAGCACCGGCACGCTGGCGGCGCGCGGCGAGCCCGAGCAGGTCAGCGACAACCCGTGCATCGTCGCGGCGGAGGCGGGCTACCGCCGCCTGGAGAACCAGCTCTATCGGGTGGAGGTCCACCGGGCCAACACGAGCGGCGGCCGGGCCACCTTCAAGTGGTCTCGCGACAACGGCATCCTCTACACCCGCGTCGAGTCGGTGGACGTCGACGACCGCCTCCTCGTGGTGGCCGAGCCGGGCAAGGACGGCTACCGGCGCTTCCAGCCGAACCAGTGGCTGGAGCTGACCAACGAGTCGCGCGTGCTGCGCGGCGAACCCGGCGAGCTGGTCCGGGTGGAGGCCGTCACGGGCAATCGCATCACCATCGACACGGCGACGTGGCCTGTCACCCTGCCCTCCGGCGCGCTCACGGTGCGCGGCTGGGACACGGTGGGCACCACGGGAACGGTGGAGGTCATTCCGGCCGCCGACCCGACCAGCCCTGACAGCGGCTGGATTCCGCTGGAGAGCGGCGTGCAGGTGCGCTTCACCGCGGGCCACTACCGCACGGGCGACTACTGGCTCATCCCCGCGCGCACGGTGACGCGCACCGTGCTCTGGCCGCGGCGCGCGGGCGTCCCGACGTTCGAGTCCGCACACGGCATCCGGCACCACTACTGCGCGCTCGCGGTGATGGAGCGCACGAACCTCGGCTGGACGGTGCATGACTGCCGCAAGCTGTTCGCCCCGCTCACCGAGCACAAGACGCTGGTGTACGCCGGAGGCGATGGCCAGGAGGTGATGCCCACGAGGGCGCCCGCTCCTCCGGCGCGGCTCGCGCGTCCGCTGCGCGCCGGAGTGTTCAACGGGCGGATTCCCGTGGAGGGCGCGCGCGTCCAGTTCAGTGTCGTCACGTCCGAGGGCAACGGCACGCTGGAGGACGTGAGCAGGCCGGCGAACACCGGCACCACCATCGTCGTCTACACCGACGTCAGCGGCATCGCCGAGGCCTGGTGGACGCCGCAAATCGACGGGTGGCAGACGGTGGACCACCCCCGGCACAGCCAGGTGGTGGAGGCGCGGCTGCTGGACCATGGCAACGAGGAGGTCCACGCGCCGCTGCGCTACAGCGCCAGCCTCAGCGTCGCCTCGAAGGTGGCGTATGCCCCGGACACGGCCCAGGAAATCCTCAACGAGACGCACACCGTCCAGGAGGCGCTCGACACGCTGAGCCGGCAGCTGGTGCTCACGTACGAAGGGGGCGACGGGCAGGAGGCCATGCCCGGTGAAGTGCTCCCGCGCCCGCTGCGGGTGGGCGTGGCCCGTCACCAGCGCCGCGCGGCGAACCAGACGGTGCGCTTCCGGGTGCTGGGCGACGCCCGGGGGGAGTACAACGGCGTGCGCCTCGCGGGCTCGGGCAACCCCTGGACGGAGAGCATCATCGTCCCCACCGACGCGGACGGCATCGCCCAGGTGGAGTGGCTGCCGAACCAGAACGACGCCACGCAACAGGTGGAGGCGCGGCTGCTCGTGGCGGACGGCGGCGGCAACCTCCGCGAGGTCCACCTTCCCCTGGTCTTCACCGCGCGCCTGAGCCTCGCCGACCGGGTCGCCTACCAGCCCGGAGGGTGCCAGACGCTGTTCAGCGCGGACACGGTGCAGGAGGCGCTGGACACGCTGTGCCGACAGCGCACGTTCCTGTACCTCGGTGGAGACGGTCAGCAGGCCCACTCAGGGGATGTGCTGCCCACGCCTCTCATCGTCGCGGTGATGACCGGAGAGAACCCGGTCGCCAACGCCATCGTCCACTTCCGCCTGGTCCAGCCCCAGGACGGAGCCCGCCTGCGCTCCCTGGACGGAGCGCTGGAGGGGCCGTCGTTGCTCATCCGCACCGACGCGCAAGGCATCGCGGCGGTGCGCTGGGTCATCTCCCGGGCGGAAGCCCAGCAGGTGACGGCGGTGCTCGTCGAGGACGCTCAGCAGCCGACCCGGCTTCCGCCCATCGTGTTCAGCGCACGCCCCGGCCTGGAAAGTGGTGAAGAGGCCTCCGTCCACGTGGCCCGGGTGGAGCTGGCCGCCAATCCCCAGTTCGTGCTGGAGAACGATGGGCTGCTCGGGTTCGACCCCTTCGGCCTCTTCCGTCAGGGGATTCGCATCATCTGCACGGAGGAGCTCGCGCCCTTTCTGGCTCCCTCGGGCGCGCCCCTGCCCCTGCCACCGCCGGTCGTCACCCTGTCACTGGATGTCGTCTATCCGTTGACGACCCCGGACGTGACCTACTGGACGCAGCAGATGGGCCGCGCTCCGGGCTTCGTGGGTCACCAGACCTTCCACATGAGGGGCGAGGCGCGCATCTTCGGCACCGACATCGTCTGGGTCCCCCTCCTGGAGTCCTACCGGTGGATGGACCTGCTGCGCTCGTACAACATCGACAACTTCGCCAACGCCCGGATGCTCGCGAAGCTGCGGGTCCAGGGCGGCTTCATCCACTCGCGCGATGGCTTCCGCGTCCTCGATGGCGAGGTGATTTCCCAGTCGCTCCAGCGGCGCTTCGCCATCGGCTATCCCAACCGGGGCGACGGCAGGCAGGGCGGCGACTTCGAGCTGTGGTTCTGGATTCAGTGCTTCACCGGCTCTCCGCCCAGCCCCTTCCCGGGCCAGGGTGGAAGCCAGGTGCTGCCCGCCTCCACCCCGGAGTCCCGCTTCACGTCGGGCCTGGAGCAGCCCTGGGGACTGGCGAGAGACGCGAAGCACCAGGAGCTGCTGGTGGCGGACACGAGCGCCAGCGCCGTGGTGCGCTTCAGTCTGGCGGAGCAGGAGGCGACTCGCACGGTGGGAACGCTGCGCGAGGGCGTGGAGCAGCCCACGGCGCTGGTGTTGGACCCGGCCCGCGACGAGCTCTACGTGGCCAACGGCGGCGGGGACTCGGTGGCCGTCTTCCGCCGCGATGACAAGGGCGAGTTCCAGTCCGCGCGTGTGCTCTCCGGAAGGAAGACGGGGCTGTCTGGCCCGCTGGGACTGGCGCTGGACGTGAAGCAACACCGCCTCTTCGTGGCGGGCTCCGGCAAGGCGCAGGTGACGGGGCTGACGGCGGCGAGCAAGACGGGCCGGGGAGCCTTCCTCTCCCTGTTCGACATGGCGGCGGAAGGCGACACGGCGCCGCTCGCCCGGTGGACGGGGGAGCAGCTCAAGCTCAACCGCGCCTCGGGCCTGGCGCTCGATGTCACCCACCAGGAGCTCTTCGTCGCGGACTACGGGGCGGACGCGGTGGCCGTGTACTCGGTGGAGGCGCTGCTCGCGGGCAAGGAGAACGTGAAGCCGCTGCGGCTGCTTCACGGCAAGGCCACGGAGCTGGACCAGCCGACGGGTGTCTCCCTGGATGCGGCGGGCGAGGAGCTGCGGGTGGCCAACGCCCGCTCGGGCACCATCACCGTGTATCGCCGTGATGCCCACGGCGACGCGGCGCCGCTGCGCACGGTGGAGGCCCCCGCGAAGCCTCACAAGGGGCCTCGCGCCGTGCTGCCGTAGCCCCCGCCGCAAGGAGCCCGGCGTCCAGGCGCGCCCGTGTCGGTCCGGGCTCCGTGCGGCCCTCGACACGGGCCGCGAGACATCCGGCGCGTGACGCCTCTTCCCCGGGAGGAGGAATCACGCATGCCGCTCAAGAACTACGGAGTGCTGAAGGGCTCCGCCATCGCGCGACGGCTGGGCTCTGGCCCCAGTCCCCACTATCAGGTCCGCCTCGTCGACCAGGACGCGGACCACCGCATCGCCATCAACGTCAGCTCCAAGCTGCCGCCGTCGGACCTGGAGTACCTGGTCGACGAGAACTTCCGGCATCCATCCACCGACGCCCTCAAGGCCCTGCCGCTCGGCTTCACGGCCCTGCCTGGAGGAGGTGGCGGACGCGCGCTCGACTACATCCGGGGCAACTTCTTCGACCGCTCGCTCATGAAGGCGCTGTCGCCCAACGTGCCGGGGCCGGACAACGACTTGAACGAGAAGCTGGACCACTTCTTCCAGCGCGCCATGGCGGACGAGCAGGCCACCGTCTACGCCTTCGGCGAGACGTGGGGACCGGAGAGCGCGAAGGACAAGTACTTCGGCTTCAGCCCCGGACGCGGCATCCACGACATCCACATGAACCAGGGCAACCACTCCTCCTTCGCGAGCCAGGATGGCGTGTGGCAGGACGGCGGTGTGCTCCTCCACTTCGCGGAGCCCGAGCAGTGGGTGGGCATCTTCCTCAAGTTCCAGTCCCAGGTCTGGCACACCGACGACCGCACGGGACATGCCCTCACCACGCCCGTGCCCGAACAGCATGACGGCCTGGTGCGCATCATCGCCGCGCTCGTCAACGACACCCACGCGCCCGAGCAGGAGACCGTCACCCTCCTCAACACGTCACCCGCACCGGTGTCCCTCTCCGGCTGGGTGCTCGCGGACCGGAAGAAACACCAGCAGACCTTGAGCGGAGACCTGGCCCCCGGCGCCACCCGCGTGCTGCGCGTCCAGAAGCCCGTGGAGCTCACCAACCAGGGCGGCTCCATCAACCTGCTCGATGCCCAGGGGCTGAAGGTGGACGGCGTCTCGTACGTGAAGGAGCAGGTCCGTCGCCCCGGTTGGACCGTCGTCTTCTGACACGACGGACATGTGACACGGGGGTTGCCGGTGGGCCCACTCCAACCCCATCAGCGGTCGCGAGACATCGCGGCCTTCAACTCGGCCACGCCGCGCTTCAGCTCCGCCAGCTCCGCCTTCAGTGCGTCGACCTCGGCGTCCCGCACGTGGAGTTCGTGGGTGCGTCGCTCCAGGGCCTGGATGGCGGCCATGTTGACGCCGTCGATGTCGAGCATGCCGATGCTGGTGTCATCGACTCCCAGTCCGAAGGCCGCCCGGAAGTCCTGCGCCACCGGCCCCAGGTGACGCACGCCCGAGGCCTCCTCCTTGTAGCGCCAGGTCTCCACGGGGAGCCGCGCCACCTTCGCCAGGAGCTGCTCTCCATCGACGCGGCGGAAGTCCTCCTTCTGGTGACGGTCCGACGTGCAGCTGAACACGCCGGAGCCCGCCGGCAGGTTGCAGCCCGTGGTCAACGTGGCGTTGGTCCGCAGAGCGACGCCGCCCGCCGCGCGCACCATGAACTGGTTCGCCCCGGTGTTGCTGACGAAGGCGGTGGTCGACTCGTCTCCCCAGATGAACGAGCCCGAGAAGCCGCCCGACGACGCCCGATGCCCCAGGGCCGTGCTGTAGTCCGCGTTGGCCGAGACGCGATATCCCACCGCGATGGAGCCCTGGCCCGTGGCGTTGTTGGTGAAGCCCATGGCCACGGAGCCGAAGCCACTCGCGATGGAGTTCGCGCCACTCGCGAAGCTCACGGTGCCAGGCGCCTCGTTCTTCGAGCCGAAGCACACCGCCCCCGTGCCGCTCGACAGGCACTGGTCACCGAAGGCGAAGCCGGCCAAGCCGCTCGCCCGGGTCTTCGTCCCACCCGCCCAGGAATAGAACCCCAGGTTGGCTTCATTCCATTCGTCCTCCGCGTAACCCGCGCGAAACGCGGCGCGAGCGGGGGACCACATCAGCCGCATCCCGGCGCCGCTCATCGGCACCGGGCCGCGGCCCAGCTCACCCCGCGCCAGCAACCCGCCCGACGAGTCCACGGAGAAGAGGGGAAGCGCGTCCCAGACGGGCGCGCTCGCGCTCGTGTTCGTGACGCGCAGGAGCGGCACGGGCGTCAGGACCTCCGCCGCCCCATTGACGAACAGGCCGGACTTCGCGCTGGCCGCGCCCGACAGGGACAGCGACGCGTCCTGGGCCTGCGTCCCGTTCTGGATGTAGCTCCCATGGCCTGGAAGGGGCGTGCGTGCGTCGACGAGCCGGGGGTCATTGCCCTCCACCACCGTGCCAGGGCCCGAGCCGTACGCGACGCTGACGACGCTGTCGTCATCCAGCCGAAGCCCCGAGCCCACCTCCCAGCTCTGGGCAGGAGGCCCCTCGGAGCTACACCCCACGGCACCCAAGGACAGACACCCCAGCGCGGCGAACAGCGACCTGGTCTTCATGTGGTCTCCCGGTTTCCGATGGCCTGCGGCGGGAGAACGGGGTCGCGTTCAAGTCTTCGGGGGTGGGGTCATTTTTCCACCAGGGGGCGACCCGCTGCGCACCGTGCGGGTCAGCGCGCGGGCGGAACGCAGCGGTTCTGGGAATACGGCGGCTGGAGCGCGCACCAGGAGGGCCGTCCCGAGGAGGCCCAGGAGAGGACGAGTGCCGGCGGTCCCCCCTCATCGAGGGGCCCGGGCCAGGTCTCCACGAGCTGGAGTCCCTCGCGCTCGCTCCAGCGGTAGAGCTCCGGCGGGTCCTCCCGCTTCTCGCCCTCCAACGCGAAGGCCAGCGTGTGAGCGGGCCCGCACAGGACGCGGGGCACGGGGCGCAGGCCCTTATGGACCACGGCCCGGCGGACCTCCGTGTCGCTCTCGAACCACACCAGCTCCAGGGTGGTGCCCTTGTAGCCCTCCGTCACGCCAAAGTTCGCCAGGGCATACGTGACGATCAGCGCCGAGTCACCACACCACTCCTGCGCCGAGGCGAAGACGGGGAAGCGGCTGAGACTCTCTCCGGACCGGGTGTCGACGAGGACGGCCGTACCGTTTCGCAGGCTCACCAGCGCGCGTGTCTGGGAGGGACTCGCGGAGACGGAGTTCACCTCCGTGATGCGCACCTTCCCCACCGCCATGACGGAGTCCGTCCGGCAGGAGTTGTTCTCCCAGTCGAGCGCCTCGCAGCTCCGCACATGGGTGACGACCGCGGAGCCCACGGTTTCGCTGCGCACGGATTCGGTGCATCGGCACGCGGAAGCCAGCAGGAGGACGAGCACGAGAGTCGCGTGGCGCATGAAGCCTCGGAGACGAAGGACGGGGCGGGCAACGCGGTGACTCTAGCGGACGTCGAAGCAATAGAAGACCCGGGGTTGGCCGGTGCCGGTGAGCACGTCGGTATGCAGCTCCAGCCGGTAGCAGGGCTGGTCGCCTTGCTCCGGAGTCGGCCAGGTCGTGCGCTCCACCTGGAACGCGGTCAGCAAGTCTGGCGCCCCCTCGCGTCGCAGGCGCAGGTGGCCGACATCGACGGAGTAGTCATGGACCTGGACGTGCTCATCCAGGTCGATGCTCTCCAGCGCCCCTTCCCGGTAGAACACCAGGCGGTCCGAGACGGGGTACCAGTCAGGGTCTCTCAGCCACGTGGCGAAGGCCACCCCCTGCCCCGCCGGGTCATATAGCTCGCGCTCCGGAGGTGACTCTTCATCGCCACCCGTGCGCGCCCGCTCCAGACGTGAGAGCGCCAGTCGGACCTCCGCCCGGACATCGCGGCGCGGCTCCGAGCCCTCCAGCGCGGACAACACGGGATGGGCCTCCACCGCCAGCCGTCGCCCCAGCGAGCGCGCCGCCTTCAACCGGACCTCGGGCTCCGGGTCCGAGAGCGCCTTCACCAGGGCCCGCTCCGCGACCTCTCCCGCCCTGTCCGCGAGCACCCGTGCCGCGGCCGTGCGGACCCTCGGGTCCACGTCGCGGGTGAGGGCCAGGGACAGGTCCTCGTCCGCCTCGGGGGCCGCGCCCGTGAGCGCGAGCACGGCCTGGGAACGCACCTGCCAGTCCGGGTCGGCACGCAACAGTCCCCGCAGCGGGGCGAGCGCCCGCGCCAGTCCGACGACGCGAGGCCACGCCACCACCGCCGCCTCACGCACGGGCGCGGACGTGTCCCCGAGCGCCTCCTGGATGACCGGCTCCACCTCGCCTCCGCCCAGACGCCCGAGCGCGGTGACGAGCGCGGCGCGCTCCTCCGCGTCGGAGGCGCGGCGGGCTTCGTCGACCAGCCGGGAGGTCGCCGCGCCGCAGCCGAGCTGGCCGAGCGCGAGAATGGCCAATTCGCGCAGCGGGGGAAGCGGATCATCCAGCAGGCGCACCAGCTGCTCGCAGCCCTCCGAGGTTCCCCGGCGGAGCAGCGCGTGGACCGTCCGCATCCGCACCGTGGGCGAGACATCCGCGAGCAGCGGCAGCAGCGGCGTGGTGGGAAGGGAGGCGCGCGGGGTGAGGGCCTCGACGGCCGACAGGCGCACCTGCTCATCCACGTCCTGGAGCGCCTCCACGAGCACGCGGTCCGCGGAAGGGTCCTCCACCGTGGCCATCGCCGCGACCGCAGCGGCCCGGACGGAGGGCGCCGCGTCCACGAGCCCCTGCCGCGCCAGGGCCAGCCAGGTGTGTGCCTCCTGTTCTCTGGCGACATCGAGCATGTTCAGCCGCTCCGACTCCGTCGCGGAACCGAAGCGCGCGCCCAGCAGCGCTCCCGTTTCGGAGACGTCGAGTCGCGCCAGTGCCTCCATGGCCTGTCGTTGCACCGCGCTGTCCGCATCCGCCAGCGCGGTGACCAGGTGACTCCAGGCCACCTGTCGTGGCGCCAGGGCCAGTCCCCGCGCCGCCATCGCCCGGACGCGCGCGGAGGAATCGCCCATCGCCGAGAGCAGGAGGTCTTGCGCTCCGCGCGCATCCAGTCCCTGCATCGCGAGCAGCGCCAGGACCTTCTCCCGCTCCTGTCCCCCCGCGAGGGCCTCACGAGCCGCGTCGACCAGGTCCGCCCGCGCACGCAGCCGCGCGACACCTTCACCAGTGCCCTCGCTCGTCGTCCCGGCCAGTTGGCGCAGCAGCTCCGACGTCGACGGGGACTCACGCATGGCCGCCCCCTGGAGGTGTTCGCACTCGTGCCATCTGCCCCCCCTGGCTCCGTGCCGACAGCGCGGGATTCTACTCGCTCGCTCCCTGGGCGGGCCTCCGGGGTTGCCTCGCCCCGCGCCAAATCCGCCCCCAGGGCACGGAACTCCACACTTCGCCCGCAAGCCCCTCCGCCGCGCCAGCACCCCGGCAAGCGCCGCGTGGCCCGCACGCGAGCGCTCGGGGCCCCGAGGCCATCAGAAGGGCATCAAGGGGTGAAATGATGAGCGACCAGGCCACTGTTCCAGCTCCCATGGCCGCCTTTGAAAGCGCACCAGCCCGCCCGCCGCCGGTCGACTCCGCGGCCCTTCCCGTCGGCTTCACCGCGGACGTCCAGGCCATCGCGCGCATCGACGCCGTGAAGACGGTGCTGCGGGTGCTCTTGCAGACCACGGGGCTGCGGCTGGCCGTCGTCGCCCGCGTCACCGCCCAGGAGTGGCGGTGTTGCGCCGTGCTGGACGAGATGAACTTCGGCCTCAATCCGGGCGACACGCTGGCCATCACGACGACCTTCTGCAACTCGGTCCGCGTGTCGGCGACACCACTGCTCGTCAATCACGCGAGCGAGGACCCCCGCTTCGCCAACCACCCCGCGCCCAAGCTCTACGGCGTGGAGAGTTACATCGCCGTGCCCGTGTACCGCAGGGACGGCTCCTTCTTCGGCGTCATGTGCGCGCTGGACGCCAACCCGGCCCTGCTCACCGAAGACAAGCTCGAGGTCTTCCGTCACCTCGGGGAGCTCATCGGCCATCAGCTCGAGAACCAGGACGAGTTGGAGCGCAGGGACGCGCAGCTCTTCAGCGCGAAGGAAGCAGCCGTCCTGCGCGAGCAACTGATTGGCATCGTCAGCCATGACCTCCGCAATCCGCTCAACGCCATCCTCCTCTCCGCGTCCACGCTGGTGCGACGCACGGACCTGGACGAGCGGGCGCGCAAGGCCATCCGCCGCATCGTGGACTCGGCGGACCGCGCACAGCGACTCATCCTGGACCTGCTCGACTTCACCCAGGCGCGAATGGGTCAGGTGATGCCCGTCAAGCGCCAGGTCATGGACCTACATGAGCTGACCCAGCAGGCGGTGGACGAGGTGCGGGCCGTCATGCCGGAGCGGGTGCTAGAGGTCGAGACGCGCGGCGATGGACAGGGCGCCCTGGACTCGGACCGCATCGCCCAGGTGATTCACAACCTGCTCTCCAACGCCGTGCAGTACAGCCCGCCGAACGCCCGCATCCAGGTGCTGAGCGAGGGCAGCCCCCTGGAGCTGGTGCTTCGGGTGAACAACGCCGGACCGCCGATTCCCAGGGACGTGATTCCCACCCTCTTCGAGCCCATGCGACGTGGCACGGAGGCTGGAGTGGAGCGGCGCAGCGTCGGCCTGGGCCTCTTCATCGTGGACCAGATTGCCCGGGCGCATGGAGGCCGCATCGAGGTGACCTCCACCCTGGCGGGCGGAACGACCTTCAGCATCCACCTGCCGCGTTGCGGCTGACCGCCCCGCCCTCGCGGCGAACGCAAAGGGGATTCGGCTCCAGGCGCGTGGGGTATAAGGCGCGCAATGGAGTCCACGCCGTCGCTCCCCCAGCTCCCTCTCGCTGACCCCTGGCGGCTCCCCGTCTTCTGCCTGGCGGCGGCCTCGGTGCTCGCGCTGACGCTCCAGCTCACCAATGGCACGCTCCGCGAGGACTCGATTCAAGGCCTCACGAAGTGCCTGGGCCTGAGCCTGCTGGCGGTGGTCGGCCCGGGCTTTCGTCGTCCCTGGCGGTGGGCGGAGCCGGTGCTCGCGTTGCTCCTGGGAGTGGCGCTGCTGTGGCAGCTCCAGGCCCTGCTCTCGGACTACCCTTCGTCCGCGCTGCGGCTCAACGGCCCCTGGCCCTTTGCGCCCTTCCATGCGCACCTGGCCACCGCGGCGCTCGTGTCGGGTGCGCTCCTGGCGGGGCCGGAGCGACTGCGGCAGGTGGGCGTGCCCGTGCTGCTGGGGGTGTATCTGCTGCTTGGGGGATGGATTCTCCGGCATGCCCCGTCGCCGAACATCGACGTCTTCGTGTTCCAGCTCCAGGGCGCGGACGAGCTGCTGCGCGGCGGCAATCCGTTCGCGATGACGTTCCCCAACATCTACGGGCATACGCTCTGGTACGGAGAGGGACTGGCGAGGGACGGGCGTCTGCTGTTCGGCTTTCCCTATCCTCCCTTGAGCCTGGTGTTCGCCACGCTCGGCCGCGTGCTGGCGGGCGACCCGCGCTACGCGCAGCTGGTGGCCACGGCGGTGGCGGCGGGCTTGATGGCGTATGCGCGTGGGGGACGGCTGGGCGCGGGAGCCGCCGCGCTCTACTTGCTCACGCCGCGCGGCTTCTTCGTGCTGGAGCAGTCCTGGACGGAGCCGTTCCTGGTGATGCTGCTGTCGGCGAGCGTCTTCTGTGCCTTCCGCTTTCCTCGGGCCCTCCCCTACGTCTTCGGGCTGACGCTCGCCGTGAAGCAGCACACGGTGTTCCTCGTGCCGCTGGCCTTCCTGCTGGTTCCCGAGCCCCGGCGGCTCTGGGGCCTGCTCTGGCGCGCGGGAGCCACCGCGCTGGCCGTGAGCCTTCCGTTCGCGCTTCCGGACGTGAAGGCGTTCTTCCACAGCGTGGTGGCGCTGCACATCCACCAGCCGTTTCGCACGGAGTCGCTGAGCTACCTGGCCGCGTGGGTGGCCCGGGGCCATGCGCCTCCGCCCATCTGGATACCGTTCGTCGCGGTGGCCCTGGTGCTGGGCCTGAGTCTGTGGCGTGCGCCCCGGTCGCCGTCGGGCTTCGCCGCCGCCACGGCCCTCACCTACGCCACCTTCTTCGCCTTCAACAAACAAGCGTTCTGCAACTACTACTACTTCGTCGTGGCGGCGCTGTGCCTGGCGGTGGCCTCGGCACGACTGCCCTCACCCCAGGTCCGGGTCGAGTGACAGTTTCCGGAGCCCCCGGTGTTCCAGGGACAGCGCGCCTGGACTGCGCGCCCCCTTCACTGGAGGCAGGACATGTGGAAGCGCGTGGCGGCGGGTGTACTCACGGCGTGGTGGCTCGCGGGCTGCAGTGACTTCGACGTACACGGCAACGGAGACACCGTCACGGAGGAGCGCCAGGTGGAGGCGTTCCAGTCGGTGACCCATGAAGGGAACCTGGACGTGGTGGTGCGCGAAGGGGAGACAGCCACGCTCAAGGTGACACTGGACTCGAACCTCCAGGACAACGTGCGCACCTTCAAGGGCCCGGATGCGTCCCTCTTCATCGTGACGGACGGCAACCTCCACCCCAAGGGCACCGCGCGGGTGGAAATCACGGTGCCACGGCTGGTGGGCGCGACGCTGGAAGGCTCCGGCTCGATGACGGTGGAGGGCTTCATCGGCCAGACCGAGGAGCACGTGCGGTTGGAGTCGACGGGCTCGGGCGGCCTGCGCTACTGCGGCGGAGCCCGCACGGTGGAGGCGAAGGTGGAGGGCTCCGGCCGGGTGGTGATGTGCATGCCGGACTCGGTGCTCGTGGAGCGGGCGGACTTCTCCCTGTCCGGTTCCGGCGAGCTGAGCTGGACGGGCGCCGCGAGCGACGTGCATGTCGCCAGCGAGGGCTCCGGCCGGGTGAAACTGAAGGGCACCAGTTCGCGGCTGAGCGTGCGGATGGAAGGCAGTGGTGACCTGGAAGCCCGCGAGCTGCGCGCGGTGGACCTGGACCTGGTCTCCGAGGGCTCCGGCGATGCGAGCGCCACCGTCGAGGGCGGCACCGTGAATGTCTCGCTGGACGCGTCGGGCGACGTGGACCTGTGGGGCGACGCCTCCGTGCGCTCCATCCGCGTGAATGGCAGCGGCAGGGTCAACTGGCACTGACCGACGTTGGGTCGCGGGCGGGCCGGCCCAGGGCGGGGGCCCTCCCCCCCCGGACAGCACGGCCGCCTCCCCTCCTACCGAGCCCTCCGCCACCACCGGCCTTTCTTCGCGGGCGCCTCCGGGATATTCACCGCGGGAATGAAGGACGCAGAGACCTCGTCGCCCGCACTCCCCGCTGATACCGACCTCACGTCGCCCTCCTCGCTCTCGTTGGAGGACGTCCGTCGATGCACCCGCCTCCTCGAGGCCGCGGCGGAGGACCGCATCCTGCTCACTCGGCTCCCCGAGGAGGACAAGCTCGCCCTCCTGGTCGCCGCTGGCCGCCTGGTGCACCCGGACCGTGGGGCGAAGACGCGGCTGGAGAAGGCCCTGCGGCGGGAGCGCCGGCAGGAGAAGGAGACCAAGGACCGCGAGGTCCGGGCGTCCACCCGCATCCGGCTGATGCGCCGGGCGCCCGTCTTCAACATGCCCATGCTGCCGCCCCCGCCCGAGGAGAACCCGGGGCAGCTGCTGGAGACGCCGCGCAAGTGCTACGTGTGCAAGGCGGAGTTCCGTCAGCTGCACTTCTTCTACGACTCCATGTGCCTGGAGTGCGCGCACTTCAACTACGCCAAGCGGACCCAGCGCGCCTCCCTGGACGGAAAGGTCGCGCTCATCACCGGCGCGCGCGTGAAGATTGGCTTCCAGGCCTCGCTGATGCTGCTGCGCTCGGGCGCCACCGTCATCGCCACCACGCGCTTCCCCCAGGACGCGGCGCGGCGCTACGTGCTGGAGCCTGACTTCGCGGACTGGTCCCACCGGCTGCACATCCACGGGTTGGACTTGCGCCACGCGCCCAGCGTGGAGCTGTTCGCCACGTACGTGGAGCAGACGCACCAGCGGCTGGACATCATCATCAACAACGCGGCGCAGACGGTCCGCCGTCCTCCGGGCTTCTACGCGCACCTGCTCGAGGGCGAGCAGCTCCGCCTGGAGCAGCTGCCGGAGGCCGCGCGTCCGCTGCTCGCGGGACACCGGGCCTGCATCGAGACCGTGACGCCCATGCTCGGCACCGGCGGCACGGTGGACGCCTCCTCGCTCACGACGACCTGGCGCAGCAGCGACCCGGCGCTGGGCATCCACTCGTCCGCCGCGCTGTCGCTCCTGCCCTACGCGATGGAGCAGGAGGGGGACACGCGCGCCCTCTTCCCCCAGGGCCGGCTGGACGCGGATGAGCAGCAGGTGGACCTGCGCAACATGAACTCGTGGCGGATGAAGCTGGCGGACGTGCCGACGGCGGAGATGCTGGAGGTCCACCTGATCAACGCGGTGGCGCCCTTCATCCTCTGCGGCAAGCTCAAGCCGCTGATGATGCGCGACCGCTCCTCGGCGGGCCACATCGTCAACGTGTCGGCGATGGAGGGCAGCTTCTCGCGCGGGACGAAGACGGACCGGCACCCCCACACCAACATGGCGAAGGCCGCGCTGAACATGATGACGCTGACGTCCGCGGCGGACTACGCCAAGGACCGCATCTACATGAACGCGGTGGACACGGGCTGGGTCACCGACGAGGACCCGGTGTTGTTCTCGGAGCGCAAGGTGGTGGACCTCGACTTCCAGCCGCCCCTGGACATCATCGACGGCGCGGCCCGCATCGTGGACCCGGTCATCTTCTCGGAGAACACCGGCCAGTTCTCGTGGGGCAACTTCTTCAAGGACTACCGCCACACCGCGTGGTGAGCACGTCCCCGCGTCGCGCGGGCCCCTGACGGGAAAGCCAGGGGCCCACCGCGTTCACTCGCGGCGGAAGCGGCGGCGCAGGCTCAGCGGCACCAGCAGCGCGAGGAGCAGGGGCCACAGGCCCGGACTGGCGCTGCATCCACCGTCGTCCCCAGGCGCGTCCTTGTCCGGCCCCGGACCCGCGTCCGAAGAGCCCGCATCCGAAGGCCCCGCGTCCGCGGTGCCGCTCCCCGAATCCGGCTGGCCCGAGCCCGCGTCGGGAGTTCCGGAACCGGCGTCGGGCTCACCTGTGCCCGGCTCGCAGTTGCCCAGCGAATGCTCCAGCGCGCCCAGCGTGTACGCCCCGGTGGAGGGCCGAGGACGCCCGCAGAAGTCCTCGCTGACGAGGGCATTGGGGGCGGCGGCGCCGACGAGCTGGGACACGGAGCCCTTGAGCGTCAAGTCGCCCTGGAGGGGCGCGGCATACCAGGACGTCCAGGTGGCGGTGGCCACGTTCATCAAGTTCGTGCCCGCCGTGAAGCTGCCGGTGTCGCGGCCCCGGATGACGGACGACAACACGTTGCCGTGGGCCTCGCCGGTGGAGGACGCGAAGCGGAAGTCCACGCCCGTCGTGCCGATGAAGGTGTTGAACAGCACCTTCGTGCGCGTTGCCCGGTTCAGGTAGACGGCGACATCCGAGCAGTTCGCGACGATGTTGTTTCGCAGGACGCCATCCGAGTGCTCGGGGTCACACGGCACGTTCGCATCGAAGGCTGGCGCACAGAACGCTGCCCCCGTTCCGCCGCCGCCGAAGGACAGGCCAATCCGGGTGTCCGAGGCCGGCAGGTCCCTGGCGCAGACGACGCGGTTGCGCTCGAAGAGGCCGCGCTTGCCACCGCTCTTCATGAAGGCGCCGTAGGAGATGCCGCCCTGCTTGGAGAAGTCGTGCAGCTCGTTGTCGCGGACCACCCAGTCGTCGCCCGTGTCGATGTTGAGCTTGGTGACGGGAGTCGACGTCGCGCGCGGGCGCGTGTCGTAGATGTCGTTGTGCTCGATGAGCCCTCGGTGGGGCATCTCGAAGACACCCTCGGTGTTCTTCGTCGCGTTGGCCTTGAGCTGCGCGTTGAAGTCGCGCACCCGGCTGTGGCGCAACACGAAGCCCTCCGCGTGGCCTGTGACGTGGAAGGCGTGTTCGCAGTCTGGGTCTCGCGCGCAGATGCCCTCGATGGTGAGCCCGTCGAAGACCCAGGAGCGACCCGACACCTTGAAGCCCTCCACGGCGTTGAAGCGGATGAGGGCCGCATGGCGATTCGCGGCGCGCACGGTGATGGGCTGGGCCTCGGTGCCCTCCGCCTTGCAGTCCAGGTTCGCGTTCACGGTGTAGGTGCCATCGGCGAGCACGATGTCGTCACCGGCCTTCGCCGATGCGAGTGCGGCTTGCAGCTCCGCCACGGTGGAGACGTTCTTCACGGCGGCGGCGCCAGTCAGGGGCAGCAGGAGCAGGACCAGGGAGGAGGGTCGCATGGGGACTCCAATCACGGGGGTCTGCGACCCTAGCGGATATCTCCCTCCGTGGGTCCGGGGCTACACCCGGGGGCGGGCGGCCCATGGTCTGTCGATGGGGTGGCACCTGTCACCATGGTACAAATCTCAAGCATTCCTGAACGTCCGAAGCGCGGGGGACAACACCCGATGATGTCAGCGGTTCCGGGCATCATGCTGCGCCCAGGCGGGCCATCGCCGAGCGACAACATCTGGAGTCAGTCACCCTCCAAGTTCCGCCTCAACCCTCACTTCCTTCTCTCATCCCTATGCCGATTCCTCGTGTTCATTCGCGGTCGCTGAGCGCATTGCTCGCCACCCTGTTCCTTGTCTTGTCCGCGTGCGGCGGAGATGACTCTCCCAACACGGATGCCGGTACCCGGCCCCCCGATGCGTCCATCCCAGACAGCGGTGGCGACGCGGGCCCGCCCGACGGCGGAGAGGACTCCGGCACGCCCGGCAACGAGGAGGACTCAGGCACCCACACGGGTACCGACGGAGGGCCGGGCCCCCAGCCAGAGCAAGACGCGGGACCGACCCCAGGGACCGACGCCGGACCGACACCGGAGACCGACGCCGGACCGACACCAGAGACAGACGCGGGACCGACACCAGAGACAGACGCCGGACCGACACCGCAGACAGACGCCGGACCGACACCGCAGACAGACGCCGGACCGACACCGGAGCCGGATGCGGGGCCACTCGACGGGGGACCGGCACCGGAGCCGGACGCGGGGCCGCTTGACGGGGGACCTGCCCCTGAACCCGACGCCGGAATGAGCATCTGTGGCGATGGCAATCGCCACCTCCCAGAGGCCTGTGACGACGGCAACACGGTGAGCGGCGACGGCTGCTCCGCGAGCTGCGCCGAGGTCGAACCCGGCTGGGTGTGCGAGCAGGCCGGCCAACCATGTGTCCTGATTCCCGTGTGTGGCGACGGCCAGGTGGATGGCCAGGAAGTCTGCGACGACGGCAACACGACGAGCAACGACGGCTGCGACACGACCTGTGCCGTGGAGACCGGCTGGAGCTGCCCGGCGAACGGCGGGGCCTGCGGCGCGGAGGCGTGCGGCGACGGCATCCGCGCCGGACACGAGGAGTGCGACGACGGCAACACCGCCTCCGCGGACGGCTGTAACGGCTCGTGCCGTCTGGAGTCCGGTTACAAGTGCCCCATTGTCGGCCAGCCGTGCAGCCGCACCACCTGCGGCGACCAGGTGACCGAAGGGACCGAGCAGTGCGACGACGGCAACAACGACACCGGCGACGGTTGCTCCCCGCTCTGCATGAGGGAGCCTCTCTGCACCAACGGCGTCTGTGAGTCCGTTTGCGGCGACGGAGTGCTGCTGCCGAACGACACGACCGAGGAATGCGACGACGGCAACACGCGCGCCCATGATGGCTGCTCGTCGTCGTGTGAGCTCGAACCCGGCTTCCAATGCGTCATCACCATCGAGTCACCTCCCGCCCAGGTGGCCCTCCCCATCGTCTACCGCGACTTCCGGGGCTACGACCTGCCGGCCTCCAGTTCCCTGCCGAGGGGACACATCGACTTCGAGAACAAGAACGGCGCGGAGACCGGCATCGTGAAGAACACCCTGGATGCGAACGGCAAGCCCGCGTACGCGAAGGAGGGCCAGTCCTCCCTCACGACGCACGGAGCCGCGGCTTTCGCCCAGTGGTTCCGCGACACGGCGTTCGTCAACAAGCCCGAGGTCGGGACGCTCATCCTCCACCGGCAGCCGAATGGCTCGTACATCTTCGACAATCAGAGCTTCTTCCCACTGGACAACCTGGGCTGGGTCGCCTCCGGGCAGGAGCCCTTGCGCGGCGACAACGGCAACCCCGCCCGGCCGCGCAACTTCAGCTTCACCAGCGAGACGCGCTACTGGTTCGAATACAAGGGCACCGAGGTCCTCGATTTCCGAGGCGATGACGATGTCTGGGTGTTCATCAATCGCATCCTCGCCCTCGACATGGGCGGGGTACACGGCGCGATGAGTGGCAACGTCAGCCTGTCGAACCAGGCCACGCGGCTCGGGCTCACACCAGGCGGTATCTACGAGGTCGCGGTGTTCCAGGCGGAGCGCCACACCACCGCGTCCTCGTACCGACTCACCCTCCACGACTTCACCACCCGGCGCACCGAGTGCAGCGCGCTCTGCGGCAACTTCATCGTCGATGAAGGGGAGCAGTGCGACGACGGCACGAACAATGGGGGCTACGGCGAATGCGCGCCGGGCTGCGTGCTGGGGCCTCGCTGCGGAGACCACGTCGTTCAATTCACCTCCGGCGAGGAGTGCGACGACGGCAACGGCCAGAACAACGACGGCTGCAGCGCCACCTGTAAAATCGAGATTCACTGAGCCCTGAAGGAACGGGCTCCGGGGACCTCTTGCTCCGGAGCCCGTGGCACCTCGCGCGGAGGGCCAGGCACCGCGGGTCAGCGCCGGCTCACGAGCGGATGCGCCGGTACATCAGGTCCGTCCGCAGCGCGTACTTGCGGCCCGCGGTGACCTCCGCCCCTTCGTGAAGCAGGTGGTGGTTGAAGAGCAGCGCGGTGCCCGTACGCGGCGTCACGGAGCGGTCGAGCGAGAGGAAGTTCGTCGCGCCACCGTGGGTGCAGTCGTTCAGGTACACCATGAAGGTGAGCAGGCTTCGCTCGTCACGGTCGCGAACGAAGGCCCCGTCGAAGTGCGGGGCGAAGTACTGCCCCGCATCGTAGCGGTAGCACCGAAGCCGCTCGTTCGTGCCAGAGAGCTCCCACTGACGCTCCAGCCGGCGCGGGACGTGCGGCGAGATGCGCTGGAACAACAGGTCCGCCAGCTCGTAGTCGTCGAACATCACGCGGGTGTTGTTGCGGATGTCGGGACGCATCACGAAGCCCGAGGAGGTGGTGATGGGCGCCGCCGTCGGGCCCGCCTCCTCGATTCGCTCCACCAGCGCCCGGCACTCGTCGTCGGTGAGCAGGTCATCCACGGTGATGACCAGCGGGTTGCGAGCATCCAGCTCGCCATCGGGGTCGGGGAGCAGTGGCGTCATGGGCCCCCATAATTCAGCCCCCTCGAAATGTAAATCACCCCTCCCCCGGCACGGCCTCGGCGAAGACGCGGCTCGCGGAGGAGGCACGGAGCAGGCTCGCCGCGGCCCCTCCGAGGTGCGCGGCCCACTGTGCTCACATCTTCACGGAGTCTTCATGACGGAGGCATGAAGGGTTCAGCCCCAGCCCGTTCCGGGCGATACCAGGGGACGGCTGGAGCGACGACGCCAGCCCCCCACGCGAGTCCCCCGGGACGGATGGAAAGGAAGCCATGCAACTCATCACCAGCGCGAGACAGGGAGCCAGGGTGCGGTTGGAGAGCATCGACACGACTCCGCCGAAGAAGGCCCTCAAGGCCGATGCCAAGGCGGAGTTCGACGCGCTCGGCGAGGAGCTGTTCGACCTCCAGGACCTGCAATGGGGCGCGCGCCTGAACTCCGTGCTCATCGTCCTCCAGGGCCGCGACACGGCGGGCAAGGACGGCACCATCAAACACGTGGTGGGCAGCCTCAATCCCCGAGGCGTCAGCGTCGCCTCCTTCGCCGTCCCCAGCACCGAGGAGCGCGAGCACGACTTCCTCTGGCGCATCCACCGCCATACACCCCGCCAGGGCGAGTTCTCCATCTTCAACCGCTCCCACTACGAGGATGTGCTCGCCGTGCGCGTCCATGACCTGGCGCCCAAATCTCTCTGGACGAAGCGCTACGAGCACATCCGCGACTTCGAGGAGATGCTCTCCGAGAACGGCACCATCGTCCTGAAGTTCTTCCTCCACATCAGCAAGAAGGAACAGGAGCAGCGCCTGCTGGACCGCGAGAAGGAGCCGCGCAAGGCCTGGAAGATCAGCGCCGGGGACTGGGAGGACCGCCGGCACTGGGCGGACTACACCCAGGCCTACCAGGACGTGTTCGCGCGCACGTCGACCAAGAACGCCCCGTGGACCATCGTCCCCGCCGACTCCAAGTGGTACCGCAACCTCGTCGTCGCGCGCACCGTGGCCGCCGCCCTGCGGCCCTACCGCAAACGCTGGCAGGACAGGCTGGATGAAGTGGGCGCGAAGAAGAAGGCGGAGCTCAAGGCCTGGCGCAAGAAGCCGTAACGGAAGCTCGCCCGCAATACACCCCGCAGCCCAGGCACCCGCGCGTGCCTTGCAGGTCCCCCCTGATGTCGCGTTCGACGCACCGCCGCGATACTCAACGCGGCGCCTGTCGATTGGCACACGTGCTTCGCCAGACAAGCGCAAGGTCTCCAGGCGCGAACTGAACTCCATGCATTTCATGGATTCCGGCGGTTTCCCGAAGGGCTGACTGACCTCGGGAGCTGTCGGTCTGTTGAGTGGAATGGAGCAAAACATGGAGTTCAATCGAAGGGCCACGCTGTGGCACACGCTGAGCACGGTGTTGATGTTCACCGTTCTCGGCGCCTGTGGTGTCAATTCAGAGGGGGATGCCCCCGCCAACGACGAGTCCGCGAAGCAGGAGGAAGAGGACTCGACGGACAAGGTGTCCGAGTTCGCGATAGACCCCTACGCGGACGCGGTGGCACCGGGCGGTGTCGTCGCCGTCCTCAACCCGAACAACGCAATAGGCGCGCCGAATGGGACGGTGGCGAGCTTCCTCGCGGCCCTGGGCGGCTCGCTGAACCTGGACATGGGCGAAGGCGAGGAAGGCACTGGCCCGCTGCGCATCCACTACCGGGGCCTGACGGTGGCGGTGGTGGCGCAGGTGGAGTTCCTGCGCGCCGACATGACGGTCATCACCACCGGACAGGTGCGGCTCATCGAGCTGGGGCTCGGCACCTATACGGCGCTGGTCCCCTATACGAATGCCACGCCCTATCGCTTCGTGAAGCTGCGGGGCGGGCTGGCCGCCCTCTACCAGGTGGACGCGGTGGAGGCGACGGGACCGCTGTGCGGCGATGGCAGGGTGGTGACGGGCGAGGGCTGTGACGACGGCGCCCGCACGGGGGGCGACGGCTGTAGCGCCACCTGCCAGGTGGAGCCGGGGTACGCCTGTTCGGGCCAGCCCAGCGTCTGCACGGACGTCAATGAGTGCACCAACGGCACTTCTCAGTGCTCCACCAACGCCACCTGCACCAACACGCCGGGCAGCTACACCTGTACGTGCAAGGGTGGCTATACGGGCAACGGCAGGACGTGCAACGACATCAACGAGTGCACCAACGGCACCTCGCAGTGCTCCGCCAACGCCACCTGCACCAACACGCCAGGCAGCTACACCTGCGCGTGCAAGGGCGGGTACACGGGCAACGGCAGGACGTGCACGGACGTCAACGAGTGCACCAACGGCACTTCTCAGTGCTCCACCAACGCCACCTGCAGCAACACGCCGGGCAGCTACACCTGCGCATGCAAGGGCGGCTACACGGGCGATGGCAGGACGTGCACGGACGTCAACGAGTGCACCAACGGCACCTCGCAGTGCTCCGTCAACGCCACCTGCTCCAACACGCAAGGCAGCTACACCTGCGCGTGCAAGGGCGGCTACACGGGCAACGGCAGGACGTGCAACGACATCAACGAGTGCACCAACGGCACCTCGCAGTGCTCCGTCAACGCCACCTGCAGCAACACGCAGGGCAGCTACAACTGCACGTGCAAGGCGGGTTACTCGGGCAACGGGCGCACCTGCAATGACATCAACGAGTGCACGCTCGGGACGCACACCTGCACCCCGGGCCAGCGGTGCGTGAATCAGACCGGCGGCTTTGACTGCGTGCCCGGCAGCTGCCCGGCGCCGCAGGTCAAATGCTCGGGGCGGTGCGTGGACGCGAACACGGACGAGGCGAACTGCGGCTGCTGCGGCAACACCTGCGCCAGCGGGAGGACCTGCACGTCCGGAGTCTGCGGAACCAGCGTGACGCCGTTCCAGCTCACCGCGACGTGGGAGCAGGCGCTGGACACCCAGCTCATCATCCGGACGCCCTCCGGCGAGCTCGTCACCTACGAGGCTGGCATCACCGGCGAGCAGGCACGGGCGCCGAGCGGGGAGGAGGCCGCGCCTGCGCGAGGCATCTATGACGTCTGTCTGAAGACCACGAGCTTCGAGACGACGCATGGCGACGACAGCCCGCTGCCCTACACCCTCACGGTGAAGCGGCCGGGCCAGCCGAGCCGCATCCTGCGCGGCACCATCGTCGGTGCCGACGTGGAGGCCGCGTGCCATCCAGGCCACCCGTCCTTCGTCGAGTCCATCTCCTACCCTTGATGGCCTGAGCCGATGAGTCCCTGACGCGCGGGGAGCTGTCTTCCCCGCGCGCCACGGGCGCGGCGATGCGTCACTCGTAGCGCTTCCACGTGGTGCCGTCGAACGAGGCCACGTCGTCGCGGCCAATCGACCACAGCACGTCCTCCGCGGTCGCCAGCCCGTAGCACGTGGGTGTTCCCGCCTCGCCGAAGTCGACCTCGACGAGCCTGTCGCCCTCCAACGTGTACAGCGCGGACAGGGTGGCGACGTAGAGCTTGCCGCGGAACCAGCACAGGTCCCACAAGTCACTCGTCACTTCCTCCGCCCAGGGGACCACGGCGAAGGCGCTTCCGCGCCCCTTGAGCAGCACGCCCTGTTGCCCCGCCACATAGACGGTGCCATCCGGCGCGCAGCAGACGGCGCTGAGGATGACGCGCGTGGGGCTCTCGCAGGGCGACCAGCTCTTCCCGTCATAGCGCCACACCTCTCCGCCCCAGCCCGCGGCATAGAGGTCGGTCTCCGAGGTGCCGTCCATGGCCTCGAAGCCCGCCTTCTCCGTGGCCTCCGCGGCAGGCGCGTTCATCGCCACCCACTTCGCCTCGCCGATGCGCTTGTAGACCTGTCGCTTCATCCCACAGGCGTAGACCCACCCCGCGATTTCGCGCGCGTTGCGAATCATCACCGGCGCGGGCTTCAGCGCCTCGTTCTTGCTCTTCCCACCGACGTAGGTGACGACCTCTCCATCCTCCCCCACCACGACCATCTTCTCGGAGGGCTGTCGCGCCACCGCGATGGCCGTCGAGTTCCAGGTCGTGTCCACGCCGTCGGCCCAGTCCCCACCGTCGACGCTCACCACGCTGGTATGCGCAATCTCGTCCCTGAGCAGCGTCTTGCCCTTGCTGATGATGTAGACAAGGTCATGAAACCGTGCGGCGCCTCGGCCGAGTTCTCGTGTCGCGATGATGGGGTTTTTCATGGGGTACCTGACGGATGAATACCCCACCTCTCCGGGCGAAGCCCAGGTTCGACCGGGCGAGGCAGCCACACCCTGAAGCGGGTGCCCTCCTCGGCGGAGTCCACGTCGATGCGCCCACCGTGCCCCAGGACAATCTGCCGGGAGATGTAGAGCCCCAGGCCGATGCTGCCTTTATTCGTGCGCGCCTCGGGGCCTCGCCGGTACGGCTCGAAGAGGGTGGGCAATAGGTCCGGAGGAATGGGAGCGCCCGCGTTGTGGACCTCCAGGCACACGCCTTCCTCTTCCTGCCGGAGCACCACCCGCACGAGCGAGCCCGGCTCGCTGTGCTGGAGCGCGTTGCCCACCAGGTTGGTCACCACCTGCGCCAGCCGGTCCTCGTCCGCGTCCAGCCGCCCGTCTCCGTGCAGCTCCACGTGGACATGCCGCTGGGGATGCGCGAGCAACAGCTCATCCACGGCCTGCCGTATCAGTCCATGCAGGTCCATGGGACGCGGCCGGATGGGAATGCGCTCGCCCACGCGCGCCTGGGTGAAGTCCAGCAGGTCGCGAATCATGCGCGTGGCCCGCTGCGTCGCATCGCGGATGCGTCCGATTCCCTTCACCCCTTCCTCGGACAGCCCGGCGCGCCGGAGCAGCGCGGTGGCCGTCAGGTGGATGGCGTTGAGGGGATTGCGCAGGTCGTGGCTCACGATGGCCACCACGTCCTCGCGGACCCGCACCGCCTCGCGCGCCTCCCGGTACAGCCGCGCGTTCTCGATGGCCACCGCCGCGCGGTCGGCCGCGCCTCGCGCCAATTCCACCAGCGCCTCCATCTCCGCGGGCGCATGCGGACGCGTCCACACCAGGTGGATGAGCCCCAGGGCGCGCCCGCGAGACACCAGCGGCACCAGCGCGGAGGACCGGGGCGACAGGGCCTCCAGCAGCGCGCGGTGCGCCGCGTTGGTGGACACGGACTCCAACCAGTCCGGCGTCACCTGGGGCACGGCGAGGGCCTCGGCTCGCGCCAGCGCCCGGCTCAGCGGCGTGTCCACGTCCACGCGGGGAGCGTAGGGCATGATGCGGCGGATGAGCTCCTGGCGCGAAGGCTCCCTCGCGGCGGCCTCCAGCCGGACGAGCTTCCCTTCCCCATCCAGCAGGTCCACCGTGCAGTAGTCGGACAGGTGCGCCACCACCAGGCCCGCGAGGCTCCGGAGGGTCGCCTCCAGCTCCAGCGAGCCTGACAGCACCCTCCCCGCCTCCAGCAGGAAATCCCGCGCCGCGTTCGTGCGGCGGATGTCGGTGATGTCCGTGGAGATGCCGCAGACGAAGGGCCCGTCCGGTCGCGCCCCGCCGGGCAGCGGGAACTTCATGGCGAACCAGGTGCGCACGCCCTTCACGCCGGGGATGTACTCGTCCGCCATCAGGGGCGCGTGCGTGTCGCGCACCCGCGCGTCGTGCTCGCGGTTGCTGTGCGCCACATCGAAGGGGAACAGGCCGTAGTCCGTCCTCCCGAGGATGCGCGAGCGCGGTATCCCCAGCGCCTCCTCGAAGCTCCGGTTGACGAGGACGAAGCGCCCCTGTGCGTCCTTCGCGAAGATGACGGGCGGGGCGTGGTCGATGATGGCCTGGAGCCAGGCGCCGTCATCATGCATGTGGGAGTTCGCCGAGTGACGGCTCACCGCGTCCGCGGTCGCCTCCGCCAGCACCGCCTCGACGATTCGCAGCTCACGAAGGGACGCTCTCGCTCCGACCTCCTCGAGCAGCTCCAGCAGGCAGTCGTGGAACAGGCCGTACTCCCGCGCCAGCAGGCCCACGTCCGCGTCGGGGCGTTCCTGCCAGCGCTCCGCCTGCCCGACGCGCAGGGCATGGAGCATGGCGGGAGACGGCGGAACGCGCGCTTCCCAGAGCGCCCGGGTGAGGGCTTCCAGGAGCACGGGGAGCATCTCCACCAGCCTGCTTTCGGCGAGGCCCCGAGGACCGCGCTCCCGCTCCACCCGGCGTACGTAGCGAGCCCTCAGCTCACTCTCCCAACCGGCCAGCAAGTCCCCCACCCGAGCGGCGGAGGCATCCCCCTCGTGCATCACGCGCGGCTCCTTCCCGAAACGACTGCGCGGCGCGTCCTCACGGACACCCTCGCGCGCCCTCCCTCACGAACCCCATCGCTCCCGTGTCCCTTCCAGGGGGAAGCAGGACTCGCTCCAGATCTACGCACGGGAGCCCCGGGGGCTCATGCGGTCAGCCGACCGTGAAGCCCCCAGGCCAGGCAATCCGCCAGCCCCCGGTCGCCTGCCCCCACCTTCGGAGGTCGTCGCCTCGCTCGATTCCCCAAGGCACGCGCCCGTGCTCAGCCCTCGCTCCGGATGAAGTGCGCCACCCAGGCCTCCAGCCCCCGGAGCCGGCCGCCCATGAGGTACGGGCAGCACGACAGCCCGGTGCGCCGCTCCACGGTCCCCGCGTCGGAGAAGTGGGGCTTCAAACCACTGCTCTGCGACGTCCGGAACTTCAACTCCTTCGGCGGCTCGTTCCACTGCGCCACACTGGATGTCCGGCGGCGAGGGGGGCCTCCAGACCTCCTTCTAGGGACGCTGGAAGGCGTGCCAGTCCGCGAGGGGTCCGTTAAAAAGGGCCCCCATGACGGCACTGGCTGACCTCTTTCCGACCGACGAGCAGATTCCCCCGGGTGTGCGGCTCCCCGCCTATCTCGAGCAGCGCGAGTACCTGGTCGGCGGCGAGCTTCGGACATGGGCGGGAGACCTCAGCCCCGTGCGCAGCCCCGTCTACGTGAAGACGCCCGAGGGCCTGAAGCAGAAGGTGATGGGCGCCACGCCGCTGCTCACCTCTCGCGAGTCGCTGGAGGCGCTCGCGGCGGCCGTGAAGGCCTATGACCTGGGCCGGGGTGTCTGGCCGACGATGAAGGTCGCCGAGCGCATCGAAGCCGTCGAGCGCTTCGTGGTGGCGATGCGTGCCCAGCGCACGGCGGTGGTGAATCTCCTGATGTGGGAGATTGGCAAGACGCAGCCGGACTCGGAGAAGGAGTTCGACCGCACCATCGACCTCATCGTGGAGACCATCCGCGCGCTGAAGGAGCTGGACCGCACCTCGTCCCGCTTCGTGCAGGAGCAGGGAATCATGGCGCAGATTCGCCGGGCCCCCATGGGCGTGGCGCTGTGCATGGGGCCCTACAACTACCCGCTCAACGAGACGTTCAGCACGCTCTTCCCCGCCCTGCTGATGGGCAACACGGTGGTGTTCAAGCCGGCGAAGTTCGGCGTGCTGCTCATCCGCCCCTTGCTGGAGTCGTTCCGCGACTGCTTCCCGCCGGGCGTCATCAACATCATCTACGGCAAGGGCCGCGAGACGGTGGGCGCGCTGATGGAGAGTGGCCAGGTGGACCTCTTCGCCTTCATCGGCACCAACCGGGGCGCCAGCGAGCTGAAGAAGATGCACCCCCGGCCCCACCGTCTGAAGTCCGTGCTGGGGCTGGACGCGAAGAACCCGGCCATCATCCTGGAGGACGCGAACCTGGATGAGGCGGTGAAGGAGTGCATCACCGGGACGTTGTCCTTCAACGGCCAGCGGTGCACGGCGCTCAAGCTGCTCGTGGTGCACCGGAGCATCGTCGATGCCTTCCTGAAGAAGTTCACCGCCGCGGTGGACCAACTCAAGCCCGGCATGCCGTGGGAGCCGGGCGTCTCCGTCACGCCCCTGCCCGAGCCGGGCAAGGCGGACTACCTCCAGGGCCTCGTGGACGACGCGGTGTCCAAGGGGGCGCGCGTGGTGAACGCGACGGGAGGCCAGGCGGCCCATTCCTTCTACGCGCCGACGGTCGTGTACCCGGTGACGCAGGACATGCGGCTGGCGAGCGAGGAGCAGTTCGGCCCCGTCGTCCCGGTGATGGTGTTCGACGAGGACGAGGAGGTGGTGCGGCTGGTGGTGAACTCCCAGTTCGGCCAGCAGCTGAGCCTGTTCGGAAAGGACTCGGCGCGCATCGGCCGATTCATCGACGCGTTCTCCAACCAGGTCGGCCGCATCAACCTCAACTGCCAGTGCCAGCGAGGCCCCGACACCTTCCCCTTCAACGGGAGGAAGGACTCGGCCGAGGGCACGCTGTCCGTCGCGGATGCGTTGCGCGTGTTCTCCATCCGTACGCTCGTCGCCACGAAGACGACGCCCGCCAACACCACGCTCGTCCAATCCATCCTGACCCGGCGGGAGTCGGACTTCCTCACCACGGACTTCCTCTTCTGACGAGCCGCCCACGGAGAGAGAGGGCTCGTCGATTTTCTGCAACAGCGGGCTCCGGCCTGTCTCCTCCTGTCGGGGGTTGGTTCCCCACCGACTCGATGCAGGAGGACCCGATGAAGAAGATGCTGCGTGCCCTGTCACTGTCCCTCTCGCTGTCCCTCCTCGCCACGGCATGTGGCGACTCCCATGAAAAGGAAGAGGAGGGGGGCGCGCTCCAGTGCCATGCCGTGAGCTGGTGCTCGAACATGAGCGTGGACGACACCGAGGTGACGAACGCGCCGGCGCTCACCGGAGGCACCCTTCCGGACGGCCTCTATCGCCTCGAGCAGGGCCTCGGTGCTCGGTCCACCGAAGCCATGCTCATCAAGGGAAGCTCCTTCATCCACCTGGAGCAGGTCTGGGACAACACGCTGGGGACCTGGAAGGTGGCGGACGGAAAGCTGGTGATGACGAGGGCCACCTCCTGCGACGCCTCGGGCGAGAGCTCGCTGGAGTCCAACCAGGACGTCTTCACCTTCGCGGTCCGTGGGGATGAGCTCTTCACCCGGTATGACGATGTCGACCAGTCCGTCAGGCGCTGGAAGCGCGTGAGCGACCTGTGCGAGGCGTCCAACTCGTTCAAGTGCCGTGGGAGTCGTCCGTGCTCCTGTATCAGCGCGACGAACGAGTCCCTGACCGGCAACCAGAACTGCACCCTCTGACCCTCTCGAGCGGAAACGGACGGCTCGGACGGGACGGGCCGTGCCCAGGGCTCAATCGAACTCGAGCGCGCGCTGGAAGTCAGCCGGGTTGGAGGCGGCGCTCTGGGCGGTCTCCAGGGTGATGAGCCCCTCGCGGTAGAGCTGTGTCAGGTGCTGGTCGAAGGACTGCATGCCGAACATGTCGCGGCCCTTCTCGATGACGTCCTTCAGCTCGTTGGCGCGGTCATCCCGGATGTACTGCTCCACCGTCTTCGTCTGCACCATGATTTCCAGCGCCACCGTGCGCCCCTTTCCGCTGGCCCGGGGCAGGAGCCGCTGGGACACCGTCGCCTTCAGACAGTCCGCCAGTCGCATGCGCACCATCGTCTGCTCTTCCGCGGGGAACACGGACACCAATCGGTTGATGGTGCGCGAGGCATCCGTCGTGTGCACCGTGGAGAGCACCAGGTGGCCCGTCTCCGCCGCCTTGAGCGCGATGTCGATGGTCTCCGTGTCGCGCATCTCTCCCACCAGGATGACATCCGGGTCCTGGCGCAGCGCCCCTCTCAGCGCCACCGCGAAGCTCGTCGTGTCCGAGCCAATCTCGCGCTGGGAGATGGACGACTTGATGTTCTTGTAGATGAACTCGATGGGGTCCTCGATGGTGAGGACGTGCAGGTTCTCCGTGCGATTGATGTGGTCAATCATGGACGCCAACGTGGAACTCTTCCCGGAGCCCGTCGCGCCCGTCACCAACACCAACCCTCGCTCGTTGCTCGCAATCGTCTTGAGCACCTGCGGCAGACCCAGCCCGTCGATGGTAGGGATTTCATCCGGGATGATGCGCAGGATGCACGCCAGCGAGCCCCGCTGACGGTAGATGTTCACCCGGAAGCGCGCGACGCCCGGCAGGCTGTACGACGCGTCGCACTCCTGAAGCGTGTCCAGCTGCTTCTTGATGGAGGGGTCCGTGATGACGTGGAACGCCACCTGCTTGGTGTGGTCCGCCTGGAGCTTGTCCATCTTCAGGGGGCGCAATGCGCCGTTCACCCGGTAGATGGGCGGGTCACCCGGGCGGAAATGGATGTCCGATGCGCCATTCTGCACACCCACCGAGAGCAGCTTGTTCAGCGTTGCCAGGTCCAGGAGACAGCCTCACTTCAACGAGGAGAACCCGGGATTCTAGGGCAACGCCTCTCACCTGCCCACGGAGTGGGTAATGACCTCGCAGCCCCTGGGTTGAGAGAACCCCGGCCCCCACGTGTCACTCGGCGGCGAGGACTTCGGCGGGAATGGGCGCGAGCGGCACCATGACGAACCGCTGCGCGGTGTTGCCTGTCATCAGGCCCTTGGAGAGCGTGGACATCTGACCGGCGATGCGCCTCCAGCGGCCTTCCTCGACGAGGAACTCGCCTCGCGCCACGTAGGACATCTCCATCATCCCAGGCATCGACTTCGACGGGTCGGAGTGCTCGAACTTGCCGTCGTGCCGCTCCGCGAGCGTGAAGTCGATGACGGCCACCGTGCGCCCCTCCGCCTCGCGCTCCAGCGCCACCAGCTCCACGCGGTTGAGGACTTCATGCTCGCCCTGCCACCGGCCGCCCATCTTCAGGAGGTCCGCGCTGTGGGTCCACACCTCCCCCACGGAGACCGGCTTCGTCGGCAGCTCCACCATGAACGCCAGCAGGTTGCGCTGCTCTCGCTTGAGGTCGCTGGTCACCAACCCCGAGGGCGTCAGGCTCCCACGCAACTGCACCGTGCCCTCCATGGACTTCATCGCCTTCGCCATCGCCTGGTCCTGCTTCGACGGGCGCCTGGCCTTGGGCATGTCCATCCGCGTCACCACCACCTTGGCGGCCACGTCACCCGAGGGCTTCGGAGTGAGCACCAGCACCATCTCGGCCTGCGTGGGCTGCTGAATCGTGAAGAGCTGCCGACGCTTGCCCACTGAGACGCCCTGCGACTTGAGGCTGGAGAGGTCCACGCGCATCCGGCCGCCCTGGGGGTCCGTGTCCTCCGTCGTGTACGCGTAGCCCAACGACTCCTGCGGCACCTTCCACCGGAGCGTCACCGGAGCGGAGCTCGCCGCCCCCGTCGCGGCGGGAGGCGCCGCGCCCAGCAGGAGGGCGGACGACAACGAGAGCAGCAGCACGACGGGAAGCGCTGGGCGGCGGGGCATGGCCACATCATCAAGGGCCCACCCCGCCGCGCGAAAGCCCCACCGCGTTGAACCCACGCATCCACGCGGTGTCTTGAATCGAGCACCCCTCCCCTCCCCCTGGCTGGCGCGGGGTGCCTCCCACGGGCACCCTGGCGCGCGCCTGGCTGCGTGATGCACCAACGCACCAGCGTCCGCGCACGACGCGGGTGGAGGCGGGCCCGGTGGGGCTCGTTCCTCTTTCCGGGAGGTTGCAGCCACTCCTGGACCGAGGCCCTCGCCTTGCACGGGCAGCGTCGCAGTCGTCCCCTCTTACCCCTGGGTCGTCCATGAGCGTCTCTCACACTCTCCTGCGTCAGCTGACGGTGGGCGGTGTCCTCGCCGGAGCCGTCATCGTCGCCTGTGCCACCACGTCGCCCTCATCCTCTCCGGTGGGCTCGACGGACACTCCGTCCGCCCAGGCACTCCCGCCGGGGTGCAACCCGGACCCCACCTGTCCCGGCTCCACGTGCGCCACGGCCATCACCCCCGCGCAGTCAGTGGTGCCCGTGGATGCGTGCCCTCGCTTCGGCGAGTTCCAATCCGACGTGGACGTCTACTCGTGGAACACCTTCATCGCGCTCAACTGGCCGGCGACGACGTCCGCGTGCGCGCCCAACACCCAGGTCAGCATCCTCACGGGACAGGGGCCGACCGTCTGGGAGACCTACCCGGAGGACACCGACATCTTCGTGCCGCCCGGGAGCAAGCCCGGCGCCTGGTGCACGTTCAACACGCCGGCGGCCCTGGAGACGAAGCTGCGGCGGCTGACGAAGCTGACCGAGGCCGGCCGACTCGAGGCCGTCAACGCGAACGTGGACAAGCTGCTCGTGAGTGACTCCAAGGCGTCCGCCATCGTCATCGAGAGGTTCCCCGACATCAAGCAGGCCGTCGGCGGACCCCTGACGGACCAGAACGGCCGGTTCGTGCGCTACGAGAAGCGACTGAACCAGGACGAGTACAACTACCTCATCACCAACAACCTCTGGAACGCGGCGGGTCAGACGAGCGCCACCATCTCCTTCCCCACCGGCCCCACCCAGAACCCCGGGCCCTGCAATGGCAAACCCTGCGGTCCAGTGGGAGCCATGGAGGTCAAGGCGGCGTGGAAGGTGTTGTCCGCGCAGGAGGTCGCCGGAAAGCGCTTCTACATGCGCAAGGCGTGGGTCCTCAACGACGAGTCGGGCGCCCCGAGTCCCGGAGCCAACCCCGTCACCGTGGGACTGGTGGGACTGCACATCATCCACAAGACGGCCAGCCAGGCGAAGTGGTTCTGGTCCACCTTCGAGCAGGTGGACAACACGACGTCGTCCTTCTTCAACCCGCACTGCACGACGAACTGCCAGCCCAACCAGCAGACGGCGACCCAGCCGTACACGGAGCTCGCTCCGGACGGCGGGCCGCTCAACGCGCCGGTGCAGGTGACTCGCACCACGCCCATCCAGGCCGACCCCAGCCTGAATGCGTATTACCGGGGGCTGCTCAAGGGTTCCGTCTGGGCCAACTACCAGCTCATCAGCACCCAGTGGGCCACGGGTGGAGCGCCCCAGGGCACGCCGCCAGTGCTCGCCAACACGACGATGGAGACCTTCATCCAGCCGACCGCGTCCTGCATGGGCTGCCACTCCAACGCCCCCAAGGCGAGCGGCAGTGGGACGGCGGACTTCAGCTTCCTGATGCTCGAGGCGCAGTAGGCCTGCCCGCGGCATTGACAACCACCCCTCGCGACCGAACCCTTCCAGCGAAGCCAACGCCAGGGGACCGATGACCGACGAGGCGAGCAACGCCTCGCCTCTCCACTCCGAGCAGGAGGGCCGCCACGCATGGATACGGCAGACGAGGCGGCCTTCATCTCCACCGGACACCTCCCCGCTTCGGAGCGGGTCGGGGAGCTGGTCATCGAGGCGCACCGACGTCATCGAGAGAACACGGAGGGAGCGTGCTCCCAGGTCTACCCCGCGCTGGCGAGGGTGGACCCCCGCCTCTTCGGCGTGTGCGTCGCCGGCATCAACGGCAGCAGCCACGGGGCTGGCGACGTGGACCACCCGTTCACCCTCATGAGTGTGTCCAAGCCGTTCGTCTTCGCCCTCGTCTGCCAGGCGCTGGGCCCGGAGGTGGCGCGGCGCAAGCTGGGGGTCAATGCCACCGGCCTGCCGTTCAACTCGGCCATGGCGATAGACCAGAGCCCGGACGGGCGCACCAACCCCATGGTGAACTCAGGAGCGCTCGCGACGACGAGCCTGGTGCCGGGCACCAACCCCGAGGCCCGGTGGCGGTTCATCCACGAGGGGTTGTCACGCTTCGCCGGCAGGCCCCTCGTGCTCGACGAGGAGGTGTATGTCTCCGCGACGAAGACACACCACCGCAACCAGGGGCTCGCCTGGCTGCTGCATGGCCTGGGCCGCCTGGAGACAGAGCCCTCCCTCACGACGGAGCTCTACACGCGTCAGTGCTCGCTCGCGGTGACCGCCAGGGACCTCGCGGTGATGGGGGCCACGCTCGCGGACGGAGGCGTCAACCCGGTGACCCGGACCCGGGTGGTCGACGCGGAGGTCTGCCACCACGCGCTCGCGGTGATGGCCACGGCGGGGATGTATGAGACCTCGGGAGATTGGCTCTATGACGTGGGTACTCCCGGCAAGAGTGGCATTGGCGGCGGAATCGTCACCGTCGCGCCGGGCAAGGGTGGGTTGGGCACGTTCGCCCCACGGCTCGACGCCGCGGGCAACAGCGTCCAGGGGCAGCTCGCCGCGCGCTTCCTGTCGCAGCGGCTCGGGTTGAGCCTGTTCAGGTCGAGCCCCGACGCCTGAGGCCGGCCGCTCCCTGGCGGCCAGTCGACGAGGGGCTCGTCTTCGGCAGCGGGCATGACCGCGCCGGATATCGCGTGACTACATTTTCGCGAGTTCGACAGTCAGCGCCGCGCTGGCACAGCGCCCGAGGACAGAGCCATGACGATGACGTTTCCAACGTACCATGCGGAAGCAGTGTCTGACTTCCATCCCGCGCCTTCCGTGGATGAGCTCGAGGCCACCACGCTCCAGGTCTCACGGGCCCTGCCCAAAGAGGCGGGCGTCCTGGGCATCCCTGTCGGAGTCGATGGGGAGGTCCCCCGTGAGCTGGGGCTCAGCCGGGCCCAGCTCAAGGCGGCTGGATTTACGGGCAAGGTCGGCCAGTCCCTCGTCATTCCACGCGCGGAGGGTTCGGCGCTCGTCGTCGTCGGCATCGGAGAAAAGGCAGACAGTGACCTCGCGTCCCTGCGCGATGCCGCGGCGGCCTTCGCACGGGCGGCGGGCCACTACGTCCACCTCGGCTTCACGCTGCCGGACCTCGGCGGTATCGCACCCGACGTCGCCGCGCAGGCGGTCGTCGAGGGAGTCCTCCTGGCGCGCTATCGCTATCGCCCGCTCAAGCGCACGTCCCAGCAGGAGCCGCCCCTGGAGGCCCTTACGCTGCTGTCGTCGTCGCTGCCCCTCGAAGAGGTGAAGCGCGGCGTCGAGCGTGGCCGAATCACGGCCCGGGCCACCGAGCTGGCCCGAGACCTCGCCAACGCGCCGGCCACGCTCCTCACCGCGCGCCGCGTGGAGGAGATTGCCCGCGTGGTGGCGGCCGCGTCGGGGCTGGACATCGAGGTCTTCGACGAGAAGGCTCTCGCGAAGATGGGCTGCGGCGGCATGCTCGGGGTGAATGCCGGGAGCGCGGAGCCTCCGCGCCTCATCAAGCTCTCGTATCGGCCGAAAGACGAGCGAGGCAAGGCCCTCGAGCCCCTCGGCCGCGTGTCGTTGATTGGCAAGGGCATCATGTATGACTCGGGCGGACTCGGCCTGAAGCCCAACGATCTGGTCCACGCCGCGATGAAGACAGACATGTCCGGCGCGGCGGCCATCCTTGCCGCCATGTCCACCTTGTCCGCGCTCGGCGTCAAGGCCTCCGTCACCGGGTATCTCATGTGCACGGACAACATGCCGGGAGGCAAGGCGATGCGGCTCGGCGACGTCCTGACGGCCCGGGGCGGGAAGACCATCGAGGTCCTGAACACCGACGCCGAGGGCCGGCTGGTGATGATGGACGGACTGGTCCTGGCAACAGAGGAGAAGCCGGCCCCCGACGCCATCCTCGACATCGCCACGCTCACCGGAGCCTGTGAGCGGGCCCTGGGCAACGACAACGCCGGGGTCATGGGCAACCATCAGGGCATCGTCGACCAGGTGCGTGCCGCGGCCGAGAAGTCCGACGAGACGGTGTGGCAGTTCCCGCTCGACAAGCGCCTGCGACAGGAGCTCGATTCAGAGGTCGCGGACCTCAAGAACATCGGCGGGGTGAACGCGGGTCAAATCACCGCGGGCCTGTTCCTGGAGGAGTTCGTCGCCGGCATTCCCTGGGCGCACATCGACATGGCGGGGACCTCGCGAATCGACAGCGACAAGGCGTGGCGCTCCAAGGGGGCCACGGGCTACGGCGCGCGGCTGCTCATCGAGTTCCTGCGCTCGTTCAGCGCGCCCAAGGAAACCCGCCACTGACAGGTGCGGCGAGGGGCGCCCGCCACCGCGCGGGCCCCCTCAAGCCAGGGAGTGCCCGGCGCTCGCGGGGTGGGCGCGCGGCCCGCGAGCGGAGACCGCGATGCTGAGCTGCGCGGCCCAGTACAGCAACATGATGGCGTATCCAGCACCGGGCACGGGCTGCACGAAGAGCCTGATCGCGAGCAGTCCGTCACTGACGGCGAACAACAGCGCGCCGGCGAACGCGGCCCGCTGCTCCAGGCGTGACAGGCCGGGCGTGCCCAGCATCGCCGCCGCGCGCCAGGTCATCGTGCAGATGACGGCGACATAGACTGTCACGGGGAGCGCCATGTCCCCCAGGCCGGGCCACAGGAACACGCTGGCGCTCACGGCCAGGAGCAGGAAGGGCAGCGCCCTCATCCACTGGAGCCCGCGCGTCACGGTGAGGTACGCGGCGGTGTAGCTCACGTGGGCCAACAGGAAGGCGCCCAGGCCGGGCAGGAAGAACTCCGGCCCCAGGTCCAGCAACACGTCGCCGAGCAGCGACAGCGCAAGCCCCGCGAAGACCCAGCGGGCATAACGCTCCCGGGGTGGCCACTGCCACAGGAGCAGGCAGAGCATGGGCACCGCCTTCGTCATCAGCCGGACCTCGGGGCGCCCCGTGTCCATCGCGAGGAGGAAGCCCACCGCGCCCACGACTCCGACTCCCGCGAGAATCCTCGACCCACCACCCGTCAGCATGGGTGGCAGCCTAGCGCGCCGCCGCCCGAGGCAGGTACGCGCCGCGAGCGCTCAAGCCGTGGCGGCGGGCACGGCGCGGGGCTCCATCCGGAACCACTGGTAGCCGTACCCCTCCAGCGTCACCCGATGTCGCCCTGCCTTGCCCGGCGCGGAGTGCGCCTCCGACAGGAGGTGCACCAGCCGAGCCGGAGGCCCGCCGGGCGAGAAGCCCACCTCGCATGCCTTGCCAGACAGGTTGTGCAGCATCACCAGCGTCTCGCCCTTCCAGTCGTAGCGCAGCGCGAGCACGTGCGGAGGCTTCACACGCAGGAGCTTCCACGCGCCCCAGCCCAGCTCCGGGCACTCCTTGCGCATGCGCACCATGCGCTCCATCCAGTTGAGCAGCGAGGACGGGTCCCTGCGCTGCTGCTCGACATTCACCTGGGGAAAGCCAAAGGGAGCGTTGGCCACCACCGGGCGGAAGGGCTCCGGCGCCCGGGTGAAGCCTCCATGGGGCTCGTTGGACCACTGCATGGGCGTTCGCACGCTCTGCCGCTCGTGCAGGGACAGGTCCTCGCCCATGCCCAGCTCGTCCCCGTACCAGAGCACCGGAGTGCCCGGCAGCGAGAGCATCAGGCTGAACGACAGCTCCAGCCGGCGACGGTCCGCCGCGAGCATGGGGGAAAGCCGCCTGCGCAGTCCCCGCCCATACAGCTGCATCCTCGGCTCCGGGCCCAGCTCCGCGAAGACGCGCTTGCGCGCCGCGGCTGGCAGCCGCCCCAGGTCCAGCTCGTCATGGTTGCGCAGGAAGTTCGCCCACTGCGCCAGCTGGGGTAGCCGGGGCGCGGAGCGCAGCGCCTCCACCAGCGGCGTCGCGTCCTCCGTCACCAGCGAGAGGAAGAAGTTCTGGTTGGCGGCGAAGTTGAAGACCATCTGCATCCGGTCCCCCTCCTTGCCGTAGAAATTCATCACCTCGTCCATGGTGACGTTGGCTTCCGCCAGGAGGATGGCATCCCCGCTGCGCCACGAGAGGAACTCCCGCATCCGGCTGAGCAGCGCGTACGGGTCCTTGTTCCCGTGGTCCTTCGTCCCCTTGAGCTCCACGAGGAAGGGAACCGCGTCCACCCGGAAGCCGGACACGCCCAGCTCCAGCCAGAAGCCCATCACCTTGAGCAGCTCCTCGCGCACGGCGGGGTTGGCGACGTTGAGCTCCGGCTGGAAGGGAAAGAAGCGATGGAAGTACCAGCGCTTCACCGCGGGGACATGGGTCCAGGTGGTGCTCTGCGAGCCAGGGAAGACCATGCCCTCGTGCGCGTCGCGGGGCTTCTTGTCGGACCACACGTAGAAGTCATGGAAGCGGCTGTCGCGGCCCTTGCACGCGTCCAGGAACCACGGGTGCCTGTCGCTGGTGTGGTTGACGACCAAGTCGATGATGACGCGCATCCCGCGCTGCTTCGCCTGGTGCGTGAACTCCACGAAGTCACCGGGGGTCCCCAGCCGGGGGTCCACGCCGTAATGGTCGGTGATGTCGTAGCCGTTGTCGCGGTTGGGCGTCGGGTGGAAGGGCATCAACCACAGACAGGTGACACCCAGGCCGGCCAGATAGTCCAGGCGACGCTGGAGGCCGATGAAGTCGCCCACGCCGTCGCCGTTTCCGTCCATGAACGTCTCGACGTCCAGGCAGTAGATGACCGCGTTCTTGTACCAGAGGTCCTGAATCATCCGTCTCCCTGCGTGCAGGGTGGGGACGCCGAGGCAGAGGCGCCGCCACGACGTGACACATGCGTGCGACAGCGCACACTTGGTCATCAGGTGGACTCGCGAAACCAAGAAGGCGACACCACCGTGCGCGCGCATGCTCACGCTCGGCTACCACGCCTCCCACGAGCAGTTTCCTCCCAGCGAACTGCTCCGGCTGGTACAGCGCGCGAACGCGGCGGGCTTCACGGCGGCGCTCAACTCCGACCACTTCCACCCTTGGAGCGAGACACAAGGACACAGCGGCTTCGCCTGGAGCTGGATGGGCGCGGCCCTGGCCACCACGAAGCTGACGAGCCTGGGCGTGGTGAACGCACCGGGACAGCGCTACCACCCCGCCATCATCGCGCAGGCACTGGGGACGCTCGCGGAGATGTTCCCAAGACGCGCCTGGGCGGCACTGGGCAGCGGGCAGCTCGTCAACGAAGGCGTGACGGGGGAGCCCTGGCCGCCGAAGGATGTGCGCAACGCGCGGCTGCGGGATTGCGTGGAGGTGATGCGCGCCCTCTTCCGGGGGGAGACGGTGACGCACCGAGGACTCGTCCGGGTGGAGGAGGCGAAGCTCTACTCACGCCCGGCCCAGGCGCCCCTGCTGGTGGGCGCGGCCATCACTCCCCAGACGGCGGAGTGGGTGGGGAGCTGGGCGGATGGCCTCATCACCGTGAGCAGGCCTCCCGAGGAGCTGCGGAAGATGGTGGAGGCCTTTCGTCGCGGAGGCGGCGAGGGCAAGCCCATGTTCCTCAAGGTGCAGCTGTCGTGGGCCGAGGACGAGCAGGCCGCGCTCCAGGGCGCCATGGAGCAGTGGGCTCCGAACATCTTCGCCAGCTCCGTGCTCACGGACCTGCGCCGCCCCTCCCAGTTCGAGGAGCTTGCGCGCACGGTGCAGCCCAGGGATTTGGAGGGCCACGTGCGCGTGTCCTCCAGCCTCCAGCGCCACGTGGACTGGCTCTCCCAGGACGTGGCGCTCGGATTCAGTCGCCTGTACCTGCACAACGTCAATCGCTGGCAGGAGCCGTTCATCGACGCCTTCGCCGCGCGGGTGCTGCCAGCGCTCCGCTAACCCCTCACCTCGGGCGCATGCCGCCCCGGCACGGGCTTGGACCCGTGCCGGGGCGAGCCGTCACAGGACCTTGGCGAAGGTGATGGTGCCCGCGCCACTGGTGAACGTCACGCCTTGCGCGGTGAGACAGTTGTCGAGGTCCGTCGTGAGGAGGGCCACGGTGATGACAATGGTCGCGCCGTTGAACTTCCCACTGCTCAGGGTCCCCGTATAGACGACGACCGCGCCCCCGGGGCGTACGTCGATGGTGGCGGTGACGGACGCGTTGCTCGTGGAGTTGTCATTCCAGTTGATGACCGCATCGAAGGTTGAATCTCCCGTCACACAGCTCAAGGTGCCGCCGCCAGTGGCGGTGAAGGTACCGGAGGGCAAGGTCAGCGGCACACCGACGCAGGGCCCGAAGCTTCCCATCGCCGTCGCGGAGATGGCCTGGGCTTCGAGCTTGATGCCTGGATTGTACGTCGCCGCGATGGTGCCAGGGCACTCCAGGGCCACGAGCTGCGCGCTCGCTGGACTGGCGAAGAGGACGACTCCGAGCGTGAGAACAAGGAAGCAAGGGATTGACTGCGCACGACGACTGAGCTGGCTGGACATGGGACTCCCTCGCTCGCGGGTGAACTTGTCTGACTTATGCGAGCGATATGTATTTGCGGGAAGTGATTGCGATGATTCAACCCATCCCCCAAGCGCCACCCGCACGACTCAACACGGGCATCGTACGTTCGTCCGAGGACAGGTCCCGCAATCCCAGCTCAATTCAATCCAACAGCCTCAATGGACAGCACCCGTCGCCAGTCCTCACTCCGGCTTGGGTCCGCCCCGGGCTCCCCGCGCACCCGTGCCGCTCTCCCGGGAGGAGGGATGCGAGCCCGCAGCCTGCTGCACTGCGGGGGAGTTCTGGGTCCCTCGGCGGCGACGGCGGCGGCGCTTCATCGCGGCGCTCCCCGACGGGCCCCCCAATTCCCGGAGCACCACCGCGCGCGCGCCGGCCTCCAGCCGCAGCTCCTGCATGAGCGCCTGCGCCTGCTGCGCGCCGTTCGGGTGACGCAGCGCATCGGCGAGCCGCTCGACGACATCGATTCGCAACGCCGCGGAGCCCAGCACCTCGTATCCGAAGGCTCGCGCCTCCCGCGCGCCAAACACAGACGCCTCGAGCGAAACTTCACTCGGCACCCCCTTGGGTGCGGGCTTCTGGAGAAACAGCGCCGTCAGCATGCAGCGCCGCTCCATCGCCGGAGGCGACAGGGCGTTGGCCACGTAGAAGTAGCGTCGCCCCTCGCGAACGCCCAGCGTCCTCAAGCGCTCTCGCGACTCCTCGTCCATCAGCCCCCACTGCTCCCGGGCCTCGCCCTGGGTAATCACTCCCACCCCTTCCGCCAGGCGGTAGGAGAGTCCCCGCGTCACCGCGGAGCGCCCCGCGCCAGTGAGGGACTCGGCGGGAAAACCTCCCATCGCCTCGGTGACCAGGTCCCTCGCCAGGGCGTTCAGCCGCCGCTCGAGCCGCCGCCGCGCGCCCCCCGTCCAGACCTCCGGCTCCGCCAGGGCCAGCTGCGGCGAGCGCCGGTCCGTGCCGCGCACCAGTCGCGCCAGCGGCTGCCCCTCGAACGAGATGCTTCCCAGCGCATCCACCTCGAAGGCCTCATGCGTCGCATCGACGACGCGCTGGACGAACTGCTCCTCCGTCAGCGCCGGCCCATCCGCCCCCGCCACCTCGCCCAGGAGGAGCCCCAGCTTGGCGAAGGGACTGTCGGAGCCGCTCCCAGCGACAGGCGCCGTGGCCCTCACGAAGCGCCGTGCGCTCCTGCGCGCGGCCCGCTGCACGAAGCGCTCGACGAGTCGCTCATGCAGGGCATCCCCCAGCGCATCCTCGATGTGGCGCGTGCGCTCCTGCCACTGCTCGGCGTCATGCAACCATGACGAGCGATGACTGATGTACGTCCAGATGCGGATGGCGGCGAGCCGGTCCATCAACGTGTGGAGGTCCCCCGAGACGTCGTCGAGCGGTGACACCTGCTTGCCGAGCCACGTCGCGTCCAACGTCCCATCGCCCTCGGCGAGTTGGAGGAACGTCTCCCGCAGCAGCCCGACGTGCTGGCCGAAGAGGCCCTTGCGGAAGTCGGGAATCTGGCAGACCTGCCACAAGAGCTCGACGCCCGCGCGGTCCGTCACCAGGTCCCGGACGGCGGGGACCTGGGAGAGGTCCTTCAGCGCATCGAAGTCATCCGCGCGCTCCACCCGGATGAAGGCGTTGTGGCGGGGTGCCCGGGTCAACGAGTCCAGCAGCGCCTCCGGGCTCGCGAAGTCCAGCTCGGCGTTGCGCCAGATGAGGCTGCGCACGGCGGGGAACTGGTGTGACTCGATGGAAGAGACCACCCGGGGGGACAGCTCGGACAGCGTGTTCAGGGTGCCGAAGCTGCCGTCATTGAGGTGACGGCCCGCGCGGCCGGCGATCTGCGCCAGCTCATCCGAGAAGAGGTCTCGCTGCTCGGCACCGTCGTACTTGGACAGCGCCGCGAAGGCCACGTGGTTGAGGTCCAGGTTCAACCCCATGCCGATGGCATCGGTGGCCACCAGGTACTGCACTTCGCCGGACTGATACATCGCCACCTGGGCATTGCGCGTCCGGGGCGACAGCGCGCCCAGCACCACGGCGACCCCGCCGCGCAGGCGCCGAAGCGACTCGGCCAGCTCGTACACCCGGTCCGCGGAGAAGGCGACCACGGCCGAGCGCGGAGGCAGGCTCTTCAGGGAGCGCCGCCCGGAGTAGCGCAGCTGGGACAGGCGCGTGGCGCGCTTCACCGAGGCGTGGGGGATGAGCGACTGGAGCATCGGCCGCATCGTGTCCGCGCCCAGGAACCAGGTCTCCTTGCGCCCTCGCGCATGCAGCAGACGGTCCGTGAAGACGTGCCCGCGCTCACGGTGGGCGGCGAGCTGGATTTCGTCCACCGCGAGGAAGTCGACCGTGCGGTCCAGAGGCATCGCCTCGACGGTGCAAATCCAGTAGTCGGGGCGCGGAGGCAGCCGCTTCTCCTCCCCTGTCATCAGGGCCACCCGCCCCTCGCCCACCCGGGCGGTCACCCGGTCGTAGACCTCGCGGGCGAGCAGGCGAAGCGGCAACCCCATCATCCCCGTGTCGTGCTCGAGCATGCGCTCGATGGCCCGGTGGGTCTTTCCAGTGTTCGTCGGCCCCAGCTCCGCCACGACGATGGCCGAGCGGCTGGATGGACTGGAGTTCATTGGCGGCAGTCTAACCGCGGGAGGGGCCCTGCGCCGCAGGCCGCGCGGTCCTCGCGGGCATGGCTGGGCGCTCGGCTCCACGAGCAGGGGCACGTGACGTCCCGGAACGTGGGTGACTTGACGCGCGCCACGCGCCATGGACGGCGCCTGGGGGTGCCCTCTAGCGTGGGGCCCATGACCCATCCCGTCAGAGACACCCTCCTCGGGCAGCTCGACATCGCCTGGGCGCTCACCCAGTACCATCTCGAGGGATTGACCACGGAGGAGTGCCTGCGCCGCCCGGGCCGGGTGGGCCTTCACGTTCAACAAGGCGCGGACGGACACTGGCGCGCGGACTGGCCCGAACACGAGGGCTATGACTTGGGGCCCGCGAGCGTCGCCTGGCTGACATGGCATCTGGGCTTCTGGTGGGCCATGGTGCTCAACCACTCGTTCGCGGATGCGACCCTGACCAAAGAGGCCGTGTACTGGCCCGGCACCGCCGACGGCGTGCGCGAGTGGGTCCATCGACTGCACGGAGAATGGCGGGCCCACATCGAACGACTCGGCGACGAAGACCTGCGCTCGACGGAGCGCACGCGCTGGCCGCTGCAGGGCAAGCCCTTCGGAGACATCGTGGCCTGGGCCTCGCTCGAATTGATGAAGAACGCGGCGGAACTCGGCTACGCGCGGTTCGTCCTGGCGGTTTCCAAGGCGTCCTAGCCAGGCCACCGTCTGTCATTGCTGCCTTCATCCTGGCGGGCCGCTCTCGCGTCCCGGCCCTCTGCTCGGCGAGGACCGGGGCGCTGGGGGCCGCGCCATGCTCAGCTCCGGACGGTGGCGTGCTCGGTGGCCCAGTTGAGGGCGAGGTCCGCGACGGCCTCCCAGCCCGGCTGCGCCACGGTGTAGTGCGAGCGGCCCTTGAGCTCCACGTACTCCGTCACCGCCTT
>NZ_JABUMS010000028.1:0-79282 GCF_013336705.1 Myxococcus sp. CA051A | reverse complement strand
CGGCGGAGGCAGCAGCGGCGCCACACGCTGCCAGAAGGCGTCGGGAACGAGTTCGCGGACCATGCACTCAAGCTGGGGATGCCCTTCGTCGGTGGCCACCCCAGCCCTGACTTTTGTTAGGTCCTCTAAGCGGCATCGTCATCCCTGCCGTTGCGCCCACTGTGATGACAACAGCCGGGCTTGTCGGAGGAGGCCCGGTCCTCCTTGAGACGGGACTCGACGCGGTGGGAGTCGTGACCGGAGCATACGGTTGTGGCGTCTACCGGGATCCGTCTGCATGCGGTGATGCTTTCACCTCCGCGGCGGACCTGTATGCGATTGGCGTTCCCTTGCCGCTTTCCGAGGAGAGCCTGTACAGGCGTGTCAAGACGGGCTTTGCGGCTAGGGGCCAGGGGACTGGCGGTCCACCTTCACAGACGGTGGAAGTCGCTGAGGCACCACATGGTGGCTCAGTAACGGTGCCGACGATAGCTGGCACTGGCGGCGCAGCAAGAATTACCACGAATAATCCCGGGAACGCCGTTAGTTCACTGCCTGTCGAGGAGCTTTCTGAAGACATTGGAATGGCCTACTCCACCAGTAGGCTTGTAGAGCGATCTTATAAGCAAATCCAAGAGGGTAGTTATGATGTTGCCCTGAACTACGTGAAGCCCAAGAGGTTGAGTGATGGGGTGTTGGTTGATGACAACGTGATCACGGGGCGTACGGATACGTTTAAGGAAGAAATCGATCTATATGTTTCAAATATGAGTAGCGGCATCGAGGCTGTCAGTACGCTGGTCCACGAGTCGAGTCATGTGAGAAGTCTTACGCTGGGGCGGCCAACAAATACGCAATATGATGAATTCATGGCGTTTCGCCGTGAGCATTTATTTCTGTATGGGGAAAAGCCGACGCTCGACGAACGAAGAAGAATCTGGAGGGCCGTTACCAGGGACTACGAACACCTTCCTCCGGGTAATGTCCCTGCTGCATTGAGGAAGTGGTGGTGAGTCGTTCAGTGAAAGACGAAAGCCCTGGGTTGGGTGGTCTTGTGTTGATTTTAAGATTGCGCCCGGGTAAAGTCAGTCGCGTTGTGTTTTATCTTGATTGGTGAGGTGTTGATGTGGAATCGACTCTGTATGATGGGGATGTAAACAGAGCTCTTGAGGTAATTGCCGCTGGCGGGAAGGTGCTGTGTCCCAGGTGTCGAGCAGAGTTAATTGTGGCTATGAGTATGGAAGAGGCTAAGCGATATCGGGTGCGTCCTGGGATATATTGTCCTGTTGAGCCTAAGCACGTCATGGTTACCTTTAGTCTTAAGTCAGAGCGCTCGCTTCTTCTGGACCTCATGAAGAAGTGACGTGCAAGTGCGACGACGGGGATGTCCCGATTGTAGTTGAAATGTAGGCGCTCACCGGCTCATGCAAGGTTTGCGAGCTGAGGGGCCTCTGTAGATGGCGGGAGCGAGGGTGGCGCGAGGCCGAGGTGCGCGCGGAGAAGAAGACGGCGGGCATGACCCGCGAGATTCTTCAACTGGAAGCGTGTCTCTGGACGTTTGTCGACGTGCCGGGCCTTGAGCCGACAAACGACTTCGGCGGGCAGATTGGGGTGCGTGCTTTCGCGTATGGGGACACGGTTTATGCCGCCACCGAGCAAGCTGAGAACGGTCCGGCCTGCGTTCGCCTCGGCGATGTTCTGCATGAAAGCGTCCACCAGATCGACTACATGAAAAAGGGGACATGAAAATTGCTTTGCCGACCTGAAGAGGGGGCGGCCATGCTCCCGTGCGAACGCCGTGCTACCTTCCGCGCCCCATGAAGCGGACTGTCCTCATCGGTAGCCTCCTCCTGGCTCCGGCCTGTGCCACCACGTCGCGTGAGCCCGTCTCCGTCGCGGAGTCCTACGCCCGCGCCCTGGACGAAGGCCGCCTCCAGGACGCCTACGCCCTCACCACCGATGGTCCGGAAGGGCAGGTCGCCTTCCTGGAGCGCTACTCCGACGAGACCACCCGCCGCGAACGTGCCGCCGCCGTCCGTGCTGGCGCCGCCGTCCTCGAAGCCCGCGCTCCCTCCCTGACCCTCGCTCGTACCGGCGAAGACTGGCGCATCGTCGAAGCCCGTCCCGCCGATGTCCCCCGTGCCGCCCTCCGGCGCTTCCTGGATGCCTCCGACGCGAAGGACTGGAAGACGGCCTGGAGCCTGCTCGCCGCGCCCCTGCGTGCCCGCTACACCCCCGAGCGACTCCGCGAGGACTTTGATCGCGACCCCCTCGCCAAGGAGCGCCTGCGCCGCGCCCGGCTCGCTCTCAATACGCACGTCCGAGTCGGCGCCGGTGAGGCCGTCTTCCCCATTGGCGACGAGCGGGCCGTCCTCCTGGTCCTCGAGGACGGCGAATACCGGCTCTCCGCGCTCGAATAGGCCCGCTGACCCCGACACGCAGTGTCCCTGATAGACACCTTCAGCCCGCCAACACCCTCCAGCCCTCCAGGCCGTCGCCAGGGTGCGTCCGCGTCCACCCAGCGTTAAACGACGTTGACAGTCCCCCCGGGGCTGGCATGTTCCGCGCCCGCTGAGGGGCGCCCAAGCGCCCGTTTTCCAAAGGTTTCAGGTGTCCCGATGAGCGTTACCGAGGCCAGCATCCTCGCGGCGATGTCCAAGGTGATCGATCCCGAGCTGCACGTGGATCTGGTGAAGGCGGGGATGGTGAAGGACATCCGCGTCAGCGGTGACACGGTCAAACTCAAGATCGAGCTCACCACGCCCGCCTGCCCCATGAAGGGGAAGATCCAGGCCGACTCCGAGGCCGCGCTCAAGGCCGTCCCCGGCCTCAAGTCCTTCGACATCGAGTGGGGCGCCCAGGTCCGCGCCTCCGGCGGCGGCGCTCCGTCCCCCGGCGGCCTGCTCCCCAAGGTGAAGAACATCATCCTCGTCGGCGCCGGAAAGGGCGGGGTGGGCAAGAGCACCGTCGCCGTCAACCTCGCCGCCGCCCTCGCTCAGCATGGCGCCAAGGTCGGCCTGCTCGACGCCGACTTCTACGGCCCCTCCATCCCCCTCATGACGGGCCTGGGCGAGAAGAAGCCCGTCAGCCCCGATGGCAAGTCGCTGGATCCGCTCATCGCCCACGGCATGAAGGTCATGTCCATCGGCTTCCTTGTGGAGGCCGACCAGGCCCTCATCTGGCGCGGTCCCATGCTCCACGGCGCCCTCATGCAGCTCGTGCGCGACGTGAACTGGGGCGAGCTCGACTACCTCGTGCTCGACCTGCCCCCGGGCACCGGTGACGTGGCCCTGTCGCTCTCCCAGTCCATCCGCGCCGCGGGTGCCGTGCTCGTCACGACGCCGCAGGACGTAGCCCTGGCCGACGTCGTCCGCGCCAAGCAGATGTTCGACAAGGTCCACATCCCCGTGCTGGGCATCGTGGAGAACATGTCCCAGTTCGTCTGCCCGAACTGCTCGCACGTCACCCCCATCTTCAACCACGGCGGGGGCCGGAAGGCCGCGGAGATGTTCGGCATTCCGTTCCTCGGAGAGGTTCCGCTGGACTTGAAGGTGCGTGTCTCGGGAGACTCGGGCGTACCGGTGGTCATCGGCGCCAAGGACAGCCTGGAGGCCAAGGCCTTCCAGGAGGTCGCTCGCAACATCGCGGGTCGAGTGTCCGCACAGGGCGCCAAGAGCATGCCGCTGCCGGTGGTGCAGGCCCGCTGACATCCACCAAGGAGACGCTGCATGCCCCCGGCCGGCAATGACGAATACCCCGACGACCCGTTGATCGACGAGGACCGTTCCGGCCGAGAGGGCCGCTCCGGTCCCGCAGGCTTCGTTCCGGAGTTCGTCCGTCGCATGGCCGTCGCCGGCCTGGGCGCCCTCTTCATGACCGAGGAGGGCATCCGCAACCTGGCCGGGCAGCTCAAGCTCCCCAAGGAAGCCCTCGGCTTCATCCTCTCCCAAGCGGAGAAGACCAAGGACGAGGTCACCGGCGCCATCACCGAGGAGCTCCGCCGCTTCCTCCAGTCCGAGAAGCTCCGCGACGAGTTCCTCAAGCTCGTCTCCGGCATGACGCTGGAGATCAAGGCCCAGGTCCGACTCGTCCCGCCCGACAAGGCGGAGAAGATGGGCGCCGACGAGCCCGAGAACACCGAGCCGCGCCCCAAGAAGGAGAAGACCGCCGCCCCCACCGCGCGCGTCGTCATCTCCGAACTCAACGCCCGCCGCCCCGGCTCCAAGCGTTCCAAGAAGGAGTAGTGGTGGCGGACACGCCTCCCCCTGAATCAGCCCCACAGCCCCCCGCACGCAAGGGCTGGCGCTCGTCCCCGCTGGCGAAGCGGCTGCCGCTGCTGCTGCTCCTCGGCCTGGGCATCTACCTCTGGCAGATCACCGGCGTCCCCGAGCGGGAGCTGGTCATCCAACCCGATGGCGACGGTTGGAGTCAGGCCCGTGCGCTGGACCTCCAGGTGATGGACCCGGAGGGCTCGGTCCTCAAGCGCGAGGAGCGCTTCTTCGGCGACACCGGCGCACCTCCGGAGCTGAGCTTCAAGGTGGACCTGCCCGAGGGCTCCTTCCGGACCTTGTTCTTCGTGAAGCTCGCGGGCCGCGAGGAGCGCGTCCGCGTCGAAGAGCCACTGACGGTGGGGGAGGAGCGCTACATCGTTCGCCGGCTCCAGTTGCCAGCCGCGACTCGTTGACCGCCCTGGGGGCGTGGGCTATGGGCGCACCACGTCATTCACATTCCGACCGAGGGGTTCGAGAGCACCATGGCAACGGAGCACATCGTCGTCGTCGGCGCCGGGCAGATGGGCGCGGGAATCGCGCAGGTGGCATTGCAGGCGGGTCTTCGCGTCACGCTGGCGGACGTGTCCAAGGAAGGTCTCGCCAAGGGCGCTGACCGCATCCGCGCGGGCCTGAAGAAGCTGGTGGAGAAGGGCAAGCTCGACGCCGCGAAGCAGCAGGCCGCCGAGGCCAACCTCGCCACCCTCACCAACGTCACCGAGGCGAAGGACGTCGACTTCGCGATCGAAGCCGTGACGGAGAACGAGGACCTCAAGCGCCGCATCTTCCAGGACCTGGACGCCGTCGTCCGGCCGGGCGGCATCCTCGCCACCAACACCTCGTCCATCCCCATCACCCGCATCGCCGCGTCCACGAAGCGCCCCGAGTTCGTCATCGGCATGCACTTCATGAACCCCGTGCCGGTGATGCAGTTGGTGGAGCTCATCCGTGGCGCCGCCACGTCGGACGAGACCTACGCCACCACGCGCGCCCTCTCCGAGCGCATGGGCAAGACGACGGTCGTCTCCAAGGACTTCCCGGGCTTCATCGTCAACCGCATCCTGATTCCGATGCTGAACGAGGCCTGCTACGCGCTGATGGAGGGCCTGGGCTCCGCGGAGGACATCGACACCGCGATGAAGCTGGGCACCAACCAGCCCATGGGCCCGCTCCAGCTCGCCGACTTCATCGGTCTGGATACCGTGCTCTACATCGCCGAGGTGCTGCACAAGGGCCTGGGTGACTCGAAGTACCGCCCGTGCCCGCTGCTGCGCCAGTACGTCGACGCCGGCTGGTACGGCAAGAAGAGCGGTCGCGGCTTCTACAAGTACTAGGCACCCACCTCCCCAGGAGCCTCGCACATGACCTACGAGAACATCCGGCTGGAGCACGACGGCGCGGTCGCCACCCTCACCATCGACCGCCCCAAGGCGCTCAACGCCCTCAACAACAAGACGCTCCAGGAGTTCGAGGCGGCGGTGAAGTCGCTCGGCCCCGACACGCGCGTGCTCATCGTCACGGGCGGGGGCGAGAAGGCCTTCGTCGCGGGCGCCGACATCGCGGAGATGGCCGCGCTCGAGGAGCCCCAGGCTCGCGAGTTCGCCGCCCTGGGTCACCGCGCCTTCGCGCTGCTGGAGTCGCTGTCCATCCCCACCATCGCCGCGGTGAATGGCTTCGCGCTCGGTGGTGGCTGTGAGCTGGCCCTGGCGTGTGACTTCATCTACGCCTCGGAGAAGGCCCAGCTCGGCCTCCCCGAAGTGGGCCTGGGAGTCATCCCCGGCTTCGGTGGCACCCAGCGCCTCACCCGCGCGGTGGGCCGTGCTCGCGCCAAGGAGCTGGTCTTCACGGGGGCGCGCATCGACGCGGCGAAGGCGAAGGAGATCGGCCTGGTGCTGGAGGTGCTGCCGGCCGGTGAGCTGCTCGCACACTGCCGCTCCATCGCGGCGAAGATGATCAAGAACGGTCCCCTGGCCATCGCCACGGCCAAGCGCGTCATCGAGCAGGGCGCGGACAAGGACCTGGGCGAGGCCAATACGCTGGAGCGCCAGGGGTTCGCTGAGCTGTTCGGCTCGGACGACCAGCGCGAGGGCATGAAGGCGTTCCTCGAGAAGCGTCCCGCCGTCTTCACCGGCAAGTGAATCACCCGCTCGCGGTCGGGAGTCTCCTCACGATTCTCCTGGCCGCGACGCCGGCCCGCTCCGAGCCTGTCTCCGAGCCTGTCTCCGAATCACCGGACGACGAGGCCGGACGGGCTCCGGCGCTGGTCTCCTGGAAGCGCTCGCTGTGCATCTACACGGGCTGCTTCCTGGAGCCGTTCATCCCCGATGTCCGCTTCCAGTGGGGACAGGGCTCGCGTGAGCACTGGGTGCTGTCCTGGCCCATCCACCCGTGGGCCTTCCCAGCGTGGGACATTCCGGGGCCCACCCTGATCCTGTCGCCCTTCGTGGAGCCCCAAGTGCGCCTGGAGCCGGCGGCCTTCCGGCTGCTCGCGGGGGCACGGGTGTATGCGTTTCCGGACAGCGCTCGGCTGGGCTTGCTCGCAGAGGGCGCGGGCCTGTGGGGCCAGGATGGCTCGGGTGGGCTGGCGGGCCTGGGCCTGACCTACGACTTGATTGAACGCGGCCCGAACACGAAGCCCTGGACGGTGTCCGTGGTGCTTCGCCGGGCCTGGACGGGGGAGGGGGCGCGGATGGACCTCTCCCTGGACGTCACGGTGCCACTGAACATGTTCCTGGGCTCACCCCTGGATTCCAGGGAGCCCGGCGGGCGGTCGTCGGCTAATCGGCACGGCAACCCTCGCTTGGGGCCTGGCGGAGCGTCTTCGCTATTCCCTGGGAGCACCCCCCGTAATATGGAGCCCTCATGAACTTCGAGCTGACCGATGTCCAGCGCGAGATCCAGCGGATGTGCCGCGAGTTCGCCGCCAAGGAACTGACCCCCAACGCCCGGAAGTGGGATGAACACCACTCCTGGCCCACGGATGCGGTGAAGAAGCTCGCCGAGCTGTCGCTGCTCGGCGTGGCCGTCTCCGAGAAGTACGGCGGCGCCGGTCTGGACAACGTCTGTTACGCGCTCGCCATGGAGGAGATCAGCCGAGGCTGTGCCTCCACCGGCGTCATCATGAGCGTGAACAACTCGCTCTATTGCGACCCGGTGTCGAAGTTCGGCACCGAGGCCCAGAAGGAAGAGTTCCTCACGCCGTTCGCGCGGGGCGACAAGCTCGGCTGCTTCGGCCTGACGGAGCCCGAGGCCGGCAGCGACGCCGCAGCCCAGCAGACCGTCGCGGTGCGCCGGGGTGACGAGTTCGTCATCAACGGCTCCAAGAACTGGATCACCAACGGCCCCAAGGCCGACGCCATCGTCCTGTTCACGATGACGAACAAGGAGGCGGGCAACAAGGGCATCACCGCCTTCCTGGTGCCCACGAACACCCCCGGCTTCACCCGCGCCGAGCCCGACAAGAAGATGGGCATCAGCGCCGCCTGGTCCTGCTCCATGTTCTTCGAGGACATGCGCGTGCCGGCCAAGAACATCCTGGGCAAGGAGGGTGAGGGCTTCAAGGTCGCCATGTCCACGCTGGACGGTGGCCGCATCGGGATTGCGTCGCAGGCGCTGGGCATCGCCCGCGCGGCGTACGAGGAGGCGGTGCGCTACTCGGGTGAGCGCAAGTCCTTCGGCAAGCCCATCCGCGAGCACCAGGCCATCCAGTTCATGATCGCCGACATGGCCATGGAGATCGACGCGGCCCGGCTGCTGGTGTGGCGCGCGGCGCTGCTCAAGGACAAGGGCGTGCGCCACAGCGCGGAGAGCGCGATGGCGAAGCTGTACGCCAGCGAGATGGCCAGCCGCGTGGCGAACAAGGCCCTCCAGGTGCACGGCGGCATGGGCTACAGCAAGGAGATGGACGCCGAGCGCCACGTGCGCGACGCGCGCATCACCGAGATCTACGAGGGGACGAGCGAGATTCAGCGCATCGTCATCTCCGCCAACGTCCTGAAGGAGTAGGCACCATGAAGAGGGCACTGCTTCCCGTTCTGATTCTGGCCTCGGCCACCGCGTTCGCGGAGAGTGTTCCGCCGAAGAAGCCCGAGGGCGGGAAGCCCGCCCCCACCGCGACGGCGCCCGCGAAGAGCGACGCGCCGGACGTGGCCCGCATGCCGTTCACTCCGGACTCCATCCGCCAGGTCGTCACGTACAACCAGGGGCGGATCCAGGAGTGCTACGAGGACCACATGGCGGAGAAGAACAAGAAGGCGGAGGGCAAGCTGCTCACGTCCTTCACCATCGACGCCAATGGTCTGGTGAAGGGCGCGAAGGTCCGCAAGGGCAGCACGCCGAAGGACCCGAACCTTCATGACTGCGTGGTGGCCGTGCTGTCGTCCATGACGTTCCCCAAGCCTCCGGACGGCGCCGACCACCCCATCGAGTATCCGTTCAACCTCAAGGCCATCGAGTAGGACAACAGACGTGAACCTCGAGCTGACCGAGACCCAGACGCTGATTCGCGAGACGGCCCGCAAGTTCGCGCGGGAGCGCGTGGCGCCGCTTGCCCGCGAGCTGGACCGCCAGGAGCGATTTCCCACCGAGATCTTCAAGGAGCTCGGCGAGCTGGGGCTGCTCGGGGTGAACATCCCCGCGAAGTACGGCGGCTCGGAAGCGGGCGCCGTGTCCTACGCGCTGGCGATGATGGAGATGGCCGCGGCGGATGCGTCCACGTCCGTGGCCATGGCCGTGACGAACATGTGCGCGGAGTTGATCAACGCGTTCGGCACCGAGGCGCAGCGCGAGAAGTACGTGACGCGGCTGACGTCGGGTGAGGCCGTGGCCGGCTCGTTCGCGCTCTCCGAGCCGCACGCGGGCTCCGACCCGGGTGCGCTCCTGACGTCCGCTGTCCGCCGTGGCGACTCGTGGGTCATCAACGGCAGCAAGCAGTGGATCACCTCCGGCGCGCACGCGGGCGTCATGGTGGTGTGGGCGCGGACGTCGGCGACCGGCAACAAGGGCCTGTCGTGCTTCATCGTGGAGGGTGGGACCCAGGGTCTCATCATCGGTCGTCACGAGGACAAGATGGGCCTGCGCTCCTCGAACACCGTCGCGCTGACGTTCGAGGACTGTGTGATTCCTGCGGAGAACCTGCTGGGCTCGGAAGGGCAGGGGTTCCGGCTGGCGATGGTCGCGCTGGATGGCGGACGTATCGGCATCGCCTCGCAGGCGTGCGGCGTGGCTCGCGCGGCGCTGGAGGCCAGCGTGTCCTACGTGAAGGACCGCAAGGCGTTCGGTCAGGCGATTGGCGAGTTCCAGGGGCCGCGCTTCATGATCGCGGACATGAAGACGCAGATCGACGCGGCGGAGCTGCTGACGCTGCGCGCGGCGTACATGAAGGACCAGAAGCAGCCGTTCACTCGCGAGGCGTCGATGGCGAAGCTGTTCGCCAGCGAGACGAGCAATCGCGTCTGCGACAAGGCCGTCCAGCTCCACGGCGGCTACGGCTACATCGACGAGTTCCCGGTGGAGCGGTACTTCCGCGACGCCCGCGTGCAGACCATCTACGAGGGCACCAGCGAGGTGCAGCGGATGGTGATTGCTCGCGAGAGCTTCAAGCTGTTGGGGTGAGCGCGTGGCGCTGAAGAAGAAGGGCCGGTACTCCTACGGCGATTCCCGCGCGGACATCCGCGCGGAGCTCGAGCGGTACAGCAAGAAGAACGGTTATCCCGTCCAGCGACTCGATGAGCTGCGCTGTCCTTGCGGTCACGAGCGGCACCACCTCCTGATCGACGAGGAGGCGGGCGCGGCGGTGCAGTGCTGTGCCAGGTGCGAGCACGAAGTCCCCCTCGCGGACAGCGAGGAGTTCCTCGAGGAGGCAAAGCTCGAGCAGGCCGAGTGCCCCTGTGGGACTGGGGCCTTCGAGATGGCCCTGGGCGCCGCCTTCTACAAGGACACCACCGATGTCCGCTGGGTCTACATCGGCTGCCGGTGTCCGGAGTGCGGACTCACGGCGTGTTTTGGGGACTGGAAGACGCCGTAAGGTCGCCAGGAGCGACTCACCACCAGCGGTTGCCACTTCGCGGTGCCCGGCGCTTCATGTTGAACCAGAGCAGGCTGGTGCTCACGAGGAGGACGTACCAGAGCAGGCCCGCGCCGAGCAGGAACATCCCTATGAGCAGCGCCGTCAGGCCGTACCACTGGAAGTGGTCGCGCCAGCGCCACTGGGGAGAGCCAAGCACCTCGCGCACGGGCCGCCAGGGCTCTGATTCAGAGAGGGATATCTCATCCGAGGCATCCACCAGCCCCGTCTTCAACGCCTGACGGACCTCTTCGACTCCGGCATAGGACAGTTCGCCTTCAGCTGTTCGGATTCGCACCGGCATGGTTCGCGCCCACCTCAATTGCAAACGCAGGTCATTGAGCTGCAAGGGACTCTCGGGGCGCCAGGGATTGATGGGCCCCGAGAGTCCAGGCCTCTTCAGTCAAGCCTCCGGCCGCGCGACCGGAGGACTGACACTCCCATCCAGAGCGCCAGCATCATGAGGGATGAGCTGCCCGCGTCGGTGGCACCACATCCCCAGCCGGTGACCGTCAAGTCGCGGGGGCCCGACGGATTGGGCCCTTCTGGGTCCGTCGTGCTGCCCGCGTCGTCCGTGCCGGCATCATTCTCGCCAGCATCGGGTTCTGGCTGCGGGGTCACTCCACCATCCTCGCCCGCGTCGGGCTCAGGCTCGGGAGTCGTGCCACCGCCATCGCCCGCGTCGGGCTCGGGAGTCGTTCCACCGCCATCGCCCGCGTCAGGCTCGGGAGTCGTTCCACCGCCATCGCCCGCGTCGGGCTCAGGAGTCGTTCCACCGCCATCGCCCGCGTCGGGCTCGGGAGTCGTTCCACCGCCATCGCCAGCGTCGGGCTCGGGAGTCGTTCCACCGCCATCGCCAGCGTCGGGCTCGGGAGTCGTTCCACCGCCATCGCCAGCGTCGGGAGTCGGCGTGGTGCCTCCGTCGTCATCCTCGCCAGCATCCACGGGAGGCGGCGTACCCGCATCGTCGTCCTCGCCAGCGTCCGCTGGAGCAGGCCCGCCGTCCGGTCCCGCATCGATGGTGCCTGAATCGATGGTGCCCGAATCAGGGACCCCGGCATCCGGCAGGCTCCCGCCATCCGGTGCTTCAACGAACACCGGCAGCTCCTCGGAGTTGCTCCAGGCGTAGAGGTCATCAATCCCCCCGAACTCGGCGAGGAGCGTGTGCTCGCCCATCGGGAAGAAGGAGAGAGAGACTGTGGCGGTTCCCGCGCCGTCGAGCAGCTCGGACGTGACGTAATCGCCATCCACGTAGAAGTTCACGCTGCCCATCGTCAGGGGCACGCCATCCACGGTGGTCACGGTGGCCGTGAAGAAGGCCAACTCTCCCTCGATCACGGGACCGCCCTGGCCCTCCACCCGGGTCACCGTGGGTTCGATTCCCACGCCTCGGACGAGGAAGACCCCGTCGTAGAACATCCGATTTCCACCGGAGTTCATGGACTCCCAACCCATCAGCCACGTGTCGGTCGCTTCCATGGGCGCCAGCATCAGCACGTGGGGCGTGCGCTGCTGGTCGCTCCATGCCTCGATGGGTATGGTCTCGGTGATCTGGAACTTCCCGTACTCCTGTGTCCCAAGCCGATTGTACGCCAGGGGAGACAGCCACTCCCGAGGGGGAATCGAGGCCAGGACATCGGTCGACTCCTGCTGGTGCAGGTCCAGGTTGAGCAGCGTCTTCGAGAAGTGGACGTTGATGTCGCCATGCCCCCACAGCTCGCATTGGAGCCGGCCCTCAGGCGTCGTCCCCGGCAGGAAGCAGGTGTCCGTGGCCCCGCCGTAGATCTGCTCCACGTACGTCACGAGGAAGAAGACGATCTCCCGCCCGCCGTCCACGGTCCCCAGGCGCACGCGGCGATCATCCTCCGTGATGGCCGCCGTCACGTCCCGCCCCGGAATGACCCGGCCGAAGGGGTCGAACGCGCTCGCCTTGTAGTCGGGCCGCCCGTCGAAGAGTCCAGACCGGTCCCAGATGGGACCCAACGAAGCTGGCTCCCCTGGACCCGGTGAGGCCACTCGAGGCGTCAGGCACTCCACCGCGGGCGAGGCCGGGCACAGCGAACCATCATCATCCGTGCTCAACAGGATGATGTGCCCCAGGCCCAGGTGGCCGTTCTGCGAATCATCCGGCTCGAGCAGATTGGGGACGTGCGGGAAGACACCCCGGTCGCTGAAGTAGGCGTCCACCAGTCCTGGCACCACTCCCGGGCGGAAGTCTCCGCTCGCGGTCACCAGGTCGGTCGCATCAAGTACGCGCTGGCCCACCACCGAACCCCCTGGACGCACCGGGTAGCCCGGCGCTCCGTCCGGCCATCGCTTGGGCCCCGCATCCGCCGCATAGCTGCCAGGAGCGAGGCAGGAGCCCGTCAGCAGCTCCGGCTCTCTCAAGCGGAGCACCTCGCCCGACTCCCGTCGGTGGAAGAAGATGCGCTCGGGAATGCAGCGCGTGCTCTCTCCGATGTAGACCCGCTCCGGGTTCAGGTTGAACAAGTCCTCGTGGAAGTCCGGGATGCCATTCCCCTCGAGGTCGAGGAGCACGTCGTCGTTCGGGTTGGCCGGGTCCCCGATGTCGATGTACCCCCGGGCCACCAACTCGTCGTAATAGAACCACCCCAGCGTGCTGGAGGCCCCACCCCCTGCCTGGTCATCGACGAGCAGCACCTCCACGTTCCGGTCCCTGGACAGGATGAGCCGATTCGAGTCCACGCCCTGCGCGGACACAGGGCCCGCGCCCACGCCGACGAGGACCAGCAGAAGGAGGGAAGGGCTCCAACGACGCATGGATGTCCTGTGCCAGCCGAGAAATGAACGCGGCATTGTATGCCCTTCTTGGATTCCCAGTACACGTGGCAACGGACCGCTGCTCAAGTCGTCTGCCCTCGAGAAGGGATGGCGTCGTGAGCAGCAGAGGAGGCAAGGGAAGGAAGAGGCCCGCGGCCGCCGACGTGCGGGAACGATTCACCCCCCCGGGCGCACCTCCCCCATGACTCACGCCGGGCACCGGACTCGTGGACCTCGACCCACGAGCGGAACGCAGCCAGACGATGTGGGTCGCATTTCAGCGGATTTTTCGAGTAGGTTGTCGCGCTCGCTGGCCGAACAGGCGAACCGGGCGCTCGCGGGGTCCTCTGAGTCGGGAGGGCTGCGCAGGAGGGCGAGCGTTCTTAGAACGAGGGGTGCGGATGGCTGTCCCGGGTCTTGACACTCCCGGGTCAACGCATCCGCCGATCAGCACATGGGGCACGTGCTCGCTTGACTACCGGAATAACCGGTGTCTAGGGTGCGCGGCCTCATTCAGCACCATTCAAAAGTCCCCAGAGGTGGGGACGCCCGCGGACTCCCGTTGCGCCCCGCAGGGGCCCGCGTTCCTCAAATCAGGGGGCAGCTGTGCCGTTTCAAAGGACTTCCATTTCCATGCAGCAGAACGTGAACCAGCAGGTCGAGACTGACGCCGGGGAAGAAAACTTCGCGGCGATGTTCGAAGAGTCGCTCAAGCAGCGCGGTGGCGACGGCATCCTGAAGGAAGGGGAGATCGTCAAGGGCACCGTGGTGCAGGTGACGAAGGACTTCGCGATCGTCGACATCGGCTACAAGTCCGAGGGTCAGGTCCCGATCTCCGAGTTCACCAATCCTCGCGGAGAGGTCTCCGTCAAGGCGGGCGACCCCGTTGAGGTCCTCCTGGAGAGCCGCGAGAACGACACCGGCATGGTCGTCCTCTCTAAGGAGAAGGCCGACAAGATGCGCATCTGGGACGAGATCAGCGCCGCCTGTGAGCGCGACGAGATCGTCAAGGGCACCATCGTGGGCCGCGTGAAGGGAGGCCTCTCCGTCGACATCGGCGTGAAGGCGTTCCTGCCCGGCAGCCAGGTGGATATCCGGCCCGTGCGCAACCTTGACCAGTACATCTCGAAGGAATTCGAGTTCAAGGTCATCAAGTTCAACAAGAAGCGCGGCAACATCGTCCTGTCGCGCCGGGTCCTCCTCGAGAAGCAGCGCGAGGAGATGAAGAAGGAGACCCTCAAGAACCTGAAGGAGGGTGCGGTCCTCAAGGGTGTCGTCAAGAACCTCACGGACTACGGCGCCTTCATCGACCTGGGCGGCATCGACGGCCTGCTCCACATCACGGACATGTCCTGGGGCCGCATCGGTCACCCCAGCGAGATGTTCAATGTGGGCGACGAGGTCCGCGTCGTTGTCCTCAAGTTCGACCCGACGCAGGAGCGCGTCAGCCTGGGCCTGAAGCAGATCCAGGAGGACCCGTGGCACCGCGCCGACGAGAAGTACCCGGTCGGCACCCGCGTCAAGGGCAAGGTCGTGTCCATCACGGACTACGGCGCGTTCATCGAGATCGAGCAGGGCGTCGAGGGTCTCGTCCACGTGTCCGAGATGTCCTGGACCAAGCGCCTCAAGCACCCGTCCAAGATCCTGGAGGTCGGCCAGGAGGTGGAGGCCGTCGTCCTGGATATCGATCCCAAGGCCAAGCGCATCGCGCTGGGCATGAAGCAGATCGAGCAGAACCCCTGGACGCTGCTCGAGGACAAGTACCCGATCGGCTCCGTCATCAAGGGTCAGATCCGCAACGTCACCGACTTCGGCGTGTTCGTCGGTGTCGAGGAGGGCGTGGACGGCCTGGTGCACGTGTCCGATATCTCCTGGACCCAGCGCATCAAGCACCCGGGCGAGATGTTCAAGAAGGGCGACGAGGTCGAGGCGGTGGTCCTCAACATCGACGTCGAGAACGAGCGGTTCAGCCTGGGCATCAAGCAGCTCCAGCCGGACCCCTGGGAGACGCTGTCCGAGCGCCTGCCTGTCGGCAGCCGCGTGAAGGGCAAGGTCACCAAGGTCACCGACTTCGGCGCGTTCGTGGAGATCGAGCCGGGCATCGAGGGTCTCGTCCACGTCTCCGAGCTGAAGGAGGAGCGTGTCGAGAACCCGCGTGACGTGGTGCAGGAGGCGCAGGATGTCGAGGTGAAGATCATCGACATCAACACGCCGGACCGGAAGGTCGCCCTGTCCATGAAGGCGCTGATCGGCGAAGGCGACGACTACCGCGAGTACCTCCGCAAGCAGGCGGAAGGCTCCAAGGCGCGCCTCGGCGACGTGATGGGCAAGCTGACGAAGAAGTAGTCTTCGTTCAGCACCGCCTCACGGCGTGACGGCCGGGTTCCCGTAAAGGGGGCCCGGCCGTTGCCGTTCCAGACGACTACTCCAGGTAGCTGGGGAACGCGGGCAGCGCGCGGAAGTCCTCGGGCGCGTGCTGGACGACGAAGCGGCCCTTGGCGTCCTTCACCAGCGTCTCCACGTGGGCGATGGATGAGAGGGTTTCCTCGCGGCTGGTGTTGAAGCCAGGCACGCCGTGGTTCTCCCAGTTCGCGCGGGTGTGGCAGAGGTCTCCGGACAGGACGACTGTTCCCGTCCGAGGCAGGTTCACCTGCAGCGACTGGTGGCCGGGCGTGTGGCCTGGCGTGAAGAGGATGCGCACGCTGCCGTCGCCGAAGACGTCGCGGTCTCCGTCGAGCGGCTCCACCTTCGCATCGCGCCACGTGGAGAACTTCGTGGGGTCCACGCCCAAGGGCGCGGGCGTCGCGGTGGCCCACGTCAGCTCCTTTTGCTGGAGCAGCCACGTGGAGCCGGTGAAGGCATTGGCGTTGCCGGCGTGGTCCGCGTGCAGATGGGAGAAGCCCACGTAGCGCACGTCCGAGGGCTTCAGGCCCAGTTGGGCGAGCTGGGCGTGCAGCGTCTTCTGGACGAAGTAGCGCGGGCCAATCGGATCCGCCACGCCGTCCGGGCTCTGGGCGATGACGTCATCCAGCCCCGTGTCCCAGAGCAGCGCGCCCTGGGGATGGCGGATGAGGAAGCAGGGGACGGACATCTCCCCGCGCTGACCGTTGGGCTGACTCCCGTCCGTGAAGAACCCCATGTCGTGGATGTCGATGCGTCCGCAATCCAGGGCGTAGAGGCGCAGCTCCGGGGGATGTTGTGTGGACGCGGCGTTGGTGGACGCGGCCTGGTGCGCGCAGCCACCAGTGAAGGACAGCAGGAACAGGGAGGGGAGAATGGAGCGTGAGACGCGCATGACTAGAAGGACCTCAAGAGGGCATCGACGATGCGGGTGAGACGGGTGGTGTCCTCCGCCGTCTTTCCGAGCACGCGGAGGCCAGTGAGGTTGTTGAGGAGGAAGCTCGCGAGCTCCCGCGCGTCACGAGTAGCGTCGACCTCGCCGGTGCGCTGCCCTTCTTCGATGAGCGACAGGAAGGCGGCTTCGGTCTGCTCGAACATTCGCGCCGCCAACCGGGCCGCGGCGGCGTCACGCCCCGCCAACTCGATGGCGGTATTGATGGCCAGACACCCCCGGCGCTCGGGGTCCGCGACGTCGGTCTCGATGACCGCGAGGAGCAGCGCCCGCAGCCGCTCCTTGATGGGGCCTGGTCGGGTCAGCAGCGCCAGGAGCTTGGGCGCCTCGTGCTCGTGGTAGTGACGCAGGACGCACTCGAAGAGGCCCTGTTTGCTCTCGAAGGCGTTGTAGAGGCTGCCGCGCCCCAGCCCCATCCGCGCTCCCAGCTCCTGGGGAGACGCCGCCGCGTAGCCCTTCTCCCAGAAGACCTCCATCGCCCTCGCCACCGCCGTCTCGGCCTGGAACTTCCTCGGACGTGCCATGGCCGTCTGTTAGGTCGTTTTGTACCTCAAGGTCAAATACCTTGGACTCGCGTGGCGCGAGCGTCCGACCGGTCGGGTGGTGAGTGGGCGGAAGGAGGAGGAACTTCGCGGGCTTGGGCGTCGTTTCGCGGTGCGTCGCGCGCAGTGGACGCTCATGTCCGGACGCCGAGCGAGGACGCTTGAACTCCGGGGAGTGCCCGGTGATAAGGGCGACCGCCGCTGTTATCGAAGGACATCCGTACATCCTCAAGAGGAGGCAGTTTTCATGGCTCGTGACGTCGTCATCGTGGGCGCGGCCCGTACCCCCATCGGCGCCTTCCAGGGAGCGCTCGCCAAGCTGACGGCGCCGCAGCTCGGCGCGGTGGCCATCAAGGCCGCGCTGGAGCGCGCGGGCGTGAAGCCGGAGACCGTCCAGGAAGTCATCATGGGCTGTGTGCTCCAGGCCGGCGTCGGTCAGGCGCCCGCTCGTCAGGCCACCATCTTCGCGGGCCTGCCCGAGACGGTGCCCGCCACCACGCTGAACAAGGTCTGTGGCTCCGGTCTCAAGGCTGTCATCGCGGGCGCGCAGGCCATTGCCCTGGGTGAGGCGGACGTCGTCGTCGCCGGCGGCATGGAGTCCATGAGCAACTCGCCCTACGTCAGCCACACGATGCGCGGTGGTGCGCGCATGGGCAACGTGGAGTTCAAGGACGCGATGATCCTCGACGGTCTCTGGGACGTGTATGGCAACGTCCACATGGGCCTGTGCGCCGAGGAGTGCGCCACGTCGCAGGGCATCAGCCGCTCGCAGCAGGATGAGTTCGCGCTGGAGTCCACCCGTCGCGCGATTCAGTCCCAGAAGGACGGCCTGTTCGCCGCGGAGATCGTCCCCGTGCAGATCCCCGGCAAGAAGCCGGACGAGGTGACGACGGTCTCCGAGGACGAGGGCCCGCGCAACGCGAAGCCGGACAAGATTCCGGGCCTCAAGCCGGTGTTCAAGAAGGACGGCACGGTGACGGCCGCCAACGCGTCCTCCATCAACGACGGCGCCGCGGCGCTGGTGCTGATGAGCGAGGAGAAGGCGAAGGCCGAGGGCCGCACCATTCTGGGCCGCATCACCGGGTACGCGCAGGCCGCGCGCAAGCCGGTGGAGTTCACGATTGCCCCGGCGGACGCCATCAACACGCTCCTGAAGAAGAAGGGCGTGGCCGCGGCGGACGTGGACCTGTGGGAGATCAACGAGGCGTTCGCGGTGGTGTCGCTCGCGAACAACCGCATCCTCGGGTTGGATCCGTCGAAGGTGAACGTGCGCGGTGGCGCGGTGGTGCTCGGTCACCCCATTGGCGCCTCCGGCGCGCGCGTGCTGGTGACGCTGCTGCAGACGATGAAGGACCTGGGCAAGAAGCGGGGCGTCGCGTCGCTGTGTATCGGCGGCGGCGAGGGCATCGCGCTGATGGTGGAGAGGTAGTCAACCCTCTCCCCACGGGGAGAGGGACGGGGTGGGGGCCTTGGTGGCCTTCACCCCGTTTCCGTTATCGGGAGGGCGAATGAACAAGGTCTACGCGAGCGCGGACGAGGCGGTCGCCGACATCCCGGATGGCTGCACGCTCATGAGCGGCGGCTTCGGGCTGTGTGGCAACCCTGAGAATCTCATCGAGGCGCTTCACCGCAAGGGCGTGAAGAACCTCACCATCATCTCCAACAACTGCGGCACCACCGAGCTCGGCCTGGGCATCCTGCTCCAGAACAAGCAGGTCAAGAAGATGGTGTCGAGCTACGTGGGGGAGAACAAGGAGTTCGAGCGGCAGTACCTCTCCGGCGAGCTGGAGGTGGAGCTGAACCCGCAGGGCACCCTGGCCGAGCGCATCCGCGCGGGCGGCTGTGGCATCGGTGGCTTCTTCACGCCGACAGGCGCGGGGACGCAGGTGGCCGAGGGCAAGGAGTCGCGCATCATCGACGGCCGGCTGCACGTGCTGGAGACACCGCTGAAGGCGGACTTCGCCATCATCCACGCGGCGAAGGCGGACACCCACGGCAACCTCATCTTCAACAAGACGGCGCGCAACTTCTCCCCGATGATGTGCATGGCGGCCAAGGTCACCATCGTCGAGGCGGAGGAGATTGTTCAGCCCGGCGAGTTGGACCCGGACCAGGTGCACCTCCCGAGCATCTTCGTGAAGCGCATCGTCCTGGCGAAGAACCTCCAGAAGTGGATTGAGCGGCGCACCGTCCGCAAGACGGCCTGAGGACCCCATGCCACTGACTCGTGAACAACTCGCGAAGCGCATCGCCCTGGAGCTGCGGGACGGCTTCTATGTGAACCTGGGCATCGGCATTCCCACGCTGGTCCCCAACTACATCCCCGAGGGGGTGGAGGTGGTGCTCCAGTCGGAGAACGGCCTGCTGGGAATCGGGCCGTACCCCGAGGCGGGCAAGGAAGACCCGGACCTCATCAACGCGGGCAAGGAGACGGTGACGACGGTGAAGGGCGCCGCGTTCTTCGACTCGGCCCTGTCGTTCGGGATGATCCGCGGCGGCCACATCGACATGGCCGTGCTGGGCGCCATGGAGGTCTCCGAAGAGGGGGACCTGGCCAACTGGATGATTCCCGGGAAGATGGTCAAGGGCATGGGTGGCGCCATGGACCTGGCGGTGGGCGCCAAGCGCATCTACGTGGCCATGGAGCACGCGAACAAGGAGGGTCAGCCGAAGATCCTCAAGAAGTGCTCGCTGCCCCTGACGGGCCTCAAGTGCGTGCACCACATCGTCACGGACCACGCCTTCCTGGACGTGACGCCGGAGGGGCTCGTCCTGCGCGAGCTGGCCCCGGGCGTGACGGTGGAGCTGGTCCAGAAGCTCACCGAGCCGAAGCTGAAAATCGCTCCGGACGTGCGCGAGATGAAAGTCTGAGCGCGCAAGGCTAAGGTGCGCCGCTGGGGGAGGGTGGTATGGACGACTTCCCCGGCGGAGCCCCTTTCATGGCCGATACCTCGGAGAAGCTGAACCCCATCGACCACCGCGCGCCGCGAGTCGAGTACGAGCTGCCGGTGGCCTACCGCAGCGTGGCTGGCTTCGTGACGGACTGGGCCGTCAACCTTTCCAAGGGCGGCCTCTACATCAACACCGACAAGCCCCTGCCGGTGGACACGGTGGTGAAGCTGCTCGTGACACTGCCGGGAGCGCACTTCCCGGTGGAGCTGAAGGGCCGGGTGACGCGCACCAACGCGCTCGGCACCGCGTCTCCGCAGTCCCCGGGGATGGCGGTGGAGTTCCTGGACGTTGACGAAGACAAGCGGTCGCGCATCGGGGAGTTCGTGGAGCGGTTGCGCTCGGAGCTCCCGTCGGAAGCGACCCGGAAGTAACGGCGGCCCGCGCGGGCGCCCCCACCGAGCGCCTGCATGCTGCCCCTCCCTGAGACCCCCGTTTCCCTGACCATCGACCGCCTCGGCCAGCTCGGCGAGGGCGTGGCTTCCTGGCAGGGCCGCACCGTCTTCATCCCTGGCGCCTTCCCGGGCGACACCGTGCGCGTCCACCTGGAGTCGCAGGGACGCGTGCTGCGTGGGCTTTTGCGCGAGGTGGTCTCCTCCGGACCGGACCGTCGTGAGGCTCCGTGTTCCCTGGCCGGCGAATGCGGTGGGTGCGACTGGCTGGGCCTGGCCGAGTCCGCCCAGCGGAGCGCGAAGCAGGAGATCGTCCTCTCCACCCTGGAGCACCTGGGCCACCTGCGGCGCGAGGACTTCACCGTCCGGCCGCTCCTGGTGGCGCCTCGGGACTGGGGCTACCGCCGACGCGCGGTGCTGCATCCGGCGGGGAAGGGAGCGCTGGGCTACTTCAGCCGGCGCAGCCACGAGCGGCTCGCGGTGTCCGAGTGTGGCGCCCTCACGCCCGTGCTGACCGCGTTGCCGGGGAAGCTGGCGCCGCTGCTCAAGCCGCTGGCGAAGGACACCGAGGAGGTGCTCCTGCTCGCCGAGGGCGACAAGGCCGCGTTCGCGGTGAATCTGACGGGGCAGGTGACGGCGCGACACGTGGAGGCCGCGGAGGTCGCCGTGCGGGCGCTGCGGTTGGAGGGCGCGGTGCTGGTGCCGAAGGAGGGCTCGCCTCGGGTGCTGGGCAAGCCGGCGCTGCGCTCGTATTCGCCGCTGAGGCCGGAGGTGCCGCTGTACCTGCGACCGGATTCGTTCGCGCAGGCGCACGCGGAGGCCAACGTGGGGCTCGTGACATCGGCCATCTTCGAGCTGGCGGCGCGGGATGAGGACTCCGTGCTGGAGCTGTACTCAGGCAACGGCAACTTCACCTTCCCACTGGCGGCGGGCTCCGCGTCGGTGCTGGGCGTGGAGTCGTCCCCGGTGGGCGTGGAGCTGGCTCAGCGCAGCGCGCGCGAGGCGAGCGTGAGCAACGTGCGCTTCGTGCAGGGGGATGCGCGCAAGGTGTGTGACGGGCTGGTTTCCGAGGGCCGGCGCTTCGACGTGTGCCTGGCGGACCCGCCGCGCGCGGGAGCTCCGGGGCTGGCGAAGTGGATGGTGGCGCTAGGAATCCGTCGGGTGGTGTACGTGGCGTGTGACCCGGCCTCGCTCGCGCGGGACGCGGCGGGGCTGGTGGAGGCGGGCTACAAGCCGCAGGCGCTCCAGGTGGTGGACATGTTCCCCCAGACGCACCACGTGGAGGCCGTGATGTCCTTCGAGCGGCCAGACTCGGGGAAGAGGAGGGACTGATGGACGCGCGCATCGTCGAATTCGCCGAGGTGCTCCGACAGAACGGCGTGCGTGTGAGCACCTCCGAGGTGCAGGACGCGCTGCGGGCCACGGCCGAGGTAGGGCTGGTGGACCGGGCCCTGTTTCGCGCGGTGATGCGCACCACGCTGGTGAAGCGTGAGCTGGACGTGGACACATTCAACCGCGCGTTCGACTTCTTCTTCTCCGGCGCGGCGGCGACGTTCGAGGCCATCGACAAGTCCCTGGCCGCGCAGCTCCAGGAAGAGGGCTACCTGGACGGGGACACGCTGAAGATGGTCATCTACCAGATGAACCTCCTGCTGCCGGAGATGTCTCCGCTCGCGCAGGCGGTGCTGGAAGGGGACCGGGCGCGGCTGGCGCAGATCTTCCGGACGGCTTCGCTCCAGTTGGACTTGTCGAAGCTGGAGAGTCCGCTCCAAGGGGGATTCTTCGCGCGGCGCATGCTGGCGGGCGCCGGCATGGAGCGGGCTCGCTCCGACATGAAGTCGCTGGAGGATGAACTGCATGCGCGCGGCTTGTCTCCGGAGGGTGTGGAGATTGTCTCGCGCCACGTCGCCGCGGCGATGCGGAAGATTGAAGATGCCGCGCGCCAGGAGGTGAAGCGGCAGGCGGAGGCTCGCATCCGTCGTCGCACCGACACGGTGCAGGACAAGCCGCTGCACCTGCTCACCCAGGCGGAGGTGGACCAGATGGAGTCCGCCGTGCGCACGATGGCGGAGAAGCTGCGCAGTCGCTTGATTCGCCGGCAGCGCTCGCACCGCAAGGGCGCGCTCAATGTCCGCCGCACGCTGCGCAAGAACATGACGTGGGGTGGGGTGCCCATGCTGCCCCAGTTCCGTCGCCGCCGGCCGGAGCGTCCGGAGTTGGTGGTGCTGTGCGACGTGTCCGACTCGGTCCGCAACGCGGCTCGGATGATGTTGCTGTTCATGCACACGATGCAGTCGCTGTTCGTGCGCGTGCGCTCGTTCGTCTTCGTGTCAGACGTGGGCGAGGTGACGCAGTACTTCAAGGACCTCGACGTGGACGAGGCCATCGACATGGCGACGGCGGGCAAGACGGTGTCCCTGAGCGCCAACTCGAACTATGGCCGCGCGCTGGCGGACTTCACCCGGGACCACCTGGGCAGCATCACCCGCCGCACCACCGTCATGATCATCGGGGACGGGCGCAACAACTACAACGCCAACAATGTCTGGGCGCTGAAGGACCTGCGTCGCAAGGCGAAGCGACTGCTGTGGATCTGCCCCGAGCAGCGCGGCAACTGGGGCATCGGTGACAGCGAGATGCTCACGTACGAGAAGCACTGTCACCAGGCCGTGGTCGTGACCTCCGTCTCCGACCTGGCCCGCATCGCTGACCAGCTCGTTCCGGCTTGAGGTATCGCGGCCCCCCGGAAGGGCGCCCTAGCTCTCCTCCACGATCTTCCGGGCCTCCAACTCCAGGACGTGGGCCTGCAGCTCGTGCAGCAGCTCGGACAGTCGCGTGTGGCACGCTCCGCTGCGCTCGGGGTCCGGCGAGCCGATTCCATCGGCGAGCGCGCGCCACCGCACGTCCTTCAGCAACTGCTGTCGCAGCGCCGCGCTGACCACGTCCGCCCAGGTGGGCTGGCTGTAGGTGAAATTCAGCGCCAGCGTGTCCTCCGAGGCCTCGGTGGAGTGCCAGTAGCCGCGCGGGACGAAGAGCACCGAGCCGGGCTCGAGCGTGATGACCTCGGCACCCTCGGGCATCTGCTCGGGTAGCTCCTGCTCCAGGTAGCTGGCCAGCTCGGGCGAGGGCGGGCCCATGTTCATCGCCCAGCGGTCCGTGGGCAGGGGCAGTTGTGTGTTGGGTGCGAGCGTCCAGCGCTTGGTGCCGCGCACCTGCACGACGATGTTCGCGTTCGCGTCGAAGTGGGGGCTGTTGCCGCCACCCGACGGCGAGGCATAGAAGATGGCCCGCGCCACGGCGTTGCGCGCGAGTCCCAGCTCGAACGCCACCATGTGCAGCCACTGCTCGACCAGGGGGAGGTAGCGCTCCGCCGAGTCGAGGATGAGCGCCATTCCGCTGCGGTACAGCGCCGCCGCGGTCTGCGCCTCCACCCGGATGACGCTGTGCTCATCGCGCCGGTCCGGCAGCGCGACCATCACCGGGTTGCGGTAGGTGTGCAGCAGCCGCTCGAGGTCATGGAGCTCGGGGAGCGCCGCGAGCTCCCCGAGCCGTTCGAGCGGGCCGTGGCAGACCAGATGCCGCGTGGGCCAGTACTCCGCCAGGAACTCGCGACCCGAGTGCGGCGTGAAGAGCTGGTCGAGGAAGGGGCGCTCCGATGACTCCAAGTCCATGAGCGACATTAACACGCGAGCTACTGGGCTCTGGGCTGAGTCTCCGGAGCCCAAACCGTACCCAGGGGCCGCCGCGTCACGGCGACTTCTTGAAGGTCTGGCTCCAGGTGGGGGCTACCTGCTCGATGAGCGTCACCAGAGCCGGCGGGATGTCCTCGGCGCCGGTGAGGGGCCGGACCTCCATCACGTCGTCATTGCCCATCCCGCCCGGGTAGCGGCGGGCCCATTCAATGGCCTCCTCCTTCGACGCCACCTCCAGCACGTAGAAGCCGCCGATGAGTTCCTTCGTCTCCGCGTAGGGGCCGTCCCTCACGCTGGCCTTGCCGCCCTTGAAGACGACGTGCGCGCCCGGGGACGGGCTGAGGCCCTCGGAGGCGATGAGCACGCCGGCCTTGTGCATCTCCTCGTTGTATTTCATCTGCGCGATGAAGACGGCCTCGTCGAAGGCTGCCTCCGGTGGCGTGGGCTCCAGCGTGGAAGGGCGGGGGATGAGCATGAAGCGCATGCGGTAACTCCTGGAGTGGGGATGTGAGGCGTGGCTCCATCCCTACAACGAATGACCGTGCGGCGGTTCGACACGGTCATTTCAGGGGACGCTGCCGCGCGCCGGTGGGCCCCTCGGCGCGTGGGGTGGCTCAGAATGTCCGGTAGCAGAACTGGCCCGGGTTTCCCTGGGTGCAGTCCTCGGGGCAGCTCTGCGTCGTTTCACCAGGGCAGCACGCCCTGTTCCCGCAGTACTCGCCAGGAGGGCAATCCGCCGGACAGCGCAGTCGCTCGATGGGCGCGCAGACCCCATCGCCGCAGACGGCGAGCTCGGACTTCGACGTGGCGAGCGCCTCCTCCACCCCGGGGTCCTCCTCCATCGCACCAGCACCACATCCCACGATGAGCCCCACTGTCAGGGCCACTACGACACTCCAAGCCGCCTTCATCGGAACGCTCCTTGTCGGGTCCGCCTGCATGAGGAATGCGCGCAAAGGCTAGCAGGCTTCGCGGACAGGACAACGGGGTGCGCATCCAGGCGTTGTCGCCGCATTGCCTGTCGGATGAAGTGCCCGTGGGGGGCGCGTGAGGCCTCAGGTTCTCACGCTCGCGGATGGCGGCATGGACGGTGCGGTGCGCTTCCACGCCTCGAGCTCCTGCACGCGACCGAGCCAGCTCCGGAGGTTCGCATGCTCCCCGAGAGGCAGTCGCGCCGGTCCGGCGAGGGCGAACGCCGCGGCCAACGAGAAGTCCGCGAGCGTCAGACGTTCCTGTGAGACCCACGTCTTGCCCGCGAGGTGCTCGTCCAGGACGCGCGCGTGCTGCGCGAAGAGCGCCTCGCCCCGTGCGACCTCCGTGGGGTTCGGCGGCCCACGGCCCGCCACCGCCTTCACGAAGTTCTCGAAGACCAGGATGGTGCATGCCTGCGCCATGTGCGCCGAGCACCAGAAGAGCCAGCGCGTCACGTCAGCACGCCCACGCGCATCCGTGGGGAGCAGGGTTTGTCCCGGCGTCATCTCGGCCAGGTACTGCATGATGGCGCGCGACTCCCAGAGCAGGAAGCCATCGTCATCGAGGACAGGAACGAGGCCATTGGGATTGCGGCCCAGATGCGGCGTCGCGCGCTGCTCGCCGTTTGGCAGGTCCACCACGACGCGCTCGAGAGGTACTTCGAGGTGGGTGGCGACGAGCAGGACTCGGCGCGAGTTTCCGGACAAGGGGTGGAAGTAGAGCTTCATGAAGCGTTCTCCTGGACCGCGCGGATGGATGAAGGGGGAACCTGCCCGCCAGGGGTGACAAGGGCTTGTCAGGTATCTTCGGGCCCGTCCTGAGGCACCGCGCGCCCGGCGTGGAGGAAGGCGTTCGACGCGTAACGCGGAGCCGGCGTCTGTCCTTCCCATGCGCTCAGTGGCATACTGGGAGTTCGGACTCTGGGAGGGAAGTCGGATGGCATCCCACCAATCAATGTCAGTCTCCGTCGGGCTTTGCGCCATGGGCGCGGCGACCTCCCTGGGCCCTGTCACCCAGGCCGCCGCGGCTGCGAGGGCGGGCATCGTCCGCGCCAGTGAATTGGCGTTGAGCACCTGCCTCGATGAGGTGACGTCCGAGCGCGTTGCCCTCGTGGGCCACACCGCTGGCCCCCTGACCGAGGGCTTCGAGGGAATCGGTCGGCTCGTACAACTCGGTGTCGCGGCCTTGGAGGACCTGGAGGCGACCGTCCACGGAGACTGGTGGGGGCAGCTCGACTTTTTCCTCTGTCTTCCTCGAAGCCTTGGACATGGGACGAGTCCGACAAGGGAGTCCACCGAGGTCGCGGGGTTGCTGGCGGCCCGGATCCAGGCCGAGGCGCGCTTCATTCCCACGCCGATGTCACTCCATCTCTTCCAGGACGAGAGAGGTGGGACCATTCAGGCACTCACGAAGGCCATGGAGTTGCTCGCGGCACGGCGGTGCGACCAGGCGTTGGTGCTGGCCTGCGACTCACTCGTGTCGCCAGAACGAATCGAGGCACAACTCGAGACGCGTCGCCTCAAGACGCCCGATCATCCGGTGGGGTATTTGCCGGGCGAAGGGGCCGTGGCCTTGCTGCTGGAACGTCGGGACGCAGCCCGCGAGCGCGCGCGGCCTCCCATTGCCTACCTCTTCAGTCCGGTGACGGCCCAGGAGACGCAAAGCCGCGATGCGAAGGCTCCTCCCATGGGGCGGGCAATGGGGGAGAGCCTCACCATGGCCCTGGTGCGAGCAGGGGCCACGTCGATTCCGGAGGGAAGTCTCTATCTGGACCTCAACGGGGAAGAGTTCCGGGCGAGGGAGTGGGGCCAGACGTTGCTTCGGGCGCGGGACGCATGTCGCGTCGAGGAATGGAGGTCCGTCATTCCAGCCCTGAACTTCGGTGAACTGGGGACCGTGTCCCCACTGGTCTCGGTCTGTCTCGCCACGCGAGCCTTCGCCCGAGGCTACGGCCCAGGACGGCACGCGTTGATTCTGGTGGCTGGCGATGACGGCCACCGCGCAAGCGTACTGCTCGAACGCGGGCCCGACCTTCGGAGTCCGCCGTCGATGACCGCGGGGAGGGCGCAATGAGCCTTGTGAAACACATCGCGAAGACGCGCAAGCGGGAGATCGTCACGCAGCGGGTGAGCGGCTTCCAGAAGAACTGCAACACCGGCTTCGAGAGGCCAGGGTTCTGGGAGGCACATCACATCGTCTGTGTGTCCTCCGTGGGAAAGCGAAGGGGGGACTATCCCAAGTCGCCGCCAGACCTCGCCGACTACATCGAGGCGTGTCTATGGGTGACGCCGTGGGACATCAACGCCGCTCACAATCTCATCGGACTCCCCTTGAACCGGCAGTACCGGGACTCCGATGGAGAGAGCCCCGTGGACCTTCCTTCCCACCAGGTGGACCACAACACCCGGGATGGGTTCACGGACGAGGTTTCGAAGTACCTGAAGGAGAATGTCTGGTGCTCCCTCACCGCGAAGAAGAAGGTTCATGACGTCGACATCGCGAAGCTGAAGGAGGAGCTGCGAAGCGCCAGTATCGAATTTCGTGGGCGCCTGGAGTCCCGTGGCACGCGAAAAGGCGGCACGAAGCTCTGCTGGAGGAGCCGACACGACGAGGGCTTCGCGCGCAAGTGGTACTACCCCTTCTCGATGGGGAAGACGCCCAGCCATCGTTCTCCCGGCGTGGCGTATTCGCTGCTGGACTCCATCTTCAAGAAGATCAAGCTGCCGTTCTGATACCTGAGGTGAACGTGAGCGTCATGCCCGTCGTCTGGGAGTGGGATGTCGGAGATCGTTTTTGTGTCCTGGATGGCGTCCTGAATGTCGAGGACGAGTATCAGCTCAGCAAGGGCGTCAGCCGGGCACAGGGCTTTCCGGCCGATGCGAGCTTCGCCATGTCCGCCAAGCACCGGAAGTACATCGCCCTGGCGGATAACATCAGCAACCTGAACCGGGCGCTGGTGGTCTCCCGCCGGCTGAAGGACGTGATCGAAGCCAGGCGGCCGCGCGACGTCGAGTATCTTCGCGTTTCAATCATCGACCACAAGAAGAAGGTCGCCAGCGATGACTACTTCATCGTCAATCCGTTCAAGGTCGTCGACTGCATCGACAAGGATAAGTCCAAGTACCGGTGGAACAACATCGACCCGGAGAAGATGAGCTCCTGTACGAAGCTGGTGCTCAAGCCGGAGGCAATCAATCCAGAGCTGCTCCTGTTCCGACCCCAGCACCTCGAATACTACGTCCTGGTCCACCCGGACCTGGCCGCGGCGCTGGAGGAGGAGGGGTTCACGGGCCTCCGCTTCACGCCCATCGACGAGTTCGAGTCCTGAGCTGCCCGGAGGGTGCATCTCGATGAGCTTGCACGCCCAGCAACAAGACATCATGGAAGAGCTCCAGGAGCATCTGGCCACCATCGCCGGGGGTGCTCCCGCCGTGGAGCTGGGGCGGGTCTACGAGGAGGTGGAGCAGTGCTTTCAGGCGACAGCCTGCTGTGCCTTGCTCGTGGCCGCGGACAGAGCGAGCTTCCAGAAGCACCTGTGCTGGGCGGCGCTGGCACGGCGGGATTATCTCCGTCGCATCCGTGACGAGGGCCTTCCGAACGATTTTCGGTGTGCCAGGGGCCGAAGCGAGGCCTTCTTCTGCGCGGTGGCCGCGGGCGACATCGCCTTGGCTGTCGAGATTGGCGACCTGTCTCCCTCGGTGAGGATACCGGATGGGGAATACGAAGATGACTTCGCGTATCAGTGTTTTCTCCACCAATGCCTGAAGCGCGCCGACCCAGTCGTCAGGGGGACAGTGCTTCGGCGATTCGAGGCGGCCGTCAAGGACAGTCACTCGAGCCGCTTCGACGTATGCACGGCGTTGCAGCAGGGCTCTCGCGAGGATTTCGAATCAGCCTTGGAGGCAGTCATCGATGGACACTGCCTGGAACAGGACGACCTGCGGCCTCACTCCGAGGATGTGTCGACGTTCGAGCCGCGAAGCCGCGTCTTCATCGAGGGGCTGGCGCTGCTTCGAATCGCGAGCACCCAGGGGCTCCACTCCACGGCACGGACTTTTCGCCGATGCCCATGGAGTGTCCGTGAGTACGCCCTTGAGGGCAGGCCGGACGATATCTTCGCGGAGATGACGAAGCTGAGCGGAACACGGCGGCCCACGCGCCGAGGCTCGTCGCCGGCCTGACTCCCTCGTGCGTCACGGCGCGCTCCCTCAAGCAGGGGTGGCGCCGGGGTTGGAGGAGGAGATCCCCGTCCATCCGCCAGAGCATGAAGGCCCACCGGAGTCCCTCTCCCTCGAGCAGAAGAGCGATCTGATCGCCTTCCTGCGTCGGCGCTGAGCCGCACCAGCGAGTCACAAGTGAAGTTCCTGCGCGGCGCAGGAGCGAAGCCCGTGGTGCCCGCCCGCCTGCTACCCGCAAAGCGCTCCTGGTCTTCTCATCCTCGCGCCAGGCGTCCGCCGAGGACGCGAACGCGTTCTTGGGGAACGCGGGCCGTGCATGCCCTGGAGCGCTCGCTCGCCCTCCAGGCGGGCTGAGTGTGTTGCGGCACAGCGCTTGCTGTGCCTTGAAAAGTCGCCCGCAGTGGCACGGCGAGAAACCGCATCGTGCCTCTCGATCTTGGCGCAGGCCCCCTCTTGCCTGCCCTGCGCCATGCATGACGACCTGGGTAACGCCGCTTGGGAGCCCTCATCGGCCTACGTCCTCCCCGGACGCCGCCCACGGACGTCGACACGAAGCTCACGCATGTCTTTTACGCGCGAAGTCCTCGCGATGGATCCGATACATGTCTTGTGGAATTTGTGGGAAGAGCGTGGGGGCGGGCCAGGGTGCAAAGGCCGTTTTCTGCACCTCCTGCACGGAAGATCTGAAAGCAGAAGGCGTCCCCGTCGACTGGGCCACGAAACAGTACCTGGCGACTCGACTCCAATCGACCCTGCAGACGCTCCAGCAGCGTTATCAACGCTTGCGCGCCCAGTCGGCCGCTGGCTCGGGCGCCAGCGCCGTGGCATCCAAACCAAGCAAAGAACAGGTCCCGAAGAACCCCAAGGGGGCGGCGACAGGGTCAGCCGCTGCCGCTGCCGCCGCAGGGGCCTCTTCACTGGGAAAACACTGGGAAGGGAGAGGGGGGCATCGTCGACGCAAGCCGCTGACGCCTGAACAGCAGATCCAGTTGGACTCGCTCTATTCGGATTTGCAGCTCCCGTATGTGGACATCCTGGTCAACAGTGCGGACCAGAATGGTTTTGGCGACCTGATCAACGGCCTGCATACGGGGCGTCTGCTTCACCAGGGGACGGGATGGAGGATCGTCGCCACCTCGAACCATTCCCAATTCGACACGATGCTGTCGAGTTTTCCGTGGGTCAGTAAGGTGCAGGAAGTGGGATGGAGTCCGGATATCTCCCTGGAGACTCCTGCTGCCACCACTACGGAGGGGGATCTGGCTGTATCGGAGTATAGCTATCGCGTCGGGAGGGCGCTGGACGTCTTCACAAGGCAGTCGGGGTTGGGGGACGGTGAAATCGGTATCATGATCAACAAGGAGTTGAGAGCGCCGATCCCACTTGCCGAGTTGAAGCTGTCCGATGCCGAGAAGTCCGATGCCGAGAAGTCCGATGCCGAGAAGTCCACAAAGGCGCTTTGTGACTTCTTGAGGAAGTACCACCAGGGGTGTCGGTTCTTTTTTGGTTATGGTGCCGGCCAGAAGTCCAAGGCTCGATACGATCTTTTACTGGATCGCGTCGTGTTTGATGTCGGCATCAAGAATGCCATCGTCTTGCCCGTCAATCACAATCTCATGGAACAGGGCGGAGCGGGCGGTAAAGGTCGGCGCAATAAGGCGTCATACATCGGCGAGTATTGTCGGACTCGAGGACTCCGCGTTCTGGAGGTCGAGAAGAATAAGTGGTTCAGTGTGTCTACTCTGATCCAGGATGATCGGACGACAAAGGTTGTGGCCATGGAACCGGGCGCGGTGATTCCTTATTCCGTCATGCAGAAACTGTGGCGCGCCGCGGATAGGTCATTCACTATCGCAGAGGGGGATCAGTCTTTCGGTGAGGCTATTTCAGCAGGCATCCCGATGGCCTATCAACTCTGGCCTGATGGCAAAGGTATAATACACAAGCAGGCATTGTTTGATAATTTTGTCAAGAGGAGTGGCGGTGGTGATGTTGCTGAGTTTATCAGGGTATGTGCCAACTATCCGGATGAAGGAGTCGATGTTCGGCAGAGGGATTGGATTATCGGGCGCTGCAATGACAGGGATTTTTTGCGGCGATATGTCAATTCCATGGATCTGATCGCGAGCAATCACGATATACAGGGGCGACTGCAGTGCTTTGTCAAGCGGCACTGGCTGCGAAATAACCGGGCGCGGTTGCTGGGAATCAATTCGGATCTCGGTGCTTTGGTTGGAGAGATTGTCGAACTGGAGGATCGCGGAGAGTTCGATCTGGTTGTGGCGCAGACCCGGAAGATGGTTGCAATGTATCGCGCGGTGATCTTTGACTTCAATGTCAAGCAGGGGGTTCTGGATAAAGGCCCGGGTTCTGTTGCTAAAAGGGCCGCAGCCGTCAAGGACGCCTTGAATCCAGGGCCGGGCGGCGCAGCCGGGGCTCTGACTCATCCCCCTGTCGCGACGGGGACGTTCAATCCCGAACTCCTGAATTTGATTTCGGACTATGAGCGCACGGACGTTCTGCCCGCCATGGGTCCGATGGGGGCGGCAGGCGCCTCGCCAGCGGCAGAAGCGGCGGCAGCGGCAGCGGCGGGCGCCGCCCCTGTTGGCGTATCGGCCGCGGCGGCAGCGGGGGTGGCCTCGCCTTCAGGGAAGCAGGGAGCCCCTTCGTGAGCTGAACGAGCGCATCCTGGCGAGCGCAGGTTCCTCGGGTGGGGACGCTCGGTGGCGCGCTACCTGGGCATGTTCAGATTCGCGCCAGGAGAGGAGTGTCGCGAACCCTACCGCGACGGGACGGGCCCTGTTACACCTGCCCGGCCTTTTCCCAGGAGTCCCATGGCCCCCTCACTCTTCGACGACCACGGCTACCAGGACGTCCCCAACCGCGAGACGGGTACCCACCTCTCCGCGGCGGATGACCGGACCCTTCGCATGGCCATGCCGCCCGTGGACGGCGCCTTGCTCGATGCCCTGGTGCGCTACCAGGAGGCCTTCCTGGCCGACGTGGGCTCGGCCAGAGGCTCGGAAGCCCTGGCCCGTGCCCACGCCCTGGCCCAGACGGCCTCCGGCCTGGATTCCCAGGCGCTGGAGCAGGGCATCGCCATGCTGCGCGCCTTCGGCGGCCGCCGGTGGACGGCTCGGAAGCTGGACGACAAGCTGCGTCAGCTCGAAGGGGCCTCGGAGGCTTCGGCGGAGGAGCTGCGGACCCGCGTCCGGGACGAGCTGGGCAAGCAGGAGCGGGAGACGGTGGCCCTGGGCCGCCGCTATGGCGAGGCCACCCTGGCGCTCCTCCGGGAACGCGAGGGCTCCCTCCTGGATCTCCACACCCGGATGACCGGACTGCTCAGTCAGGGATGACCGCGGGCCCCGGTTCGGTTGATTTCCGTGCCCGACCGTCGCATAAGGGCACGTTCTTGCTCAGAGAATCCCCATGAAGCGCTACTTCATCCACACCTTCGGCTGCCAGATGAACGTCAACGACTCGCTCCGCATGAGCGAGGTGCTGGCGAAGATGTCCTACGAGCCGACGCCTGTGCCGGAAAACGCGGACCTCATCATCCTCAACACCTGCTCCATCCGCGAGAAGGCCGAGGACAAGATGCTGTCCGCCCTGGGCCGCTACAAGCCCGTGAAGGCCAGTCGCGGCGCGCTCATCGGCGTGGGCGGCTGTGTGGCCCAGCAGGAGAAGGACCGCCTCATCAAGAAGGTGCCGTACCTGGACTTCGTCTTCGGCCCCGACAACATCGCCCGCCTGCCGGACATCATCGGCCGCGTGGAGTCGGAGCGGGCGCGGGTGGTGGAGACCGCCTTCGTGGACTCGGAGGAGTACGTCTTCCCGCGCGCCGACCCGGAGACGTCTCGCGGCAAGGTCACCGAGTTCGTCACGGTGATGAAGGGCTGCGACAACGTCTGCTCGTTCTGTGTCGTCCCGCACACGCGCGGCCGTGAAGTGAGCCGCGCCTTCCCGGAGGTCCTCCTGGAGGTGGACTCGCTGGCGAAGGTCGGCGTGCGCGAGGTGACGCTCATCGGCCAGAACGTGAACTCGTACCTGGGCGGCGTGTCCTTCGCCCAGTTGCTCCTTCGCACCGCCGAGGTGCCGGGCATCGAGCGCGTGCGCTTCACCACCAGCCATCCGCACGACCTCTCCGATGAGCTGATTGAGGCGTTCCGCACGCAGCCCAAGATTGCCCCTCACTTCCACCTGCCCGTGCAGTGCGGGAGTGATCGCATCCTGAAGATGATGCGCCGCGACTACACCGTGGTGCAGTACATGGAGCGGCTCAACAAGCTGCGCGAGGCGCGGCCGGGCATCGCCGTCACCACCGACATCATCGTGGGCTTCCCCGGGGAGACCGAGGAGGACTTCGAGATGACGATGAAGCTGACCGAGGAGGTCCGCTTCGACAACCAGTTCTCCTTCATCTACAGCCCCCGCCCCAAGACGGGCGCGGCGCTGCGTGAGAAGGACTGGGGCCCCATTGCGCACGAGGTGAAGATCGCCCGGCTGGAGCGCCTGCAGAAGCTGCAGCGTCGCATCAGCGCGGAGACGACCGCGGCCCTGGTGGACTCGGTGGTGGAGGTGATGGTGGAGGGCCACTCGCGATACGACGCCGCCAAGCGCTTCGGCCGCACGCCGGAGAACCGCACCGTCAACTTCGAGGGCGACGCGCCCACGGGCTCCTTCGTGACGGTGAAGGTGGATCGCTCCACGCCCAACCAGCTCTCGGGCAAGCAACTGGCGGTGCTGCAGTTGCCCACCGTGGAGCCGCTGCCGGTGGCGCCGCCCGTCTCGCCGTTCCATGTCGTCGCGGAGGCCTGAGGGCCCGCGCGCGAGAAGAGGTGTCAACATGGCGCTGAGAGCGTTTCGCGGGGTGTCCCCCCGCATCCACCCGAGCTGCTTCGTGGATGACTCCGCCCAGGTGGTGGGGGACGTGGAGCTGGGGGAGGGGTCCTCCATCTGGCTCAACACGGTGCTGCGCGGCGACGTGAATCCCATCCGCGTGGGCCGGCGCACCAACCTCCAGGACCTGTCCCTGGTCCACGTCACCGGAGGCAGGTCGAGCACCCTTATCGGTGACGACGTGACGGTGGGGCATCACGTCGTGCTGCACGGCTGTACCGTGGGCAACCGCGTGCTCGTCGGGATGGGCTCCATCCTCCTGGACGAGGTGGAAGTAGGGGACGACTGCATCATCGGCGCTGGGACGCTGCTGACGCCCGGGACGAAGGTGCTTCCCGGCTCCATGGTGATGGGCTCACCCGGCAAGGTGAAGCGGCCCCTCACCGAGGCGGAGCGCGAGTTCCTCCTGATGTCCGCCCACCACTACGTGGAGCTGGCCAACGAGTACCGCGCCAGCCGCTGACTCGCGGGCCCGTCGCTTTCAAGAATCTCGGCTGGGGCTCGGTGGTTCTCATGTGCCCGGCCTCGACGATGTGGTGTTCGAAGGCCTTGCGTTCCCCCACTACACCTCGGAGCCGGGTGACTCCAGACGTGAGGCATTGGTGACGCGTGTGATTGATTACGGGTCCCGGACGGGTTTGGCGATTCCGCCCCAGTCGTCGTAGTAGCCCTTGAACAGGTAGTGCCGCAGGTCGGGGTCCTCCGGCATCAAGCGCTCCACTGGCCAGTCCTTGTCTGCGGGCTTGAGGGTGACGTCCCAGCCCAGGACGGTGAGCCCGAGTCCTTCCGCGACACGAATCAGCTCGCGCGCGGCGGCTTCGTGCCCGGGATGTGTCGCGAACCACTCCGCGCTGAGGAGGTCGAACATCTCGTGCCAAGGTTCGATGCCGGGAGGAGAGAAGCGGTGCCAGACTCCAGCGACCACTGGAGCCACGACGCTCAACAGCATCTGGAAGTACTCGGCGGGTTCCTCCGGGCCATGTCCCTCGAAGGACATCTCCGTTCGGCTAGGAGGGAGTCGGGGGCTCAGTGGACACTCGATGTCGTAGTAGTTGTTGATGTCCCGTGGAGTGGTCTGCACCGTGGCGGGATGGCCCAGGAGCTGGGTGACACTTTGCCTCAGCACTTCGAGCTGTCGCTCCTGGGTCTCGGATTGGTTGGCAGGCTCTTCCCAGTACTGCCATCCATCCACGTAGATTCTGCGAAGCCGCGCCCTCAGTTCTCGTTCCATCGTGTCCATCTAGAATCCTCTCGCGAACCGCACGGCAATCTCGCGGCGGATGTCGTCAACGGTGCGTGTCCCGGTTTGGATCGCATTGGCATATGCCTGGATCTGCGCTTTCGTCAATGTGAGCTGACCACCCTGGACATAAATTGAGTTCACTTTCAGGCCACCCCCTGATTTCGGGCCGACCCAGCATTGGAGGCGATTGTTGCGCAGGCTGATATTGAGGCCTTGTTTCTTGGCCTCGACGATGTTGCGCCCTCCCTTCCCGGAGAGTGCCTGCTCGATGAGGGTGTAGAGCTCGCGGCGGTTCGTGAGGGTCCTCTCCGGGAAGAACGAGGTGACGTGTGTGAGGGGCTCCTTCCCCAGCTCTCCAACGCGCCGGACCGGGTCGAAGTTCTCGACCGTATGGGCATCCAGGATGTGGTCCAACTGCTGTTGTGGCACTTCCACCGTGAGCTTGTTGGCGGTCGTGACGTGAGTCGGGACGTCACGGGCATCTACTCGGGGCGGCTTGAGGGCCGCCGGGTTCTCCAGGGCGTGAACATCCTTGGAGAGAGTGGGCAGGACCTCGTCCTCCAACTGCCTCAACCTCGCGGCGTCCGCCTGGCTCAGTTGGCTCGTCTGGCGCAGTCGGTCGTATTCGCCCTTCGCCTTGTTCAGCTCGGCGCGCATGCGGTCGGCGAAGTCCTCCACGGACTCCAAGTGGGGCCACGGGTTCCGGGCGTTCGCCGGGGTCGTCCCCGCCGTGACCAGGTCGTCCGCATGGACCTTGTTGAGGTAGTCCTGGGGATGGGGGCTCTGGCGGAGTTCGGCGAGCTGCTTGTTGCTGAGCCGCGTGGCCCCAGGCGTACGGACATGTGCCTCGGTGATGGTCGTGGTGAGGTCGGGTCCCTCGACCAGCAACACCCAGGGATTGATGCGGCCCTCCAGCCGGAAGCGACGCCCTTGGAGCAGGATGCGGAAGCCCTTGAACCGGGTGCGGCTCAAGAGCCTGCCGCCGAGCGCGCGCAGGTTCTCCACACCTCTTGCGATGCCTTTGCCGACGCCTCGAAGCAGGACTTTGCCGCCCTTGAGCACGTAGCTGGCGCCCCCGCGAAGCACACGCGCCGCTCCCGAGGCACCTCGGGCCAGCGCCTGGGCTCCCTTCACCGCGCCCCGGGCCGTGGCTCGCGCCCCCTTGAGCACCAGTCCGCCGGCCTTGAAGGTCAGCAGCGAGATGAGCTCGATGGCTCCCGCCGCCATGCCCTTCGCCAGGCTCTTGCCTCCGCCCGCGATGTCTCCATTCCAGCCCTTCTGCAGGAAGTCGCGGACATGCCCGGCCAGCTGCATCACCATGAGCCCCGTGAAGAGGGACCCCATCACACTCATGATGGGCAGGAGCGCGGCCAGGAGGGCGCCGCCCGTCAGGATGTTGGCGATGATGAAGCCGGCCAGGGCCAGGACGCCGCCCGCGAGTACATAGGGCCAGTTCGCGGACCACCACGCGGCCAGCCCCTTCTTCATCGCCTCCCACTTGATTGCCGCGCGCTCGGGCGGTGTGAGGCCGTCGTCTGGGAACGTCTCTGGTCCCGCCTCTGTCTGTGTCTGGGCCGCCGGAGCCTGCCCGGACGTGGGCAGTCCCAGCGCGGCGTCGAGCGTCCGGTTCGCTTCGGTGGACTCTCCGAAGACGACCGTTCCATCGCCGCCACCCGTCTGTTGATGCAGCTCCGCCAGGAGCAGGGGAGACAGCTGTTCCTCTTCGGCCACCTCATCCGCGCCGACGTTGGCCTCCGTCCAGGGCGGACCCGGGAGCGGCGCGTCGGCGCCTGGGTCTTGCGTGGCCTGCGGCGTGGCGGGCGCCGTGCCTTCCGGGGACGCCGCGACCGCTGGCGGCATGCGCCCGGCCGCGACAAGTTCCGCGGGGGACAAGGGCTGGTCGAGGTTGCCCCCGAGCAGTTCCTCATAGGCCGCCGTCTCGAACTGTCCGGGGGCCGTCTTCGCCGCCGCGACGAGGTCAGCGAAGCGGGCGAGCAGCTCCTGCAGCTCGCCGCTGATGAGCATGCCGACCACGGTGAGGAGACCGTTGTAGATGCTCTGGACGAGCCCGAGGACCTTGTCGATGGTCTCCGCCAGGAAGTCCAACACGGCGGCGACGCCCTTCTTGAGGACCTCCGCCGCGGTGTTGACGATCCGCGTGGCCGTCTCGACCGCCTGGTCGATTCGCCGCAGCATGCGGTCGCGGATGTCGGGGAAGGCCGCCAGGGCGATGCTCACCAGGCCCTTCAGGATGGCCCCATAGGCCTGGATGAGCCCGACGATGGCCTTGCGCGCCAGCTCGATGGCCGCGAGCGCCAGCCTCTTGGCGGCATCGAAGAGGGCTTTGACCGCCTTGTGCAGGTTGTCATAGACGAAGTTGACGGCGGCCTTGAGGCCGTCGATGAGCGCCTTCGCCTTCGACTTCACCCAGCCCCAGAAGCCACTGGACTTCTTCTTGGCCTCGCGCTTCTTGCGTTCGACCTCGGCATCCGCGCGCTGACTCTCCGTACTCGCGTCCTGCTCCGCCTTTGCGATGTGGGCGTCGGCCTTGCTGTTGCCTTCCCGCGCCTCGGTCGAGATGCGGTCGCGATGGTCCGTCCTCGCGGTCTGGGCCTTGCCCTGGAAGTCCGCTTCGACGCGTGTGTGCTCTCCCTCCCAGTCACGTCGCGCGAGGCCGACGGAGGCATGGGCCGTGGATTGCGCATCTGTCTGGGTGGAGCGGGCCTCGTCGCCCAACTCGGAGATGTCCTCGTGGGCCTGCGCGTGGGCCTGCTCGGTATCGCTCTCGTACTTCGCCTCTTCCTGCGTGTAGTGCTGCTGTTCGGCGCCGATGCGCTCCTGGAGCGGAGGGGAGACACCCGCATCGACGGAGGCCCGCGCCTCGGCGGGAATCGACAGCGCGGCGGCGGAGGCTCCAGGCATGGCGGCGGTGGCCCCCGCCTCCGACAGGTGCGGCCGGAGCATCGAAGGATCAGGCTCCGGGAAGATGGCGTTCTCTCCGAAGTCCCCCTGGATGTCCTGGGCCGCGTCGAGGCGAGCGGCGTGTGTCTGCTGGTCCGACGCGCCGTAGGCCGACTCCAGGTGTGTCGGGTCGGCGTCGCCGCTCAGTTCGACGGAGGGCCGCTCCGTGGCCTGTGTCGGCACTCCGGTGGTCCACGGGCCCACGCTGGCGAGGGCCCCTTGTGCGCTGTGGGCGAGCTCCTGATCGCCGTCACGCTCTGCGTCGCTCGACTCGCCCGTGCCTCCCGCGAGGACCGTGGGCTCGGGGGCGGGCAACGCCGGGGCCTCGGGCGCCAGCGGCCCCACGAGGAGGGCCCCTGGCCCGGTGGCGGGGGCGCTCGTCTGGAGCGGAGCTGTCGCAGCCTCCTTGGAGAGGGCTTGCTCCGGGGGAACGCGTTCCCGCGCGGGGAGGCCCATGGGCGTTGGCATCACGGGGAGGCGCGCCTGGGCTTCGTCGCGCTGTGCCTGGAGGACGCCAGGGGAGGCCTCGCTGGCCTGAGTAAACGCGGCCAGGGCCGCCGTGGCCGGTGTGCGCGCGAGGGATTCCAGCACGGCGCCGGGGCTCCCCGTGTCGAGGGTGGCTGGCGCCTCGGCCGTGGCACCCGTCCCGCCACCGTCGCCACTCAAGCCTCCGTCTGTTGTCGCCGGAGCCTCCGCCCTCACCGCCGCACGGGCGGGTTCGGCGCTTCGGGATTCCTTCTCGGGTTCTGGGGCGCGCTTTGCCGTGTCGGTATCGCTCGTGCCGGGCCATTCCGTGTCGGCACCGTCGGCGCCTGGGCTTGCGTTCGCCCTGGCTGCGAGCAGGCTCGATTCGGAGCCCAGGTAGCGTGGAACGCCGGGCCCGTCGGGTCCGCGCGCTCCGGCTTCGTCCAGCGCCGGTCCTCGACCTCCGAGGTACACGGGGAGCGTCTCGACTTCCGGCGTCCCTTGTCCACCGAGATAGCGCGGAACGTGGTCCCGGCCGCGACGTGCCACCTCTGGCTCGGGCGTCTCCTCCGGGTCGCGGTCCTCCCGCTCTTGCTCCCGAATGCGCGGAGGACGTGGAGCGCGCTCCCTCGACGAGGTGTTCGTCGAGCGGGTGACGCGTTCTTCCCTGCGCGGGCCGCGGCGGAACATGAGGACCGACCTTCCGGCTACTTCCTGTGGCGAGGTGGGTAGTAGAGCTCGTACGTTCCTCGGGCCGTGTCGTTGGCGCCGCCGACGATGAGGACACGGCCGTCGTTGAGCAGGACCGCTGCGTGGTAGGCCCGCGCCACGCTCAGCGACGACACGGTGCCCCAGGTGCCGGAGTGCACGTCGTACAGCTCGACGCTGTCGAGGGTCCCCACGTGCTCGTGGCCGCCTCCGGTGACGAGGACATGGCAGGTGGGCAGCAGGGTGGCGGTGTGCTTTCGACGCGGCCGGGCCATGTTGCCCACCGGCGTCCAGGTCTTCTCCGCCGGGTCATACACCTCCGCGGAGCCGCTGATGTCCATGAAGGGTGCGCCTCCCGCCACGAGCACGCGCCCGTCCTGAAGCAGCGTGGCCGTGTGTTCGAAGCGCAATCCCTCCATGTCGCCCGCCGTCTCCCAGGTGCCCGCGGTGGGGTCGTACAACTCGGCCGAGCGCAGCGGGTTCGAGGACGCATCCAGTCCTCCCGTCACGAGCACGTGCCCGTCCGGAAGCAGCGTGGCGGTGTGCTTGCTCCGGCCGGTGCCCAGCTTGCCCGTGGCCGTCCACGTGTTGCTCCCCGCTTCATACAGCTCGCACGTGTCGAGCCCCTGCGTGGACGGGTTGTAGCCTCCCGTCACCAGCACCCGGCCATGGTTCAGCCGCGTGGCGGTATGGGAGATGCGCCCCACGCTCATCGGCGCCAGGGCCCGCCACGTGTCAGTCAGCGGGTCGTGGAGCTCGGTGGTGGTGGGTTGACTCTCTCCGCCCGTGACGAGGACCTGGCCAGGTCCCTCCAACAACGTGGCGGTGTGGAACCGGCGGTCGATGAGCGAGTCGCGCGCGGCGACCCAGGCATCGGGTGTTCCAAGTGAGGCTGGCACGAACAGATCCACGACGGGCTGGGAGTCTCCCAGGACGAGCACCCGGCCATCCGGTCGGAGCACGGCGCGAGGCAGGGCCTTCTGGCTGCGACCCGCCGGGCGCGGAAGCTCTGGCTGACCGCCCCGAAACCGGAAGACGTGGCGCCCCAGGATGGAGCTGTTCCGGCTGGTGCGCGTCAGCCCGGTGGTGGCGTTGCCATCGAGCAGCGCGCCGGGTGTGCGCGCGCCTGGGAACTCGAAGGCGGTGCCTGCTTCACCCGTTCCGGACGAGAAGCCACCCCCCGCGGCGTGGCCTCCCAGGCCGTCACTGCCACCGCCGGACTCGCCCGACTCCCACACCAGTCGGTCGTAGTTCATGACGAGGTCGAAGCTGCCCAGGCCCACGTCGTTTCGGTCCACGAGCAGCAACTGGAAGCGGTTGCGCTTGTCGGAGCGCCCCGTGTGATAGCCGACGTCGATCCAGTTCACGCAGAAGGCCGGGCTGCCCTCGAAGGTCGTGGTGCCGTGGCGCACGCGCGCGGAGGCGCCGCCCCTCACGTCCACGTCCGACAGGAAGGGCGCGATGATGGGCGGTGTCCCAGCCCCCATGGGAAAGGGCAGGTACTTGTAGAGCGGCTCCCGGAAGGTGACGTTCCCGTTGGTGTTGATGAAGACCGACGTGTGGAGCGTCCCGAAGAAGTTGACGGGGAAGCCCAGCTCGACGGGGCCCGCCGAGCCATCGTCGTTGGCGGGGAGTACGTGGGTGTTCGCACCCTCGCCCAACACGAGGGTGGATGTCGTGGGCCCGGGTTCTGGTGATGGGGTGGGCATCTATCATTCCTCCAGGGACTCGCGTGTCGGGATGCCTGCGTAACGAAGCAGGGTCAGGGTTCGCCCGGGGGCGTGCGGGGCGGCGTCGCCTTCACGGGCGGCGCCGGTGTGGGGCCAGCGTCACGCAGCTCCGTCGGGACGTGCCGACCGAGCTTCTTGTATTCGCTGGCGAAGCCTCTCAAGAGGTCGGCGTACTCGATGGGGCGCGCCTCCTGACGCGCCAGCACCGCGGCCAGCAGCACGGCGTTGCGAATGTGCCCGCCCGCCAGCTCCGCCATGGCCGACAGCCGGTTCAAGTCCCTGGGGCTCACGCGGTGCCGGGTCCCCAGGTGCGACAGCCACAGCGCCCGCCGCTCCTCGGGCCCTGGCATCGGGAAGTCGATGATGGCGTCGAGCCGGCGCATGAACGCGGGGTCGAACCGGCCCTTGCTGTTGCTCGTCAGCAGCGCGACGCCGTCGAAGGACTCGATGCGCTGGAGGAGGTAGTTCGTCTGCGCGTTGGCGAAGCGGTCGTTCGAGTCGCGGATGTCCGTGCGTCGGCCGAACAGCGAGTCCGCCTCGTCGAAGAGGAGCATCACCTCGGCGTGCTCGGCGCGCGCGAAGATCTGCGCGAGGTTCTTCTCTGTCTCACCGATGTACTTGCTCGTCACGCTGGCCAGGTCCACCCGGTACAGCGGCATGCCCAGCCGGGTGGACAGCCAGCCCGCGGCCAGCGTCTTGCCCGTGCCCGAGGGTCCCACGAAGAGCGCCGTCACGCCGGTGCGATAGCGCGTCGTCGCGGACGCACCCAACCCCTCCGACAGGCCGTCCCGCGCGCGGCAGCGCAGCAACAACGCCTGGAGCTCAGCGGCGAGCGGAGGTGGGACGACCAGGGCCTCGTCGCTGATGTGCTCGGGCAGCGCCTGGGCCAGTGCCCCCAGTCCGCCCCCATCTCCCACCCAGGACGCGGCCATCAGGTCCTGCGCCTCGGCGCGGGTCCTGCCGCGAAGGGCCGCGTGGCGGTGCGCCGCGTGGGCCAGGTGGGCAATCCTCCCCGCCCGGTGGCGGTGGGTGTTGGCGAGCTGCGCCGCGAGCTCGTCGTCCTGGAGCGCCTCGCGCCACAGGGCCTCTCGCTCGTCGCGTGCGGGGACCGGCAGCGTCCAGGTGAGCAGACTCCCCGAGGGCCATTCGAAGCCACCCTCCACGCCACCGAGGATGAGGACGGGACCGTCGTACGCGGAGGGCTGTGGCACGACCTTGCGCTCCCCGGGCGCGAGGTCGAAGCAGAACACCGGCAGCAGCGAGCGCAGCGACAGGAAGGGGCCCAGCGAGTCGAGGCGGTCGGTCTCGATGAAGAGGGGGCGTTGTCCCATGGCCGCGGCCAGCGCGGTGGCGACGGTGCGGTGCTCCGCCGTGGAGCCTCCGCGGAGGAGCAGCGCGCCGCGCGCCTCGGCCATCAGCGTCCGCGCGTGGCGATGGACACTCTCGAGCGTGGAGTCGGGCAGGGGAATCGTCGGCAGGGCGCCAGGCCCGAGCGTCGTCCCCGGCCACGCGCCATCCTGCCCCTGGAGGGCGAGATAGAGGGGCAGTGGGAGGGCCAGCGACTGCTCGGCGAGGGGCAGCTCCACCCCGTGCCGCACGAGCAATCCACTCTGGAGGGCGGCGCCCGCCGCGAGGATGTGCAGCGGCGATTGTCCTGGCGGGGCCGCGTCGGCGAGGGCCCGGGAGATCAGCCCGAGTGTCGGACGCGAGCCCCCGGTGGGCGCCTGGACGAAGGCAAGGACGCGCCCCACGACGGGCTCCTCTTCGACGGCGGCGGCCAGCGCCACGACGAGCTGCTCCAGCAGGGTGAGGCCGAGTTGTCCGGCCAGCCGCACCAGCGGCACGTCGCGAGGCGAGGGGGCCTCGAGGCAGGCCCGAGCACCGAGGACCCAGTCGGAGTGCCGCGCCTCCACGGACTCCAGGGTCTGACGCAGGAAGTGGACCTCCAGCCGCGGGGCCTCGTCGGGGCCGAGCTGACGCGCCACGCTCGCCAGGGCGAAGTCGCGCAGGGTGAGTGGAGGCTCGTGGGTGGGTTCGGGCATGACGGCGGGACTCTTCACTCGCTCACATCCAGCGCGGGAACAGGTTCGAAGTCGCCCAGTCGGATGGCCTGGATGGGGCCGGACATCGACGCGTACGGCTCGACGTCGGGCGTGTGCGGAGGGTTTCGAGTGACATCGGTTCCCCTCTCAGCCTTCCCCGTAGACGTAGTGGAACCGCACCACGCGGCCGAGCCAGGGCACCCAACCCGGGTCGATGTCGAGCCCGAGCCCGCGCACGCGCGGGTCCGCACCGCGGATGTCGAGCAGGACGTCGAGGTGCGTGCGCGTGGCCATGATGCGCGCCGGGCGCAGGACGAGCGCGCGCAGCCCGATGCCTCCACGCCGCAGACACCAGCGCCGCACCGCCACCCGCAGGCCGCGCAGCAGCAGCTCCAGGTCGAACTCCAGACCGCGCGGAAGCGCGCCGAGCGCCCTGGATCCGAACAGCGCGAGCGTCGCATCCGCTTCGGTGGCTCCGAGCCTTCGTGCGATGGCTCCGAACAGGCGCTCCGGCATCTCGGCTTCGATGAGAGAGGGGACGGCATCGAGCAGGGCGGGGAGGCCGAGCCTCTCCAGGACGGGGATGAGGAAGAGGAGCCCGCCCAACTCCGTGCGCATCGGTGTCTCGGACCACGTCGGTCGGTCGGACCGCGTGGGGGGCTCGGCCAGGCTGTCGGGCTTCCTCCGCGACTCGCCGGGAACGACGGTGCGTGCTCCAGCGGACCGAGGCGCTGCGTCCACGGGCTTGGTGGGCGGAGACTTCGGGCTCGCTGATTGCGCCGAGGACGATTCGGGGGGCTGCTCTCTCATCGAGGCAACGGCCGACGTGGCTTCGGCGCCGGACCCACGCAGGGGCAGGGGCGATCCCTTCGCATCGTCCTTGTGCGTGGCCGACGCAGTGATGCTTTGTGCTTCGTCTGCCTGGGCGCGGGCGCGCGTGGGGTGGGGGGCTTTCGCCGTCTCCAGGGGCACGGTGAGCCCAGCCGCGAGTCGCGCGGCCCGCTCGAACAGTCCCCGGTCCGCCAGTCTCGCGCGTCGCTCCACGACGAGCGCCACGGCTGTGAGCCACACCGACCTCGCGTCCGCGGGTCCCCAGTCGGCGACCCAGCGTGCGACCACGGACCGCAGCGCGGTGTGTTCGAGCCCTGCCTCGATGCGTTCCAGTCGCGCGCTCACGGAGCCGGGGACTGACGGCGTGCCTCCCGAGACCTGGAGGAGGTCCTCACCATCGCTCCTTCGCAGGACGCCCAGCAGTACGTCCAGGTCGCCCCGCTGGTTGAGCACCTCGACCAGCCGCACGGCGGCACCCAGCCCGGCGCTGCTCGTGAACGCGGCGGCGAGCACGCGGCGCAGTTGTTCGTCCCGGGGGCGGGAGGGGGCGAAGTCCGCCACGGCGAAGGGCCAGAACCAGGCCATCACCGGTTCGCCTCGCACCAGCCTCCGCGCGAGCGCGAGCGGTGGCTCCGCGTCGTCATGGAAGAAGACCGCGTCCCGGTGTGGAGCGGACGGCTCCTCGGCATGGACCGCGGACGCCGCCAGCTCCCGCACCACGCGCTCCAGCGCGAGGGCGACGCTCGCGGGGGGCAGGTGGCCATGGATGACGCCCACCGGCAGCCGTCGGATGACGAGGACCCGGCCACGGCCGGCCTCCGGGAACGAGGCGGTGCGCAGCGCGTCCTCCAGCAGCACGGCGCCGCGACGCACGAGCGCCGGGGTTCGGGCCGTCAGCCGGATTGTCTCCACATGCCGCGTCGCCCCGTTCACCATGCGGCATCCAGGAAGGGCAGCAGCCCGTGACCACCGCGCATGGGGTCGGCGAAGCGGGCCGAGGCGCGCTCCGGCAGCGTCACCGTGGGCGTCGACGTCGACAGCACCCGCGCTCGCACCACGCTGGAGGCGATGTCCTCCACCACTGCCTGCACCGTCTGGGTGCCCGAACGGATCTGCACCTGCATCCCCACGCGCACCCGCTCCGGATCCACCGCCAGCTCGATGAAGCCGCCCACTCGGGCCTCGGTGGGCTTGGTGACGTGGCCGGACAACAGCTCGTTCACGGGGGCATGGCTCGCCACGAGCATGCACACGCGCACCAGGTCGTTGACGAGCGAGACGGCCTCGGTCTCCGTGGAGACGATCCGCGCGAACAGCCAGCCCGTCAGCAACTGCATCTCGCGACGCGCCCTCACGTCGACCTCTTCCCAGCGGGGCAGGCGCGACAGGTCGCGCAGCTCGACGGGCGCGTCGTACTGGCTCATCTGCTCGGCCCACTCCAGGCGGATGGCGGGCAGCACCGCGCTGAAGCGCTGGTACAGGCCCGTGGCCACCTTCGTGATGTGCTCCAGCAGCGTCGCCGCGTCGCGGGCCACGTCCGGGCGGCCGTGCGCGCTGTCGATGAGGTCTCCCAGCGACAGCTCCTCGCGGGCACTCTGTTGGAGTTCCAGCCATGTCCGTGTCTCGAGGATGGCGGGCTGGAAGCGACTGAAGGTGAGCCGCTGACGGGCCACCAGGTCCTCGCGGGAGGACAGCAGGCGCGACAGGCCCTGGACGAAGGGCGAGGCGGCACGGCTGGAGACCAGCGGGTAGCGCACCGGCAGCCGCTGGAGGGCGCGCGCCTGGGCCCTGACGAAGGTGCGGTGGATGACCTCCATCCGGTCCAGGCTCCCCAGCAATCCTGGCGCGAGGGAGAACCACTTGAGCCGCGAGTCGCGGACGAGCTCCACGTAGGAGAGCAGCTCAGGCGGCGCGGCGGCGGTGCTGGCGAGCACTTCGGGGAGGATGTCCGGCGCGAAGCCCGGGTCGAGCAGTCGAGAGAGTTCGCCCCAGGTCAGGTCGAACTGGCGGGGACGCAAGTAGACGAAGAAGGGCACGTGCCGCGCGAGCACCTGTGAGCGTCGGGTGTTGACGGCCGCGACGCGGATCGTCTCCTCGGCGAGCAGGGCGCGGGCCACGGTGGTGTCCTGACGTGCCTCGGCCACCTCGCCGTCGACGACCTTCAGGCGCCTGTCCAACCCCGTCCACGTCTCCTCGAGGCGGGTCAGGGGACCCTTGTAGCCCGCCATGGCATTCACCCGGGGGCGCAGGCGGCGCTCCAACGCCCGCAGGAGGCCAAGGGTGTTCTCCAGGTGCTGGAGCGCCGTGGAGAAGTACGCCGACTCCGTCCACCTGAAGCGCGCCGTGGCGAGCGCGCGCCGGATGTTCTCCGGCTCCTCGTCGATGCGCGCGAGCGCGTCCGCCAGCATCCCCGGATTGTTCACGAGGTCGCGCAGCGAGAGGTTCTCCCGCGACACCTGCCTCGTCGTGGTGAACGTCACCCGCCTGGGGCCCGCGGAGGTGGTCACCTTCGAGACGCCACCCAGGTACAGGTCTGTCACGTCGAGCCCGAGCTCCTTCACGCCGACCAGCCGCTTCACCAGGTCGAGCAACGGGCGGAGCAATTCGAGCCGTGTGGTGGTGGCCTGCTCCAGCGCCTCCATGGCATCCGACAGGCGGATGAGCGTCACGCGTCCCAGGAGGGTGGGGAAGCGCGTCAGGTAGGTGTCCGTGTCGGAGCGCAGGACCAGCGGGCTGTCCACCAGGGTGCTGCCCTCGTTCGCGGAGACCGCGAGCCGGCTGGCCTCCGTGCTGCTGGTGAGCATGACCTGCCGGAGGTGCTGGAGCTCCGTCTGCACGCGAGCGGAGCTGGTGTCGATGAGCCGCGTGGCCTCGGTGTAGAGGCCCTCCACGTTGCCGACCAGCCCTCTCAGGCCGCGCTGACGGACGCTCTCCCGCGTGCTCTCGGCCACCTTTCGCAGGCGCAACAGTCCCCGGTTGGCTGCCAGGAAGATGTTGGGACTGGCTCCCTCGAGGATGACGTCGAAGGGCTGCTCCAGGACGGTGTCCCTCCAGTTCAGGTACAGCCCCTCCTGCGTCAGCAACTCGGCGGGCTGCCAGCGGGTCCCGTCGAACCGGCGGTACCACAGCGGGCCATAGCCGGAGAACGACGCCTCGCCCGGGCTGTCCCACCAGAAGGCGTGGACCTGGCCATCCCCCCTCGACACGGCGACGAGCGCGTCCCCGCCCGTGACGCTCACCAGCTCCATGCCCAGCTTCCACGTCCCGTCGAACCACGCGTGTCGCAGCCCCGCCGAAGGGCCGCTGCCCATCACCAGCACGTCGAGCCGCTTCGTGGTGCCGCTGGAGACGACGGCCTCCAGCCTGCGGCCCTTGGCGCTCGTCACCTGGACGGCGGCCAGCGTTCCCGTCGGCTGCCGGGGGCTCAGCTCCGGACCGCCGCCTTCATGCCAGGCCGAGATGTGGTGGAGCCAATACGCCGGGGCATCGCCGCTGGGGCTCCCCAGGAAGAGCAGCTCGACTCCCAGCTCCTCCGGGCAGAGGGCCACGACCTTGTGGACGTACGTGTCGGGCGCGAGCATTTGCTGCCCCCGCGGCGAGAAGTCGATCCACGTGAACTTCCGTATGCCAGAGGTCGTGGCCACGAACGCATCGATGCCCCCGCTCCCGAACGACACGGCGGTGAAGTGCCGGATGCTCGATGGCGAGACGTACACCTCTTGGTGCCCCACGGGCTCCCAGCCCTGTGACGACTTGCGCAGCAGGAGGAGATGCGGCAACGCGCTGCCGCGACCGTGGGCGAGGATGACGATGACCGGCTGGTCGCCGGTGTAGAGCAGCTTGAAGTCGATGGGTCCCCAGGGATGGAAGATGCGCTCGAGCGTCTGGGTGCCCTCCGGCAGCAGACGCCGCAGGGTGAGGTACGTGCCGAAGACGTAGGAGTTGCTTCGGGACAGCACCGCGATGCCTGCCGTCCCCGGTGCGCGGGCGGTGGACACGCCGTAGTTGTCCCAGCCCAGCCAGGTGGGTTCGGCCCAGGTGCCGTTGACCAGCAGCGTTTCGTCCAGCAGGGGAACGTTGCCCGGTGGGGGGACGTCCTGCGTCTCGTAGGCCTTCTCCCGCGAGCCATAGGGGTTGGGGTTCGGGAGCCGCTCGCCGTCGATGACGGGGTCCAGCCCTGGGAAGCGCTCGGACTCCGACTTCTCGCCCGACAACGCGTTCAGGAGCAGCGTGGCCCTGCGGCGCAGAATCTGTCTGCGGCCCAGCCACTCCTCGAGCCGCGCCAGGCCGGCGTCGATGGCCTGCTGGAAGGCGGGGGCCACCTCTTCCTCGCGCAGGAGGAAGGGCTCGAAGTGGGATTCCGGCACGGGGACGAGCACCTGCACGTGCTCGGGCCGCGCGATGTCCAGTGGTGCCAGCGAGCCGCTTGCCTTCGCTACCGCGTCCAACTGCTCGAGGGGCACCGGGCGGAAGTCCAGCTCGAAGCTGGAGGGGAAGAAGCGGCGCTCGTCGCCCACCGCGCCCAGTTCCAGGTTGATGGCGTGTCGGGGCAACTGGCCCACCGGCGGCACCAGGGCCAGGGACTGGAGCACGGTCCCGTTGTCGATATCCCCGGGGAGGAACGCGGTCAGGTGCTCGGAGAGCTGCCGGATGCGGGCCTGCCAGAGCAGCGGGGTGCCGTGCGCGGGCAGCAGCGGGGTGCGCGAGCGCGGCGCGCCTCCCGGGCGCACCACGGTGGCGCGGTCGACGAAGAGGGGCGTGGCGGGCCCCTCGGCGCAGGAGTCCGACTCGAACCCGACGAGCGCCAGCGGGACGCCCACCTCCTCCCAGGGCGCGGGCTGGCCATGCGGACGCAGGCGCTCGCGCTCGAAGACCTCCCAGGCCAGGCGATTGCGCCACCGGGCATCCCGCTCCGGCAGGGGCCACTCCGCAGGCCACGCGAAGAGCACCAGAGTGCAGCCATCCACCCACTGGTGGTCGTCGAGGGTGCGCTTGTCCAGGTCAACCTCGCCCGGGTCGTTCGGGTCCGGCGAGTCCTCCCTGCGCGTCACCACCGGCACCAGGACGAGCACGGCGGCGCGCAGGCCGTACTGCGTGTCGGCCGCGTTCACATGGGCCAGCGCGTCGAGCGGCAGGCCCGAGGGACTGTCGCCCGTCCGGTACACCGGGACCCGGTCCACGCGGACGCGGTGGGCGCGCGGCAGGTGCACGTCTTCGCCGCTGGCGGTCAGCCCCATGCCGGGCTCGATGGTGAAGACGGGGAAATGGGCCTCCCGGTCCTCGCCCAGGTCGGAGTCCAGATCGACCTCCAGTCCGGAGATGACGCCTGCGGAGCGCACCTGGCCGCGCACGGCGAGCCAGCCCGAGTGCTGGCGCTGCTCGGCCGCGAGCGCTTCGGCGGAGAGCGCTCGGCCCGTGTAGAGGTTCGGACGGCTGCGCCAGCCGGAGTCGGCGAACGGCTTCAGCGGCGGCTCCACCTGGAGGACGTGCTCGTCGGCGAGCGGCTCCTTTAGCGGTCGGGGACTCATGCGCGGACTTCCTTCCGGGAGGTTCCAGGCTTCATCGAGGCCTCACCGCCAGATGCCCACATAGGGCAGGAGGGCGCCGGTGCCGCGGGCGGGTTCGGAGAAATACGCCGAGGTCTTCACCTGCAGGGTCACCACGGGCGCGGACGTCAACACCACGCGGGCGCGCACGGAGCTGGCGGACAGGTCCACCACCACCGCCTGCACCGTCCGCTGCTCGGAGCGGATGGTCACATGCATGCCCACGCGCACCCGGGAGGGGTCCACCGCCAGCTCGATGGAGCCTCCCACGCGGGCCTCGGTGGGCCGGGAGACGTGTCCGGACAGCAGTTCGTTCACCGGCGCGTGGCTCGCCAGCAACATGCATCCGCGCACGAGGTCGCTGATGAGCGAGACGGCCTCCGGCTCGGTGGCCACCACCCGCTGGTACAGCCAGTCCGTCAGCTGCTGCAACGCGCGCCGCTCGACGACGTCCACCGTGCTCCAGCCCGGCAGTCGCGACAGGTCACGCAGGTCGACGGGCGTGTCGTACTGGCTCATCCGTTCGGCCCACTCCAGGCGCAGCGCCGGCAGCACCTCGCCGAAGCGCTGGTACAGGCCCGTGGCCACCTTGGCCATGTCCTCCAACTCGGTGGAGGCATCGCGGCCCACGTCGGAGCGGCCATGGGCCGTGTCGATGAGGTCCCCCAGCGACAGCTGCTCGCGCGCGTTCTGCCGCAGCTCCAACCAGGTGCGCTCCTGGAGGATGGCGGGCTGGAGGCCGACGAAGGCGACGCGCTGATGCGCGATGAGGTCCTCGCGCACGGCCAGCAGGCGGGACAGGCTCTTCACGTAGGGCGAAGCCGCCCGGCTGGTGACGACGGGATACTTGATGGGCGTCCGCTGGATGGCGCGCACCTGGGCCCATTCGAAAGTGCGGTGGAGGAGCCCGATACGGTCCAGCCCGTCCAGGAGCCGGGGTGCCAGCGTGAACCACCTCAGCGGGGAGTCCCGGACGAGTTCGATGAAGGCGAGCAGCTCCGGTGGCGCGGCGGCGGTGCTGGCGAGCACCTCCGGGAGGAGGTCCGGAACGAAGCCCGGGTCCAGCACGTGCGAGGGCGCGTCGCTCGTCAGGTCGCACTGGCGGGGGCGCTGGTAGACGAAGAAGGGCACGTGCTGGTCGAGCACCTCCTGGCGCCGCTCGTTGATGTCGTGGACGCGGATCTGCTCCTCCGCCTTCAGGGCGCGCGCGACGGTGACGTCCTGGCGGCCTTCAGCGACCTCCGTGTCCACGACCGCCAGTCGCCTGGCCAGCGCGGCATGGTCCTGTTCGATGCGGGCGAGGGCGCGCTCGTAGCCCGCCACCGCGTTGGCGAAGGGCCGGGTCCGGCGCTCCAACTCCCGGAGCAGCACGAGCATGTCCTCCAGGTGATGGACCGAGGTGCTGAAGTAGTCGTTCGGCCCCCAGGACGCGGGCGGAACACGACCCTGGAGCGCCGCGTCGATGCCTTCCGGCTCCAGGGTGAGCCGCTGGACGACGGCATCCAACTGGGTGCGGTTCTTCACCAGCGTGTCCAGGGGGATGCTCTCGCGGTCGACGACCTTGGTGCCCACCACCAGCCGGACCTTCGGTTTCGTGGCGCTGCCGTCGTGGATGGCGATGCCCGACAGGTTCATGCCCGCCACGTCGACCTGGAGCTCCCTCACCAGCTCCACCAGTCGCCCGGTCAGCGAGGCGCGCGTCAAGGTGGCCTGGACGAGCGTCTCGCGGGCGTCCTCCTTGCTGACGGGGTCCTCGACCTCCGGGACGAAGCGCCGCTTGAGGAAGCGGTTGAAGTAGTGCTCGATGTCGGCTCGCGCCGCCAGCGGGCTCTGCACCATGGTCGCGCCGAGGATGGGGGACACCACCAACCGGCTGGCCTCCGTGCTGCCGCCGAGCATCAGCTGCCGCACGTTCTGGGTGTCCGCCTGTAGTTGGGAGGAGCCCGCCTGGATGAGGTCGTCCACCCGGCTCAGCAGGCCCTGCGTCTGGGCAAGGGTGCCCCGCAGTCCCTGCTGCTCCACGAGCGCGCGCGTACTGTCCGGCAGCATCTTGAGGTGCTGGAGGCCGTTCTGCGTGGCGAGGAAGACCTCGGGCGTGCCGCCGGAGATGGCCGCGTCGAACACCGTGCCCGCGCGGAGCAGATCCACCTGCGCCAGCGTGCGCGCCGGGTGCCACTTGTCGCCGTCGAACCACGCATTGAAGAGGAGCATGTCGGGCAGGGTCCACCAGAAGGCATGGAGCTGCCCGTCCATCCGCGACACGACCTGGAGGCCGGAGCTGCCATTCGTCTCGCTCAGGGGGGCGTCGTCGAAGTTCCAGTCCGTCTGGAACCGACCGTGGAAGATGCCGGTGGACCTCATGACGAGGACGTCCAGGACGTCCTTGCCGGACAGGCAGGCCGCCAGGGCGTCGCCCGTGGCGCTGTTCACTTCGACCAGGGTGATGGCGCTCAGCGAGAAGGCGCCGGCCTCGTGCACACCAGAGAGGTGGTGAAGCCAGGCCGGTTCTTGGTCTCCGACCTCCGCCTGCTTCGCGAGGAAGAGCAGGTCGATGCGCCGGGTGTTGTTCTGTTCCTCCCGTTGGAGGGCCTTCAGGCCTTGCACCTGCCGGCCCACCGTCTGCGTCAGCGAGGCGACGGGAGGTGGGTCCTTGAGCTCGTCCACCCAGGTGAAGTGGAGGACCTCGTGTGTCGTCCCCGCCTCCACCGTCGTCGAAGAGGCGGCGAACACGTCGATGCGGCCCTCGCCCCATGACACCGCGGTGAAGTCGGAGATGGCGGTCGCCTGGGCCCGCCGCGTCTCCTCCCAGCGCCAGCCCCTACCGGCCGTGTGGTGGTAGACGCGCACGAACCAGGTTGCCGGTGAGACGTTGGGGCCTCCTGGCGGAGGGGGGGCGCCGGGTTCGCTGACGAGGACCACCACCGCGGGGTCTCTGTCGTTCCAGACCACCTTGAAGCCGCGCAGGGTCTGCGTGGCGCCCTCCAACGTGCCCAGGAGGGTCTCCCAGGGTTGCCAGGTGTCCGCGAAGCTCGTCAGCGCGAGCGTGTCCGCGCCTTGCCGCGCGGCGAGGCCGAACCGGTCCGCGCCCGACGCGGTCGACATGGAGGTGGAGACCTCATCCGCGTCGAAGCCGAGCAGGGCGGGGTCCCCCCAGCGGCTGCTCTCTCCCAGGGGAGGGAGGACTTCGTCGAGCGCGGGAACGGTGTTGCTGACGATTCCGTAGTCCGCCTCCTCCGGGCCATACGGGTTCGGGTCGGGGGGCCTGGGCCTCGGCTCCTCACCGGGAACCTCGTCGGGTTCCGGCATCGGGAACCGCTCGGCCTTCGTCTTGCGACCTTCGAGCGCGTTGAGCAGCAGCGTGGCCTTGCCGCGCAGGTCCTCGCGCCGCCGCAGCCATTCACCCAGCCGGGCGAGCGCGGCCTCGATGGCCTCCTGGAACTCGGGGGCCACTTCCTGCCGGCGCAAGAGATGGGGCTGGAAGCGCGCTTCGGGCACCGGGACGAGCACACGCACGTGCTCGGGCCGAGAGGTGCTCAGCGGCGCCAGGGAGGCGCTGGCATGGGCCACCGCGTCCAACTGCTCGAGCGGGACGGGCACGAACTCCAGCTCGAAGGACTCGGGAAAGAAGCGGCGCGCGACGCCCACTTCGCCCAGCTCCACGCTCAGCGCGTTCCGAGGCAGCATGCCCATGGGGGGCAGTCTGTCCAGGGCCAGCATCGCGGCGCCGCTCTCGACCTCCTCTGGCGCGAGCGAGGCCAGGTGCTCGGCCAGTTGCTGCATGCGGGCCTGCCAGAGCAGGGGCGTGCCCTGGGAGGGAAGGAGCGGGGTGCGCGCGCGAGGAGCGCCGCCGGCGCGGACCACGGCGGCGCGGTCGATGAAGAGCGGCGTCGCGGGCTGGCCCTCGTCCGCCGGCGGGTCGAAGCCGATGAGGGCCAGGGGCACGCCCACCTCTCCCCAGGGAGCATGTTCTCCGTGAGGACGCAGGCGCTCGCGCTCGAAGAGCTCCCAGGCCAGTCGGTTGCGCCACTGGTCATCCCGCGTGGGCAGGGGCCAGTGCGGCGGCCAGGCGTAGAGCACCAACGCGCAGCCCTCCACGAACTGCTCATCCTCGAAGGCCTCGTCCTCCGACGTGGCCTCGCACGGGTCCACGAGAGCGGCGGGCGGCGCCTTGCGATGCGTCTCCAGGGGGACCAGGACGAGCACGGCCGCCTGCAGATCGGCGTGTGTCCTGGGGATGTCCGCCTCCGCCCGGTCCGACAGGATGCTGATGTCGAAGTCCACCGGCCCCTCGGGCCGCTGCTGCCAGTAGGCCAGCAGCCGGTCCACGCGGACGCGGGCGGCGCGCGGCATCACCACGTCCTCGCCCGTGGCCATCAGCCCCATGCCGGCACTGATTTGAAGCAGGAACGTCGGTGCGCCACCGGAGGTGGACTCCTCCTGCTCCAGGCGCACCTCCAGCCCGGCGATGACGCCCGGGGCCCGCATCTGTCCGCGCAGGGCGAGCCGACCGGAGCGCTGTCTCTGCTCGGAGGCAAGCGCCTCGGCGGAGAGCGCGCGGCCGTTGTAGAGGTGGGGGCGGCTGCGCCAGTCGGCATCGACCGACGGGCGCGGGCGCGGCTCCACCTGGAGGACGTGCTCGTCGGGGAGCGACTCCTTCAGCGGTCGGGTGTTCATGGGCTGCCTCTTCTCCGTCCGTGGCTAGGTGGGAGGCGTCTCGAGCGTTTCGCGGATCTCCGCGACGGCGCTGTCCAGGGTGCGCCCCTCCCGAAGCGTCCGGGTGACGATGCCCCGCAGGTGCTCCACCTTCTCCGCGCCCTCCCGGCCGGCCTGCAGGGCGTAGCGGTCCAGTTCGGCGATGGTGCTGGCGCGCGCGAGGGCCTCCTGGGGAAGCGTGCTCGCGACGCTGGCCCCGGGCTTCGCGCCGGTGGTGCGCCGAGGGGTGGGGGCCTTGGCCAGGAGCGCCAGGCCGCCGCCCCGTCCCTCGTAGGTGTAGCGCTTCTCCACGGTGGCCACCGACTCGGCGGTGACACGCTGCTGGCGGAGGAGCTCCCCGGCGGCGCCCGCGAAGAGGTGCCGCGCGCCGGCGGCGTCGTCGCGCAGCAGGTTGCTCAACAGCTCGTAGGCCTTGCCGATGCCCAGCGCGCTGGCGCGCGAGGGGAGGGTGCGGAACTCCGTGTAGAGCCCCGCCTCCTTGAGGGCGCTGGTGAAGTCGTCGTCGGGAGGCTCCGCGTCCTGGGGCTGGCCCACCACGGCGGCCTTGTAGGGGAAGTTCTTGCGGCGCGCGTACCAGAGCGTGGTGGCGTTGGAGAGCAGGCCGCTCCACACGGCGTCGGCCAGGCTGGGCTCGGTCGTCTGCGTGGCGAGCGCCGTCGGCGTGCGGCGCAGCGTCAGCGCCTTGAGTGCATCACCCGGCCGCCGCATGGCGACCAGGCCTGAGGCCGTGGCGCGCAGTTTCAGCGTTCCGGTCCGTTCGCCGGGGAAGAGCGCGGACAGGGCCTGGGTCATCTCCTCACGGGGGATGGGCACCATCACCAGCACGGACACGGCGGTCAGCTCCTCGCCCGTCTTCGTCAGGTCGATGGGGGCCAGGAACAGGCTCTCCGCCAGCAGTGCGCCAATCTCGTCCTCGGGGACGAACGACAGCTCCACGTCCACCTCGGGCGGGAAGAAGACCTCCGTGGACTCCTGCCCGCTCACGGCGACGGCGGCCGCGGGGAGTGGGCCCGCGGGGGGCAGGGCGAAGAAGTGCTCGCTGGCCGCGAAGCGCTCCCCCTGGTTGACCTGCCGACGGGACTCGAGCACCTCTTCCAGGTGCTCCCGGTACTGCAGCAGGTGGGCCTCGCGCAGCGCGCGCGGCGCCTGGCCGAAGCCCAGGAAGTCCGTCTGCTCCGAGCCCACCTCGCGGCGCACGAGGAAGCGGTCGATCCACCGGATGACGCCGTGGTCCAGGGCGAGCATCCCGATGGGCAGTGCGTCCACCGGCGGGCGCAGGCCGCCGTTGCGCACGAAGATTTCATGGGCCACCCGGGAGCGGCGCGACTCGAAGCCCGCCCCCGCGTGGTTGTCCGGGTAGGGGATGAGGGTGATGGCGGTGGCCTCGATGATGTCGCCGTCCTGCGCCGTGCGCGTGCCACCCACGGAGCTGGGGTACGACGCCACCAGGTTGGCCGTGTACTCCACCGGACGCAGCGCCACGATGTAGAGCCCGGAGCGGTTGCGGGCCGTCTCGCGGGGGATGGGCGCCAGTCCGAAGGCCGCGTCCAGCCGCTGCACCTCCGGGATGTCGTCCAGCCGGACGTTGGTCAACTCCCGAGGGATGACCACGGCCTCGCCCGAGGGGGTGACGCCGTGGCCCGCGGTGATGCGCAGCGCGCGCGGGTCCGGGCCCTCCTCCACGCTCAGCCCCGTCACCACGCCCACGCCTCCGCCGCGGCCCAGGTCCGCCTGCCGGGTGAGGAAGTAGGCCTGTTCGCGCGTGAGGTCCTTGGCCGTCAGGAAGCGGCCATCGAAGAAGAAGGAGCGCAGCCGTCGGTCGTCATGGACGAGTGTGCCCGCGACTTCCAGCCTCTTGGCGGCGTTGGGTTCGAGCCGCTCGCGCGCCGGTCCTTTTGTCGTATCAATCATCGCAGCCACTCTCCCCGCGTCTTGTCGAAGTCCAGGGGCTAGATGCCCAGCCAGCGCGCCAGCGCCGCCACCGTGACGGCGAACGGGCGCATCTCGTTGTCCACGGCCACCGCGCCCGTGCGTACGGGCCTGCCACCGCCATCCGCCGCGTTGGTGACGCCCACCGCCACGCGAGCGAGGAACACCCAGGCGGGGTCGGCCACCTTGCCCCCGGGCTGGCTCGCGTCGAAGCGCAGCGCATGGGGCAGGAACTCATCGCCCCACAGCCGGTCCAGCAGTGACTGGCGGCTGGGAAGCCATGAGTCGAGGATGGCCTTCTTCAAGGCGCTCCTGCGCGTGGCCTCGTCCCCGGACGAACCCGGGAAGGGCGTGCCTCCCGCGGGACGAGGCCAGGGCCCCGCGGGCACCCCGGGCAGCGGTTGGAGCACCGTCTCCAACCGAGGCACGAGCTTCAGCTCGAAGCCGTCGCGCAGCCGCGCCGGCGACACCGCGTCCGTCGCGTCGTAGAGCCCCGAGGCCAGCGCTGGCGTCCAGCCGCGCTCGTACACGCGGAAGCGCACGAAGAGGTCGGCCACCACGGCCTGCTCGGGCAGCTCCGCCGGAGGCAGGCCCATGCCCAGGTCCGCCCGCGCCCGCCTGAGCAATTGGGCCGCGTCGTGGCCCTCGTACCAGCGCTTGACGCGGATGCACGCTCGGGACGCGACCTCCACCGTCCTCCCGAGCGGATCCACCGCGAGCCCTGGCTGGACGGCGACCTCCGCCTCGCTGAGCGCGTCCGAGTACGGCTCGTGGAGGACGCGCAGGCCGGAGGCCGTGCCCGGGCCATGCAGCGCCGCGAGGGAGCGCGCCAGCCGGCCCCGGTGGTACGTCTGTTCCGCGACGAAGTCCGGCGTGTCCAGGAGGACGCCCGTCGCGTAGTACGTGCGGTCGGTCGCCTCGTTCTCGAGCAGCGGGTCCATGGGGGAGCTCATCGGCTAACCTCCTGCAAGAAGTCGGGGGTCCAGGCTGGGTGGTCGCTCGAGCAGATTCTTGCTGCCGAGCGCGCCCTCGCCCACGAGAAGGGGCTGGGGGCCGGGCGGTGGGCCCAGGTACGTGTCGATGCCCACGAGCGACGCCACGCCCACCATGAGCGGATGGCTCGCCCGCTTCACGGAGACGGCGACGTGCGCGGGCGCCTCCAGCTCCGCCACCCGCTGCACCAGGCCCAGCTCCCGTGCGTCGAGGTCCTGGTGCACGAGCACCGTGACGCGGTGGGCGAGCTCCGCGAGGAACCGCTCCACCGAGGCCTCTTCGGCGGCCGTCGTCGGGAGGTCGGGGCCGAAGAGCGCGAGGAACTCCCGGCTGTCCTCGGCGCCCAGGAACAGCGTGTCGCCGACATACGAGTTGCCGCTGCGATGCAGGCCGGGCAGCAAGGCATCCTCCTCGTCGCCCAGGTTGATGCCGAGCAGCGTGGAGAAGGTGCGGCGCAGCCGGAATTCCTCCACGACGATCAGGCCTCCTCGCGAGATGCCTCCGTCGGTGAGGGCGTCCAAGGCCAGGCGCAGGCCCCGCATCGTGCCGCGCCAGGGACGGATGCGTGGGGCGGCCTCCAGCATCCGCCGCCGTCGCTCCTGGGGAATGGAGGCGTCGAAGGAGAAGCCAATCCAGCCCGCGAGCCACTCCAGCGACTCCTCGGGGACGGTGCGCGGGTCCGTGAGCAGCGAGGCGCCGGCGATCTTGTCCTCGATGGGCGTGAGGACGCCCTCCACCAGCCCGAGGAAGCGCTCCATGAAGTCCGAGGGGGTGCTCGTCGCCGGCGCGTTGGCCTCGTCGCCGAAGACCTGTTCGCGGTAGAGCTCCGGCAGGTAGTTCTCCGCGTACGAGAAGCGCGGACCATGGACGCGCAGCGCGGCCAACTCCGGCGAGGAGCGGCCATCTCCGACGAGTTGCACCCGGACCCACAGGTAGCGTCCCTGGAGCGAGCGCACGCGCAGCCCCGCGCGCTGGATGAGCACGGTGAAGAGTCCCCGGCGGCCGGGCGCGGACTCGCCGGGCAAGAGCCCGGGATGGAAGGGCAATTCCGAGGACTCGGGCACCCACGCGCCCCGCGGTACCTGAAGCGCGCCGCTGACGGAGGACGCGTCCCCGAAGAGGTGCTCGTGCCAGGTGTCCTCTGCGTCTTCGGCCGGGCGCTGCGCGGTGGCTGTCGCCGCGAGGAAGACGCGGATGCCGCAGCGGGGCGGCAGGCAGGCCTCCAGATAGAGCCGGTGCCAGACGGCGCGGGCGCTTCCCGCGTCGAGCAGCGGTGCATCGGGAGGCGTGGCGTTGCGCAGGGAGCCCTGGAGCGCGAAGGACGGCAGCGACACCGGGTGCAGCGGCTCGGGCGGGCCGCCCAGGATGGGGTAGTGAAGCTGCTCGCGGGGGCCATGCAGGAAGGGGCCGCCGTCGTGGTGGGTGAGTGGGTAGTAGTCGCCCAGTGGCGCGGCGAGCTGCTGCCCTGGCTCCAGTTCGTAGGCCACGACCTGCGTCGTGGTCTCCCCCGTGCGCACCAGCACGACGAGGCGCTCGTCCGAGATCCACGCGAAGCTGAAGGGCCTGCGAGCGCCCAGCAGCGCCACGGGCGCCGTCAACCCGGTGCCGGTGAAGAAGCGCAGGCGCGCGGAGCCGTCGCCCGGCGGCGTGGCGCTCGCGGCGTCATTCACCCAGCTCAAGAGGGCGAGCCGTCCGTCCGGACAGGTGGCGAGCCCCACCAGCACCTCGCCCGGGAGGCCGGGGCCGTCCAGCATGAGCGACATCCGGGGCGGGTCGCGGTTGTCCTCGGGGTTGAAGACGGTGGGCGCGCGCTCGCCGGGCAGGCCCCGGTGGAGCGGCCGTCCCGTCACCCGGGCCAACTGGACCTGGGCGGGGCCTGAGGGAGCGCTGAGCGAGGCGGGCCGGCCCAGCGCGAACACACCGCCTCCGGGCGCGGGCGCGAGCCGCCAGGCCTCGAAGCCCTCCAGCGACGTGGTGGCCGGGTCCCAGCGGTTGCGTGTGTCCTTGAGCAGCACCTTGCCGCCGCCCGTGGCGACATAGAGGACGCCATCCTCGCCAAGCACCAGGTCATTGGGCCGCGCGCGGGGCGTGGTGGCGTCGAAGCGCAGCAGCGGGTACGGCTCGGGGCCGGCGCCAGCGGCCATGACGGTGGCCGTCGCCGCGTCGAGGTAGGCCCAGGTGCCGAACGCGTCCAGCGTGCCGGGCACCTGGTTCACGAGCTGCTCGGCCCGCGCCGGTGCGTCGGGCTCGGTCCAGGGGAACGTTCCGGGCGAGCTCGCCAGCCGCACGCTGCGGCGGCGGGTGTCGCGGTGGATGGCGTGCGGCAGGGACGGGCCCTCCGGGAGGGGCTCCCAGTGGACGAGTGGCTCTGCCAGCATCCAGAAGCGCAGCCGGTTCGCATCCATGGTCAGCAGACCTCTGGGACGACGGGGACGGCGACCCCGGGCTGGGATTGGAACGGGTCTGGCGCGCCCTTCAGGTCACGCGGCAGGCCTCCGTCCGCGTCCACGACGACGGCCATCAGCTCCGGCAACTGCCAGGGGCGCAGCACCAGCTCCACTGGCATTCCGGGCACGGGGCCGGCCAGTGCTCGCCAGCCGGAGGGAGACGGGCTGGTGCTCGCGGGCAGCGCGGAGCCGGAGGCGCCCGTGGACGTGACGGACGCCGCGGGCCGCACCTCGAAGCGCGCGGAGGTGGGCCCGTCCGAGCCCGAGGGCGTCGGCGGCAGCGCCACCACGGTGCCGCTGCTGAACAGGCGCACGCCGGTGATGGAGTCCACCCCGGGCACCTGGGCGATGGCCACCTCCAGCTCGCGGTCCCTCACGGCGCGCCCCAGCGTCCAGCCTCCGCCCTGTGGCCCTGCGGGAGGCAGCGGCCACAGCCAGCGGAACAGCGCCTCGCGCACCGCGTTCACCACCGTCTCGCGGCCGAAGCCCTCTCGCACGGTGATGCCCGTGGCCAGGCCCAGCGGTACGTACTCGCAGCCGATGACGTACAGCTCCGTGGCCAGCGGCCGGCGCGCGTCCAGGTGCGCGTGGACGCCCTCGAGGAAGGGGCGGTCCGGGCGCGGGTTGGGCGCGCGGAAGGTGCTGGAGGGCGGAAGCACCATGACTGTCACCACGCCGGGGACGTTCTCCCGGCGCTGGTGGGGCTTGAAGCGGGGGAGCACCTCCACGCGGCCGGGCGTCGCTCCGGGGCTGCCGGCGGCGAGCCAGCGGAAGTCCTCCGCCGTCACCGCGCGCTCGCCATGGCGCAGGGTGGAGGGGATGCGCCGCTCCGCGTCCGGGAGCGTCTCCGCGTCCTGGCCTCCCTGCGTGGGCATCGCCTGCTCCACCTTCATCGCGCCGGAGGGCGCGGTGCCGTCCAGCGTGAGCGCGCTGAGGGCCTTGAGCGTGCCCGCGGGGAGGTTGCCGGCCACGCCTCCGCCGGTGCGCATCCGGGCCACGCGCACGCGCATGCCCACCACGGGGATGCGGCCGCGCACGCCGTTGCCGAAGCGCACCAACCCCGCTTCCGCGTCGAGCTGGAAGGCGGCCGAGTCGCGCCCGGTCAGCGTCAGGTCGTCCACGAGAGTCCACGGGCGGTAGCCCTGGCCGGGCTCCTCCACCTCGAGCTGGAGCGACTCGCGCTCCACCGAGCCCATGGGCAGCTTCAGCTCCTGGTCCGGCGTGCCGTCGCCCTGGCCCACGACGACGGCGGTGTACGTGCGGCGCTGCTCCACCTCCACCGCGTTGATGCCCACCCAGCTGAGCGACAGGTGCGACAGCCTCACCGTGGGGCGCAGCCGCAGCCACGCGACGAGCCGCTCGGTGCGCTTGACGTCATCCAGCCGGGGAGGGCGGTCGCCAACGCCCGCGTGCAGGCTCTGGCGCACGTCGTTGGACGGCACGCCAATCGGGTGGCCTGGCATGACCAGGTGGATGACGCCGCGGCGGGTGAGCCCCTGCGAGGAGTCGTAGGCCACCGACAGCAGGTGGTAGGTGGGGTTGCCCTGCGCGTCCGGGACGCCGCTCAGCTCCCACTGGTGGGGGATGCGGGCGCGGGGGCCAATCTCCTCATGGAGGGCGGGCACCTCGATGGACGGCATGATGCCCACGCTGAGCACCCGGGGCGCGCCCGCGGAGCCCGTGTTCAGCTCCTGGCGCAGCGGGGCGACGTCCGCCGCGGTGGGCGCCAGCAGCGCCAGCCACAGACAGTGGTCCACCGTCCGCTCCACCACGTCGAAGCCCGCGGACTCCGCGACGCCGCCGGGGAACAGCGCCGTGGTGACGTAGTAGGCGGCCTGCGCGGAGGACAGTCCGTACACGCGCGACAGGCCCGTGAGCAGCAGGCTCATCTCCTGGCGCTCGGCCTGGGTCAGCGGCCGTTTGTAGTAGGCCTCCGCCGTCAGGTGCAGGACGGGCAGCTCCGTGCGCGTCTCGAAGGGCACCGGCCCCCGCACCTCCGAGTACGGACGCAGCACGACAGAGGGCTGCAGCGTCTGGCTGTCGAACCGCACGCCCACCACACTGGTGGAGGCGACGGCGGGGCGCAGCTGGATGCCCAGCAGGCGCAGGAATGCGAGCCGCTGGCGATCCGGGATGAGGTTGACCCGGTACAGCACGGTGTCCGCCAGCCAGGCGAACAGCTCCAGCAGCGTGCGGCCCGGGTCTCCCTGGCGAGCGTGGGTCCACTCGGGGGTGTGCGCGGGGATGCGGGAGAGCAGCTCCTCGACGAGGTCGTCGAAGTTCCGGTCGTCGAGTCTGGGAGGGACGATGGGCATCCTAGGCTCCGAGGTCCAGGGTCAGCCCGAGCCCCTGCACCGTGCCGGTGCGGCGCAGCCGGTAGACGAGCTCCACGCGGGCGTGGGCGGGCGCGCCGTCGACTTCCAGCACGTCGACGCGCTCCACGTCGATTCGCGGCTCCCACCGCGCCAGCGAGTCCACGACCAGGTCGCGGATGCGGCGTCGCGTGGCGAGCACGTTCGCCTCTCCGACGAACTCCTCCAGGCCCGCGCCGAACTCGGGGCGCATCAGCTGCTCGCCCGGCCGCGTGCGGAGGATGACCTCGATGGACTGGCGCACGCTCGCCTCGAGCGTGGGGAAGTGGAGCTCCCCGCGCTCGTCGGGCACGGGCAGCAGCGGGAAGCTCACCAGCGGTCGTGCAGGGGTGTTCATCACGTGGGTCTCCAGGCAGCCTCACCGGCTCCGGCGAGGGAGCGGGATGCAGATTTTGATGAAGGGCAGCCACCAGAAGAGGATGTTGAGCAACGACAGGAAGATGCTCAGCACGATGAACGCGCAAAGCGTGATGATTGGGATGTTGAAGCCGCAGATCCAATCGAGCCCGAGCGAGCGCCCCTCGCGCGCCTTCTCCTCCAGGAAGTCCTTCGCCTTGTTGCGCGACAGCAGGTCGAAGATGTTGCCGGGGACCTGGAACGCGACGTTGGGCAGGAAGTTGCGCGCGTTCTCCCGGGTGACGGCGGGCAGGGCGACCTGGATGGGCGGCAGCCTGCCGTTCTCGTACCAGTGCGCGATGCGGAACGGCTGGCTGGGCGGGCCCCAGAGGATGGCGGGCGGACAGCCGTCATCTCTCCGGACGCGGAGGAAGGCGCGGACCTCGTAGCGGGCCTCCGGCACGTCGAAGCGCCCGCGCCGGGGCAGTAGCGTCGCGAGCCGGCTCTTCGAAGCCTCAGCGCCGGCCCGCACCAACGCGGACACGTCGCCGGACGACGGGCGTGGCCAGGCATCCGGCATGCGAAAGAACCGCTCCGGTCGGCCCAGCACGAAGACGTCCGCGGCCTCCGCCAGCGCGTCTCCCAGGGGCTTGCTCGTGGCGCCGAACCGCAGCGTCAGCCGGTTGAGGGCCGTCTTCATCGCCGGGGACTCGAAGGCGTTGAAGACGCTGACCAGCTTGCGCATGAACGTGGCGAACTGCTCCAGTCGCTGCCCGGCGACCTCGCGCGCGGCGCCGGAGAGCGAATCGTCCTCGGTGAGCTCGTCGGAGTAGCGGTACGAGTACGTCTTGCCGGCGATGCCCTCCAGGTTCACGCCCACCGAAGCCGAGAAGTACGGCAGGAGCATGTCGCGCAGCTCGTCCTCTTCGTAGCGGGGAGGCGGCGCCGCCTTGCCGGACACCTGCTCGGCGCTGGCCACGGGCACCAGTCCGTAGAGGATGGTGCGGCGCGTGGCGGCGCAGACGTGGGGCGGCGCCACGAAGAGCCGCGACACGCTCTCCTCGTAAGGCACGGGCGCGCCGAGCGCGTCCTCGACCAGCGCGTCCAGCGTGGGGTGGCCCGCGGGGAACGTCGCCTTGCGGCGAACGGGGTCCGGGTCCGTGTCGAGCGCGCGCGCGTCCGAGAGCGGCACCCAGCCGCGCACCTCGCCGTTGAGCTTCATCCACCCCTCGCGTTGGCCGGAGGTGGGGTTGAGCCGGCGCACCACCAGGCCCGCGCTCTCGATGCTCGCGGGGTCCAGCCGCGGCTCCCCGGGGATGTCGCAGAGGGCCTCGAGCACGGCCAGCTGGAACGAGCGGTGGACGGGCTGGTACAGCTTGAGCGATGGCGCGCCCTCGCCCGCGTTGCGCACCGTCGCCGTGAGCTGCTTGCGGCCCTCGTCGCTGCCCAGCTCCGCGAGGAACGCGGAGATGAAGTCGTCGTCCGTGCGCTCCACGAGCACCGGGCGGTTCTCCGTCGACGGCATCGGCCGGCCGCTGCCACCGTCGAAGGTGAGCCCTCTCAAGAGGGTGGGGTGGGCTACCATACGTTTCCAGCTCCGGGCGTGTAGGTCGCGGCCACGACGGTGGTGGCCTGGAGGACGTCGCACTTCACGACGCCGGAGAACGTGGACATGGCGGCGTCCACCTGGACCTGCGCGGCGGACACCTCGACGCGGCTGGCGGAGACCTTCACCGTCAGCGGCGTCTGGACGGTGACGCCCTGGGTGTCCAGGGTGACGGTGTTGCCCGCGGCCTCCAGGATGACCTTGCCGCCGTCCCGCTGGGTCACCGTGACGCTCTGCCCGCCGGGCGTGGTGAGGGAGACGGTGGCCTGGCCGTCCGTCTCCTCGACGATGGCGATGCGGCTGCCCTTGCGGCCGGTGAGGGTGTAGCGGTCCACGCGGTCCCCCGCGCCGCCCAGCTGCTCGGAGGGACGGGCGGCGCCGTTCCACAGCCCGCCCACGACGAGCGGTTGGCGCGGGTCTCCGTTGACGAAGACGATGGCCACCTCGTCGTCCACGTCGGGGATGAAGAAGGCGCCGCGCCCGCCGCCGGCGAAGGGCACCGCGACGCGGGCCCACACGGTGGCGTCCCCGTCGCCAATCGTGTCGGGCGTGCTGACGAGGCGCACCTGCACGCGCGACAGCTGCTCGGGGTCCGCCACCGAGGTGACGCGACCGAGGTAGGTGCCATGCAGGGCACCCAGGTGTGGCGGCATGGGAGCCTGGGGCAGGGGCTGCATCACGGACCTCCCAGGAAGGCGCACTCGGCCTCGAAGTCCGTCTCGTAGCCGCGCGTCAGGTCGTAGCGGTGATGGGCGCGGACGACGTAGTAGGTGTTGTCGTAGCGGCGGCCCAGGCCTCGCAGCGACAGGTGCGTGCCCACGCGCAGGGAGGGGTTGCCCTCGGCGGTGCCCTCCACGCAGACGAAGCGGCGGGCGCGCTGGTCGAACGCGGCGTCGGCCAGGGCCCGTGCCTCCGCATCCGTCATCGCGGAGAGGTCACCCAGGTGCTCGGCGCGCGCTCCCAGGGTGGAGCGGAGCACCTCCGCGCCCTGGCGGCCACCGCCGGGGCCGAGGTTCGTCCCGGTGCCGCGGCCGGAGACCTTGCTTCCGGTGAGCGCGTTCCAGCCGGAGACGGAGACCTCGGTGGCCTGGTGGGCTAGGTCCACCATCACCCGCGCGCGGCGCAGCTGGCTGTGGAGGGCCAGCTCCACGGTGCCACGCCGCACGTCCTTGCGCGGGGCCACGTGCAGCTCCTCGCCCACCACCTGCAGGTCGCCGTCGCGCGAGGCCAGGAGGCGCCGCAGGAAGGCGAGGTCGCTCTCGTTGAGCTGCACGTGGGGGCCCATCGGCGCGTCGAAGCCGTCGACGACCGCGCGCATCCCCATACGCGTGGCGAGCTCCTGGGCCAGCGAGGCAATCCTCGTGTCCAGGTGGACTTGCGTGCGGCGCGCGAGCCGGGCCCGCTGGAGCGCGTCCTCGGCCAGCAGGAGCAGCGCCGGCCCGGAGGCGCCCTCGAAGCTCGCCTCCATCCCAGTGACGAGCCCCCGGAAGATCTCCCGAGGGGCGTCCTCGTCGCCGGCATGCACGGAGACGGTCGTCCCGAGACGCACGAGGGCTTCGTCCTCGAACGCTAGGTCCATCTTTCCGTCGTCGAACCGCGCGGTGTTGTCCAGGCTCAGCTCCAGCGAGGACATGCCTCCCTCGGACTCGGTGATGTTCATGGTCCCCAACTGCTGGGTGACCTTGTCGGACGCACGCCCGTCGATGCGCACGGTGGGGCGCGCGGAATAGAGGGGCCTGCTGCTCAGCGCTTGTTCGGCCATGGCGTCCGGTCCTCAGTCCGCAGTGAGCCGCGTCCGACGCCAGGCCCTCGTCCGGAGCTGACGCTCCAGCGCCTCGGCGTGCTCGGGGCCAGGCGCGCCGCCCGGTGGAGTGGCCTGCGCCGTGCCCGCCTCGGGGGGCTGCTGCGCGGAAGGACTGTCGCTCACGCTCCCCACCACCTCACCAATCGAAACGATGCCCATGGCTCACTCCTCCTCGAAGCGCATGCGGACTCGCGTGTTCCCACCCAGGCGCGACCCTCGGCTCAACATCCGTCCGCCCAGCTCGAAGGTGGCGCCGTCCTCCGTGGCGTGGGTGTGCGTCTCCACCCGCTGCACCAGTCGGCTCGCATCCAGGCGCACGGTGGACGCGCTGACGGAGGGCATCCGCAGGCCGGAGAAGGCACCCCGCAGCGAGGGGAGTCCGCCTGGGCTCCCTCCAATGCCCACGCTCGCGAAGGCCGCCGGCGGGGAGAGCGTGGCGGACACGTCCACGGTGAGCACGGGGGCGCTTGGAAAGCGCATGCTCAGCTCGCCATTCATCGCCGCGATGGCCCGCCCCGCGGAGGGCGCGCCCGCCTGGGTGGCGGTCGTCGTGGTGGAGCCGCCTCCGGGCGGTCGAGCCACCTGGGACTGGGAGTCGGCCCCGGCCTCGGCGGGGCTCCAGCCGGCTGCCTGTTGTCCCGGCGCGCCGCGCGCGAAGATGTCCTCGTCCTGCGTCATGCCCAGCGAGACGCTGGAGCGCAGCGGCACCCCGTCCGAGGAGAAGAAGTCGAGGGTCTCCTTGTAGGAGTCCACGATGCCCTCGAACTTGAAGGCGCCCCACTCGAACGCGACGAACGGGGGCGGCTTGCCCTTCTCGCCGAGCAGCCGCGCCACCTTCACCGTCGTGTCGCACACGTTGTCGAGCGTGTCCGTGGTGTCGAAGACGAGCTCCACGGCGAGCTTGGCCGTGCCCTCGTTGACCACCTGCCGGCCGCCCTGCTTCTTGCTCTTCTTCTCGTTGAGCTTGGTGGACAGGGTGAGCTGCAGCGAGGCCGGGTTGAAGTGCACCTCGATGGGGGATTGCCCCTTGGGAGTGAAGGTTGCCTTGGTCGGCGCGCTCATGGGGTCACTCTCCCGTCCCGGGTTGGGACTCGAGGAAGAGCCCCTCGTGGGCGAGGTGCAGTTCCTCGATGCCCACTTCGGTGGCCCTGGCGTTGAAATCGGCGGCCTTGAACTTGATGGGCATCGCCCGCTCCAGTCGCCAGGTGAGCAGGACCTGTGGCTCTGACGCGTTCGGCGCCGGCATCGCCTTGAGCAGGATGCGCACCGTGCATCGGTGCCTGGTGTCGCCGGTGGCCACGCGCTCGAACCACTTGAAGAGCCGGCCGTCGCGGGAGATGCCGCGCTTGAGCACCACGGTGGCGAACGTCACCGGCCCCACCCGCTGGATGGCCCCGTAGTTGTTCCCGCCCGACTTGATGACCTTGGGCTCCACGGTGGCTTCCAGGCCGGTGCACTCCGAGAACGCGCCCGCCGGGGCCGGGCTCAAATCGCCCCCGTCGCCATGGAGCGGCTGCTCCTGGATGGAGACCTCGAAGCGGAAGGTGAAGAGCGGCTCGAAGGGCTGGGTCGTCATGCCGCTCCCTCCGGCGACAGCGAGAGCACGCCTTCCTCGGCCATCGTCAGGACGACGTGGATGCGCTCGAGCGCCGCGGCGGCGTCGAACTCCACCTCCGCCACCAGCCGCCCGGCGTCCAGGTCGTCCTGGGTCATGGTGGTCCTGTCGCAACGGACCCGGAACGCCTCGCGGGGGCTCGTGCCACGCAGCGCGCCTGCCTCCCAGAGGCGGACGAGCAGTCCTTCGATGCGGTACACCAACTCACGCCAGGTGCGCTCGGCGGAGGGCTCGAACAGCGTCCGCACCCCGGCGCGCCGCGAGGCGCGGATGAGCACGGAGAGCAGCCTGTTCACCCCGGCCTGTCGCCAGCTCTCGCTGGGGCTGGTGGTGACGTCGGAGAGTAAGCGCAGTCCCCCGGCGGTGTGGCCCAGCAGGCTCACCCGCTCCAGCCAGGGCTTGTCCGGGCCCTCACCCCATCCTGCGAGCGGGCGTTGTGTGAGGGCGCTTCGGTCCAACAGGGGGAACAGCTCATCGACATCCGCGAGCGCCGCGTTGAGCGCGCTGCGGAAGGTGCCTCGCAGGAGCGCGCCCCGGGCGAGCACTCCCGCCAGCAGGCCCTCGGGACTCTCCAGCGCGCCGGGCAGCCGGGCCGAGCCCGGGGTGCGTGCCCACGGGTAGACGAGTTGGACGAAGGCGCTCTCGATGAGCCGCAGGTGACCCGTGGCGAGCAGGAAGGTGTAGGCGTTCTCCTCGGCCACCCAGTCGCGTCCGTGGGCGTGGGCCACGGCGTCGGGGTGGGGGAGGGGAATGGCGGCGACGAGCTGCACCTCGCGCACGTGGCGCGAGAGCAGGGCCTTCACCCGCATCAGGAAGTTCGCCCAGCGCGTGTAGCCCTCCGCGTCCGCGCGGGGCGTGGGCCGCGTGGAGAGCTGCTGGTCCCCAGGGGTGGGGGCCGGTGTGGAGCACTCGACGAAGACCTCGGGGCTCGACGGCGGCGTGACGGGCGGCGGTAGCGGGTCCTCGTCCACGGCGAACAGCGCGGCGAGGTCCGGCATGCACAGGAACGACACGTCATCCAGGCCGAGCAGGTGCGCGGCGCCCTTCCACGTCCCGCGCTCGTGCGGCGAGGCGTCGAAGAGCGCGCCGGTGCCGGGGAGCAGCTTCTGCGCGAGTGCCGCGCGCTCCGCGCGTGGGGCCTGGTCGGGCCAGGGATTGCCCGCGCGGACGACGTAGCACTTGCGTCCGCCCTGGGTGAAGAACGAGCGGACCGCGGCGCCCAGGTAGGTCCCCTCCCAGGCGAACAGGCGCGCGAAGTCGCTCCAGCGCTCGATGGGGACCGGCACGTTCTCCAGGTCCGACAGCGGCGCCGTGCTCCAGCCGTGCTCGACGAGCCACTGCTGGATGTCCCGCGGGACGGGCGTGCCCGGGGTGCGGCGGACGAAGCCCACGAAGCAGGCGAGGTCCGCGCGCTCGGGCGCGCTCACCGGAGCGCGTGTGTTGACTTCGAAGACGAGGCCACTCATCCCAGACTCTCACCCGTCCCGCGAGAAGGAGCTTCGGCTACGTCACGTTGGGGAAGCCCGTCAGCACGTCCTCGGCCGACAGCACCAGCTCCTCCATGGCGACGTCTCCGCCGCCCTTGGCCGCGAGCGTGGGGCCCGTGTACTTCATGGGCGTCACGTTGATGAGCTTCCACGACTGCACCGGCGTGCGGGCCTCGTCCATCAGCGTGATGAGGATGAAGTCCTTGCGGCCGTTGACGCCCGTGGCGCGCACCGCCTCGATCCACTCCCAGATGACGCGGGAGGCGACGAGGCCGCGCTTGAGGGTGACGTCGCCCGTCTTGTAGATGCCGGGCACCTTGCGCACGTGGCTCTTCGGGTCCGTGCCTTCTCGGTACTCGGCCATCGTGAACTCGGTGTTCAGCCCCGAGGCATCCGAGAAGCCGCCGAAGGAGTCACCGCCAAAGCTGACTTCGAAATTGAATGCACCGTAGGGCGTGGGGCGCGTGCTCATGTCCTGGTTCCTTTCCCCTAGCTGCGGGCATCAGCCGTCTTCTGGCCGATCCGGAAGATGACGAACTCCGCAGGCTTCACGGCCGCCACGCCGACCAGGCAGATGAGCCGGCCATTGTCGAGGTCGTCCTGCGTCATGGTGCTGCGATCACAACGGACGAAGAAGGCCTGCTTCGGATCGCCACCGAGCAGCGCGCCCGAGCGCCACTGCGTCTCCAGGAAGCTGCCGATCGTCTCCCGGATGTTGACCCACAGCCGCTCGCCGTTGGGCTCGAAGACGGCCCACTGCGTGCCCACGTCGATGGAGCGCTCCAGGAAGTTGAAGTAGCGCCGGATGTTCAAGTACTTCCACTCCGGGTCGGAGCTGGCCGTGCGAGCGCCCCAGACGCGGTAGCCGCGGCCCGGGAAGAAGCGCAGGCAGTTGATGCCCAGCGGGTTGAGCACCTCCTGCTGCGCGAAGTTGACGTCCGTCTCGAAGCGAAGCGCGCTGTTGACGACCTCGTTGGCGGGCGCCTTGAAGACGCCGCGCTGCACGTCGTTGCGCGCGTAGATGCCGCTGATGAATCCCGAGGGAGGGAGGGCGATCTCCTTGGGGATGCTGTCGTCGCCCGCGCGGGCCAGGGGGTTGGCCACCACCACCCACGGGAAGTAGAGCGCCGCGTACTTGGAGTCGATCTGTCCGCGCCACTCGCGGACCTGGCTCAGGCCGAAGCCCTCGGGGGTGTCCAGCACCGCGACGCGGTAGGCGCGCCGCTTCTCCGCGGAGGTGATGAGCGCGTTGCGGACGCCCGGGCCAGTGGTGGTGCCATACGTCGAGGAGCCCGGAGCGGCGATGATGGAGATGTCCTCGATGGCCGCCAGGGCCGCGAGCGCCGCCTCGTACTGCGCCGTGTTGGGCGCGTCGCCGTCGAGGCCCCCCGTCAGGGTGAAGGTCTGGGGCAGGGTGCCTAGCGCCGACTTCAGATCTCCACCCGCGGGCGGGGTGGTGCCGGTGAAGTGGACGGCGAACTGCCGCTGGATGGTCTCGGACAGGCGGGTGGGGGTCTCCGACAGCACGCTGCCGATCCACCGGGGATGCTGGGGATCCAACCCCACGTCCTCGTACGTCACCTCTCGGCCGGCACCATCCCGGGTGCGGATGGAGAGCGTCACGAGGTCGCCGGCTGGCGTGTTGGGCAGCGCGGGGGCCCAGCCGCTGGCGCCCTTGAGGTGCGTCACGGGAATGGCATCGTTCGTCACGAACACCGAACCCGTCGGGGCGCGGTCCAGCGCGATGGGGCTCGCCGTGCGCTGCATGGCGCTGACGGTGATGGTGCCGTTGCCCCCGCGTCCCGGGAAGCGCGCGACGAAGCTGTGCCCGCTGGCGCCGATGGCCGCCGAGGCGAAGCCCGCGTCCGCGGACGTGGTGACGACGCGCGAGACGTAGAGGCGTGAGCCTCCCTCGTTGAAGTAGGCGCGGACCGAGTGCGCCAGGTAGTTGGTTCCGTACGAGAGCGGGTCCAGCCCTCCGTAGATGCGCTCGAAGTCCGCGAAGCTGGTGAGCAGCTCCGGTGTCCCTCCCGAGGGGCCGGTGAGCGTCGGACCGACGAAGCCCGTCGTGCTGGTGCTCACCCCTTCAATCGACTTGGCCCGGAAGCTGGTCTCTTCGACATACACCGCTGGTGCGAGGTATTCAGGCATGAGGCCCCCCTCTATGAAGTCGGGATCTGGATCCGACGGTGAATCTCCAGGCCGGAGGCAACCTGGAGGGTGAGTGGCAGCAACGTGAAGCTGGCATCCGGGACGTCCGGGTCAGGCGGTCCCGCCCCGCTCGGCGTGGGCGCCGCCTCCAGGGTGGCCGGGAAGTTCGTGTGGATGAGCGCGTCATCCTCATCCTGTCCCCAGCGGATGATGGGGATGCGGGGGACCAGGAGCAGCACCTCGCCGCGTGCGTCCGACAGCCCGAGTCCCACCGTGGACGGACGGTCCGGGACGTCGACCTTGATGCGAATCACCCAGTGCGCCAGTGGCTGCTCGTCGCCGTCCAGGAGCGACAGCCGCACCACCGCGCTGCCCGGTGCGGGCCGGGCCGTGGGCGCCAGGTACATGCGGACATCCACTGGCGTGAAGACGGAGCGGCTGGGGTCCGGAGGCGTTCGTGAGGCATCGCGCGGCAGCTCGAGCGAGACGCGGCGGGGAAGGTGTCTTCCGCTTGGATCGGACACGGTGAGCGCGAACGGCGTGGTGGCTGGCGGCGGGGGCGTGTCGAAGCTGCCTGTATAGGCTTCGAAGCCCGCGGCCTGGGTGAGGACATAGAGCGAGCGCGGGTTGCGCACGACGCGGGTGGAGTTCCCGGAGACGGTGAGCGGGGAGGTGAGGGGCTCGAAGGTCTCCCCGTCCAGAAAGCGGAGGGCCGCGAGGATGCGACTGTCGATGGATTCCCACATCATTGCGCCTCCCCTCGTTCTCCATAAGAAAGACGTCGAGCGACGACTGGCTTTGCCGCGAGACCTTCCGCGACATCGATTCGGATGACGCGGGCGATGTAGGAGACGCTGAGCGTGTAGGGGCGCTGGAATGTGTCCCAGATGCGCATCAGGTCCTCGTTGCTCAGCTCCGCGGGGATGAGCTGCACCATCTCCCCCGGCCCCCAGCCTCCGTCCTCGTTGAGATCCGACGCGCTGAGCGTCTGGTGGGTGTGGAGCAGGTTCATGGCCCATCCCAGCAGACGGTGCTCGTCCTTCGCGTCCTCCGCCCAGACCGTCAGCAGATAGTGGAGATCCAAGGCGAGGGGTGGATGCGTCGACGCGGAGCCCCCGGTTGCGGGCTGGTTCCGCAGGTGCTCATTCATTGTCACGCGATACAGATACAGCGTCAGTGCGGGCCGGACGGGCTCGGTGGCGTTGGGCCCACCTCCCATCTCCTTGCTGGAGAAGAGATTGAAAGCCTGGACATTCGGGAGTTTCGCTCGTTGCTCGGCCGGCAGGCTTTCATAGGCGTGCCTGAAATAGGAGACAAGCGATTCACCAATGGAATGAATTGCGAACAGGTTCGCCACGCCGCCCCCCTTTCGGTCCTGAATTCCAAACGCACTTTAAGTGAATCTATTTCCGAAATTCAAACAGATTCTTTTGCCTACTCATGGAGTGAGGTGTCTTGATGAGATGTCATGCGCAGGTTCTGGCGCACCGCATCGAATGCGCCTGTGATGGAGACGCATGAGATTGAGATCCTTCGTCAGAAGTTGTCTCGAATGACGTTGAAGTGGAGGACCTGGTGGATGCGCAACGTGCGTTCCGGACTGGCGAAAGAGGATTCCGGAAGCCGTTCATGTCGGGAGGTGGGAGGTGACGTGGGTCCGGTTCGGAACGGATTTCCGTTTTGATAGGTGTGATTGAATTTCGCGGTAATCTTGTCTTGTGTCAGGAATTCGCGTTCGCCGTGGAGGCGGCTTCGTGCCGGGGGGTATGGCTTTGATGTCGCCGCGCTTCGCCCGTGCGTGGCCGGGGGTGTTGCCCCGGAGGTCAGGAGTCTGCGGGCGGCGAGGGGCCCGCGCCTCTTGGACCACAGCCGAGCCACCACGCCAGTGACGAGCAGGAACAAGCCCAGCCAGCTCAGGACGCAGCCGAGTCCAGTCTGGGACGGCCTCAACCAGCACCACAGTGCCGAGACGCTCGACTTCGTTGCCTGCCACCCCGAGGACTTCCGACTTGAGCGGCTGCCAGGAGATGCGCCAGACCTCAATCCCGAGGAGGGCTGCAACGGCGTGGTGAAGGCGGAGCTCCGCAATGCCACACCCGACTCTGTCGCCGAGCTGCGTGCCCAGGCACGCGCTTCATTCGTGCGCCTGGGCCACCGTCACGACATTCTCGCCGCCTTCTTCCAACACGCAGGCTTGCGCCTTACCGGACTTCCCTGAAGCCGGTTAGACCCCTTTAGAATTGCCACGAGCTACCGCGCGCCACCGCCGACCTCTCGCTGAAGACCCGTCCGAGACTCCCTCATGTCCCATGCGTGGGCATGAGACTGTTCGCATCACACATGCCTCGGGTCCCGCCTCGACACGACGGGAGCATCGCACCACCCTCATGGGTAGGAGCGCCCCACTCACCAGAGCAGCTGGAGGTTGCTCCCTGAGAGGATCTGACCATGAGCACGCGTCCTGGACCCATTCCCACACACGGCGCCCCAGCATGGGCAGACGCACACCGGCGCGGCTTGAATACACATCACGTGTGGGATTGACACGCCCAGCGATTCGGGCGTTTCCTGACGGACAGTCAGCGGTGACAACGCGACACGCAGCAGGGGGACTGCCGTGGATTTCGCTCGCGCCAAGAAGCCGGAGGTGAAGCCCGCGCCCTTGGATGCCAAGGCATCCAGGCCGAAAGCCAGCGCCACGGACCCGAGCGTGCCGCTCTATCTGCGCGGGCCGCTGGGGTCGGCCGTGCCAGCGTCCGACGCCGCCACGCCACCCCAGTCCTCCTCCTCGGGCGCTCCGGATGCGGGCCTCCCCCTGTACCTGCGCGGAGCGATGGGCCCCGGCGCGGTGCCACCGCTTCAGGCCAAGCTGGCGGTCGCGCCCGCGAAGAGCGCGCTGGAGGAGCAGGCGGACCAGGTGGCTCGCACCGCGTCGACGCCAGCCTCCAGCGCCTCGGCGTCCGCCACACCGCCTCGCCCCCCCGCGACGCCCAACCGCCTCACGGGCACCTCGGGCGAGCCATTGAGTCCCCGGGTCCGCGAGCGCGTCGAACCGGTCGTCGGGCGCGACCTCGCGGATGTCCGCGTCCATCAAGCATCCGACGACCGCGACGCCGCCCAAAGCATCCGGGCGCGTGCCTTCACCCACAAGGAGCACGTCTTCCTGGGGCGGGGAGAGAGCGCGGAGGACGTGGAACTGCTCGCCCACGAGATGACCCACGTCGTCCAGCAGACCCAGGGCGACGCGCCCCCGGTGCAGCGCAAGCCGGCCGACTACCGCCAATCCGAGGACGGCACGGGGCCCGCCGCCCGAATGCGGGCGCGCATCGACGAGGAGCTCGCCGACGAGGACGTCCCGGACGAGCAGCCCGACATCGACCGGGGTGAAGTCGCGTCCAAGAGCCACGGACTCCAGCCCCAGGCGCGCCCGGACGTGGACAGGGCGGCGCAGGAGCGGCCGGGCGTCCAGGCCGCGGCGACCGAGACGGCGCAGGTGGTCGACGCGCCGGCCCAGGCCGAAGGCGAAGGGGAAGGCGGCAAGGGAAAGAAGGGCGAGGCGGGAGGAGGCGAAGCGGCGGCGGGAGACGCGGAGCAGTCGGCCGCGCAGGACGCCTTCTCCATGGCGGCGGCCGAGCCCCAGCCCCTGGTGCCCGCTCCGGTCGCGCCGGTGCCCCAGGTGGCGCCCGTGGACGCGGGGGGACAGGCGCTGCGGCCCCCGGAGAACATGGAAACGGCCATCACGGAGATCGCCGAGGCCACCCAGGGCATGCGCGACGAGGGCACGGGCCTGCAGGAGGTCGCGTCCAACGAGCGCGCCAACGCGCGCATCCTCGAGGGCAACCTCAACCTGGTACGCAAGGGCGTGGCGCAGTCGGACCTGGGCGTCACGACGTCACAGGGCCACGCGGCATATCGGCGCACCGTCATGGATCAGGGCCGCGCCGCCCTCGGCGTGTCGCGGCAGAAGACCGCGTGGGTGGCGGAGCAGGCGCCGCAACACCTGGGCAAGGCGGACGCGGGCCGCGAGGACTCCGCGGGAATGGCCGAGGAGTCCTCCTCGCTGTCGGCCGAGAGCGCGGCCAACACGCCGGACGACGCCGAGGCCGCGGAGAAGGCCAGCGAGCAGCGCGGCGAAATCAACCAGGCCGGCGGCGACGTCAACAACATGGACCGCGCGTTCTCCGGGGGCCAGGAGCGGGCCCGGGGGCTGTCGGCCGACGCGGCACAGGCCGCGAACCTCAACACCCAGGCCGAGGCGAAGCTCACCGAGAGCACGAGCGTGCTCCAGCGCACGGACGAGAAGCTGTCGCAGATGCGCGAGCAGACCGACGGAGCCCGCGCCCAGGTCGAGGCGCTCGCGGATCGGCCAGGGGAGATGGCCGCCCAGGCGGACGAGACCGAGGCCGAGGGACGCTCCGTGGTCGAGCAGTCGTTCACCGTCGAGGAGCGGCTGCGCGAGGAGCAGGAGACCCACCGCCAGAACACGGCCGCCATCCCCGAGGAGACGCCCGAGGAGCGGGCGCTGCGCGAGGAGGAGGGAATCGAAGCGCCACGCCTCGAGCCGCAGCCCCCCGCGCAGCCGGAGCCCGCGCAGCCCGAGGAGGGAGCAGCGCCGCCGGTGGCCGACGGCGGGAAGGCCGCCGCCGGTGCGCGTGACGGCGCTCCGGCCGAGGCGAAGCCAGAAGGCGAGGCCCAGGCGGCGATGCAGCAGGCCCAGGCCACCGCGGCGGAAGGGGGCGAGTTGCAGCCCATCGCGCCGCGGCCCCCCAGCGAGGCGGGCGCGGAGACGGTGGTGCAACGCCAGCCCCAGGCGGGCTACGAGGACCGGTGGAGCTTCGACCCAGCGGGGCCGATCGCCAGCCACATCCCGAAGGTGCTCGGCGGCACGGCCCCGTCCGAGGGCGAGCCGCGCGTGAGCCGCGAGGAGTTCGAGGCGCTGGAGCTGAAGCGGCGCCAGGACGCGGTGGTCGAAATCCAGAAGATGGCCGGCAAGCCCTTCGAGCAGACCACGGCCTGGGAGCGGCGGCGCATCGCGCTGCGGATGATGGGGCGGAACCTGTGGGCGAAGCTCTCGGGCATCCCCTGGCCAGGGTTCTTGACGTTGGCGGTTGGGTTGGTGAACCCGGTGACGCCGCTGCTCGGCGTGGTGTCGGGCTTCGGGATGATCGCATCGGGCGCGGCGAACGTGGTGAACATCCAGGCCTGGCAGCGCGACCCCATCGGCAACCTGCTGAAGATCGCCGCGGACATCGCGACGGGCCTCACCATCATCCTCGGCTCCATCACCGCGCTGGCGGCGGTCATCGCCGCGTTGTGCACCGCGCTCATCCTGGTCACCTTCGGCATCCTCGGCCCCGCGCTGGGTCCGGTGGTGGCCTTCTGCGCCAGCGTCATGGTGACGGCGGGTGGGTGGACCATCGCGGTCGGCAAGTTCGCGCTGCTCTTCCAGTTCCTCTGCTTCCTGAAGAACCTCTACGAGGCGGGCGTCGCGCGGAACGCGGAGGAGCTGCAGCGCTCGTCGGACCGGATGTCGAGTGACGTCTCCGCCGCGGGCAACGTCCTGCTGCAGATGGGCATGGCGAAGCTGGCCCAGGTGGGCGGCCGTGGCATGCAGCGGGGCATCATCCGAGCCGGGGGCGGCGCGCGCTGGGGAGGCGGGCTGACCACGCGGCTCGGCACGGCGGTGCGCGGCGCGGGGCGAAGCGTCATCCGAGGAGGCAACTTCGCGAGGATGGGAGCGGCCGTCCGCCGAGGACTGCCCCAGGTTCCTGGCGCGGTGGGACGCGGCGTGCGGAGCATCGGCGGGGGCATCCGCAACATGCCAATGCAGGCGGTCGCGGCGGCGCGGGCCTTGCCGGGCGTCATCGGCTCGCCGTTGCAGAGCATGAGCCGCGCGTTTGGCTGGGGGATGTCGCGTGGCTACCTCTTGGGTCGGGGTGTGGCGCCCGGTCTCGCGGGGGTGCGCGCGGCGGGTGCGGAGGGCGCGCTGCTCGCCCGGATCGAGGCCGGCGGACTGAGCGCGTCGGCGGCCCAGCGCGCCCTGCGGGTGTGGGAGCGCGAGGGGCTGGAGATGCTGCTCGCGGACGGACTGAGCGCCGCGGAGATCAACCTCCTCACGCAGGTCTCTCAAGACGCGCTGCGGAGGCTGTTGTCGCGGTACTCGGCGCGCGAGCTCGTGGACACCGCGGCGCAGGTGGGCCCACGGGGCCTCGAGGTCCTGGCGCGGCTCGATGATGCGGTGACGCGGCCTCAGCTCGTCTGGGCCATGCAACTTTCCGCCGCGGAGGCCGAGGCGCTGCTGCGCCAACTCTCCGTGGCCGCGCGCGCCGCCATCATGGACATCTCGGCGGCCGAGGCACGCGATGTGATTGCCGCCGTCGGCATCGGCCGGGTGAACACCGCGCTCGGCCTGGGGGCGACGGGGCCAGTGCGTGGCTCGCATCTGCAGGCCCTGCTCCAGCGGGCGCCGGTGCGCATGGCGGAGGATCTGCTCGACTCGGCGGGAGGCGCCTCCGGCCGCCTCGTCCGCCTGGCACGGGTCGCGTATGGCCTAGAGCCAGCGGAGGTGCTTCTCCCGGGCGCGCCAGTGACCTCCGGCACCATCATCCTGGACAGCAACGCGCGCGTCGCCATCGACAACCTGTTGGCGGGCGTCCACCCGACGACAGGTGCCCCCGGCATCCGCTTCGCGGACCTGGCCATCAGCCATCGGGATGCCATCAACGGCCTCCGAAATGCTCGGGGTCTAGGGCCCTATATCGACCCTCCAGATGGCGCGACCCCAACTCTCGCAGACATCGTTGGACCCGACGCGGACCTCCGCCTCTCACCACTCGCTGGCGCGGAAGCAGTCGGGGGACAGACTGTGACTGGCCGCCCATCGCCATCTCTCCCGAGCCTCCAGGGCATCACCCCCGACCGCACCCATCCTCGCTATCGCGCGGCCCTCGACGAATTGATCGCCGCGCAGGTCGGAAAGGGGAAAGGCGGAGTGGACCGCGGAATCATCGTGGACGCATTGTTCGCGGACACCACCCCAGGCGCGGTGCCGCTCATCATCTCCGTGGACGAAGATCTCGCCATTCCCCTCGCTCGGCAATTCGGAGTGTCGCCCAGGACATTTTCTCCCCTCTCCAGCGACGGGCTCAAAGCCCAGTTGGTTCAACGCTATCCCGAGGGTTACTTTGTCATTCAAGTCCAGGGCCGCAGCTTGAAGATCGTCTTCGGCCCTCCGACAGGACGTCCCCCCGTGCCACCCAACTAGGAGTCCATGATGGCCTACGTCGTATGGTTCCTGACTCCGTTGACCTGTCTTCATTGTGGTGCGCACACGGTCGAGGATGAGACGAATCTGCATACCTCGGACCTCCGCTGGGATCCGGAGAGCATCAACGTTCGGCCGGGCGAACTCCTGGACACAGGACTCCAGGAGTTCAGCGACGCATATCTCAAGCTTCGGGACCCCGTCGGAACAGAGGACGTTCACGCGCTCGAGCAATGGAGTTGCGGAGTGTGCCACCGGGCTCAGTGGGCACGCATCGTCCTCCGATACGTGGACCCGAAGCACTATCGGTTCGTCTCGGCGGAGACGGTCGCCTTGACGCCCGAGGTGATATCCGCTGCGCACTACATCTCGAGCCACCTCGACTGGTGGGTGGAGACACATCCAGGTGAGGAGTCGGAGCGAGTCCTGCCGCTCCTCAAGCACCTGCTCACCTGACACCGGTGGTCCTCTGGGAACGCACCCGATGCCCCTCGAGAAAGACAGTCATGGCCGATTCGTCGTGAGCCTCTTCGGCTTGCCACTCTGGGCGCTCCTCCTCGTCGCGCTATCCATCACGGGCCTCGTCGTCGCGGCGGCCCGGCTCGTTGAGCCCCACCCCGTGACACCGCCGTGGCTCACGGACGCCATCCACCTCGGAGGCTGGGTCTACCTGGCGCTGGTCCTCGTCGCCGTGACGAGCTGGCTCACGCGTCGGAGGAAGCGCTGAGCTTCGCAATGTCCGCGCCAATGTGGCGAGGTCCTCGTCAACCTGGTTGAGGAGTTGCGGATAGCGCTCCGCCAAGGGTGAGGACTTGTCGGCGCCGGGCCGGGTGGCGAAATCCAGGGTCGTGTCCCTATAAGTGTGTAGTCGGCGAGCAGGGATGAGCGTGAAAGAGGGAAGCTCCTCGGTGAAACCAACCGAGACGGTCTCCCCCTGGCAGGGGAGCCGAGGAGTTCCCGCCGTGGACGAT
>NZ_JABUMS010000027.1:0-103495 GCF_013336705.1 Myxococcus sp. CA051A | reverse complement strand
ATCGTCCACGGCGGGAACTCCTCGGCTCCCCTGCCAGGGGGAGACCGTCTCGGTTGGTTTCACCGAGGAGCTTCCCTCTTTCACGCTCATCCCTGCTCGCCGACTACACACTTATAGGGACACGACCCCTCAATGCCGAGAACCTCATGTATGGCAACGAGCTCGAAGTCAGGAGGAGCATCCTCCACGAGTTCGGCCACATCCTGGGCTTCACTCACGAGCATCTCCGCATCCCGCAGACCGAGGGCCTGTGCCTGGAGAACAACATTTCATGGGAGGCCTTGACCACGTATGACCCCGACTCCGTCATGAACTACGGCGGCGCCTGCGAGGGAAACCGCAACCGGACGACCCTCTCCGCCAAGGACCAGCAGGGCGCGCAGAGCATCTATGGCCACGGCACGCGTGCCGCGGGCTACCTGAAGGGCATCCAGGACAAGTGTATCGACGCCGCCTGGACCACCGGCTGGCCCAACGGGACAAACGTGCAATTGTGGCAGTGCACGAATGGTGTCAACCAGCTCTGGAGCCTCGAGGCGGATGGCACCGTGAGGGGCGCGGGCGGCCTGTGTCTGGACGTCGAGTGGGTGGACGGCTTCCCCAACGGCACCGGCGTGCACCTCTGGCAGTGCACGGGGGGAAGCAATCAGCAGTGGACGCTGCGGCCGGATGGAACCCTGAAGAGCGCCCTGGGCAAGTGCCTGGACGTCAACTGGGTGGACGGATTCCCCAACGGCACCGGGCTCCAGCTCTGGGAGTGCAACGCGGGTGTGAACCAGCAGTGGCAGCACGTGGCTCCGTAGTCTCGTCCTGATGAACAAGGGCCGGGTCCCGCCTTCTCACGGCGGGGCCCGGCCCTCTCGCGGTTTGCGACAACCCGACCGTGCCCACATTCTCCAGGCATGTCCTCCTCGCTCGTTCGTCCTCTCGCCCGTCTCCTCCTTCCGAGCCTGCTGGGCCTGCTCTCCGCGTGCACCCGGTTGTGTTCCCTGCCCGAGCCTGAACCCGTGCACCACGGTCCGGATATCGATGCCACCGCCGTGCGCCTCATGACCGAGGCGAAGCTGCCCGGGCTCGCGCTGGCCATCATCGAGGAGGGCCAGGTCGTCGCCGTGAAGGCCTACGGCCTGCGCGACATCGAGCAGGCCGCGCCCCTCCAGACCGACACCGTCATGTACGGCGCGTCGCTCACCAAGCTCGTCTTCGGCTACCTCGTCATGCAGCTGGTCGACGAGGGCGTGCTGGACCTGGACACGCCCATCGAGCGCTACCTCAAGAAGCCCCTGCCCGAGTTCAAGAAGTACGAGGACCTCGCGGCGGACCCGCGCTGGAAGCAGCTCACGCCGCGCATGCTGCTGAGCCACTCGCCCGGCTTCCCCAACTTCCGTTTCCTCAACCCGGACGGGAAGCTCGACTTCAAGTTCGACCCGGGCGCGCGCTACGCCTACTCCGGCGAGGGCATCAACCTGCTCCAGTTCGTCCTCGAGGACGCGGGCCTCGGACTCGACGCCGGCCAGGAGTTCCAGCGGCGCGTCTTCGACCGCTTCGGCATGCGCCGCACCAGCATGGTCTGGCGCGACGACTTCGCCCCCAACGTCACCACCGGCTACGACGAGCACGGCGTGGCCAAGGCCCACCACCAGCGCGGCAGCGTCCGCGCCGCCGGCTCCATGGACACCACCATCGAGGACTACGCGAAGTTCCTCGCCGGCCTCATGCGCGGAGAAGGCCTCTCCTCCAAGGCGCGCGCGGAGCTGCTCTCCCCGCAGCTCGCCATCCCCTGGGCCCACCAGTTCCCCACCCTCACCGAGGAGAAGGACCCGCGCAACCAGGCCATCGCCCTGTCCGCCGGACTGGGCATGGTGCTCTTCGATGACCGCTCCAGCCCCGCCTTCTTCAAGGGTGGCCACGACGAGCACACCGACAACTTCGTCCTCTGCCTGGAGCGCGGCGCGCGCTGCGTCGTCCTGCTCGCCAACAGCGTGAAGGGCCCCCACGTCTTCCCTCCACTCATCGAAGCCATCCTGGGCCCCACGGACATGCCCTGGCGCTGGGACTACAACCCGTATCCGCCGCCCACCGTGAAGTGACGCACCGGGCCGCGCTCACGCCAGCGCGGCCCCTGTCGAGGCGATGTAACCGTGTGCGCGTGTGCGCCGTAATGAAGCCACACCGCCCACTTGGAGGTACACGCCATGACCCCAAAGCTCTCTTCCGCCAGGCACACGCTTCACCTGCGGCAGGTCCAGAAGCAGCCGGCCACGCAGGAGCCCATCACCCTCCAGGGCGCCACGGGCAACGGTGGCTCCGCACCTCCGGGGAGCTTCATCGGCAATCCCATGCTGATGCGGGACCGCTTCGACATGGGCCCGAGCAACATGGGCGGCCCGAGCATGGGCATCGATGGTCACTGCTGCCCCACCCGAAAGTACAACAAGGGCATGTCCCAGGGCCCCGGCCTCCTGTCCCAGTCGGACTCGTTCAGCATGGGGAGGCCTCAGGACCGAGACTCGATGCGCATGCGTGACATGCTCGAAGCTCCAATGATTTGACGCCAACCCTCACACGGCGCCATTCACAAACAACACACCTGAAAGACTTCATCGTCAGCGTCAGGGAACACCGGGTCGGTGGTGCCCCGTCCCTCTCGGGGGAGCTGTCCACTCAACAAGTCGGAGCAAGAAGTCGCGCGTTGAACCGCCGAGCGTGCTCCTTCAATCACTTGCATCCGAGAAGAAGGCAGACGAGCGCCAAGTAGGACCATCATGCGCGGACCCCGCCTCGCGCCGGGAGCGTTTCGATTCCGGACGCTCGCGGTGCTCCCTCGCCGTGAGGAGGCCCCTCGCCTTGCCCACGCCCGTCTCGCATCTGGAAACCACCCGTCCGTCGGGGAGCACGCGCTCCCTGTCGGCTCCGCTCGAGCAGCGCCTCACGCCGGACCCCCGAAAGGCCTGGAGCTGGCTTCAGAAGTCCCGACTGGGCCGCTATGGCGTCGCCCTGCTCTTCTTCCTCTGCGCGCTGCTGCTCCAGATGGAGCTCGCGTCGCTGATGTCCACCAGCCCCTTCCTTTTCTTCTATGGCGCCGTCATGGTGGCCGGCTGGTGGGGAGGCTGGGGGCCCGCGCTCCTGGTGACGGCGCTGTCGCTGGTGGCCGTGGACCACGAGTTCCTCCCGCCGCGGCTGACACTTCAGATGAGGTCCGCGGATGTGCTGTCCCTGGGCATCTTCGCCCTGCTCGCCATCTTCATCACCAAGCTGAACGTGTCGCTCAGCCGGGCCATGGAGGAGCGTGCGGGGCTGCTGGAGAGCGAGCGCCAGGCCCGCGCCGCGTCCGAGGCCGCGAGGACTCGCCTGCACACCATCTTCATGCAGGCCCCCGCGCAGATTTTCTTCCTGCGCGGCGCCACGCACGACTTCGACTTCTCCAACGCGCGCAACAGCTCGCTCTTGAAGAGCCGGGACACCCTGGGCATGCCCTTCCAGGAGGGCGTGGTGAAGGTGGCGGAGCAGGACGCGCGCGACGTGCTGGACCGCGTCTTCGCCACGGGCGAGCCCTTCGTGGGCAACGCCGTGCCGCTGCGCTTCCTCCAGACGGACGGGATGGAGAAGGAGACCTTTCACAACCTCGTCTACCAGCCCACCCGTGACTCCCAGGGACAGGTGGACGGCATCGCGGGCTTCGGCTTCGACGTGACGGACCTGGTGCATGCACGCCAGCGCGCGGAGGCCCTGGCCATTGAGTTGCGCCAGGCCGAGTTCCGCACCCGCGTCCTCGCCGAGGTGAGCACGGTGCTCGCGTCCTCGCTCGACTACGAGGCGACGATGCGCAACCTGGCCAAGCTCGTGGTGCCCGCGCTCGCGGACTGGTGCTTCGTGGACCTGGCGCAACCCGATGGCAACTTCCGCCGGCTGGAGGTCGCCCACGCACGCCCCGAGGACGCCGCCACCGCCGCGGAGGTCCTCAACTTCCAGCTCATGCCGGAGGGCAACCCGCGCCACCCGCCCACCGCGGCGCTCCTGCGCGGCGAGGCCATCCTCCTGGAGGAGATGACGCCCGCGCACATCAAGCGCAGCGCCCACAACGAGAACCACGCCCGGGTGATGCTGGCCACCGGCCTGCGCTCCTTCATCGCCGTGCCGCTGGTGGTGCGCGGCCACACGCTGGGAGTCTTCAGCTTCTTCACCTCGTTCTCCAACCGCCGCTACACCCAGGCGGACCTCGCCTTCGGGCTGGAGCTGGCGTACCGCGCCGCGCTCTCCATGGAGAACGCGCGCCTGTACCGCGAGGCCCAGGAGGCCATCCGCCTGCGCGACGAGTTCCTCTCCATCGCCAGTCACGAGCTGAAGACGCCCCTCACCCCGCTGAGCCTCAAGCTCCAGGCGCTCGCGCGCGAGCTGGAGCGCCACCCCGACGCCATCCCCTACTCCGTCGTGAAAGGCTACGTGGACACGGGCGCCCGGCAGGTGAAGAAGCTGGCGGAGCTCGTGGGAGATTTGCTCGACGTGTCGCGCATCGCCGCGGGCAGGCTGGCCCTGGAACTGGAGGACGTGGACCTGGGCGCGCTCATCCGCGAGGTGGTGGTGCGCTACGAGCCCCACGCGACCCGGGCCGGCTCCACGCTGGAGGTGGAGGGAGGCGAGTCGGGCCTCATCGGTCGATGGGACCGGCTCCGGCTGGAGCAGGTCGTCACCAACCTCATCGACAACGCGGTGAAGTACGGCTCGGGCAAGCCCATCCAGCTGAGCCTGGAGCAGGGCCCCACCCGTGCGCGCCTGCGGGTGAGGGACCAGGGCATCGGGATTGCGCCCGAACACCTGCCGCGCCTCTTCGGCCGCTTCGAGCGCGCCGTGTCGGAGCGGCACTATGGCGGCCTGGGCCTGGGCCTCTACATCACCCGGACGCTGGTGGAGGCCATGGGAGGGCGGGTGCGCGTGGAGAGCGAGCAGGGCCGCGGATCCACCTTCACCGTCGATTTGCCTCGGGAGCGAACGCTTCCAGTTGACGCGTCGGTGGCCCAGCCACAGTAAAGGCTCCGCGCGAAAACGGACGCCATGTCGGCGGCCGGCGAAGGGGCTGTCGACATGGAGACACGGACTCTCGGAAAGCAGGGCCTGAAGGTGTCCGCCTTGGGCCTGGGCTGCATGGGGATGTCGGATTTCTACGCGGGGCGGGATGACGCCGAGTCGGAAGCCACGCTGCTGCACGCGCTGGACAAGGGCATCACCTTCTTCGACACGGCGGACATGTACGGCTCCGGAAGCAACGAGGAGCTGGTGGGCCGGGTGCTCAAGCCCCACCGCGAGAAGGTTGTCCTGGCCACCAAGTTCGGCATCGTCCGGGACCCGAACAACCCGCAGGCGCGCGGCATCAACGGCAGCCCCGAGTACGTGAAGCGCGCGTGCGAGGCCAGCCTGCGCCGGCTGGGCGTGGACGTCATCGACCTGTACTACCTGCACCGGCTGGACGCGTCGACGCCCATCGAGGACACGGTGGGGGCCATGGCGGACCTGGTGCGCGCGGGCAAGGTGCGGCACCTGGGGTTGTCGGAGGTGGACGCGGACACGCTGCGCCGGGCCTCCAAGGTGCACCCCATCGCCGCGCTCCAGAGTGAGTACTCGCTGTGGAGCCGCGAGCCGGAGGACGGGGTGCTCCAGGCCTGCCACGAGCTGGGCATCGGCTTCGTGCCGTACAGCCCGCTGGGGCGCGGCTTCCTGACGGGGCAAATCAAGCGCTACGAGGACCTGGCCGCGGACGACTACCGCCGCCACTCGCCGCGCTTCCAGGGGGAGAACTTCACGCGCAACCTGGAGCTGGTGGTGAAGGTGGAGCGACTGGCGAAGGACAAGGGCTGCACGCCGGCGCAGCTCGCGCTCGCGTGGGTGATGGCGCGCGGCCAGGACGTGGTCCCCATCCCGGGCACCAAGCGGCGCAAGTACCTGGATGAGAACCTGGGCGCGCTCGACGTGAAGCTCACGGAGAAGGACCTGAAGGACATCGACCTCGTGGCGCCTCCGGGCGTCGCGGTGGGAGACCGCTATCCGGCGTCGATGCAGCGCGCGCTGTCGAAGGCCCGCGAGTAGCCTCGGGGGGTCAGCCGTGGGCCCGTGGGAGCTGCGCGTGCGGCTGCCACGGGCCACTGGCGCCCAGGCAGTAGCGACAGGTGGCCAGCGGCGTGTCCCGCTCCAGGTGGCCGAGCATCCGCTCCAGCAGCTCCGGAGCGTCGAGGCGCACGCCATCCACCTCGGCCAGCGCGGGCATCTCCGGGTGCGAGGGGCCCAGCACCGTGGCCACGTGAGGCGGACGGGTGCAGGTGTAGAAGTGGCCCCGGTGGACCAGGTGGCAGCGGACCTTGAGCCAGCAGCGCGCGTGGACGTCGCGGACCTCCGCGTCGGTGGCCAGGGGCGCGTCCGGGGTGAGCTGCTGGAAGGCGTCGATGTGCTTCACCGTGAGGAGGACGTCGTGTCGCGCACAGCGCTCGGTGATGCGGGCCAGGGACTTCTCCGGCAGCGGCGCGGAGGAGTAGACGGACAGGGTCATCCGGTCCAGGCGCTCGTAGACGGCGTCGGGCGCGCTCTGGGCGAGGAAACCGTTGGTGGTGACGGAGAGCTGCTCGGAGATGCCTGACGCGCGGACGGCGTCGAGCACGGCGGGGAGGTCCGGGTGGAGGAAGGGCTCGCCGCCGGTGAGCTTGAAGATGTTGGGCTTGAGCACGCGGGCGAGCCGGGTGAGGTCGGCGCCGAGCACGGCGGGCTCCACGGCCCAGGCGGGCAGGTGGGGCGACATGGGGCAACACTGCACGCAGCGCAGGTTGCAGTGGGTGACGACGTGCGTCTCCAGGGACCAGGTGAGGATTCGGCCGTCGTGCAGCTCGTAACGCACGGAGGGACTATAGCGGGGTTGCCGGGTGCCCCCGGGCCTTGCGACAGTCCCCGCGTGTCCGACGCTCCCGGCGACCCGAGCGGCCCGCTCGCCGCCCTGCCCTCCTACCAGCCGACAGCCGGACCCCGGACGGACGCTCCCGTGGAGTCGGTGTGGCGCCTGCTCCCGCTCCTGAGCGGTGAAGTCGTGGGCCTGGAGCCTGCATCCGTCACGGCGTTCCTGCGACACAGCCTGCCGTCGACCTGGAGCCTCTTTCGAGGGGTGAGCCGCGTGGCGCCGCTCCCGCCGCGAATCCGCCGCCAATCCTCACCGCGCTCCCCGGAAGAAGATGACGAGCCACGAGCACGGGCGCTCCTGGCCGCGTGCTCCGACGCTGTCGGTACCCGGGTGGCCTCGGGCGCGCTGGACGTGAGCCTGAGCGGCGGCGTGGACAGCGCCGTGCTGTGCACGCTGGCGGCGCGGCATGCACCGGGCCGGGTTCGCGCGTGGAGCATGGATGTCCACTTCGCCGACGCGGTCGAGCGACACAACGCGAGGACGGTGGCCCGGCTCGCGGGAGTGGAGCAGGTCGACGTTCCGATTCCGGATGCCCTCCTGCCGGACCTGTTCGAGCCCGCCGTCATCGCCAACGAGGGCGCCATCCTCAATGCACGGGCGGTGGCGAGCTTCGCGTTCTACGCGGAGGCGAAGCGGCTCGGAGCCTCGGTGATGCTGAGCGGAGCCGGCGCCGATGAGGTGTTGAGGGGCAATCCCCTGGCGCTCGCTTCGGCGCTCGCGCGCATCGAGGAAGACCGACGACTCGCACGGACGGTCCTACGCGCCGCTGTGGACAACTTGGGGAGGAGTCCAGACGAGGCCCGTGGCGAGCCCTGGTCCCAGGAGGACCGCCCGGAGCTCTCCGACGAGGCCCGTGGCGGGCCCTGGTCTCCCGAAGACATGGAGGTCTCCGAGGAGGTCCGCTACGCGGAGTGGGTGCTGCGCGAGCTGGTACTTCCTCCCGAGCTGAGGGGCGCGCGGGCCCACGGACTCACGGTGCACACGCCGTATCTCGACTCCCGGTTCGCGGACGTGGCGCTCTCGCTGCCCGAGTCCTCGCTCGTCCGCGAGGGAGTCGGCAAGTGGCTCTTCCGCCACGCGGTGCGAGGACTCGTCCCCGACGAGGTCCGGCTCGCGCGCAAGACGCCGCGCTATGGGCACACGGCACTCTCAAGCCCCGTGCGTACCCGGTGGCTGGAGCTGTACCGCGCCTGGCTGTCGGCCTCGCGACTGGAGCCGCTGGCGGTCATCGACCCGAAGGCCGTGCTCACGCTCCTGGAGCGCTACACGCGAATGGAGCCCGAGGCTCCGGAGGCGGATGGCGTGGATCGCCTGTTGATGCGGCTGTGCTCCCTCGCCATGCTCCACGCGCACGCAGCACACGGCTCCCCATGTCCCGAATCCTGATTGCGACCTCGCCCGAGAAGGGCCACATCAACCCGATGATGGGCGTCGCGCAGTGGCTGCGCCGCCTGGGCCACACCGTGGGCTGGCTCTGCATCCCCGAGCCCGCGCCTCAGCTCGCGAAGCTCGGCGTGGAGGTGCTGCACCTGCCCCACTCGGCGAGGGATGCTCCCACCATTGAAACGGGCGGCGAGGCGCTGGCCCGGCTGGTGCGTGACGAGGTGGCCCTGGGGAAGTGGATTCGCGGCCTGTTGCTGGATGCGGTGCCCGCGCTCATCGAGCCCGTGCGCGAGGTGGTGCGTCGCTTCCGTCCGGACGTCATGGCGCTGGATGGGATGCAGTATGCGGCGGTGCTGGCCGCGCATCAGGAGCGGATACCGTGGGCCGGAGTGTCCTCCGCGCTCTCGCTGCTGGAGCCCATGGAGGACTACGGGCTGCGCCGCAACGTGCGCGCCCTGGCGAAGGAGCGCGCGGAGCTGTTCGCACGACATGGCTTCGTGGCGAGCTTCCGCAACTGCGAGGCCCTCTCGCCCCACCTCAACATCCTCTTCGCCACGGAGGCGTTCCTCGGCCCGGAGGTGGACCTTCCTCCCGCCGGGCGGCTGGTGGGCCCGTCGATTCCACCCGAGCCTCGGGGCGACGAGGTGGATTTTCCGTGGGAGCGATTGGGTTCGAAGCCCGTGGTGTACGTGTCCTTCGGCAGTCAGATTTCATGGCAGCCCACGCTGTTCCACACCATCGCGGAAGCCGCCGCGCCGCTGGGCGTCACGGTGGTGTTGAGCGCGGGTGAGCTGGCGGACACGGACTTCTCGCGCGCGTTGCCAGGGGACGTGGTGGCGGTGCCCTATACGCCGCAGCGGCAGCTCCTTCCGAGGGCGTCTGTCTTTGTCTCGCATGGAGGCGCCAACTCCGTGATGGAAGCACTGACGGCGGGCGTGCCGCTGCTGCTGTTGCCTGTTTGCAATGACCAGCCCATCCAGGCGCACTTCCTCCGAGCCTCGGGGGCGGGGCTCACGCGGGAACTGGACACGTTGACAGTTGAGGACTGTCGCGCCGCGCTTCGCCATCTCCTGGAGCCGGGAACGCCGTTGCGCGCGAAGGTGGCGGCCATCTCGGAGTCGTATCAATCCCGAGACGGCGCGAAGGATGCGGCGGAGCGAATCGCCGGGCTCGTCGCGTGAGTTCCGCGCCGCGAAGGTGGACGGCCCGTCGTTACCACGCGGAGAGAGTGACACCGCTGGAGGTGTGGAACCTCCCGGTGTTCGGACGCGAGTTGTGGGAGCTGATTGGCGCGCCTCGAGTGGAGGCGGACCGACGCGCGGGGGTGCCCGAGGACCAACTCGCGGAGCAACTGTTTCCAGCGCTCACGAGCGCCCTCGAACAATTGGTGAATCGGCATGCCGTGGACGCGGTGTGGTTGAGCGGAGGACTGGCCTGCCTGGAGGGCTTCGAGGTGGGGGGGGCGAAGGCCACTGCCGCGCTCGGGTGTCCTGTCTATGTCTCGGAGTCGCCGCGCTTCGCGCCCGTGTACGCGGGCTTCGCGCTTGTGGCGGCGCGAACGCCGCTGGTGCTCGACGTGGGCCAGACGAGCATCAAGTGCGCGCGCCCTGGAGTCCAACGTGTCTTCGAGCGGGACCTCCACACGATGCCCCGCCTCTTCATCGGGATGCCTCGCCCCACGGATGGGCACCACATCGTCGCGGCGGTGCACTTCATCGCCAACGCGCTGCGGGCCTGTACACGAAACCTCGGTCACCTGGCCGTGGAAGGCGTGTGTCTCGCGCTTCCCTGTCCCCTGGATGAGGCTCTCGTTCCGGGAGGCTGCACGTATGGTTGGGAAGGGCATGCATCGCTGGTGACCGACATCCTGGAGGAAGCAGCCCTTCCGGGCGGCGGAGAGGTGCTCGTGCTCAACGACGCGGAGCTCGCGGCCGAGGCAGCGCGAGTGGAGCTCAGACGGCACAGGCATCGTCGCATCCTCTGTCTGACGCTGGGCTTCGGCCCTGGAGGGGCTCTGCTCACGCACTCCACATGACCCAAAGGGTAGGGAGCGAGTCCGGTGACCAAGACATGCTAGCTTTCGCGTCCAATGCGAATCCCTCACGCACTCTGGCTTTCGCTGTTCGCCGTGTCCTGGCTGGGTTGCTCCACTGTCAGCAAGCCGCCCAGTCAACAGGCCTGGGCAGGGGCGGAGCAGGAATGCGACGACCCTGGGGAAGACCAGTGCGTCACCCTCTTCTGCGTGGAAGACCTCTGCGGTTTCTACCCCTGCGAGGACACACCGGCAGAGGTCGAGCTGGCGCGCTTCCCTCCTTCGCGTCCTCCTGCGGCAGCAGCAGCGCCGGGCAGCGGCCCTCGGAGGAATTGGGGTGGCGCGCAGAAATTGCCGCCGGGCTCCGTCATGACGTTCCCCAACTGGAACGGCGCTCCGACTGCAGTCATCCCTCCGTCCCGGCAACTCACGCCGGGGCGATGGGAAAAGCACCACATCTTCCCCCAGTCAAAGGACCTGGCGGAGTGGTTCGCGCGCCAGGAAGTGAAAATCCACGACTACACCATGCCCATTCCGCTTTCCGTTCATCGAAGGATTCATGACGGTTCCCCGCGTGGAGGGGCATGGAACGATGCGTGGCGGGACTACATGATGGCCAAGCCGTTCGCCTCTCCGGCGGAGATTTTCAGGCATGCAGGAGAGCTGATTCATCGCTTCGAGCTCATGGGCGGCCCGATCCAGCCCTACTATTCCCGGCCAGGAGCGTAGGCACGAATGAGTCGTTTCTATTGGGTCAACGAGGACAGGGCCGCCAGAACGAAGCACGGTGGCTACCTCGACGCGGCACACACGTGGGGCCTTCCCGGCATACGGTGTCACGCATGCGGAGCCACCTGGAGTGCCGTGGCGCACGACTTTCCCGCCATTGACCTCTCGCCGCTTCCGGAGAGCCGTGAGTTCCTCAAGCCGAGAGCCGAATCCTTCCCCGAGTTCGCGCGCCTGCGCGAGTTGGTCCGGCCCCTCCTGCCGCCCCACATCGAGCTGCCGCCTGGAACGAGCTTCGGTCCATTGAAGGGAAGCGCCGTTGGGGAGTTCGGGGCCATGGCATGGCTGGGACCCAGACTTCTTCTGCGCCGTGACGCACTGGAGAGTCTGCAAGCAGAAGGAGTGCGCGGCCTGCTGGGCTGTCGCACGGAGCTGCGGTTCCGGAAGAAGAACGCGCCGGAGCTGCTGGAGCTCCAGATTGAGCCGCGAGGGCGCTTTCATCCGGACTGCATTCCCTCGGATGTTCCCCCGCCGTGCACGACCTGTGGCCGACACGGCTTCGGGCGCCCCGACGAACCCATCCTGGACGCAGCTTCGCTCCCTCAGGAACTGGACCTCTTCCGCGTGGGGAACTTCGCCACGATGCTCATCGGCACCGAGCAGTTCATGGACGCCGTGCATCGACTCGGGCTCGTCGGTATGACCTTCCGCGAGCTGCCGACACGCTGACCCATTCCAGTCCGAACCGCGGCAACGAGGGGCAGTGGCTGAACACGCCGGGCTCCCAAGAGCGGCGTGTGCGCTGCGGAGCCGGACGGGCGGCGCGCGTGAAATTGCGCAAGAAAAGGCCCTCGGGTGTCTCCTCGCCATGAACGGGGAAGGGAAGCATCCAGATGCGCCCTGAGCTGCTGGGCGGAGGACTGTGTCTGCTGGGGGCGCTCCTGGCCTGTGGGCCTGGCGTCGATGAACGGGACTCGCCCGACGGAGACACCTACGAGGAGGAGGGGGTGCTTCAGAAACCCCTGCGAGTCGACGTCGAGGTCCTGGACCCCGAGAGCGCGGATCTCCACTTCCGGGCCTGGGGCATCGACTTCACCCCCTCCATGAATGTGCATGTCATCGGGGTGGGACTGACGACCGAGTTCGTGAGCAAGACGCAGCTTCACGCCCGATTGAACCCCCTCCTGGTGAAGGACATGCCGGAGTTCCCGGTCGAGGTCCGCGTGGAGCCGGGCGACGTGGTCTACATGTCGGGCGCCAGGTCCCCCTCCGTCACCGCGTCCATGCCAGTCCCGGAGCTGCACTCGCTCACGCCCGACGTGCTCGAGGCCCATCCCACGGCCCCCGTTCGCATCGCCGTGCTCGGAAAGAACCTGGTCCATGGCACCCAGGCGGTCTTCCAGGGCATCTGGTATCCCGTCACCTTGTCGAGCACGCGCCTGGGCGAGCTGTGGTTACCTCCCGAGGCCCTGACCCCCACGTCGGGCAAGCAGTCGCTGTACCTGGAAGTCCCCCGCCCTCGCCTCCTCGACACGCCCGCCCTGTCGTTGACCGTGACGACTTCGCCCCCTGTGGCATCCCCCTGACCTCGAGAGGAATCATCCGGATGCGACCAGACGTGACACGAGGGTGGCTGTGTCTGCTGTGGGTCCTCTGCTGTGCCTGTGGGCCAGGCCTCCAGAGCCACCCGGCACCTGTCGAGGAACCTGACGCGGGCTCCCCTCCCGCGGAGGTGGAGCTGCCCTTCGTCACCCTGGGAGAGGTGGAGGTGGAGGCGGCGAACGTGGAGGGCTCCGAGTTGAGCATGCAAGTGCTCGGCGTCGACTTCGCCCGGTTCAGTGCCGTGTTCCTGAACGACCAGCGCCTGACGACCCAGTTCGTGAGCAGCACGGAGCTGCGAGCCGTGGTTCCGACCTGGCAGCTCGTGGCCGCGACGGACCTCTTCTTCGACGTGCGGGTTTCCCGAGGCGACCCCGAGTACAGGGGCGGCGCCCGGTCCGCTCGCATCCCGTTCACCGTGCCCGCGCCCGAGCTGACCTCCGTGACTCCAGACTCCCTGCCCTCCGAGCCCGAGGACGCCGTTCAAGTCACCGTGACGGGGAAGAACCTCGTGCGTGGAAGCCAGGCCATCTTCCGCGACACGTCCTATCCGTTGACGCTGACCAGCTCCCGTGAAGGGAGCTTCCTGCTTCCACCGTCGGCCCTGAAGCCCCTGGCGACACAAGACCAGCTCGTCATCCAGGTCTCGCGCCCGCGCACAGCCACCACGCAGCCCCTACCCTTGACGGTGACCAGCCCCACTCCGGAAATCATGGGCGTGTGGCCTTCCTCGCTGAACGCCACCGACCTGCACCATGGCAACGCGGGCAGCGCCACCTTCGAGCGCATCATCGTCAGCGGGCGGCAGGTGCGCTCCACCACGGTGGTGAAGTGGGATGGCATTCCGCTGCCCACCGAGACGTATGACGGCAAGAACCGGGTCTGGGCGCAAATCCCTCTCATGGGTCGGGTCCAAGCCGGCACCGTCCAGGTGACGCTGGAGACACCCGGCGTCCATGGAGGAAGCGAGTCCTCCAACCATCCTCTTCGAGTGAAGTCGGAGCCCGTGCTGCATGACGTGTCCCCGGCCTGGGTGCTCGCGGGCTCGGAGGAGGTCAGGTTCAAGCTCAAAGGCGAAGGCCTGGGGCTCTACGCGCAGCAGGTCGTCCACTGGGGCGGCCACCGCCTGGAGCACTCCTTCGGTCCGGACTTCGAGGGGGTCTGGACGTTCATCGTCCCCGCCGCCCTGCTGACCCAGGCCGGAACCCTCCCCGTGACGGTGACACGCACCTTCGATGGGGCCGTGTCCTCGCCCCTCTTCGTCCAGGTGTTCGCCCAGGCCCCCGCGCCCATCGCCCACTCGCTGCTGCCCTCCGTGCTGTCCGTCGGCGATGCGCCAGGACTCCTCTACGTCCACGGTGCTGGCTTCACGTCCCAGTCCGTCATCCTGCTGGACGGACAGGAGCGCACCACCCGTCTTCACGACCCGTCGAAGGTGTCCACCGAACTCCAGGCCGCGGACCTGTCCACGAAGGGGGTGCGCACCGTCACCGTGAGCACGCCCGCGCCCGGAGGCGGCACCACCCTGCCCCTGCTGCTCGCGGTGCATGCGGAGCGGCCCATGCCCATCATCAACCGGGTCTCGGGCAACGACGGGGCTTCCCATGCCCTCGCCGGCGGGGGCGTCCTGCGTCTGCTCGTCGAGGGACAGGGCTTCGGCCCCTCCTCGGTCGTCCGGTGGAATGGCCAACCGCTGCCAGCCCAGTGGACATGCTGGACCTCGGGCGGCTGCACGGCGGGCCCTGGTGAGCTGACGCGCCTGTGGGTGGATGTTCCCGCCGACCAGGTGGCGCAACCCGGCGTCAGCCGCGTGACGGTGTTCAACCCAGGCCCCGGAGGTGGCGAGAGCCCGGAGCAGTTCTTCGTCCTCACCGCGGCGGGACAGCCCACTGTCTCCCTGAGCCCTTCGGTGGTGGATGTGGGCACGCGCGACGAATTCTATCGCGAGGTCACCGTCTGGACGCGTGTCACGGGGACGCTCACCCAAGCCTCGGCCCTCTTCGTGAATGACGTGGAGCGTGAGTTCGACGGCCCTTCGGGCCTGCTCTTGAGCGAGGCGGAGGTCGCGACCCCGCGGGTCCACGAGATACGGACCTTCACCGTGGGCTCCGGCTTGAGTGCTCCCGCCTATCTGCGAGTCCAGGGCGCCCTCCCACCGCAGCTTCGCGGGATGGCACCGGGGGTCGTCTCCCAGGGAGAGTGGGCCGCCTCGGAGGAACGACACTTCTCCCTGACGGGAGAGAACTTCTTCTGGCCCCGCGGCGACTTGCAGCGCGTCTCCGGCACCACCCTGGACTGGGATGACCAGCCACGGCCTTTCGGCAGGATTCCGCAGCTGGGGCTGGAGGGCACGAAGTTGGCGCACGTGGGAGTCCGCGCACTGAAGGTGTCTCGTGTCGCGGAAGGCGGTGGAGTGTCACTGCCCGCGCTGCTCAACGTGGTCTCCGAACGACCCGTGCCGATGTTGACCGCCGTGGAGCCCATGAGCGCCCTCAAGGGTGCGCCCGCGTTGACGCTCCGAATCAAGGGGAAGGGCATCCACTCCGCCACGGTGCTGCGCTGGAAGGAGTTCCGTTCGAGCCTCAAGGCCGTGTACGTCTTGGACAACGAGCCGACGCACTACGAGGCGACCCTCCCCGCTGAAGCCCTGGCGACAGCTGGAGGGGTGGACGTCACGCTGGAGACGCCCGAGCCCGGTGGCGGTGTCTCGCTCCCGCTCCACGTCGTCGTCGAGAAGTAGCCCGGGAGCTCCCCGAAAGGAGGGGCCACCTGCCTGAACGGGCAGGTGCACACCCTGCCTGATTCGCCGATGTGGCGCGCCTTCGAGGCTTTTACCTTCCGCCTCGAAAGGAACACGCCATGTCCACCGACTTTCTTCCCGCCCTCTCCCAGTCTCTCGCCTCCCTCGTCGAGCGGGCCTCTCCGAGCGTCGTCCGCGTGGACGCTCGACGACGGCGCGGCGCCACCGGTGTCGTCTGGAGCGCCGAGGGCCACATCGTCACCACCAGCCACGCCGTCGAGCATGAGGGCCCCGTGCAAGTAGGCCTGTCCGACGGCGGCACCGTGGCCGCCGAGCTCATCGGCCGCGATGCCAGCACGGACGTGGCCCTGCTCAAAATCGACGCGGCGAAGCTCTCCCCGCTCGCGCTCGCGCCCTTGGACGCCGTGAAGGTGGGCAACCTCGTCGTCACGGTGGCGCGGCCGGGACGCACGGCGCGCGCCACGCTCGGCATGGTGAGCACGCATGGCGAGGGCTGGCGCACCCACGCGGGCGGGCGCGTGGACCGTTATCTCGAGACGGACGCGGACCTGCCGCCCGGCTTCTCTGGAGGCGCGCTGGTGGACGTGGAGGGGCGCTTCGTCGGGCTGCTCACCGCGGCGTTCTCACGCACCGCGGCCGTCGTCATTCCGCATGACACGCTGACGCGGGTGACGGCGTCGCTGCGCGAGCACGGAGGCATCCGGCGCGGCTACCTGGGCGTGGGGGCGTACCCCGTGAAGCTGCCCCAGCACCAGTGGGCGGCGGCGGGCGCGGAGGCGGGGCTCATCTTCCTCTCCGTGGACCCGGACGGGCCCGCGCACCGGGCCGGCCTGTTGCTCGGGGACGTGCTGGTGAGCCTGGGAGGCCAGGCGCTGCACGGCGTGGAGGACCTGCTCGGCTACCTGGGGGACGAGAAGGTGGGCACCTCCGTCCCGGCGCGCGTGTTGCGAGCCGGTGAGGTGCGGGACGTGCCCATCACCATCGGCAAGCGTTCGTGAGGAAAGGGGTGACGCGATGAAGTTGCTGCAACAGTTCTCGGACGACCTGGAGACCCTCGTGTCGCGCGCCTCGCCCGCGGTGGTGGGCGTGGAGCATGCCAGGGGCCACGGCACCGGTCTCTTCCTCACGCCGGATGGATATGTCCTCACCAACCGCCACGTCGTCATGCGGGGCTCTCGCAAGCTGACGGTGCAACTGTCCAACGGCGAGGAGCTGCGCGGCTCGCTGGTGGGCGGGGACGCGCCCACGGACCTCGCGGTGGTGCGAGCGGAGGGCGGCGACTTCCCCACGCTGCCCCTGGCCGCGCCGGAGACGGTGCGCGTGGGGCAGTTGGTGATGGCGATTGGCAATCCCTTCCGGCTGGAGCAGTCGGTGGCGCTCGGGGTCGTGAGCGCCGTCAATCGCAGCGTCACGCTGCCTGACGGCGTCATCCTGGAGGGCATGCTCCAGACAGACGCGGCCATCAACCCGGGCAACTCCGGCGGGCCGCTCATCAACACGCGAGGCGAGGTGGTGGGGCTCAACACGCTGGTGCTGCCGTACGCGCAGGGCATCGGCTTCGCGGTGAGCGCCACCACGGCGGCGTGGGTGGCCAGCCTGCTCATCCAGCGGGGGAAGGTGGAGCGGCGCTTCCTCGGCATCGCGGCGGTGGCGGTGGACCTGACGTCGGAGCATGCCCGCGACGCGGGGCAGCCCCGCGCGGTGCGAATCCTCCGGGTGCAGGACGGGACGCCCGCGGACGACGCGGGGCTCCAGCCGGAGGACCTGCTGCTGGCCATCAACCGTCGCGCCGTGGGCAGCGTGGATGACCTCCAGCGGCTGATGGCCCTGGCCACCGATGAAGAGGTGTCGCTGGACGTGTTGCGCAAGGGACGGCGCAAGCAGGTCTCCGCGCGCACGCGCCCCCGCATCGAGCCCGTGGCGGCGTGAGCGGAACGTGGCTCCGGGTTCATGCGGCCCGGAGCCACGGACGCGCTGTCATTTCGACCCGGGCCCACAAGAGCCCGTGACGGAGTGACAGTCGCACGTGAGACGTGCGACGAGACTCCACTCCGGAGACCAGGCAGGCACGCGGCTTGAATAGTCACGAGCCGCCATGAATGAAACGCTTCCACGCCGCACGCTGCGCCACTCGCTCCGACAGGTCCTTCCCATCCTGCTGTTTCTCTCGGCGGGAGTGGCGGCCTTCGTGTTGCCACTCTTCTTCTGGATCGTGCTCTCCGAATGTTGGGGCGAGTCGAGACACAGTCGGGCCGAGCTCGACTTGAAGAACATCAAGAGCGCCGTGCGCCTCTACCAGCGCAAGACGGGCCAGCTACCCACGCATGCCGAAGGGCTCCAACTCCTCGTGGACCATGGGGTACTCGATGAGCTGCCCCTCGACCCGTGGGTCAACCCCTACCAGTACACGCTTCGCGGTGCGTGGGTGGAGCTGCGCAGCCTGGGCTCCGACGGCGTGGGTGGTGGAGAAGGCAACGACCAGGACATCGAGCTCACGTTTCCCGTGAGCCCGCTCCCAGAGGATTCGCCCCGTCCCTAGACGCGAGCCGAGTCACCCCGCTCCGGTCTGTCATCCAGCAGGAGCCGGTCCTCGAAGCACCACACCCACGTCTCACCCGGCTCGAACGACTGGATGACGGGGTGCTTCGTCTGATGGAAGTGCTTCGTCGCGTGCTTGTTCTGCGACGAGTCGCAGCACCCGACGTGACCGCACTCCAGACAGCGTCGGAGGTGGACCCACTGGGCCCCCATCTTCAGACACTCCTCGCAGCCGTCAGTCCTCGCCTCGGGGTTCCCCGCCTGCTCGATGTGCTTGCACTCGGTCGCCATCGTTCGCCTCCCTGATAACCCGTCGCCCGCGGACAGGGTGTGCACGAAGGCCCCGCGCATCCACATGCCGGGCAGCCATGCGGTCAGGCTCTCGCCACCAGGGTGGCCGACACTCGTGGACCGCGAGGAGTGGCGCGACGGAGGCGCACGTCCCACGGTTGAGCCGTATGCCTTCCGACACTTCTTCCGGCGGCGCGTCCGTTTCCTATGCCAGTGCGCGGGGACGCGGCGTGCTGCTCGCGAGCGTGCTCGGCAGCGGCATGGCCTTCCTCGACTCCACCGCCGTCAACGTGGCGCTGCCCGCGCTGGGCCGAGAGCTCAACACGGGGCTGACGGGCCTCCAGTGGGCCGTGGACGCCTACCTGCTCACCCTCGGTTCGCTGGTGCTCACCGGCGGCGCGCTCGGTGATGCCTGGGGACAGCGCCGCGTCTTCTTGCTGGGCGTGGTGGGCTTCACCGCCATGTCCGTGCTGTGCGGCCTGGCGCCGAACGCCTGGACGCTCGCCCTCTTCCGCGCCGCGCAGGGCATGGGCGCGGCGCTGCTGGTGCCCGCGAGCCTGGCGCTCTTGCGGACCTCGTTCCCCGAAGCGGACCGACAGCGCGCGGTGGCCGCATGGGCGGGCCTGTCCGGCGTCACCACCGCGCTGGGGCCGCTGCTGGGAGGCTGGCTGGTGGACGTGGCCTCCTGGCGGCTGGTGTTCTTCCTGAATCTTCCCCTGGCGGCGCTCACCGCCTGGGCCACGCTGCGCCACGTTCCGGACGACCGGCCCACGGGGGATGCGCGCAAGCTGGACCTCGCCGGTTCGGTGACGGCCGCGCTGGGGCTCGGCGGCGTCATCTACGCGCTCATCGAAGGGCCCGCGCATGGCTGGTCCGTGGCCCCCGTGCTCGCCGCGGTGTTCGGCGCGGCGATGCTGGCCGCCTTCCTCGTCATCGAGTCACGCGCGCGAAACCCGATGTTGCCGTTGGGGCTGTTCCGTTCGCGGACCTTCTCTGGCGCCAACCTCACGACGCTGACGGTGTACTTCGCGCTGGGCGGCGTGGGCTTCCTGCTCATCCTCGCGCTGCAACAACAGCTCGGGTACTCGGCGCTCGCGGCGGGAGCGTCGCTGCTGCCCATCACCGTGATGCTGCTGTTGTTCTCACCGGTGGTGGGGAGGCTCGCGGGACGCATCGGCGCACGGCCCTTGATGACGGCGGGGCCGCTGCTGGCGGGCGTGGGCATGGCGCTGCTCACGCTCATCCACCGGGATGGAAGCTACGTGGGCACGGTGCTGCCGGGGGTGCTCGTGCTGGGCCTGGGGTTGAGTCTCACGGTGGGGCCGCTGACGGCGGTGGTGCTCGGCGCGGTGGAGGACCGGCACGCGGGCATCGCCTCGGGGGTGAACAACGCCGTGGCGCGAATCGCCGGACTCCTGGCGGTGGCACTGCTGCCGCTCCTGGGAGGACTCGCGAACAAGACGGGGGACGCGTTCCTCGCGGGGACACGTGAAGCGCTGTGGGTGTCCGCGGGCCTGTGCGTGCTGGGCGCGCTGTGCTCGTTCCTGCTGTTGCCCCGGGAGGTCGGCCGGGTGAAGCGCGAGCCCTCGAGACCGAGCCCGCGCTCCACCACGCCTCCAGGCTCACGCCCGGGTCTTCAGTTCCGGAGTCAGCGGAAGTAGGGCGAGCGGGCCACTTCGATGCGGCCCAGCAGCTCCATCGTCCCCAGTCGCTCCTCACCGCTGAGCGTGGGCAGACGCGCCGTCAGCTCCGTGTGCACCTCCTGCAACACGCCATAGGCGGCGAGCGTCTGCTGGTCCTTCAGGATATCCACCATGACGCGCCGCACGCGGAAGCCGCGAACCCCGTCGACGTTCAGCAGGATGCCACGCAGGTCGGCATGCAGGGCCTGCGTATACAGGGGTGTGCTCAGAGGATCATACGGATGCTTGGTGAAGACCGTGTACGTCTCCAGGTGGAGATGGACAAGGATGCGGCGAGCCAGTTCATCGGCTCGGGCTGCGTAGGCGGCGCCCTCGCCAGCGGGGACCTGGAGTGGTGGCCGCACCTTCTGCATGAGGGCGTCGTACGCCTGGACCCGAGCACTCTCCGCACCGCTCCTGACGAAGTCGCCCGTATGTTGGAGCAATCTTTGGAACGAGGACGAGCCAGGCGCCCCGCGCAACACCTGCGCCACCTCGGCCTGCCAGTTGGGGGTGAACCAACGCGTCAGCGGGTCGTCGAAGCGGTCGCGGCCGACACACGCGGGGTCCTCCCATCCTGGATACGCGTCCTCAGTGCAGAACAGGTCCGTGGGGAGCTCCGGCGACAGCCCGTAGAGATAGCGCACGGCTGCGACATCATAGGAACCCGGAGTCTGCAGGTAGACGGTATCGAGCATGTCGGCTCGGTCCATGACGGTGCTCGAGCGAGGGGTCGCCGGCGTGCCGTCATAGACCAACGACCCCATGAGGTTGTGCCGCAACCCCATCGTGTGACCCACCTCGTGCATGGACACGTAGGTGAGGTAGCGCTCCACCTTCTCCGTCTTGGTCAGGGGAGTCGCCGAGGCGTCATCCTCCTCCCAGGAGGTCTGGCCTGACGGTCCAGGATGGAAGAGCTCCGCCCCGAACTCACACTCCGACTCGCGAGCGAGCCCCGGCCGGGCCAGGCGCAGGGGAGGCCTGGCCTTGGGCGCCGTCAACTGAGCGAGGGCGAGCAGGTCATCATCGAAGAAGGCCTCCACGGCGTGCATCATGTTGGAGTTGAAGTAGAAGCGACCGCTGCGAACCTCTCCCGTGTTGGGATTGACGCTCCGAGTGGCGTAGGCATACGGGCCATAGATGGAGTCCACCGGGTCGTAGATGAAGACATTCTTGTCGTCGTCGCCGAGGTCCATGTCGCCACCCCCCAGGAGCGCTTCGAAGGCCTTGTAACCAAACAGCGCATTCCACCCTTCGATGCCCCGCTTGATGGCGCCGACCAGGTCCGCATCCACATAACGGGGGTCGTCCTTCAGCATCAGCAGGGTGTCGGTGATGTACCAGCGGATGGGTTTCATCCCTGGGTGGATGTGCATCTTGATGGCGACCTGCTCCAGCGTCGTCGTGTTGCGGATGAAGCGCCCATCACTGCGGATGAAGAGTTCCTGCTCAGGGAGGGGGGTCTCCTTGAAACCCGCTCCTTCCTTGTACTTCCGCAGGCCCATGGACAACGTGGCGGAGACCGCCAGGGCGTTCACCTCCAGAATCTCGGCGCTGTCGATGGGGTCATCCGTGTACGCCCTGATGACGTGCTCGTACAAGACGCCGTCCGAGATGCGCCGGAAGCGTTGTGCGAAGCTCAGCTCAATCTGAAAGTCGATGGCGCCCGAGCCATACCAATGGTCCCCCATGAAGCCGATGCGGTTGAGCCCCGCCGCCGGGTCGAAGAGCACGTACTGCTCCGAGCCTGGCAGTCGATGGAACGCGGAGAAGTCCGTGACGATGGGGAACGCGTCCACCAGCACGTCGGGCCTGAAGGGGTCACTCCTGTCCAGTCCATCACGAGCGTCGAAGACAAAGAGCTTGCCGTTCTGCTCCTGGAAGCGAACCACGCGAGTGCCGACCTGTTGCGCGGCCCCATAATCCGCTCCCCCCGGGTGGAGCTGACGAAGGAAGCCGGACATGAACCAGCGCTGCGACAGTTCGCTCCGGCGAATGGCCAGGTAGAAGGTCCGCCCTGTCGGGTCCACCACCCCTTCGAGCTTCTGGGTCACCTGCGCACGCTGCGTGGAGGAGAGCTGTCGCGGCACCTCCACGATGTCCTCTCCCAGCACGAGGTCGAGCCCCGGGCCCTCGGGTTCCCGCTCCAGACTCCGAGGCTCACTGCATCCCGTGCTCAACACCCACGTCAGCGCCAGGATGCCCGCCCAGACGCGCGTCCCCGCGAAATGCCATCGCCGCATCACGGTATCCCCCGCCGAGAGAGAGGTGAAACACGGCACGGCCCTCCTCGACCGAGCCGTCGCTGCCCGGTCTCTCGGCCGTGACCAGGCAATCTCACACCTTCATTGCCACAGCCATTGAGTTACCGATATCCGTGAAACCCCCGAGGTCGGGAGTCACTCGTCCCACGAGAGGTGGGCTTTTCGAGCCCCCAGCCACGCGCGCGCGACTCCAGAAAGCACGAAGGGCACTCCCCCCGAGCATGGGAAGAGGGCCCTCGGCACCGCGCTCACCTCAGCGGAAGTAGGGCGAGCGGGCCACTTCGATGCGGCCCAGCAGCTCCATCGTCCCCAGTCGCTCCTCGCCGCTGAGCGTGGGCAGTCGCGCCGTCAGCTCCGTGTGCACCTCCTGCAACACGCCATAGGCCGCGAGCGTCTGGTGCGCCTTCAGGAGATTCACCATGACCCGGCGCACGGGGAAGGTGCGCACGCCGTCCACGTTCAGCAGGATGCCGCGCACGTCCGCGAGCAGGGCCTGCGTATACGCAGGGGTGGCCGGCGGCGGCTTCACCGCATGGGGCTGCCCGACGCGTGTGTCCAGATAGAGGAAGCTGAGGATGCGGCGGGCCAGGTCATTGGCACGGACCGCGTACGCCGCACCTTCGCCCGAGGGAATCTGGAGGGGTGGCCGCACCTGCTCCATGAGGACGTCGTAGGCCTGGGCCTGTCCGCTCGCGTCCCCGCCCCTGACGAAGGAGTCCAGCGCCTGGAGGCTCGCGCGGAAATCGACGCCGACGGGCGCGCCACGCAGCACCTGCTCCGCCAGGGTCCGCATGTTGGGCATATGAAAACGCGTCAACGGGTCGTCATAGCGGTCGTAGTGGACACAAGCAGGCTCCGCCCAGGCCAGGACGTCACTGTCCGTACAGAACAGGTCCGTGGGCAGCGCCGTGGACAGTCCATAGAGGTAGCGCACCGCCGCCACGTCGTACGTGCCGGGCGCCTGCACGTGAATGGTGTCGGGCATGGCGGAGTAGTCCATGACGGTGCTCGAGCGCGGCGTTTGGGGCGTGCCGTCGTACACCCGCGACCCATTGAAGTTGTGTCGCAGGCCCAGCGTGTGACCGACCTCGTGCAGCATGATGTAGGTGAGGTAGCGCTCCACCTTCTGCTTCACGGTGAGGGCGGGTCCTTCGGAGCGGTCCTCCTCGGACGACAGTCGGGCGGAGAAGCCAGATGGGAGGGACGCCGCGTCCAGCTCACAGGAGGGCTCGCGGGTGAGCCCGACCCAGTACAACCTGGGCCTCGGGCTCTCGTCACGCGCGCTGGCCGAGGAGAAAGCCGTCAGCTCTCCCGCGAAGAAGGCCTCGGCATCGTGAATCATGGCGGCGCTGATCATGACGGTGGCCCGACGGACCTCGCCCGTATTGGGATTCGAGCTGAAGTCAGCGATGGCCAGATGGGCGTGGACCTTCGGGTCGAGGACAGCGAAGTTCTTGTCGTCCTCTCCGATGTCCATGCTGCTGTCACCCAGCACGGCCTCGAAGACCTTGAAGCCGAACGCCGCGTTCCAACCCTCGATGCCTCGCTTCACGGCGCCCACCACGTCCGCACCCCGGTAGCGGGGGTCCTCGTTCAGTTCCAGGAAGTTGGGGGTGATGTAGAAGCGGATGGGTTTCATCCCCGGCCGGATGTTCCACTTGATGGCATTCAACGCCAGCTCGCCCGTGTTGGGGATGAAGCGGCCCTCGCTGCGGAAGTAGTGCCGCGGCTCCGGTGCTGGCATCTCCGTGAAGCCCTCACCTTCCTTGTACTTGCGCAGCGCCATGGCCAGCGTGCCCGAGGCGCGAAAGCCGTTGCGCTCCAGGGAGTCGCTCCGGTCGTCGAAGACGTCCGTGAAGCCCGTGAAGACCTGTTCGTACTGGACGCCGTCCGAGAGACGCCGAAAGCGCTGGGAGAAGAGCAGCTCCATCCGGAAGTCGATGGCCCCGGGCGCATACCAGTGGTCTCCGAGGATGCCGACACGGTTGAGCCCCGCCGCCGGGTCGATGAGCACGTACTGGTCCGAGCCTGGCAAGCGGTTGAACGGGGCGTGGTCCGTGACGATGGGATACGCCTCCACCAACGAGTCCGGCTTGAAGATGTCGTTGCGAGTCAACCCGTCGCGGGCGTCGAAGGCGTAGAGCTTGCCGTTCTGCTCCTGGAAGCGAATCACGCGGGGAATGAGATTCGCGGGGAGGCCGTAGTACTCCGGGTCGAAGTTGAGCTGTCGAAGCGTGGCGGACAGGAACCAGCGCTGCTTCAGCTCGCTCTTTCGGATGGCGAGGTAGAACGTCCGCCCCGTCGCGTCCACCACGCCGTCGAGCTTCTGCGTCACCTGCGTGTGCTGCTCGGACGTGAGCTCGCGAGGGACTTCGACGAAGTCTTCGCCCAGGACAATGGCGGCTCCGGGGGCCTCGGGCGCGTCGCTCGTGTTCTGGGGTTCACTGCATCCGACACCCAACATCGCGACCAGGGCCAGCGCGCCCATCCAGAAACGCCGAGTCGAGAAGTGTTGTTTCCGCATCACGATGTCTCTCCACACCGGGAGAAGGAGTCGAGACACGTCAGGCCACAGGACACGGCGCGACGCCCCTGCTCCGTCCCCCGGCGGTCCCGGGCAAGGTCGCACCTTCATTGCCACGGTCATCGAGTTGCAATCCATGCGAGAGACCTCCTCGCCGGACATGCTTGCTCCCCGGCCCGTGGACTTTGCGGTCCTTCCACCGTGCTGCTACCCGCGCGCGGGCGCGCGACTCCAGAAGCACGAAGGGCCCCCTTCCCAGTGGGAAGAGAGCCCTTGTCACCGCATGGATGCGTTCGTCGTGCGCGCTAGCTCTTGTACTTCACCGAGCAGCCATACGGCGTGGTGGTGGCGGCGGGAACGGGCTTGCCGTTGAGCACCGCGTCCACGGTCGTCTGCACGTGGTTGACCTTCTTGTCGCTCTTGCCGCGCGGGTCATCGTCGATGGCGCCCGCGTAGCGGACCACGCCCTCCGCGTCGATGATGTACATGTGCGGCGTCGTCTTGGCGCCGTACGTCTTGCCCGTCGCGCCGCTGGCGTCCTGGAGCACGGGGTACGTGAAGCCCTCTGTCTTCTTCCACGTGGCGGACTTCTCCGGCGTGTTGTGCGCCGTCGAGTCCACCGCCAGCCACACCACCTTCTTGGCGTCGAAGCCCTTCAGGGTGTTGGCCATCGTGTCCGCCTCATAGTGGCGCTTCACGAAGGGGCACTCGGGGTTGGTCCACTCCAGCACCACCACCTTGCCCTTGTACTGCGACAGCGAATGCTCCTTGCCCGCCTCGTCCTTCAGCGTGAAGGCCGGGGCCGGCTTGCCGACCTCCGCGTCCGCGAAAGCGGGGACACCCACGAGTACCGAACCGAGCGCGAGAGCGGTGAAGACCTGCTTCATGGCATTCCTCCTGATTGGGCACTGCTTGACTGCGGATGACTGCGTTTCAAGGCCGAGGGAATCCAGCGGCGCAGAGGACCTTCGAGCCGTCCTGCCGGCGCAGCGGTGAGCACTCCGATGCACGCTTCACCGAGTCCACCACCGCATCCACCGTCAACAACTCCTGCAGCACCTCCGGCTTGTCCGGCGCGCCGGGGCTCAGCACCAGGTACATGGGCACGCCCGCGCGGCCATGGTCCGCCAGCCGCGCGGTGATGCGCGCGTCGCGGCGCGTCCAGTCCGCCACGAAGAACGCCACGTGGTGCTCCGTGAAGGCCGCGCGCACCTCCTCGCGAGCCAGCACGGTGCGCTCGTTGAACTTGCAGGTGAGGCACCAGTCCGCGGTGAAGTCGATGAACACCGGCTGCCCCGCCGCCAGCGCGGAGGCCACCGCCTCGTCGCTCCAAGGCTGCGCCTGCCCCACCGTGGTTGACGCGCGCGCCGCCGGGGCCGCCTCCTCGAAGCGCAGCGCCGCCACGCCCGAGCCCACCAGCACCAGCGCCGCCACCGCCAGCGTGCCCCACCGGCGCCCGCCCTCCTGGAGTTGCGACTGGCCATACACCCACGTGCCCAGTCCCACCGCGACGAGGAAGGCCAACAGCCGCGCCATGCCGTCCACGCCGGCAAGCCCCCCCATCACCCAGACGAGCCACACCGTCGTGCCCAGGAGCGCGAAGCCCAGCACCTGCTTGAAGCGCTCCATCCACGCGCCCGGCTTCGGCAGCTTCTGTGCGAGCCCCGGCACCAGCACCAGCAGACAGAACGGCAGCGCCAGTCCCAGGCCCAGCGCGGTGAAGACGGCGAGCACCGTGAGCGGACCCGCCGCGAAGGCGAAGCCCACCGCCGTGCCGAGCAGCGGCGCCGAGCACGGAGTCGCCAGCACCACCGCGAGCACGCCCTCGCCCGCGCTGTGAAGCAGTCCGTGGCTCTGGTCCACCTTGCCCGCGAGCGCGGTGCCATCCAGGCCCACGTTGAAGACACCAAAGAGGTTGAGGGCGAACGCCACCAACACCGCGCTCACCGCCGCGACGAAGAGTGGCTCCTGGAACTGGAAGCCCCAGCCCACGCCCGCGCCGCCCGCGCGCACCGCCAGCACCGCGCCCGCGAGCGCCAGCATGCTGGCGACGATTCCGCCCGCGTACGCCGCCGCGTGCGCGCCCACCCGGCCCTGCTCCTGGCGCACCATGCGCGTGAAGCCATACGCCTTGAGCGCCAGCACGGGGAACACGCACGGCATCAGGTTGAGCAGCGCGCCGCCGAGGAACGCGAACAAGAGCGCCATGCCCAGCCCCATCGACGACTCCGGAGGCGCGGCCGTCGCGGCGCTCGCCACCGGCTTCACGGCCGCGAGCGAGTCCTTGATGGAGGGCGCCTTCGCCACGACAGGCGTCGGCGCCGCACCCACGGCGGCCACGAAGGGCGCCATCGGCACATCGACTTCCAGCGCCTGATAACCCGTGGCCTCGGTCCCCAGGCGCAACACGCCCTTGAGTCGAGGCTCCGCCTTCGGTGCATCCGGCTCCGCCTTGCCCTTCAGCGCGAAGCGCCCCGGGGCCGTCTGCGTGAGCGTCACCTTGTCCAGGCCGGGGATGCGCTCGGGGACGAAGGCGTCCTTCTCCGCGGTGGGCACCGCGCCACCACCGGACTTCGCCACCGTGACGGTGCCGGTGAACTCCTGGCCCGCGGTGAGCTGCTTCACATCCAGCGCGAGCGCGGCGGTGTGGCCGGTGTCCGCCACCGGGCGAGGAACGCGCGCCTTCGCCGCATCGAACGTCGGCGTGGTCTCCGCGTCCGCGAGCGTCGTCGGCCCCACGGGGATGGAGCGCGTGAGCATCAGGTCCGCGGGGATGCAGTGCACCTCGCACACCAACGCGTTCACCGCGGCCGACAGGTTGAGCGTGCCGACAGCCTGCTCGGAAGCGCGCGCCTCCGCGAAGAGGAGCACCTCGCCGTCATAGCCGTGGGTGACGATGAAGCCGTCGGGCGTGCGGAAGGTGCTCGGGAAGGGCCACTGGAGCGCGCCCACCGTGGAGCCGGGTGTGTCCCACGCGACGTCCGTCTCCAGGCCGGAGTCACCCGGGTTCTTCCAGTAGATGTGCCAACCCGGGTCCAACCGGAAGCGCACGCCCACGCGATAGGTGTCGCCCGGCTTCACCTGGGTGGCATCCACCAGCAGCGCGGCCTCCAAGCGCGGATCGCCCTCGTCGGGCGCGCCCGTGGCCACCGCGGACGGAGGCAGCGCCGCCTGCGCCACCGCCGCCACCAGCCACATGCCGATACCGCCCACCAGGGCGAGCCTCTTGGACACCGAGTGCTTCATGCGTCTCCCGTTAACCCACCCGAAGCCAGGTCGCCAGCATCCGACGGGCCCTGCTTCCGAGGGAGAACCTTCCAGGCGGGGGGACATTCCCCGCGCCCGCCCGCATCCGGGGCGTGCGACGGGGCAGGAAACATCCCGGGTGACGCGGCGTGGACAGAAGGACCCGCTCCGTCGGGGCGGGCGACCGGGCAGCCAGGCCAGGAGCAGCTCAGTCCTCCGACTTCCAGGGGGCCAGGGCGGGCAGCGGGAGCGCCGGACCCACGCGGCTCAAGGTGACGCGGGAGACCTCGGAGTGGGCGCGGCGCATCACCAGCGCCTGGGGTTGCGCGGCGCGGCGCTCGACGATGCGGCGCAGGTCCGCCAGTCGCTCCATGTGGCGTTGCGGTGGGACTTCCAGCGAGCCCAGTCGCGCGAGCTTGTAGAGGGCGAGGTCGGCGGTCTCCAGCGCCTGCTCCGCGGCCCCCTGGTTGCGGCGGCCCAGGGCCTTCCAGGCGGAGGCCTCGGCGGCCACCAGCTCCAGCTCCGCCGACACCGCGCGCACGAAGCGGCCCTGGTCGCTGTCGGGCAGCACGCGCGCCACGGGGACGGGCATGCGCCGCGTGTCCGTGCCCTCCAGGTAGGAGGTCGTCACGCCCAGGTTCCACTCGGCCGCGTCCAGCCTGCCGGAGAAGAGGACCCGACGCGGGAAGGACTGCGACACCGCGCCGAGCGACGCACTCATCGCGTCGCCTTCGACACGGGAGGAGTAGCGGTGACGGCAGCGCAGCTCCGAGAAGCCCGAGGGCAGCACGTACACGCGCGCGTCCGAGCCCACCTCGCCGAACAGCTCCGCGGACATCGTGCCCACCGCCAGCGGAAGGCCCTCCGGGTCATCCACGTGGACGAAGCCGGTACCGGACGGTCCCGTGAGGGCTTCCAGGATGTCGGGCAGGTAGTGCCGGCCCAATCCCAGCGCGTGCAGGACGACGCCGGACTCCACGACACGCGCGCCCAGCGTCTTGAAATCGGAGAGCTGGGAGGGGCCGACGGACGGCTCGCCATCCGTGAGCATCAGCACCTGGGGGCGCGCACCTGGGACGAGCACGCGGCGCACAGCCTCCGCGCCCCGCTCGATGGCCTCGTGCAGCGCGGTGCCCTCACCAGACTCCAGGCGCGACAGCGCCTTGAGGAACTGGGCCTTGGCGGAAGCGTCCATCGCGCGCACGGGCAGCAGTTGCTCCGGCTCCGCGTCGAAAGTGAGGAGGCCCAGGTAGTCGCGAGGGCTGGCGCGCTCCACCAGGGATTGCGCGGCCTGCACCGCGGCGAGCAGCGGGACGCCGCGCATGGACGCGCTGCGGTCCAACACGAGGTTCGCCGTCACGGGAGCCCGGGGCGCGTCCGCGTCCGCTTCCAGCGTGACGAGCAGCAACACTTCCCGGCCGTGCTCCGCGTCGCGCTCCACTGCCAAGGCCGTCTGCTTCATCCGTGCTCCCGCGCGCTCTCACGAGACATTCTGCCGCGAACCGCCCCGTGAAAGACGACGTCCCTCACGACCGGAAGTCTCATGGGCCACAACACCAATGGCATGGATCCTCACGGAAAGGCTTCCACGTCGAGGATGTGGGCAGACACACCCCGGAATCAAGAGGGGGCCAGGCCGCCACACCCGGCGGCGGGGTAGGTCCTGACCGCGTCGGGAGCGATTACCGGGACACGCCGCACGCCGCGCAGTGCCGGGCCTCGGGCGTCCGCAGGGGCTTGCCGCAGTGCGCACAAGCCGGCCCATACTGACTCAGCCGGTGGTGCATCACCGCGTTGGCGTTCGTCTCGTGGAACCCGGTGAGCCGCTCGTACTCCTCACGCACGGGCCGGAACCGCTCCTCGATGGAGCGCCGCTCCCCGCTCCGCACTTCCGCCGGGCTCCGTGGAGAAAACGCCGCCCGGTACAGTCCGGCCACGCGCGCGAACTCCTCCTCGTCGAGCATCGGCACATCCAGCTTGCAGCGCCAGCACCACAGCACCTTCATCCGGGCCTCCCGCCCTCCTCGCGCGCACGCGGCAGCTTCGCGCACCACGCCAGGGCGCACGCAACGACGTCAGCAAGAAGGAGGAGATGACGGCCGCCCCGAACGCCCAGGCGTCACCGTAAGACCACCGGCCCGGGAGCCACCCACTGAGGGAGCCACCGCACGAGCCAAACCACCGGTTACAAAGAAGCGCCCCCGCGCATCCACCGGCCGCGGGGGCCGCGAATCACTCGGCCGCGCTCCAGCCGCCCCACGACTCATCCCCATAGCCCCACATCCGGCCACCGGGAGACCCATCCACGGGAGTCACGGACTCGCTCTCACCATCTTCCGCGAGGTCCACATACGGCAGCCCTTCATCGTCCATGTAGGTGGTGTCATCGTGAACCATGTCCGACTCCTTTGGGCGCTCCGCTTCAGGGAAGGTGGACGGCCTTTCGGCTCGCCTCCTTGTGGGCGCCCCCCTGTTCGGTCCGCGTGGGTCCGCACGATGCGGTGCCCGACTTGCGACTCGTTGACCGATTTACCGACCATGGTGCTCATGTCGCTTCGCGTTGTAAAGCCCTTGGGGAGTCAAACTTCCGACCCCTGCTTCGACCCCACGTCTACTCGCCTGCCCTCCAACCTCCACTCCAATTATTTCAGCAGGTTGAGAAGGCGTTGACTGACAGACAGCGTGCGAGGCCGTCGTACAAGGTAGGTCGGCCTGGCGTCGGATGGAACCACACAGCAGTCAACACTTCGCCATTTTCAAGGCGGTAGGCTGCCAGTGCGGGTGTCAGTAAATCGGTGTAGCGGGCAAGCTTGCTCGCTCGTGGCGCCACTCCGTGCTTCAGTCCCGGACACCTCGCCCGCTCAGCGCTTGATTCGAGAATCACCCCTGTTAGGGTTGACGGGCACTCAAGTTTTGCCGCGTCGCGGCAACGGGCCTTCCGCCGCGTCCCCCCAGAGGTCCTCCGAGTCCCAATGAGTCCCATCATCACCGGCCTATTGCTTGCCATCGCCGTTCCCATCTTCGTGATGACCATGTCCGGTCGCGTGGGCGTGTTGCTCGCGATGAAGAAGGAGCGGCGGCTCGACAACATCCCGCTGCGCATCAAGCGGCTCGTGCTCTTCGGGCTCGGGCAGAAGCGCATGGTCGACCCGGAGGAGTTCACCCCGGGTTTGATGCACGTGCTCATCTACGCGGCGTTCATGGTGCTGCAGGTGCGCACCATCATGATGTTCGCGATGGGCTTCTCGTCCGGCGCGCTGGAGTTGTTCACCGACCTGAGCCACCCCTTCTGGCTGGACAACACGGTGCTGCTGGGCGCCTACCGTGGCTATCTGCTGATCAAGGACGTGGTGGCGGCCCTGGCCCTGGTGGGCTGCGGCTACTACGTGTGGACGCGCTGGAAGGTGAAGCCGGACCGCATGTCGCAGTCCTGGGAGGCGTACCTCATCCTGGGCTTCATCTCCGGGTTGATGGTCTCCGAGTTCCTGTTCGGCGGCAGCCACATGGTGGCGGCGCACGCGGCGGCGCAGCAGGTGCCGATGGGCGCCACGCAGGTGCCCGCGGCCCCGTCCGCGCTGGTGTGGTGGGAGCCGTTCACCAGCCTGGTCGGCATGGCGATGATGCCCCTGGGCTCCACGGCCGCGCACGTGCTGGGCATTGGAGGCTTCTGGACCCACCTCATCATCGTCCTGGCGTTCCTGAACTTCCTGCCCATCGGCAAGCACTTCCACATCATCACCGGCCTGCCCAACGTCTTCTTCCAGCGCACCCACTCCACCGGCAAGCTGCCCACGCCCAACCTGGAGAAGGAAGAGTTCGGCACCGCCACGGTGAGGGACCTCACGTGGAAGCAGGGCCTGGATTTGTACTCCTGCACGGAGTGCGGTCGCTGCCAGACGCACTGCCCCACGTACATCACCGGCAAGCCGCTCACGCACAAGGCCGTCAACCAGGACCTGAAGCATTGGATCTGGGACCACGAGCAGTGGGCGGAGGAGGGCTACAGCCCCAACCGCATCAAGGAGCCCCTGCCGGAAATCGTCGGCGGCGCGCTGAGCTCCGAGACGGTCTGGGCCTGTACCAGCTGCGGGTGGTGCGAGCAGGCGTGTCCGGTGTTCATCGAGAACGTGCCGCGCCTCATCGACATGCGCCGCTACCAGGTGCAGGTGAAGGCGGACTTCCCGCCTGAAATCCAGCGCGTGTTCGAAGGCATGGAGCGCCAGGGCAACCCCTGGGGCCTGGGCCAGGACCGTCGCGACGAGTGGGCCGAAGATTTGGCGCTGCCCACGTGGGGTGACGAAGGCGGCCCGTACGAGTACCTGTTCTTCGTGGGCTGCGCGGGCAGCTACGACGACAAGCAGAAGAAGGTCAGCCGCTCGCTGGTGAAAATCATGCGGGAGGCGGGCGTGAGCTTCGCCACGCTGTCCAAGCAGGAGATGTGCAACGGCGACTCCGCGCGCCGCATGGGCAACGAGTACCTGTACCAGACGATGGCGAAGACGAACGTCGAGTCGTGGAACTCGATGGGCGTCAAGGCGGTCATCACCCAGTGCCCGCACTGCTTCAACACCATCAAGAACGAGTACCCGGAGTTCGGCGGCGAGTACCGCGTCATCAATCACACGGAGCTCATCAACGAGCTGTTGCGCGACAAGCGCATCAAGCTGTCCGCGGTGATGAACACCAAGCTGACGTACCACGACCCCTGCTACCTGGGCCGGCACAACGGCGTGTATGACGCGCCCCGCGAAGTGCTCAAGGCCATCCCCGGGCTGGAAGTCGTGGAGATGCAGCGCAGCAAGCGCGAGGGCTTCTGCTGCGGCGCCGGTGGCGGCCGCATGTGGATGGAGGAGCACATCGGCACGCGCATCAACCACAACCGGTTGAACGAAGTCGCGCTGACGCTCAAGCACGCCGAGGACCCGACCACGCCGTTCCCCGACGCCGCGGACAGGAAGAAGCCGGGCCTGGTGGGCGACTACAAGGAGAAGGGCGGCACGGGCATCGTCGCCGTCGCGTGTCCCTTCTGCTCGACGATGCTCGGCGACGCGGTCAACGACACCGGCCGCGAGGGGAACATCAAGGTCAAGGACATCACCGAGCTGGTCGCCGACGCGATGGAGGTCCGCAGCGGCGCGGCCGGTGGCGTGGCTCCCGGCGCGACGCTGAGCGCCAAGCCGGAGTAACGGCGCGACTCGGAAGAGACCTGGGCCCGGAGGCTTCCACCGTGAAGCCCCGGGCCTTCGTCGTTTCAGGCGCTCACTTCACCCACTCCAGCAGGTACGTGCAGGAGGAGCCCTCGCGCACGAGCACGGAGACTCGGGGCTCCTTCGCGCCGGAGAGGGTGAGCAGGAATTCCAGGACGCCGACGTAGTAGATGGGCCTGTCGTTGATGTCGCTGAGCCACAGCTCGGCGCGCCCGGGCGAGCTGGCCTTCACCAGCGTCTCCACGTAGTTGTCCGTGCCGCGAAAGCCCCGGTTGAGCTGGAACAACATGAACTGGGGCCCCAACGCGCGGGCGCCCACGCCCAGCATCCGGCCGAGCACCGTGGCCAGCAGGCCCTCCATCACCGCGTGCCCCAACTGACGCCAGGCCTCATCGAGAGGAAGGTGCGGCCACAAGTCACCCAGCACGATGTGTTGCCAGCGCAGCCACGAGGCCAGGGGATACGTCGGCTGCAACGGGACGGACAAATCCAACCCCGCCTCACGCAGCAGGCGCCACGCGTCCTCGGACAGACGGTCCTTCAGCGCAATCTGGAAGAGACCCTGCACCGTCCCGCTGTGGACGATTTTTGGCTCGGACGTCGCCATGCGGTGGCTCCTCTCGGACGGGGGCGGACCGTACGTGTGAAGCCTCCCATGCGGTGCGGGGCCGCCCGCGCGTGGAGGGTGGTGAACGCCGCGAGTGTCCGGACACGGACGCGTGCTCAGGGCTTGCGTTGCTTTTCCGAACGCAGCACTCGCTCCAACCGCTTCGTGGCCCCGTCATCCCCGAGCTTGCCCGCGACGTACGCACCCGCGGACGCGAGCTTCCGGCGGAAGTCTTCCTTCGGCGGTGTCGCGGCTGGAGAGGCCGTGCCCGGACCGGTGATGGCATCGGTGCGCAGCAACAGGGGCACCATGGAGCGCTCGTCCTCCGTCGCGCTCTCCCAGAGCGCCGACACGCAGTTCGAGTGGCCATGGGCGGCGGCGATGATGACCGCGGACTCTCCGATGCGGTTCGTAATCGTCGCGTCCGCGCCCGCCTTCAGCAGCAGCTCCACGAGACCTGCGTGTCCCTCCCGCGCCGCCACCATCAGCGGCGTGAGTCCCTCGTCATCGAACGGATTGGGGTCCGCGCCCGCGTCGAGCTGGGACTTCAAGGACTCGCGGTCTCCCGCGAGCACGGCATCGAAGAGGGACATGGCAGCCTCCAGCGCGACAGCATCGCGCCTCGGGGGCGCGGATGCCAGGGACCTGGGAGCCTGGGGACAGGCCTACAGCGGGCCGTACGAAGGCTCGGCCGCGCTGGGCACCGCGAGCGTGACGGAGTTGGACGGCGCCGCGCTCACGGTGGAGCGGTAGATGCCCGGGTCCCCACCCGCCGAGTCGGCGAAGAGGAAGCCGACCTGGCTCGCGCCCGTCCACACCGGCCACGTCTCCTGGGCGCTTGCGCCGCCATAGCTGGTGACGCGTCGCAAGGCGCCCAGGCGACCTCCACTCAGGGTTCCCACATAGGTGCGCACGCTGCTCGAGGAGCCGCGCCCGTCCAGCACCACCTGCGAGCCGTCCGGCGACACCGCGACACGGTTGGCCACGGTCCCGACGTCATTGCCCAGCGACGAGGCGATGATGGCGCCCCCCGAGAGCGGCACGTACGCCACCTGATTGAGCTGCTGGAGCCCGCTGCCCGTGGGCGCGACGACGGCGGTCCCATTGGGGACGAAGGACGGCGCCCCATAGGCGACGACGGAGTTCGGGGTGAGCTCCTGGAAGCCGCTGCCGTCCGTGTTCACCCGCCCGAGCGACGTGAGGGAGCTGTTGCCGGGGGAGAAGACGAAGACGACGCCGCGGCCGTCCGGACTGAAGGTGGGCGTGCGGAAATTGGTGCAGCCCCGCGCGCAGGCCGCGTCATTCTCGCTGAACAACGTGGCCACGGTGCCACCCGTGGTGGGCACCGTCAGCAGCGAGGTGCCAAGGCCACCGCGCTGGACGAAGACGACGCTGCGACCATCCTTCGACACCGAGGGCCAGTAGGCCCCGCCCGTGCTGGTCAGCCGCTGCGGACTGTTGGGGTCTCCCGCGTCGTCCACCACGAAGACGTTGCGGTCGTCCTCGCGCACGAAGGCAAAGCCCTTGCTGAACCGGACGCCTCCCACGCCGCCGCCGCCGCCATCATCCTCGAACGGCTCGCAGCCACCCAGCAGCCCCACCACCAACAGCCCACCGACGAAATACCGCGTGCCCGTCATCACAATCGCTCCACGTTGCCGGCCCGGTTCAGCGCCCCGCACTACAGGGCGCGCCGGGTCGGACGTCAACGCGTGCGAAGGCATTCACGGGCAAGCCCGCGCGAAGGGGTTCAGCGGTTGAGCTTGGCCAGCTCGTTGCGACACTGGTTGCAGAGCGACAGCTGCTTGCGGTCGCAGTCCTGCGGGGACTGCGCGAAGAACATCACGCACCGGGGGTCCTCGCAGTAGGACAACCCGAGCAGGTGGCCCGCCTGGTGGGTGACCTCCACCTGGATGCGCCGCCGCAGGTGCTCGCCGTCAGCGCCCTGGCGAAGCCTGAACACGCTCACCACCGCCGTGCGGGACTCGCGGTCCGCCTCGCCGAAGACGAAGGGCGAGTCCGGGACGAAGAGGTCCACGTCCGTCACGCCGAGCACCAGGTGCTGACCGGGCTCCATCATCGGCGTGAGCCGACGCATGATGGCGTTGCAGTGGTACTGGGCACGGTCCTTGTTGAAGGCATAGGCCGGCGTCGGGAGCGCCGTCTTCGCCACCACCGAAGCGGTGCCCATCTGTGTGGTCAGTGGGTCCTGGAGGTCTTTCAACAGGGTTGCCGTTGGGCTTCCCACGGAGACCAGCAGGAGCGTCTTCTGCGGCATCGGGCCACCGTCCTTCATGCACACGGACGGACGCGCTGGCTACCGCGTCCCCCCGGAGCGGAATGACTGGGGCGCAAGGATTCGAACCTTGATACTCAGAGTCAAAGTCTGATGTCCTGCCATTAGACGACGCCCCAGCAGGTTCGCACGTGAACTTCTGGCGGCCGATTCTACGGCATCTGGACGGGCTCGGGAACCCACTCTGACGTCGGGATGTGTCGTCCCCCCTCTTCCACGCGGATCAACCCCGGAAAGTACGGGTCCGGACGCGCTGAATTCCACCAGGAGTGAATTGACCGCTCCGCGTGTATCGGCGCGAGGGCCCGGAGACGGAGCTCCGGGCCCCCGCGAGGCGGGATTCAGCCCTTGAGGACGGCGATGGGTGTCAGGCGCCGGACGGGAGTGACGAGGTCCGCCTCGTCCTCGAGGACCTCGACGATGTCGCGGTAGGCGGCGGGCGCCTCCTCCACGAGCGCCGCGGCCCGGCGGGAGTCATGCACCACCCTGCGCAGGGCGTGCTCCAGGGCCGAGGGACGGATGCGGGCGCGGGCCTCGGTCCGGGTGAGGACCCGGCCGGCGCCGTGGGAGCAGGAGCGGAACGCGCGGGGCTCGGCCCGGCCTTCCACCACATAGGAGGCGGTGCCCATCGAACCGGGGATGAGCCCTTGCCGCCCCGCCTCCAGGCCCACCGCGCCCTTGCGGTGGACCCACAGCGCGCGGCCGAAGTGCGTCTCCCTGGCGACGTGGTTGTGGTGGAGATCCACCGTGGATTCCGGCTCCGGTGAGATGCCCAGTGTCCGGGACAACACGTCCAGGGCCCTCGCGGCCAGCGCGTCGCGGTTCGCTCGGGCGAAGCGACAGGCGAGGTCCAGGTCCGCGAGGCAGGCGACTCCCTCGGGCGTGTGCAGGCTCAGGCCAGGCAGGCTGCCTTCCCCGAGCGTCTTCGCGACACGCTGGTGATGCTCGCCGATGGCCGCGCCCACGCCGCGAGAGCCGGAGTGCAGGAGCAGCCAGAGGTCCCCTCCCGCGTCCCGGTCCAGTTCGAGGAAGTGGTTGCCACCGCCGAGCGTGCCCAGGTGTCGCGGCGCCAGCCGCTCCCAGGCATGGCGCAGCTTCTGGGTGGACAGCGGCGGCGCCTCCATCTCGGACGGAAGAGGAAGGCCGCGACCTCGATGCGTCGCGTCTCCCACCGGGATGACCTGGGACAAGCGGGTGAGCAGCAGCTCCAGCGTGTCACGCCCCAAGGCCGCGGCGGGATACGCGAAGCGGTAGGCACTCACGCCACAGCCCAGGTCTCCACCGAGGGCACCGGGGACGACGTGGTGCTCGGTGGCGAAGACGGAGCCCACCGCGACGCCGTGCGCGACGTGGACGTCCGGCATCGCGGCCACGTGCTCGACGACGTAGGGCTGGGCGGCGAGGTGCCGGAGTTGTTTCTCCGCGCCGGGTGGAAGGGCGCGTGCCCAGACGAGGATGGACACTGCGCCGGGCTCGGCCGGGAGGATGCGTGGATTCATCGCGCACCTCCTTCGTCATCGCCGTCCTCGTCGAAGAACCCGGGTACTTCGTCCTCGTCTTCGGGAATGGCGGTGTCTGGGGGCTCGGCGGACAACGCCTCCGTCGGGTGCTCGGCCACGCCGATGTAGATGAAGCGCAGCTGAGGCACCCGCTTGAGGTCCAGGTGCTGTGCGAGCTGCGAGCGCAGGTAGCCACTGGCTCGGGCCAGTGCCTCCTGGACTTCACGCGCGCCCGACACCGCCGCCGGGGTGAGGGTGTAGCCAATGCGGATGAGCCGACCATCCGGTGTGAGTTCGAAGGACGCCGGTGAGACACCTTCGAGTCGAGGGTCGGACAGCTCGCTCCGGAAGAGGAGGGAGACCTCCTGGAACAGGGTGGACTGAACGCGCAGATGACGCGCGGAGGGAGGTTCGGACGACGACAACGAGAACGACGATGCAGCAGCACCCTCGCGCCGACGGGACGCGCGGGGACGACGATTCCTGGAAGAAGCCATGAGTGGACGAAGAGTTCCCAGCAGGCCGCGCGTGCGGCGCACACCTCGTGACTCAGCTCACGAGGACGCGTGCGGCACGACGGCCGGAGTGCACGGTGACAAAGGCTTGCGCGCGGTGCTGGCTCGACGAGGACACAACCCTCTCCGACCCACTCATCCTCGAAGGCGGGTGAGGGAGGAACTCAGCGCTCGTAAGACGAGCACGACGCGAAGCGACCCGAGACACCGTTCAATACAGTCCCCATGGCACACCTCCCGCCGCGCTCGGAGTCTCCGGCACGGGCACTCGTGGGTTTCCGACGGGGAGAACGGACGGCGCTCACCGCCTGTCCGCGCACACCGGCGGACGCTGACGAAAATGCCTGGGGACTCCTGACACGCGGGGACGGGGGGCCCTCCTCTCGGGACAAGGCAGGCGTCACCTGGAGGACAGCGCGCACCGTCGAGCCTCCTGGAGAGGGGGCGGATGTCCGGTGGTCGCCACCCCTTCTTTCCACCATCCGACGAGAAGCCTCGCGTGGGATTGGCCCCTTCGCACCTCCCTGCCTACGCAGCAGGGCGCGAGGGCGAACACATGGCGGATGTCTTCGATGTGGTGGTGATTGGTGGTGGGCCCACGGGAGAGAATGCGGGAGCGCGAGCCGCCGCGGCCGGGCTTTCCGTGGCGCTGGTCGAACACGAGCTGCTCGGCGGCGAGTGCTCCTACTGGGCCTGCGTTCCGAGCAAGGCGCTGTTGCGTCCAGCGGAGGCGCTCTGGTTGGCGAAGCACTCGCCGGGTGTGCGAGAGACCATCAAGGGGCCGCTGGTCGCCAGCGCGGTGTTGGAGCACCGCGATGCCATGGTCGGCTACTACAACGACGACTCCCAGGTGAAGTGGGCCGAGGGCGCGAAGCTGACGGTGGTGCGCGGCCACGGCAAGCTCACCGGCCCGCGCAAGGTGCGTGTCGAGGCCAAGGACGGCACCGTGCGCGAGCTGGAGGCGAAACGCGCGGTGGTGCTCGCGACGGGCAGCCGGCCGCGCATCCCGGAGATCCCGGGGCTGAAGGAAGCCAGACCGTGGGACAACCGCGAGGGCACGGGCGCGAAGCAGGTGCCCAAGCGGCTGCTGGTGCTGGGCGGCGGCGTGGTGGCGGTGGAGCTGGCGCAGGCGTGGCGCTCGCTGGGCTCGGAGGTGACGCTGGTGGAGCGCGGCAAGGCGCTGCTGTCCCGCTTCGAGCCCTTCGTGGGTGAGCAGGTGGCCCAGGCCCTGCGCGACGAAGGCGTGAAGGTGATGCTGAGCACATCCATCACCGGCGTGAGTCGCCCGGGAGGCCAGGGCGAGGTGACGGTGAAGCTCTCGACGGGCGAGGAGCTGAAGGGCGATGCGGTGTTGGTGGGCATGGGCCGCGTGCCGCGCACGGACTCCCTGGGCCTGGAGACGGTGGGGCTGAAGGCCGGCGAGACGGTGCAGGTGGATGACCAGCTCCGCGCGAAGGGCGTGGAGGGTGGCTGGCTCTACGCATGCGGCGATGTGAATGGCCGCAACCTGCTGACGCACATGGGCAAATACCAGGCGCGACTGGTGGGTGACGTCATCGCGGGCAAGAAGGCGAGCGCGTGGGCGGACACGAAGGCGACGCCGCAGGTCATCTTCACGCACCCACAGGTGGCGAGCGTGGGCCTCACGGAGGCGAAGGCCCGTGAAGCGGGGCTGCCCGTGCGCACGGTGCAGTACGACCTGGGCAAGGTGTCGGGTACGTCACTGTTCGGCGAGAAGCTCGGTGGCACGGCGAAGCTGGTGGTGGACGAGAAGCGCCGGGTCATCCTGGGCGCCACCTTCACCGGACCCGAGGTGGGCGAGATGCTTCACGCTGCCACCATCGCCGTCGCGGGTGAGGTGTCGCTCGACACGCTCTGGCATGCCGTGCCGTCGTTCCCCACGATGAGTGAGGTGTGGCTGCGCTTGCTGGAGACGTACGGCCTGTAGCGCGAGCACGTGGGTCGCTGGCGAGTGTGCGGCTCGCCAGCCCCGGCGCGCATGGCAGCCCTTGTATGGGATTGCCCAATCCCATACAGGCCCCGGGACACGCACCCACCCGGGAGCCAGGGCGTCCCCCTCACGACGTCTCCGCGTCGGCGTGACAGGGCCACACCCGTATGTGCCGCCAGGTCAGTGAAACACCTTCCTCCGCGACGGCACCACACATCCAGGCACACTCCAGGTGACGACCTCCGCGCCATGTCCGGGCAGGCAGGTAACCCGAGGGGGGAGATCCACCTCGCCACCTCCACACGGAGGCCGTTGCCGGGCAGGGCCCCGGCGTGAAATGGTGAACACCTCCCCCGCCCTCCCCGCCTCCTCGATGCCCGTCGACGCCCCGGGGCCGTGCCGACACCACGGCCTTCCCCGCCCTTCGCCCACACCCCGCGTGAATGGGCCCGTCCACTCCCCTGTCCTCGAACCCGGGAGCCTGGCCCCGTGACGACCTCGTCCCAATCCGCGAGCGCGCTGAGCGACGCTTCCAGCCCCGCGAAGTACACCTCCACGAAGTGGGCCCGCTGGCTCTGGTGGTTGGTGCTCGCGGTGCTGCTCGTCGCCGCCGTCGCCGTCGGTCAGCACCCTCGCCGTGGCGTGGACTTCCGCGTGTATCTCACCGCCGCCGAGCGCTTCATCGAGGGCACGGACCTCTACCGCGTCTCCGACGGCACCATGCCGTTCAAGTACGCGCCCGTCACCACGCCCCTCTTCATCCCCTTCAGCTTCCTTCCCCCGCGCATGGCCGTCGCGCTGTGGAACGTCGGCTCCATCCTCGCGCTCGTGGCCGTGGCCCGCCTCACCCGCCGCTCGCCGCACGGCCCTGGTGAGGCCGCGCCGTGGTCCTGGGCCCCCGCGCTCACCACCATTGCCCTGCTGCCCGCCTTCACCTTCGAGCTGTTCTACGGCCAGGTCGACGTCGTCATGCTGCTGCTCGTCGTCGTCTCCGCGCTCGGCGCCGAGCGCGGCCAGGTGTGGCGTCCGGGCGCGGCCTTCGCGGTGGCCTTCCTCCTCAAGCCCCCCGCCGCGCTCATCGGTCTGTTCTTTCTCTGGCGCCGCCACTGGCGCGTCATCGGCGCCACCGCTGTTTTCGGCGTCGTGCTCTCGCTGCCCACCCTGGCGCGCTATGGCTGGGACGGCACCCTCACCCAGTTCCAGATGTGGAGCGAGACGCTCGCCCGCACCACGCCCCCCTGGGTGCTCAGCACCAATGCGCAGGGCCTGCCCACGCTGCTCATCACCCTGTTCCACCCGGGCTCCGTCGCCACGCCGCCCTCGTTCGCCATCACCCTGGCCCAGTTCGTCGCCATCGCCCTGTTCCTCGCGGGCGTGCTGTGGGCGCGGCCGGGCCCCGCGGACCTGCTGGCCCTGTGCTGCCTGGGCGTGACGCTCCTGTCACCGTTGGGCTGGCGCGCCAACTACGTGCTCGCCTGGCCGCTGGTGCGCGCCGCCACCGAGGGCCGCTTCCGCTCCAACCTCACCCTCGTCGGAGTCATTGCCGTCATCGGCACCATGTTCTCCGACAAGGGATTGGGGTTCGACTGGTCTCGCGACGTGCTGCTGATGCGCCCTTTCGCGCTCGTGTACTCCGCGTTGCTGATCGCCATGTTGTGGCAGATCCGCCAACAAGGTGCGCCTCGCGCGATGACGCTCGGTGACACTCTCGCCCGTTTGCCTCGCACCCTGCGTGGCATGCGGGCGCCGTGACGCATCCGTCATCTTCCTGGCCTGAAAGTGTCACGGGGTCCGGACACCCCTGAAACATGGCGTCGCTATATGCGCGTCAGCCATGTTCGAAACGTTCGACAGCGCCTCCGATGTTGCCTCGGCGCGAAGGTTCGCGCTCTCCACCACGGCGTCCGTCGCGGTCTTCGTGCTCATCGGAGTCGCCGTCGTCTCCTTCGCCGGCAAGGTGCGCGAGGTCATCCAGGAGAAGAAGGGCACGGACGTCGTCTTCCGTCCGCCCCCGCCTCCCGTCGTCGAGGTGAAGCCCCCGCCTCCGCCGCCGCCCGCGCCGCCCAAACCCAAGCTGCCTCCCAAGGCCGCGCCTCCCGCGCTCGCCAAGGCGCCGCCTCCCGCGGCCCCCCTCGTCGCGCCCGCGCCCATCGTCGCGCCGACGGTGGTGCCGCTCGACAAGCCTCCCGAGGCCGCCACGGAGACGGTGGCAGCAGCGCCCATCGCCGTGGGCGGCACTGGCGCGCTCGTGCCGGGCGGCCGGGTGGGTGGCACCGGTAGCGGCGAGGGCCTTTCCGCCGGAGGTGGTCGCGCGGCGCCCATCAACCTGCCGGAGTCGGCCACCGCGCCGGAGCCGCTCGAGTCCAACCTCATTCCTGAATACCCCTCCGAGGCCCGCTCCAAGGGTCAGGAGGGCATGGTCATCCTCAAGGGCGTCGTCGAGGTGGATGGCCGCGTCACCCAGCTCAAGGTCATGCGCGGTGATGAGCCCTTCGCCAGCGCGGCGCTCTCCGCCGTGCGCACGTGGCGCTTCAAGCCCGCCATCGTCGACGGCCGCCCCGCCGCCGTCTTCCGCATCTTCAAGGTTCCGTTCCGTCTCAAGTCGTAGGCCGTCTGACTCACCCGCACCTGCCCCCCAGGAGCACATCGCCATGAACTTCAATCTTCGCGACATCTACAACCACATGGGCGTGTTCGCCCTGGGCATCGCCTGGACGCTGATGCTCTTCGCCGTCGCGTCCCTCGCTGTCTTCTTCGAGCGGCTGTTCGTCTTCTTCCGCTCCCGCGCCACCTCGCGCGCCTTCGCCGCTCGCGCCGGTCAGCTCCTCATGCAGCACCAGCACGAGGCGCTGGTGAAGGAGGCCGAGGGCACCAAGGGCAGCCACCTGGCCGTGCTGCTCGGCGGCGGCATGAAGGCGTTCCTCGCGAAGTCGAAGCAGCCCGCGGGCAAGCTGGGCCCGGTGGAGCTCACCCGCCGCGAGCTGGTGCGCATCAATGACCGCGTCAGCGCGGACGTGCGGCGCGGCATGTCGCTGCTCGCCACGGTGGGCTCGGTGGCGCCGTTCGTCGGACTGCTCGGCACCGTGGTCGGCATCATCGAGGCCTTCGCCGGCATCGCCAAGGAGGGCTCCGGCGGCCTGGGCGCGGTGTCCGCCGGCATCGCCGAGGCGCTCGTCGTCACCGCGCTGGGCCTGCTCGTCGCCATCCCCGCGGTGCTGATGTTCAACTTCCTCTCCACTCGCGCGGACGCGCTCCAGCTCTCGCTGGATGCCGCGCGCAGCGAGCTGATGGACCACCTGGAGGACATGCCGGCCGACAAGCGCGGCGGCGTGAACAACGGCGCGGTGGCCACCGGTCCGGAGACCGTGGCGCGCCGGGAGGGGCTCGATGTCCGCCCGGCGTAGCAGCATCACCCCGGAGATGAACGTCACGCCGCTGGTCGACGTGGTGCTCGTCCTCCTCATCATCTTCATGGTCGTCACGCCCCAAATCGAGTCGGGCGCGTCCGTGGAGCTGCCCGCCGCGACGAACCCGGACAAGGAGAACAAGGAGCTGGAGCCGACCACGGTGAGCCTGGCCGCCAACGGCGCCATCTTCATGGACCGCAAGGAGCTCAAGAAGGACGCGCTGCTCGTGGAGCTGAAGGCCCTGCGCGAGAAGAAGCCGGACTCGCCGGTGGTGCTGAAGGCGGACCGGGGCGTGCGCTACTCCGAGGTGCGTGGCGTCTTCAAGAGCATGCAGGACCTGGGCTTCCCGGGCATCAACCTGCAGGTCATCGACAGGAAGAAGTAGGAGCGCGCCATGGCATTCGACCTCGGAGGCGGCAAAGCGGGCGGCCTGCGCCCGACGATGAACGTGACGCCACTGGTGGACGTGGTGCTCGTGCTGCTCATCATCTTCATGGTCGTCACCCCGCTGCTGACCAAGCAGATGTGGATGACGGTGCCCGCGAAGAGCGACAAGCAGGACGAGCCACCTCCCCCTCCGCCCGACGCATTGCCACCGGTGGTGCTCACGGTGGACCGCTCAGGCGTGCTGCGCATCAACCGGGAAGAAGTCCCGCGCGAGCAGGTCGTCGCGCGACTGCAGCGCATGCTCAACGCGCGCCCGGACAAGATCGTGTTCTTCGACGCGGGCGACGACGTGCCTTACGGCGCCGCCATGGAAGTGCTGGACCTCGCCCGGGGAGGAAATCTCACCGTGGGCGTGCTGCCGGACAAGCTCGCGGACTGAAGTGTCCGCCTGGCGGCGGGTCGTGACCTCGAGTTTTCGATCCGCCGCCTGAATCGTCACAAGCCATCCATTCCAATGCCATGCGACTCGCGTTGTTTACAGCGCGACCGTTGGCAAGGAGAGCCGTGTTGTCTCGCGCAAGCCTTCAGCGCGCCCTCGTGGCAGCGCTCATACTCATCACCTCGCCCGGGCTCGCCCTCGGTCAAACCCCTTCCCTTCCTGGCTCGGAGAGCACTCCGTCGGGCACGGAGACGCAGGTCGTCCCGCCCGTGACGGACAACCAGGCGCCGCCGTCCGAGGAACTGCGCCCCGCCGCTCCCGGCATGGCCCCGGCCGCCGACGGAACGAAGCAATCACAGCCACCTCCTCCTTCCCCCACACCGACCTCTCCACGGCAATCGGGCGTCACGCAGCCGAATGGCTCGCAGACGCCGGGCGCCGTGCAGGCTCCCACCACCGCGCAGCCGAACGGCACGCAGACGCCGGGCGCCGTGCAGGCTCCCGCGACGGTGCAGACGCCGGGCGCCACGCAGGCTCCCGCCACCACGCAGTCGAACGGCTCGCAGACGCCGGGCGCCGAGCAGGCTCCCGCGACGGTGCAGTCGCCGGACGCGCAGCCTGTCGACGGGGCTCCCGCGACGGTGCAGTCGCCGGACGCGCAGCCTGTCGACGGGGCTCCCGCGACGGTGCAGTCGCCGGACGCGCAGCCTGTCGAAGGTGATCCCGCCACCGCGCAGCCCGCCGACGCCTCGGCCACCGATGACGAGGCCATGCTGGCCGAGTCCTCCGCGCCGCCCCCGGGCTTCACGGGCATCCACGGCAAGGTCGTCGACGAGGCCAACCAGGAGGGCCTCATCGAGGCCACCGTGAAGGTCGTCACGGGCGCGCAGAAGCAGACGCTCACCGACCTGGACGGCAACTACCGACTCGCGCTGCCGCCCGGCAAGTACGACCTGCGCGTCTTCTACGACGTGTATCAGGGCCGCCGCATCACCGGCGTCATCGTCACGGAGGGCAAGGCCACCAAGCTCGACGTCGCGCTCGGCGCGGACGTGGGCGCCGTGCAGGAGGTCGTTGTCGAGGCCCGCGCCGACCGTCGCGCGGAAGGCGCCCTCCTCCAGGAACGCAAGAAGGCCGCCGCCGTCTCCGACGCCATCAGCGCCCAGGAAATCGCCCGCACGCCCGACTCCAGCGCCTCCGATGCCGTCAAGCGCGTCGTCAGCGCCACCGTCGTCGACGGCCGCTACGTCTACCTGCGCGGCCTGGGCGGTCGCTACATCACCACCCTGCTCAATGGCGCGCTGCTGCCCAGCCCCGAACCCGATGAGCCCAGCGTCCCGCTGGACCTCTTCCCCACCTCGCTGCTCGCCAACCTCAACGTGGTGAAGAGCTACACCGCCGACCTGCCCGGCTCCTTCGGCGGCGGCGCGCTCCTCATCGAGACCAACACCTATCCCAGCCAGTTCGAATTCAAGCCGCGCCTCACCTTCGGCGGCGACACCGAAACCACGGGCCAGGCACGCAACACCCAGACCGGCGGTGGCGGCATGGAGTTCCTCGGCTTCCCCGGCGGCAGCCGCCGGCTGCCTTCCGCCATCCCCACGGACCACGCGCTCGGCAACGGCAACGAGTCGCTCGCCGAGCAGGAGCGCCAGTGGGAGAGCTTCAACAACGTGTGGAACGCGCGCAGCAAGACGGCGCTGCCCAACATCGGCCTGAGCGCGTCGCTCGGCGACACACTGCGCTTCGACAACCAGCGCCTGGGCTACCTGGCCACCGTCAACTACGGCCACCGCGAGAACACCCAGTTCACGCAGTACAGCAAGGCCTCCTACGACCTGGAGGGCAACTTCGTCAGCTACGACGACGCCCAGACGCAACTGGGCACCGAAGTCGCCAACCTGAGCGGCCTCGCCAGCGTCGGCTACCAGTTGGACCGCGACAACGAGCTGACCCTCTTCAGCCTCTTCACCCGAGGCACCGAGACGCGCACCACCACCAGCGTCGGCGTGGATTCGCTCAAGGGTGACCGGTACGAGGGCAGCCGCCTCCAGTTCGTCGTCCGGCAGCTCTCCTTCAACCAGCTCCGTGGCTTCCACCGCATCGGCCTCTTCGGCGACTCGGAGGTGGACTGGCAGGCCAACCTGTCCCGCGTGGACCGCGACGAGCCGGACACGCGCGACTCGCTCTACAGCGACAACCTGGGCAACCCGTCCGGCGGCATGTCTTTCCCCAACCAGGCCAACAGCGGCGAGCGCTTCTTCGCCGACCTGGGCGAGACGTCCTTCGGTGGCAGCGTCAACATCACCGTGCCCCTCGCGGACGTGCGCCTGAAGGTGGGCGGCCTGACGCAGTTGTCCTTCCGCGACTTCCGCGCCCGCCGCTTCCGCTACGGCATCTCCCCCAGCTCGGACGTGGACCGCTTCCTGCCTCCCGAGACGCTCTTCGGCGCGGAGTACCTGGGCAACGGCATGCGCATCCAGGAGAGCACCCGTCCGGACTCGGACGCGTATGACGCGTCGCTCGGCGTCTTCTCCGGCTACGTCACCGCCGACGTCAAGGCCACGGAGGCGCTGCGCCTCGTCGGTGGCCTGCGCCTGGAGAGCACCCAGCAGAAGCTGACGGCGCTCAATCAATTCACCGGCGCGGAGGCCTCCCGGAACGACGCCGACTACCTGGACTGGCTGCCCACGCTCAACACCATCTACGCGCTCACCCCCACGGTGAACCTGCGCGCGGGCTACAGCTACACGCTGGCGCGGCCCACCTTCCGCGAGCTGGCGCCCTTCACCTTCTACGACTTCGTGCGCCGCCGGAACGTCTCCGGCAACCCGGCCCTGGTGCAGACGCGCATCCACAACGCGGACGCCCGCGTCGAGTGGTTCACCGGGGACAACGAGGTGCTCGCCGCGAGCGTCTTCTACAAGCGCTTCCTGAATCCCATCGAGCGCGTCGTCAACTCCGCGGGCGCCGGCGACATGAACTTCGAGAACACGCCGGCGGCGAACACCTACGGCCTGGAGCTGGAGGCGCGCACCTCGCTGGGCCGCGTCACCCCGGCGCTCCAACCGTTCAAGGTGGGCGTCAACCTCACGCTCATCCAGTCGAACATCGACCTGGGCTCGCTGCAGGGCCTGCAGACCAACGCAGAGCGTCCGATGCAGGGCCAGTCGCCCTACGTCGTCAACGTCAACCTCGGCTACGAGCGGCCCCAGAGCGGCACGGAAGTGGCGCTGCTCTACAACGTCTACGGCCGCCGCATCAACGAAGTGGGCACCGACAACCTGCCCGACGTCTACGAGCAGCCGTTCCACCGCATGGACCTGGCCGTCACCCAGAAGCTCACCGAGGCCATGCAGCTCAAGCTGACCGCGTCCAACCTCCTCAACTCCCGCATCACCTTCCAGCAGGGCGACATCGCCCTGGTCCAGTACCGCCCGGGCCTCGCGTTCTCCGCGTCGCTCGGCCTCTCCCTGTAGTTTCCCTCCCGAAAGGAAGTCTCGCCATGAAGCGCTTGTTTGCCTCCCTCTTCATCCTGTCCAGCCTTGTCATTGGCACTGGCTGCGGCGACGACGACAAGAAGGACCCGATTGACCAGCCCCCCCCGCCGCCCGATGCCGAGACGGTGGAAGTGGCGCAGGACATCACCGCGGACACGACCTGGAAGACGGGCAACACCTACGTCCTCAAGAAGTACGTCTTCGTCAACAGCGGCACGCTGAACATCGAGGCGGGCGCCATCGTCAAGGGTGAGCAGGGCAGCGCGCTCATCATCACCCGTAACGCGCGCATCAACGCGGTGGGCACCGCGGAGAAGCCCATCGTCTTCACGTCCTCCAAGGCGGCCGGTCAGCGCGAGCCGGGCAACTGGGGCGGCGTGGTGCTGCTCGGTCGCGCGAAGCTGAACGTGTCCGGCGGCGAGACGACCATCGAGGGGTTCTTCTCCACCAGCGGCAATGACCAGACGAAGTACGGCGGCACGGACGACGCGCACAGCTGCGGCACGCTGAAGTACGCGCGCATCGAGTTCGCCGGCTTCGAGCTGGCGCCCAACAACGAGCTCAACGGCCTCACCGTGGGCGGCTGCGGCACGGGGACGGACATCGACTACGTGCAGGTCCACAAGGGCCTGGACGACGGCATCGAGATGTTCGGCGGCACCGCGCCGCTCAAGCACATCGTCATCACCCAGGCGGATGATGACGCGCTGGACTACGACCTGGGCTACACCGGCAAGGTCCAGTTCCTCGTCGTGCAGCAGAGCCCCCGCGTGGGCGACCGCGCCATCGAGGCCTCCAGCCACAAGACGACGGCCACGCAGGAGCCCATTTCCATCCCCGAAATCTGGAACGCCAGCTTCATCGGCTCCAACGCGGACCCGGGTGGCAACCCCTCGCAGGAGGGCCTGGTGTTCAACACCGGCGCGGGCATCAAGCTGCGCAACGCCGTCGTCGCCTACTTCAAGGACCAGGCCGTGGACGTGGACGGCACCGCCTCCGCGGCGCTCTTCACCGAGGAGTCGGCCGACCCTCGGCTGTCCATCCGCAACACCTTCTTCTTCGACAACGCCAACCTGAACGACACCATCCCCTTCGCGCCGAACCCGAAGGTGGAGGGTGGCGTGACGGTGGACGCGGACGTCAGCCGCTTCAACGAGGCGGAGCGAATCCTGGTCGCGGCCAACGGCGTGAAGACGCAGGACCCGCAGCTCACCGACGCGACGAACCTGACGGCGCCCAACTTCGCGCCGCGCACGGGCTCGCCCCTGCTGAACCCGGACAACGCGGCCGCGCCGGGCGCGGGCTTCGACACCAGCGCGCGCTTCGTCGGCGCGGTGGGCACCACCAACTGGCTGGCGGGCTGGACGGCGTTCCCGGAGAACTGAGTCACCTCGCTTGAAACCGGTCCGCTCCGTGGCTGCCCTCGGAGCGGACCGGCACCGTGGCCCGGCCGCGGGTCTCTACCGGAGGGGGGCTCCGGGGAGGCTTCGCGTCCGGGCCTCGGCTTTTTCAGGAGGCCCCTAAAGGCAAGCGCATCACGCCGTGGGCAGCACGCCGTTGCCTTCGTGCGCGACGGCCAGCGCTTCCGCCGTGGCGCCTTCCGCGAACAGGGACGCACCCGCGGACGGACGCACCTTGGGCGGACGACCCCGGCGCTTCGGCGCGTTCTCCTCGTTGCCGTGCTGCGCGGCCACCGGCTCCACCGCGACACCCTCCACCTTCGCGCCCTTGCGCACCGGACGCGGCAGGTGGATGGAGTCCAGCTTCGTGTTCAGCTCCGGGTTCTCCTCGGAGAACACCCGCGCGTATGCCAGCGCGCGCTGGCCCTTCTGGAGCAACGCGTCCTGGCTCTCGTGCAGCGACTGCCGCGCGGCCTCCAGCGCCGCCTGCGCCTTCGCCACCGCCTCCGCCTTCACCCTCACCTGCGCCGCCGCGTCCTCCAGCACCTCCCCGCTCATGTCCGGGAAGCGCACCTCCGCCAGCTCCGTGGTGAACAGCTCCAGCAGCGCACGCAGCGCCGGGGAAATAGGGTCGTTGTCGTTCGAATCGAACATGGCGGGCCTCCTGGCTCCTCGCGATGGGGGAGACATCTGCTCACGTGTTCAGTGTCAGATCAAGAGGGTACGCTGCCGGGCCGGAAAGTCGGCCCCGTCCGCGTTTTCTCCCACACACCGCCGGCTGACGCTTCGTTCAGTGCCAGCGCTTCGGGCCTCAGTCCACGCGGACCAGGGATGCCTCGCGCAGCCCTTCGTTCGCGCCGATGTCCACCGCGAGATAGTGCCGCCCCACTCCGTCGAACGTCTCCGGAATCGCGCCGCCGCCCCCGGAGATGAACGCGGGGATGCCCGCGTTGGTGAAGGAGTAATACGAGTGGATGTGTCCGTAGAGCGTGAGGTCCACGCCCTCGCGCGCGAGCTTGCCCACCAACCCCGCCGACTCGCCCCGGTTCGCGAAGCCGCCGCCCCGCAGGCCCACCGGGTCCTGCGGCGGCACGTGCATCGCCACCACGTGCGTGCCCTGTCGTGACGACGCGAGCCACCCGTCGAGCTGCTCCTCCACGATGGGGTCCAACGTGCCGTTGCTCGAGTCCACCACGGTGAAGCGCACGCCCTGGAACACGAAGCTCTGGCTGCCGCGCCCCACGAGCGTCGTGTACTCCTCCGCGTCCTTCGAGAAGGTCTCGTGGTTGCCCAGCGTCGCGTACAGCGGAATGCGCGAGCCCGCCTCCAGGCGCTCCTGGAACTCCAGCAGTTGCTCGCGCGTGCCGTTCTCCGTCAGGTCTCCCGCGAACAGGATGAAGCGCAGCGAGTCATCCTTCACCAGCCGCGCGTAGACATCTCCCACGCGAGGCAATGCCTCCTGCACGTCCGCCAGCGCCGCGAAGCGGAAGGGCGCCGTGGAGTCCCAACCCGGAGGCGCGACTCGAAGCCTGGCCACCGCGCCCGGACGCAGTCCCACGCGCCACGCCTTCACCGTGGGAAGCGCCTGCGGCACCGGCTCCACCGCCAGCACCTCGCCGTCCTCCAATTCCGCGAGCAGCTCCGCGTCCGGCATCGCGTTGCGCACCGTGAGGACCCAGTCCGACGTCGACTCCGCGTCCAGCGTCGCCCGCGCCGTGAAGACCGGGGCATTGCCCCACAGCGTCACCTCGCCCGAGCCGACACTCCGCACCGCCGCGAGCCCGTCCGCCACCTCCAGCGACAGTCCGCCACCCTCGGCGCGGCCCACCTTGGAGTCACGCACCGCGCGGTTCTCCGCGGGCCGCAGGCACCCCGTCATCAGCAGCGCCGACAGCACGCCCATGGCACCGATGCGACTCATGACTCACCTCCCAGCGCATAGATGAGGGACAGCCGCCCCACGAGCGCGCCACCCGCTTGAAACTCCGCGGCGACACCCCACGTCTCGGTCAGGAGCGCGCGCCCCCGGAGCCCGAAGTTGCCCACCACGCCTCCGCCCAGCGTGCGCAGCCCGCCCGCGAAGCCGTCCTTGCGGTGGTCATAGAAGAGCATCGCCTCGCCCTTGAACGGCCCACCGCCGCGCCCCAGCCACACGCCGTAGCCGAAGCTGAAGAGCAGCTGCGAGTGCAGGTTCCCGTCACTCACCGGGCCCGGATAGCTGTAGCCCTGGAGCGCCATGCCGATGCTCGCCTCCGCGAAGGAGCCGGCCAGGGACGGACTCACCCGCGACATGGCGTAGCGGCCTCGGAAACCCATGTCGCCACCGACGACGGTGAAGCCCTCCGTGGGGAAGCGATGGAACAGGCCGAACAGCTCCGCGTCCAGCGACGAGCCATCCGAGCCCGCCCGCCGACGCTCCGGCTCGCCGAGCAGTCGATACGCACCGCCCAGCCGCACCTGTGTGTTGCCTTCGTCCGGGGCCAGTCGAGCGATGGCCTCCAGCTTCACCTCCTCGAAGCGGGCCACCGCGCCCAGCGACACGAAGTGGTCGTAGTCGAACGAGGTGTCGCTCACGTACTGGTAGCCCATCTCGAACTCCAGCGGCGGCAACGAGGACGCGGGCACTCCCGGGTCGAACGCCGGCGACGCCACCGAGTAGAGATTGGCGAGCGCGGAGATGCCGAACACGCTGAAGCCCGCCAGCGTCACCGCGTACAGCGGAGCGATGGTGCGCCGCGACGCCCCCGTGAGCGCGATGGGCACTCCGCCCAGCGCGATGAGCCCCAGCCCCGCGCCCTCCATCGCGAAGAGCCGCTTGGCCGTGTGCCCGTCTCCCGCCAGCGCCGGCGCGAGTCCGTGGAACAACAACCCCGGCACCACCGCCACCGCCGCGGGCACCACCTGGAACGAGCGGGACGCATCCAGCAGCGCCGTCGTCGACGCGGGCAGCGGGGACAACGGGCTGTCGGGGCGGCCTTGCGGCGTCAGCGGCGCGGGCAGTCCCATCGGCACCTCGGACACACTCGCCGCGGCTTCGGCCGAGGCGGGCGCCAGGAGCTCCGACGAGGGGCTCGGCACGGGTGACTCCACGCGCAGCAGCTCCGGCGCGGGAAGCGGTGACGGCCTCCCCAGGTCTGGCATGGGCACCATGGCGTCGGGCATCCGGGGTCGCCTCGGCGCGCCCACCGTGGCGCGACCCGGCAGGTCCCTCGGGATGTCCGTCCCACCCAGTTGGGGGCTCCGGGCAAGCAGATCAAACGCAGTCAGCGGCTCCGCCTCCGCGTCCTGGGCCAGGGCTCGGACGGGAAGGACGAGGAACGCACCCACCACCGCCACGGCAAGGGGCCACGAGCGGGGGGACAGCTCGGACACCATGGGCTTCGCCTCGTTTCTCTGGAGAGAGCCAGACCGCCCTCATCCAACGGCCTGGGCCGTGCCGGCCTACATAACCGCCCCCCGGCCTTCCGCAGCACGGACCTGCGTGAAGAAATGTGAAGCGAGCTGACAGTCGGAGCGTGAAGGCGCCTCCGTTGAATCACAACCCATTGGAATCACTGGGAGACTTCACGACATTCTCCCGGACCCCGGATTATCCATCCCCTCGACGAATCATTCTGAGAAGTGATGGCCCTCAGTCCGAGAGCGACGCGGCCGCTTCGAATGGGCGGGATTCGAGCCCTGGGGCGCGGATCACCCGGCAGATCCAACCATCCCACGGAAAACTTCGCGTGCGACGCGAGCCCGTTCCGGGACTTTCAGTAGAACAAGAGTATGCTCGATGTCTCACAACGTCCTGAACTGGCCTTGTAATCGTGGCGGAACCGACTCCCCAGCAATTCGGCAAATACGTCCTTCTTTCGAAGATTGCCGCGGGAGGCATGGCCGTGACCTACCGCGCCCGGATGACCGGAGCGGCGGGCGTCACGAAGCCCTGCGTCATCAAGCAGATCCTCCCCCACTTCGTGGACGATACGGACTTCGTCGAGATGTTCATCGGCGAGGCGCGGCTGGTGGCCAGCATGAGCCACAGCAACATCGCCCAGGTGTTCGACTTCGGCGAGGTGGACGGCCAGTACTTCATCGCCATGGAGCTGGTGCAGGGCCAGCCGCTCTCCAAGGTCCTGCGTCGAGCGGCGCGCGCGGGAATGACGTGCTTCCCCGAGGCCCTGGCGCTGCACGTGGGGAGCAAGCTGTGCGATGGCCTGGACTACGCGCACCGGCACGTGGGCGAGGACAACGTGGAGATGGGGCTGGTGCACCGGGACGTCTCCCCGGACAACGTCCTCATCTCGTACGAAGGTGAAATCAAGGTCATCGACTTCGGCATCGCCAAGGCCACCAGCGCGGTGGAGGCGAAGACGTCGCCGGGCACGCTCAAGGGCAAGTACCCATACTTCTCCCCGGAGCAGGCGCAGGGCCGGCAGGATTTGGACGCCCGCACGGACGTGTACGCGGCGGGCGTGGTCCTCTACGAGATGGTGTGCGGCAAGCGTCCCTATGAGGGCGAGTTCGTCACCGTCCTGCCGCGCATCCTCACGGGCGACTGTCTGCCTCCGTCGGCGAACAACCCGTCGGTGAGCCCGGACCTCGAGACGGTCATCTCCCACGCGATGGCCATGGAGCGCGAGTCGCGCTACCAGACGGCGAAGGAGCTGAGCGAGGCGCTGGTGGAGTTGCTCTACCGCGACAACCCGCGCTTTACGCCCGCGCTGCTGTCGCAGCTCATGGCCTACCTCTTCGCCGAGGAGCTGATCGCGGAGGGCCGCAAGGCGGAGGTGTCCACCGCCTTCAAGGAGCAGATTTCGCAGTGGCAGTTGGGCACGGTGGAGCCCTCCGCGGGCCGCGCCCGGCCGCTGTCCTCCGGCAGTGGCCAGGTCGGCAGCAGTCCGCGCGCCTCCAGTCCGGGCCTGCGCTCCAAGCCGGGCAGTGACAGCGGTGCGAAGCCCCCGAGCGACGGCGCTCGTCGGCCCGCCGGCAGCAGTCCGGGGATGCGCAAGGTGACGAGCGCGGGAAGCATCCGCCGCGCGACGAACACCGGAATGCCTCGCGTGGAGAGCACGGGCGCTGGCCGCAGGCCCGTGACGAGCGAGCGCCCCGGACCTCCCGTGCCGGAGTTGCCGGAGGAGCCGGACACGGACTCGAGTGACATCATCAAGACGATGATGCCCACCGTCGTGCCCGCCGCGCTGGCCACGTTGGCCGCGCCGCTGGACACGCCCGTGGAGACGCCCGCCGTCACCGGCCAGTCCATGACGACGCAGCCCGCGGGAGTCTCCAGCGTGGCCCGGACGTACACGGGCACGGGATACCGCACCTCGGTGGACGAAGCGCGCGAGGCGCTGGCGCGGGAAGAAGCCGAGCGCGTCGCGAAGCAGCAGAAGGCCGTGAAGCAGATGACGCTCTATGTCTTCGGCTCGGCCATCGTCATGCTGTTCATCGCGCTCTTCTACCATTTCGTCATCAAGTCGGACGCGCCCGACACCTCGGCGTCGAACAGCGCCACGCTGTGGGTCACCTCCAAGCCCGCGGGCGCCAAGGTGAAGCTCAACGGCCGCGACGTCGTCGGCAAGACACCTCTCATGGTGGAGGGTGTCCTCGTGGGCGAGGCCAACACCCTGGTGCTCACGCTGCCGGGACATCTCGCCTGGACGCGGCGCTTCACGCCGACGTCGATGATGATGGAGCCGATGAACGCGGAGCTTCAGCTCCTCGCCACGCCTCCGCCCACGGATGCGCCGCCTGTCGTGGCCGCGCCCGTGGAGCCGAAGCCCGTGGACCCGAAGCCCGTGGGCGAGGCCCAGCCCGTCGTGGCGACGGGCCCAGACGACGGCGGCATTCCGGTGAAGGTCGACCCGGCGGTGGTGGCGGCGACGGCGACGGGCACGACGACCGACGACGATGAGGATCCACAGCCGCTGGTGGACCCCAAGGAGCCAAGCGCGGCGCTGCGGGAGTTGCATGAGGTGGACTACCCCACGCGACTGCTGGTGCTGCGGCCCATGTACAACGCGGCGCCCATTCCCGAGTACGCGACGGCCACCATCGACCTGAATCCGGGCACCTCGTATTCAGTGTGGACGCAGGGCACCGCTTCATTGGCCGAGGGCCGGGGCACCGCTTCCGGGACGCTGGTCTACTTCGCCGAGGGCGACGGTCCCGTGGATGGCAGCTTCGGGCTGCTGAGCGCCTCCACGCGCACCATCAAGAACGCTCGGAAGCTGCATGTGTTCGCGGTGGACGACAACGGGCCGGAGGACAACACCGGCAGCATCCGCGTCGTCATCCGCCAGTCCGCCTACGTGCCGCCGCGCTCGCTCGCCTTCGAGGCGAAGGAGCACGCGGTGCAGCTCAAGCCCGAGCACCAGGTCGTGCTGCGCGGACTCAACCCGCGCTCCACCTACCTGTTCACCGTGCGGGACGACTTCGCGGAGCTGCGCTCGGGCGCCAATGGTCGTGTGCGACAGGTGCTGTGCATCGAGCGCGGCACGTCGCCGTCCTCCGTCCGCACCTCGCACCGGATGCTCGAGACGGGCAAGCGCTACCAGGTCACCGACACCGAGGACCTGCGCTGCTTCTTTCCTGACTCGAAGCGGAGCGACAACCAGGGCGCGCTCGAAGTGGACATCGTCGATGCGACCACGCTGTCGCGGAAGGAACGGGCCGCGGTGCTTCGCGGTTCGCGACGTTCGGAGCGCTGACGCACGGTACGGCGCGGCGCGGGCGACGCTCATCCCCCCGCGCATGAACCTCTTCGCCACGTAGAGTTGGCCTGCTACGGCGCGCACGAGTGCGTTGCAGCACATCGCGCCCCGTCCAGTGCACGCGAGATGCAGTCACTCACATGCCGCACCTCGGCTGTCCCGTACAGGTGCGCGAGCCCCAATCACCCGCATGCCGCGCCTCGACCGCTCCGCTCGGGTGCGCAAGTCCCAGTCACTCACATGCCGCGCATCCGCTGCCTAACGCAGGTGCGCAAGCGCCAGTCATTCGCATGCGGCGCATCCACCGCCCCGCGCAGGTGCGCACGCGGCCACCTCTCGCAGTGCCACGCACGGCGCCCCGCTCCGGGACGAAAGTCCCAGTGTCTCGCATGGCGCACTGTGCGTCTTTGCTCTCTAAGAGTAGACGGACAACCAGGCCTTCCGCAGTCCGCTCGTCCTCCGAGCCTACGCGGGAGCCATGCCTGGAGGGCACGACCTCGCGCGCTTCGGGGTGCCTAATTTCGAGGTGTCGACCTCTTCATCGGAGGCTTCGCGATGGCGTCAGCACAAGTCGCCAACAAGCCAGGCCCCGAGAAGCAGGGAGCCGTGCGGGAAGTCGCCGCCCGGCGAACGAGGGGGCAACGGGATGACAGCTTCCCGCCGTAAGGGCTAGCGGGGGCCGCGACGTACGCCGGCCCGGCTCGACAAGACGGGAAAGGCACGTGGGCGCGGAGCCGAGGAGGGCACCGGGCCCACGAGTCTATCCAGCGTCCTCACGCGCACGCATCAGCACCGCGAGCTCGGCATCCCCCGCGAAGGGACTGCGCTCCAGCGCCGCGATGACCGCCTTGCGGTCCGCCTCACCCTTGTTCTGGCTGAGCTTGAACTTGCCCTCCAGTCGCGTCACCCGCAGCTCGAACGCCACGATTCCACCCACCAGCCGGTTCACGTACTCCTCCGACTGCTCCAGAGTCCATGGCCGCTCGTTGCCAGACTCGTAGCGCGCCGCCGTCTCGCGGAGGATGCGCAGCACCTCGTCACCCGCGTCGATGACCTTGGGCCGTCCATACACATGCACCGTGGCGTAGTTCCACGTCGGCACCTGGGGCGTCGTCGCGTACCAGGTGGGCGACACGTAGGCGTGCGGGCCCTGGAAGATGACGAGCGCGTCCCGCTCGGCGGCGAAGGCGCGCCACTGCGGATTGGGCAACGCCATGTGCGCGAGCAGCCGAAGCGCTCCCGCCTCATCCCGTTCCGTGAGGAAGGGCAGGTGCGTGGCGAAAGGCGCTCCGTCCTCTCCCACCGTCACCAACGTGGCGAAGGAGTGTCGCGTCATCAACTCCAGGAGGCGCTGTGCGTCCCGTTCCTCGAAGTGGCGAGGGATGTACATGCCCCCTGCGTCCCTCGGGGAGACGGCGCGCGTCAACGGGTGCTTAAGAACTCCTCAAGGTTTGCCCCCTACCTTGAAGGCTGGGCGCAGGGCCGGCCACGCGCCCCGAAGTGTCTCTCGGGGAGTACACATCCATGAAGCTCAAGGCAGGTTTGCTGGCGACGGCGCTGTTTGGCGTGGGCTGTGGCGCGGAGAAGAACCCAGGCATCACCGAGCAGCAATCCCAGCTCGCCGTGGCATCGGCCGTGGGAGAGGCGCAGTCCGCGGACGTCCCCCTCGGGTCCCGCTTCCTGGAGGGACTCCCGCTGGAGGTCCGCCGCTGGGAGCACGAGGGCTATCAGTGCGACTCGGAGCCGGAGACGGCGAAGGTGGAGGTCTGCGGCCAGAGCTTCCCCTCGGAGCTGCACCTCTCCTGGACGGACTGCCAGGCTCGGACCCGGGGCCGTGGGGGCTGCGGATGGGACCGCCCCCAGCCTCCTCCCGACAGTGAAACTCCGACATCGCAGCCGCCGTCCGGAGAGGGCCCGCGCGGGGAAGGCACTGGCATCGTGTCATCCGGCTCGGTCGACGTGGTGACGGCCATCACCTCCGAGGAAGAGTGTGCGGAGAACGCGCCGCTGCGCTTCGAGCAACAGTCCACGCACGACATCACGCATACGGCGACGGACGGCCAGAGCACGAAGATGACGGGCAGCATCGCCTCCGTCTCCGTGCGAGTGCCCGGCGCGCAGACGCTCAGCCGCACCGTCACCTTCGACACGACTCGCACGAACCTGGATGCCCAGGGCACCGTGGTGGACAGCGTCCACCTCTCGGGCACGCTGGAGGAGACGTTCGACCCGGACGCCGCCGCGCCCACGAGGACCAGCCACGGCACACTCACCGCGACGCTCGCGGACGGCAGCGTTTCCACCGTCACGCAATCCGGCATCGTGCGCGTGCCGCCCTCCGTCTGCGCGTGGCCCATCGCCGGCACGCAGGAGCGCACCCTCGCCGATGGGACCACGCACACGCTGGTCTTCGGCCCTGAGTGTGGACAGGCCACGCTCGACGGCGAGACCCTCGACCTGCCCTCGCGGCCCATGGGCCCTGGCGACGGTGCCTTCGGCGGCAAGCGCCCCGGTGGCCCGCCGCCGCGCGGTGGCCCGGGTGGTGGCGGGCGCTAAGTCCCAGGCCTCGTTCTCGGCCCGCTAGCGAGCGCGCTGCCCCAGCCCCTGAAACGACACGGGGCGCGGTGCCTGAATCGGCGCCGCGCCCCGTCACTTCGTCGTCCATCAGGCCCGCGAGCCCGACGAACTCAAGGACTCAGATGTCCAGGTTCTGCACATCCAGCGCGTTGCGCTCGATGAACTCGCGGCGCGGCTCCACCGCCTCGCCCATCAGCAGCGAGAAGATTTCGTCGCTCTCCACCGCGTCCTCCACCCGCACCTGCAACAGCGTGCGCGTGAGCGGATTCATCGTCGTGTCCCAGAGCTGCTCCGGGTTCATCTCGCCCAGACCCTTGTAGCGCTGCATCCCCAGGCCCTTCTGCGCGTCCTTGCGCAGCGCCGCGTGGACCTCCTGCACGGAGAACGCCGTCACGTGGCCGGCGTCCACCTTCACCCGGTAGGGCGCGTCACCCAGCGACTTGAAGGAATCCCGCAGCGACACCAGCTCCTGGTACTCCGGAGACGACAGGAAGGTGTGGTCGAACACCGTCGACCGCATCGCGCCATTCACGTCCGTGCGGAACACCAGCCGCTTCGTCTGGTGCTCGGGGTCCGTCTCCACCTCGTACTTCACCCGGCCCAGCACGTCCGGCATGCGCCGCTCGAACTCCGAGTGGGCACCCTTCACCGCCACCGCCAGCGCCTCGTCGTCCGCCAGCATCTCCGCCGTCAGCCGCGCGCCCTGCACCACCGCGTCCACCACCCGCGCGTCGCGCCGCTTCGCCTGCTTCTCCAGCCGCTCCTCGTAGGTAATCACCTTCTCCAGGAGGGCCTTCAGGTCCGCGCCACCCACCTCGCCCGAAGGCGTCAGCACCCGCCCGTGCTCCGTGGCGATGCCCAGCAGGTACTCGTCCAGCGCGCGCTGGTCCTTGACGTACTTGTCCTTCTTGTTGCGCGTGACTTTGTAGAGCGGCGGCTGCGCGATGTAGAGGAAGCCCTTCTGGAGCAGCTCCGGCATCTGCCGGAAGAAGAACGTCAGCAGCAGCGTGCGGATGTGGCTGCCGTCCACGTCGGCGTCCGTCATCAGGATGATGCGGTGGTAGCGCGCCTTCTCCGGGTTGTAGTCCTCCGGACCAATGCCCGTGCCCAGCGCGGTGATGAGCGTGACGATTTCGGCGCTCGTCAGCATCTTCTCGAAGCGCGCCTTCTCCACGTTCAGAATCTTGCCGCGCAACGGGAGGATGGCCTGGTTGCGCCGGTCCCGCCCCTGCTTCGCGGAGCCACCTGCGGAGTCACCCTCGACGATGTACAGCTCGCTCTCGTGCGGATCCCTGCTCTGGCAGTCCGCGAGCTTGCCCGGAAGCCCACCACCGTCCAGCACGCCCTTGCGGCGCACCGTCTCGCGCGCCTTGCGAGCCGCGAGGCGCGCCCGACACGCATCGCCAATCTTCGCGACGATCTTCTTGCCGATGAGCGGCGTCTCTTCCAGGAAGGTGCCGAGCATTTCGTTCACCATCTGCTCGACCAGGCCCTTCACCTCGCTGTTGCCCAGCTTCGTCTTCGTCTGGCCCTCGAACTGGGGGTTGGACACCTTGACGGAGATGACGGCGGACAGGCCCTCGCGGGCGTCCTCGCCCGTGGGCGTCTCCTTGAGGTCCTTCCAGATGCCACTCTTCTCCGCGTAGCTGTTGAGCGTACGCGTCAGGCCCGCCTTGAAGCCGGACAGGTGGCTGCCACCATCCTGGGTGTTGATGTTGTTGGCGAAGGTGTAGACGCGCTCGTCGTAGCCGTCGTTCCACTGCATCGCCAGCTCGAGCGCCACGCCATCCTTGTCTCCCGAGAAGGAGATGGGCTTGTCGTGGAGCACCTGCTTCGACTTGTTGAGGTACTCCACGAACGAGGAGATGCCGCCTTCGAACTTGAAGTCGTGCTCCTTGTTCGTGCGCTCGTCGCGGATGACGATGTGCAGCCCCGCGTTGAGGAACGCCAGCTCGCGCAGGCGCTGGCTGAGCGTCTCGAAGTTGAAGTCCACCGTCTCCATCACGGTGGTGTCGGGCTTGAACGCCACCATCGTCCCGCGCTTGTCGGTGGTGCCGACCTCCTGCGGGTGCGAGTTGGGAACGCCTCGGGCGTAGGACTGCTCGTACACCTTGCCGGCGCGCTGGACGCGGACCTTGAACCACTCCGACAGGAAGTTCACGCAGGTGACGCCCACGCCGTGCAAGCCGCCGGAAACCTTGTAGGCCCCGTTGCCGAACTTGCTGCCGGCGTGCAGCTCCGTGAGGACCACTTCCAGCGTGTCCTTGCCCTTGAACTTGGGGTCCGGGTGAGGACCCACGGGGATGCCGCGCCCGTTGTCCTGGACGCTCAGCGAGCCGTCCACGTGGATGATGACCTCGATGTCCGTGCAGTGGCCCGCGAGCGCCTCGTCCACGGCGTTGTCGACGACCTCGTAGACGAGCTTGTGGAGCCCGTAGGTCATCGTGTCGCCGATGTACATGCCGGGGCGCTTGCGGACCGCTTCCAGGCCCTCGAGCTTGGTGATGCTATCGGTCCCATACTCCATGGGCAGGGGAGCGACCGAGGCACCGGTAGCGGGGGTCTTTTCCATGTGATGCTGTCCTTGGAAAAAGGAGCCTTGCAACAGGGCTGTGCCTACCATCTCGAGGCACACTGAACAAGAGTAACGAGCCCGCGCAAAGCTGCGTAAATATTCGTGAAAATCGCTTGGCCGCCCCTCGGGGAGGCGGCCTGCGGAAACCGGGGGGTCAGGCGTCGAATCGGGACGGCGGGAGGCGATCCTCCAGCGCCGAGATCAACTCCTCGAAAACAGCCTTGCGGGCGAAGAGATGCCGGGTGACGAGCACCCTTCCCTCCTCCTTCAAGAACAAACCGAGCACGTTCCCCCTCCTGCCGAGCCGGCGCACGGAATCAATCTGCCCCCAGTGCAGCTCCAGCTCGCGGGAGCTGAAGGGGCGGGCCACGCGGACGCCTCGCGTGTCCAATGAGATGCCCCAGCCGGCACGGGGTCGCAGACGGTGGATGGCCACGAGGAAGGCGAACATCAGGCCCGCCGTGACACCCGCGCGGGCCATCTCCTGGATGCCCCCTCCGTCCCGGGCATTGGCCAGGGCCCAGGCGGTCAGCACCGCCAGGACACAGGCGCCCAGGAAGAGGCCGATTCGAGTGGCGCGAGGGTCGAAGGCGTAGAAGCGCGGGCTGCTCATGAGTGCCAGCGCACCCTAGCCGTCCTGGAGGGCTCGCGCGCGGTTTTGAGCAGGCCGTTGTTCGCCGTCCGGCGTGCGCCACCTACGATGGACCCGCGCCATGACCGATGCCGAACTGAACGACCGACTTCTCACCAACGTCATCGCCTTCAAGCACCTCCAGCGGGAGCGCGGCCTGCTGCGCCACGGGAGCGCCCCGGGCATGGACGCCTTCGCCCTGCCCGAGTACCCCGCCGAGGCCCACTTCCAGCAGGCGTACTTCCGGACGCCCCAGGCGCTCGTCGAGGGACTCCCCGCCCTGGAGGCCTTCTACCGGGGCCTGGACATCCCCGCCTGGCGCGTGGCGGTGCTGCCCGGGGACGACGAGGGCGCCCGTGTGCTGGGCGCCGCCGGCTACCAGCCCGACTCGCGAATCCCGGCCATGGGACTGGCCCTGGCGGACACGCCGGACCTCAAGCCCTCGTTCCCCCTGGTGGAGCCCGAGACGCAGGACGAGATGGTGGAGCTCAACATCCGCGTCTGGGGGAAGTGGGACGACATCCTCACGGTGTGGAGACAGCCGCCGCGGCTCCCCGTACACACGCTGGTGGCGCGCGAGGGGGCCCGGGCCCTGGCGTGCGGCTTCGCGCTGGACGTGGAGGACACCGCCGGGGTGTACATGGTCGTCACGCTGCCCGAGGCGCGGGGACGCGGGCTGGCCGCGGAGGTGATGCGAGGGCTGCTCACGGGCGCTCGGGAACGCGGCCTTTCGGCCTCCGTGCTCCAGGCCACCGAGCAGGGCCGGAGCGTGTACCGCAAGCTGGGCTACCGCGAGCTGGGGGACTGGGTGAACTGGACGCGGCGCGCCGACTGAGGCCCTCGGGTCAGCGCAGCGCTTCCAGTTCCTCCAGCACCGCGAGCACCTGTCCGGGCTGCCGGCACTCGTCGAGCCGCTCCGCCAGCCCGCGCGCCGCCAGCCGGGCCACGTGGGCCATGCGCGTCAGCCGCACGCGGCCCCGCTCGCCGTCCACCGCCGCCACCACCAGCCGCAGCGGCCGGCCGTCCGGGGTGTCCACCTTCAACCCCTTCGCCAGCGTCACCAGCGCGGCCACGGGCGCGGCGCCCTGCAGGAAGACGTGGGGCACGGCCACCTCGCCGCCCACCGCGCACGAGGACTCGCTGTCGCGCTGGCGCAGCCCCTCCACCAGTCGCGCCGCGTCCACGCCGGGCAGCGTCGCCGCCAGTCGCCCCGCCACCACGTCCAGCACATCCTCCCAGCCACCACAGGAGAGCTGGAGCACCACCCGCTCCGGCGCCAGGAGCGGCGCCAGCGCCGGCACCGGCGCGTCCGAGTGGCCCCCTCTCACGGGGAACTCCACGTCCAGGAAGTCGCGCACCCGGGCCAACTGCGTCCCCGACAGGCGACGCCGCGCCAGCTCCAGGAAGAGCGTCCCGGCGCCCGGCACGTCCTCCAGGTAATCGGAGACGTAGGGGCTCATCCGGTTCGCCACGTCCATCAGCAACGCGGGGGGCACGTCCAGCTCACGAGCAATCGCCGTCAGTCGCTCCGCCGTGGGCGGCGCGTCCACGCCGTGCTCCACCCGGCTGAGGTACGCGCTCGACACGCCGATGCGGCGGGCCATGTCCCGCAAGGACAGGCCCGCGTCCACCCGCAGCAACCGCAGCGTCGCACCCAGGTGCATGTCGCTCAGCTCCTCGAGGCCACCGCGGAGGCGGCGGCCTGGGGCGTGGCGACGGCCTCCACCACCGGCTCCGACTCGTGCACCACCAGCAGCGAGCCCGGCGCGTCACGGACGATGCGCTCGCGCTGGAGGCCGAACACCCGGTCCTCCAGGCCCCACGGCGCGCCCACGCCCACCACCACCAGGTCATGGCCACCGTGGCGGGCCTCCTCCAGCGCGGCCTCCTCGGGCGACTCGTGCTGGACCACCTTCAGCCGCACGCCCGAGCCCTCCTCCGCCGGGAACAGTTCGTCCACCTGCGCTCGCGCGCCGTTGCTCTCGCGCGACGTCACGTGCAGCACGGTGATTTCCGCGCCGGACTGCCGCATCAACCGCCGCGCCAGCTTCAGCGCCGCGCGGTCATGCCGGCTGCCGATGAAGGGCACCAGCACGCGCTTCACGTCCGACAGGCCGCGGTCCACCAGCACCGCCACGGTGCCGGACGCGGCCTGCATCACCTCGTGCACCGTGCCGCCCAGCACCGTCTGGCTGAACAGCGGCTTGTGCCAGCCCAGCAGCACCAGGTCCGCGCGCTTCGCCTCCGCCGTGCGGCGGATGTCCTGCGCGGGCTCCGTCGACACGAAGGACAGCGGCCTCACCGCCAGCCCCAGGCTCTTCGCCCGGCCCAGCAGCGGAGCGAGCGCGCCATCTCCCTCCACGTCCTGGTCCGAGGCGCGGGGCTCGGACTCCGCGCCACGCAGCGACACGCGCTCTGGATGGACCAGATGCAGCGCGTGCAACTGCGCGCCCTCTCCACCCGCCAGGGCCTTGGCCAGACTGGCCATCCCGGGGCCCGCCTGCTGATGGGAGACACACATCAACACCGTGTAGGGCGTCGAACCGGGAGTCGCGGGCGGGGCCAGCTCCAGCCTGTCCCGGGCCAGCTCCTCCGTCGGGTAGAACAACTGCAGGAGCGGCGTGGTCATGAACGTCGTCACCAGCGCCATCAGCACCATCATCGTGAACAGCGTGGGCGAGATGACGCCCAGGTCCAGGCCCAGGTTGAGGACGATGAGCTCCATCAACCCGCGCGTGTTCATCAGGATGCCGATGGCCCCCGCCTCGCGCCACCGCATGCCCGTCAGCCGCGCCGCCACCGCGCTGCCGCCGAACTTGCCCACGCAGGCCAGCAGGATGATGGCGCCACACGTGAGCCACGCCTCGGGCGTGTTGAGCAGACCAATCTGGGTGCGCAGGCCGCTGAAGGCGAAGAAGACGGGCAACAGCAGCACCACCGCCACGTCCTCCAACTTCTCCGAGAGAGCCTCCGCCAGCCCGCCCTCCTTGGGGATGACGGCGCCGAAGAGGAAGGCCCCGAAGAGGGCGTGGATGCCGATGAGCTCCGTGGCCCACGCGGACGCCAGGAGCAAGAGCAGCGTGCCGGCGACTACGTTCTGCGTCAGGCCCTCGCGGCTGGCCACCCGGGCGCCCAGCCGCGCGAGGAAGGGCCGGACCGCCAGCAGCATGAACGCGATGTAGCCCATGGCGAACACGGTGGTGAGCCCCGCCTGCGCCAGGTCCGAGGCGCGGACGATGGACACCACGAAGGCCAGGAGGCACCACGCCGTGACGTCGTCCACCGCCGCGCACGCAATCGCGATGGCGCCGATGCGCGACTGCAACAGGCCGCGCTCGGTGAGGATGCGCGCGAGCACCGGGAAGGCGGTGATGCTCATCGCCACGCCCATGAAGAGCACGAACGACGAGAAGGGCACGCTCGGGTCCGAAAAGTCCTTGTACAGCCACAGCGCCGCCGCCACCGCGCCCAGCGCGAAGGGCACGATGATGCTGGTGTGGCTGATGGCCACCGACGCGTGGCCGCGTCCCTTCAACAGCTTGGGGTCCAGTTCCAGGCCAATCAGGAACATGAACAACACCAGGCCCACCTGGCTGAGCATCTTCAGGATGGGCAGCGAGTCGGTGGGGAACAGCGTGTTCATCAAATCCGGCGCCAGCCACCCGAGCAACGAGGGGCCCAGGACGATGCCCGCCACCACCTCCGCGATGACCAGCGGCTGGCCCAACCAGCGCGTTCCACGCCCTATCAATCTCGACACGCCGATGATGACGATGAGCTGCATCATGAGCAGCGTGAGCGCGTTGGTGTGCATCCTACCTCCGTCGAAACTTGCGTGTTAAGTGGGCACTTACCAGCACCCCTCGCGAAGCGTCAAACGGGCATTGCGCTCGGCTGCCCTGGGTGAGGCGGCATGTCGGAGAGCGAGCAGACGTCGCGGACGGCTCACGCGGCCTGGTGCTTGCGTACGGCGTCCAGCAGCGTGTCCACGTCCACGGGTTTGCGCAGGTGGCCGCACGCGCCGATTTCCTCGGCGACCTGCCGGGCGTTGGCGGACGCGGAGAAGACGAGCACGGGAATGTCGCGCCACTCGGGCACCTGTCGCATGGCTCGCGCGAAGCCGGCGCCATCCAGCACGGGCATCATCATGTCGAGCAGCACCAGGATGGGGAGTTCACGGGTGGCTCCGAGCACATCGAGTGCGTGCTTGCCGTTGCTGGCGCCCATCACCTCGTAGCCCGCGTCGCGCAGGACCTCTTCCAGCGCCTCGCGCAGGTCCGCGTCGTCATCCACCACCAGCAACGGCCCAGTCACTCACTCGCCTCCTTGTCGCGGCCCCGCCACACCCTGGCTCCGCGCGGTGCACCTCCCGCGCGATATCAAGAGCGGAGCCTAGCGCGCGCACCCGACGTGGGCGTCATTCCTCGCTCGTGAAACAGCCGCTCCGCCCCACGTCCGTGCTCAGGTGGCCATGAGGTGTTGAGCATTGGCCAATATGGGGCTCAGCGCCGGATTGCATCTCTGGATTCCAGGGAGCGCCGGGTGGATTGAGACTCGCGAGTTGTCTCGGGCTCGGAGACTTCGAGCGAAGCGACAGAGGGAGCGAGCGCTTCGTGAGGCGCCTCACGGCGCGCTTTACGAACAGGACTTCAGACCTCGATGAAGTGCGTGCCGGTGGCGCCGAGGCGCTCCAGGGCCTGTTTGATGTCCTCCGAGACAATGAGCGCGATTGACCAGCCCCACGGGCGGAAGACCTTCGCGTCACCGACTTGGGCAGGGTCGATGCGCAGACCACGCACATCCCGATACTGCCCGACCTTTTCGGGACGTCCATCCTCGGCGGTCCAACGCTCGACCCGTTCGCTCGCGACCTCGTCGATGCACGGGAGCAATCGGGCTGCGACCAGGATGCGAAAGCCATCCGCGTGGCCCGGAATCTCGACGGGAATCACCTGCACGTCGGAGCCCGCCAACTCCACGAACACGGCAGCCACCCGGGAATGGACCAAGGGCGTGCTGAACCCGATGAGGGAGAAATCGAGCGCCTTGCCCTCGCGCTCCACGGGGAGCATCAAGTGTCCTGGCGCGGTGACGGCCTGCCCCTTTCGGAACATCCAGGGGTCATCGACCTCCCGTCCCGAGATGTCCGTGGGGACGCCCAGCTCCCAGCGGCCCCGTATCCGAACATCATCTGAGAGGTCGAAGTACCGACTGGTCATGGCGGCATTCTCCCGTGTTCACGGCTCACGGGTCACCAGCTTGTTGAGGTCCGACCCAGGGGTCGCGACTTCTTGCCCCAGTCTCCGAAGCTCCACTGTCAGCACCTCACGACACTGTTGCATCGTGCGACAGTCCACGAGCGCCGCGTCCAGTCGCCGCAAGACGATGCGGTGATAGGCCTCGGGATGCGGTCCCTTGTGTCCCCGGACGCGGACGATGTTCTCCGAGTCGTCCAGCGACATGCCCGCCCGGTCGAAGAGTCGCTGGAACCGGGGAGACCACGGGCCTCCACTGCGCGTGTCCTTCCAGAACTTGTTCGACGCGATGTGATGGTCATGCCCCTCCACGCGCCCAGCTCCCGCGCCCTCGGGACCTCGCGCCAGCATCGACAGGGCCTCAGGAGCCACCACCGCCGTCACCGACGCCCCCGACACCGTCACCGTCTGAAGCTCCCCCACCGCGCCCAGCCGGATGCCCAGCTCTCCCGCCGCCTTCACTGATGCTCCGGCGGACCCCGGCAGCCCTGGCACCTTCCCCGCGAACCCCGCCGCCGTGTTCCCCACCGCCAGCGTCGCGAGCAGCGCGAAGGCCCTCGCCGCACTCCGCCCCATCACCTTCCCGTACGCCTCACCCGCCACCCTCAACTCGTCGAATGAGTGCGCCCGGTCCACCTGCTCCATCAAGCGCCGGAAGCCCACGACGAGCCCCCAGAACGTGTCCACCCCCACGTAGGCCACCAGCGTCGCCGTCATCATCGCCGCCAGCCCCTTCGACAGCGGCTCCGGCACCGTCCACAAGACCAGGTACATCGTCCCCATCCACATCACCGAGGAGAGCATCGCCTCCGGGTCCGCCATGTCCCGGAAGCCCTCCAGCATCTCCTCCAACACCGCCCCCTGGGCCAGCGCCAGGGCCAACGTGAAGCGGGCATCTCCACTCACCACCTGCCTCGCCCCGAACAGCCGCAGGCAATCCCCGGCCCGCATCGTCCGCTCACACCACAGGAGGTACTGACGCGTCAGCTCCACGTCCTCGGCCGAGAACACCTCCTCCGGCGCTCCCGCTTCCAGCGGAGTGAGCCTCCGCGTGCGCACGTCGAAGAGGTAAGTGCCACCGCGCTCCTCCATCGCCAGCAGTCGCTGCGCGGCCTCGCGAGGCACCACATCCGGCCGCTTCGTGCGAGCCAGCGTCGACAGCGCCTCGACGAACGCGTCCTCCTCCAGCACCACGGGCCCCGGGACGTCATCCGCTGGCGTGAAGACCACCGTCTCGCCCCGGCCTGTCTTCAGTCGCACCTCGCGCGAGGTGGCGCAGCCCACCATCGATGACAGCACCCACCACGTCATCCAGCTCGGCACTCGCATGGCCCCCCCAGCTCGCGAGTCACCACCCTACCCCACCGCTCCCACATGCCCCGGAGTCATGCCCGCGCACCCGTGACACGACAGTGTCCAGGTGCCACCCCGCCCCACTCCATCATCCTGGAGCTGACTCCAATCTTTTGACACGGTCTACGGACGAACGAAGCGCCGCCCCGGGGACCTAAGGGCCGCGCGCCGGGTGTCACGCAGGCGCCGCCGTCAGCAATTCCCCCGCGCGCCGGAAAATCCCCCGCCACACCTTCGGCGTACCGAGCCCGTGCCGGGCTTCAGGGGGCGCCCGGCACCCACCACTTCCGACCGCCTCCTCGGATGGACCCATGACCGAAGAACTCTCTCGCCGTGCCGCGCTCCGAAGCGCCACGGCCGCCGCGAGCCTTGGCCTCGCGACGGGCCTGCTCACCCGCGGCACACCCGCCCAGGCCCTGACGACCCAGGCCGACCTCACACCCCTCAAGGCGCTGCTCACCGCTGAACGCAACGCCATCAAGACCTACGACGCCGCGGTCAGCGTGCTCGACGCCGCCACCAGCACCGACCCGCTCTTCCCCTTCCAGGGCATCGTCAAGGCCATCGCCCTGCACTTCCGCCAGCAACACACCGAACACGCCGACAAGCTCGCCCGGTACATCGACCGGCAAGGCGGCGTCGACGACGTGGGCGAGGGCACGGCGCAAGTCCCCACCGACTTCATGCCCGGCATCAAGAACGTCATCGACCTGGCCACCAACGCGGAGAAGGCCGCCGCCATCGGCTACACGAACACCCAGAAGTCCCTCGTGCTCGCCGACAACGCGGAGCTCGCCGCCGCCATCGGCGCGGTGGAGTCCCAGCACTTCGTCGTCCTCAACCTGGCCGCGCGCGGCTTCGTCACCCCCCCCGCGTCCACCGTCAACCAGCCCGCCGACGCCCTCACCGCCGTCGCGTCCCAGTTCGTCCCCAGGGCCTTCGCCATCACCGTCGACGGCGCTCCAGGGCTCGACGACGAGACGGACCTGCCCTTCTACGACGTGACGCAGTGAGGAAGCCCACCACCATGAAGACCCAGAACCCCTCCGACTCCGTCCTCGCGCGCCGCCGACTCCTCCAGGGCCTCGCCACCGTGACAGCCGCCTCCGCGCTCACCGCCTGCGGCCTCAACGAGCACACCAACTCCCAGAATCAAATCAACCCCATCGACCGGGCCCGGGAAGCCGGCGCCCTCAACACCCTGGTCGCCGCCGAGTACATGACCGTCGACGCCTACACCCAGGGCGCGGTCATCCTCACCGCCGCGCGCGACGACACCTCGCGCCCCCAGGAGGAACGAGACCTGGCCGCGCTCGCGCTCGCGCTCGCCACCCAGTTCCAGGAGGACCACACGGCGCACGCCGCCCTGCTGTCGGAGACCGTGTCGCGCCTGGGCGCCACCCCCGTCCGCGCGGATGAAGTGTCGTTCACCCCGCCCCCCAACTTCAGGCCCTCCGTCGGCAACGTCCTCAAGCTCGCCGCCAACGAGGAGCGCCGCTCCGCGATTTCCTTCAACCGCGTCCTCAAGGGCATCCAGACACCCGACAGCCGCTTCATCCTCGCCTCCATCGAAGGCGTGGACACGCAGCACTTCATGGTGCTCAAGGCCCTCATCGAAGCCCTGGTCGACGTCACCCCGGCCCTCGATGCCGCGCAGGTGGTGCCCCAGCCCTTCGTCGCCTCCACCGTGAGCCTGGGCGGCGGCAACGGACTCGAGGAGCAGCCCGACCTCGCCGTCAACGACCAGGGCTGACGTCCTCCACACCGGGCGCGGCGGGCCTGTCCCCACCGCCGCGTCAGGCCCCTACCGCCAGGACAGCTCGTACTCGCTCTCCAGCAGCGCCACCTGCCGGCCCATCACCCTCACGTCGCGCGCGCCCACCGCCTCCAACGCTCCGCGCAACACTCCCTCGTGATACGCCGCCGGCATGAAGTCGCGCCGCATGATGAAACGCGCGCTGCGCTCTCCCGTCCACTGCGGATACCGCTCTCCGTAGCTCACCGCCATGCGGTACGCGTCACCCAGCGACTCCAGCAACAGCCGCGGACTGCCCGCCGCCTCCGCCAGCAGCTCCCGGCCGAACAGCGACGCCAGGAAGTCCACCGTCGCCTGCGAACCCATCCGGTGCAGCACCCCGTCGAAGCCATTGAGCTGCGGGCCGAGCAGCCGCGCCGCCGTGGACACCATCCGCAGGTAACGCGACACCGAGTACAGGTGGAACGGGTTGATTTCCCACACCCCCGCCACGCCCTTGCACCGCGCCACCGCGCCTTCTCCTCCCAGGTTCGCGATGACGCTCAGCGCCCCCTGGAAGAACATGCCCCGCGCCTGGTCCTCGTCCGTCGCGGCCAGACGCCGCTGCTCCAGCTCCCACGCCGCCCCACCCCCACTGCTCGCTTCGGTGCCCACGTACATGGTCGTCTCCCCGAGGGGGCTCGCACTGCCTCGACTCAGGGGACACGTCCGGCGCTTCCAATGGTTTTTCAGGATTCGCCGGCTTCCCCCCACTTCCTAGTTACCAACCATCCCATATTTTTCTACCCCTGTCGAATGGTTCCGGCACGCCCCAGGGTCCATGGAAGGGTTCACCCACCACACGAACCCCTTGGATTTCGGGCACATTTCATTCTTGAGGCCCAGGAGAACAGGCGGGGCCGGGGTGCGGGTGACCCCGCCCGAGGGCTTCAGCGGGCGGTGAGGGAGGCCTCGGCGGCGGCGAGGCCCGCACCGGGCTCACAGCGGTGGCCGGCGGCCCTCAGCGCGCGCTCCACGGCCCCCACGGTGGTCAGCAAATCCGCGGGGCCCACGCGGTTCATGTGGCCCACGCGGAAGTAGCGCGCCTTGAGGTCCGGGTGGAGTCCACCGGCCACCACCACGCCCTCGGCCTTCACGCGGCCCACCAGCGACGCGTCCACGCCCTCCGGGTAGTAGACGGCGCTCAGCGTGTTCGCCGTCACCGCCTCGGACACCGGCAGCATGCGCAGGCCCAACCCACTCCACGCGGCGCGGAAGGCGCGAGCCAGGCGCTGGTGCCGCGCGAAGCGGGCCTCCAGTCCCTCGGCGAGAATCTGTCCCAGGCTCACGTCCAGCGCGCACACCAGGTTGACGGGCGGCGTGGCGAAGTAGGCCGGCTTGCCCGCCTCGTACGCCTCCATGATGGGCAGCCACTCCGCCCAGTCGGAGTACACGCTGGCCACCGGCACGCGGCGCTTCTTCCACGCCTCCAGCGCGCGCGGCCCCACGGTGAGCAGCGCCAGCCCCGGCGGCACGCCCACGGCCTTCTGGCTCGCGGTGAGGTACACGTCCGCGCCCCACGCGTCCTGGTGGAACGACTCGCCCGCCGTGGCGCACACGCCGTCCACCACCGACAGCACGCCCAACTCGCGCGCCACCCGCGACAGGCCCTCCACGGGCGTGAGCACGCCGGTGGACGTGTCCACGTGCGTGACGGTCATCACCTTGAAGCCGCCGCGCTTCAGGTGCGTCTCCACCTCCTCCACCGTCGGCGCGTCACCAGGAGGGGCGCGCACGTGCGTCACCTTCGCGCCGTGCCGTTCCAGGATTTTCGCCATCCGGTCGCTGAAGTAACCCGTATTCACCACCAGGGCGGCGTCACCGGGCTCGACGAGGTTCGCCACCGCCAGCTCCATGGCCAGCGTGCCGGAGCCGGACACCACGAAGGGCTGCGCGCCGGGAGCGAGGCTCACGTCGCGAAGCCGCTTCAGCGCCCGGCCGAAGATGGCGATGAAGGCCGGGTCCGTGTGGCCGTAGGAGGGCGCACCCAGGGCCTGAAGCACCTCCTGCTCGAACTCCACCGGCCCCGGAATCATCAGCAGGTCTCTCACGGCGTCACCGTTCCTCGGCAGCGCTCCGGCCCGACGCGGGCTGAAGCAGGGTCCATGTCTCACTGTATATACACAGGGGCCCCCGCGAGAGCGCGCGGCCCTGCTCCACTCACAGCCGCTCGAGCAGCTCGCGCAGGATGGCGAAGCCCTGGCGGAAGTCCTGGAGGTGCGCCTGCTCGTTGGGCGCGTGGTAGTACTTCATCTCCCCGAAGCCCGTGATTTGCACGTCGCAGCCCTGACGCTGCAGGTCCCTCACCAGCGGCAGCGAGCCGGTGAGCGAGAAGGGCTCCGCGTCCACGCCCCGCACCGTCTTCATCGCGTCCTTCAACGCTTGCAGGCCGGGCGAGTCCAGCCGGCAGGCGATGCCCTCGGTGCCTCCTCCGTCGAAGCGCAGCGACACCGTGCCGCGCCGGCCATCCGCGGTGCGCGTGCGAGGGAAGCCCGGCGGCACGTCGTCGCGCTCCAGCCGCGCGTCCAGCGCCTTCACGAAGTCCTCGGTGGCCCGCCGCACGTCGGCCAGGTCGTGGAACGGCGTGAGGCGGATGTCGCCGCGCACGGTGACGTCGGCGGGAATCTTCGTCTCCTTGGTGTTGGTGGCCTCCACCACCGTGGCCTTGAGGCTGGAGGTGGCCAGGAAGCCCCAGCGCTTCTCGTCGTCCGAGGGCGGGTAGCGCGCATGGAACCAGCGGGACAGTTCCAGCGACGCGGCCATGCTCAATTCCAGCGCGTTGACGCAGTTCTGCGGCATGCCCGAGTGGCCGCCCACGCCCGTGGCCTTCAGCGCCCACAGGCTGATGCCCGCGGTGCCCAGCGTGGGGCCGAAGTTCGCGCTGTCCAGCCAGAACACCGGCTGCCCCGCCAGGTCCTTGAGCCGCCCCTGCTCCGCGACGTAGCCCAGGCCCAGGCCCGGCAGGTCCGACGACTCCTCGTTCGCGATGAGCACCACCTTCAACGTGCGGCGCGGACGCACGCCCGACTCCGCCAACTGCGCGAGCAGGTCCGTCGCCACCGCGACGTGGCCCAGGCAATCGGTGACGCCTCGCCCGTAGAGCAGCCCGTCCGGCCCCTCGTGAAGCTTGAAGGGACTGTGCTCCCAGCCCTCGGCCTGCTCGTCGGCGGGGACCACGTCGAAGTGCGCGCCCACGAAGCCCACCGCGCCCTCGCCCGTGCCCTTCACGGTGAGCACCAGGCTGGGACGGGACTCATTGCCCTTGGAGGCCAGCGACTCCGCATGGATGAAGCCACTGGCGATGTGCGGCGCGAGCACGTCCAGCACCACCTGCGCGGCAAGCCGCTCCTCGGGCACCAGCCCCGCGCTCGGATTGTTCTGCAGCTTCGGAGTCAGGGCGATGAGACGCCGGAGCACATCCAGGAAACGGTCCTCACGGAGGGCGAACGCTTGCATGGGCGCGGATTGGAGCCCGAGTCTCCGGAGGAAGTCACTGAAAACGACGACGCCGGAGCGTGATGAGCGCCCCGGCGTCGCCTTCCGCGTCAACGGCTGTCCAACACCCCGCGTCAGCGGTAGGTGAGGGCCTGCGAGTCCATGCGGGCCGACTGACCCGTGGTGAACGTGTTCATGCAGGAGTCGTCGGAGTAGTCCATGAAGTTGGTGATGGGGTCGTTGCCAGCCGTCGAGCAGGTGTTGCGGCCCGTGGGGCAGCCGTAGGCGGGAGAGGCCTCCGCCGGCGTGTCGCTGACCGAGTCACCCGAGCCGGAGCAGCCGCCCTGGAACGTGTGGTACAGGCCCAGCCAGTGGCCGACCTCGTGCGTGCCCGTGTCGCCCAGGTTGTACGGCGACGCGGTGCCGCCCGGGACGCTGGAGAACAGAATCACCACGCCGTCCATCGACGGGTTGCTGGCGTAGCTGGAGGGGAACGTCGCCCAGCCCAGCAGGCCGCCGCTCAGGTTCGCGCTGTAGATGTTGAGCGCGTTCTTGCCGCCCTTGCGCAGCGCCGTCTTCATGGCGCGCTCGGCGGACGAGCCCGAGGACAGGTTGTACCAGGTGGTGTTCGTGGTGCGGTCCGTCGCCGTCAGCGTGAACTTGAACGGCGTGTTCGCGTACGCGGCGTTCAGCACGTTCATCTGGTTGGTAATCATGGCGGCGGTGATGTCGCCGTTCGCCACGCCCGTGCCCTTGTTGATGACATGGAAGTAGGTGGGGATGGTCACCGAGCCGTTCGGCCGCGCGAAGTCAGACACCGCGCGCTCCATCGCGAAGCGGCCTTCCATCTCCGCCATCTCCTCGGCGGACGGATTCACGCCACAGCCACGGGCGTTGAGCACCTGCTGCGTGGGCTGCTCCTCCGCCGGGGGAGGCGTGGGCTCGGCCTGCCCCTCCGGGGGAGGAGTGGAACAACCGGCGAGCGCGGCGAGGGTGCCAACAAGAACCGCGAAACGGCCGCTGCGACGAACGATGATACGGGACATTCCCGACTCCTCGGAAAATGCGGGGGAACCAGAATATTCATGAATGGTTTCCCTTACGTCAAACGGGTCACCCGGGCCCCTCCTCTCCGGGCGGTGCGTGTCTGGGGTTGAAGTGGCGTCCTGCCGCGGGCGGACACACTCTTCGACGCAGGAGGTCGCATGAAGACGAATGAAACATCGCCGCGCGGGCCGAAAGCTTCACGCGGGCTGTTCGTGAAAGGGCTCGTGCCCGAGGAGAAGGCCCAGGCACCGGGGCCCCGACAGGTGACCACGATGATGGTGGGTGAGGAGACGAAGGACGGGGACCCGGGCTCGCGCGCATGACGCGGTGCACGGCGCTGGATGCGCACCCGCGCATCTGTTTCGCTGCCGGACCATGACGCAAGAAGCGACGCGGACAGGCGTGGTGGCGCTGGTGGGTTCTCGCGAGGACGTCCACATCCAGGACGTGGCGCGACGGCTGGGCGCGGAGGGCGTGGACAGCGTCATCGTGGACACGCTGACCTTCCCGGACGAGACGCGGATGTCTCTCACGGAGGGACTGGACGGAATCGTCGTGGACGGGCGCGAGGTGGGTCGCCCCGCCGCCGCGTATCTGCGCGGACTGCACTCACACCCGCTGGCCTTCATGGTGGACGCCGAGGAGGCCATGGCGGAGGACTGGCGCACCACGCTCACCGCGTTCCGCGAGAAGGGCACGCTGCTGTTGGGGCTCATCGGCCGGTGGGAGCAGCTCGGCGTGCCGCTGTACAACCCGCCCTCGGCGGACTGGCTGTTGCACAAGCCGGTGCAGCTCAGCGCCTTGAAGGCCGCGGGTCTGCCGGTGCCGCGGACGCTGTGGACGAATGACGCGGAGGCGGTGCGCCGCTTCGCCGCGAGCGGGCGCGTGGCCTACAAGCCCGTCATGGGGGGCGCCGCCACGCGGGAGCTGCTGCCGGAGGACCTCACCGACGAGCGGCTCGCCGCGCTGGCCGCCGCGCCCGTCACCTTCCAGGAGCTGCTGCCCGGCGAGGACCTCCGCGTGTACGTGCTGGATGGCGAAATCATCGCCTCCCTGCGCATCGTCACCTCCGCGTTGGACTTCCGGCAGAACGAGGAGCGGATTGAGCAGATGGTGCTGCCGGACGAGGTGGCTCGGCAGTGCGTGAAGGCGTGCGAGGTGCTCGGCCTGCGCTGGACGGGGCTGGACCTCAAGCGCGGGCTGGATGGGGAGCTGAAGTTCCTGGAGCTGAACGGCTCACCCATGTTCCTCGGCTTCGACGCGGCCGCGGGCACGGACGTGGCGGGGCACTTCGCGCGGGCCCTGGTCCGTCATGCGCGGCGCGGGTAGCAGGGACAGGGCCGGCGCTCGAAGCGTCTGGACGACACGGGCATCATCCGAGCACGGAGGGCGCCGCTCGCCTCATCGCCACAGCGAGGCGAGCACCGTGCGGGACGCGAGCCACGCCACCGCGCCGAGCACCACCACGAGCACCGCGGTGAACAGCAGGGCACGGTGGGGGCGCGGATGCATCACCGCGCGCAGCTCCTCCGTCATCGCGGGGTCCGCGTCCACGTCGTCCTCGTCAGGCCGTTGCGCGGGCTTCATCGCTGCTCCATCTGGTTCTCGACGAGGGCGCGATAGCGGCCTTGGGGCAGGGCCACCAGCTCGTCATGGGTGCCTTCCTCGACGACGCGGCCCTTGTCGAGCACGACAATCTTGTCCGCGCGGCGCACCGTGGACAGCCGGTGGGCCACGACGACGAGCGTGCGTCCGGCGGCCTCTCGCTGGAGGGCCTCGGTAATCGCGCGCTCCAGCGCCGCGTCCAGGTGACTGGTGGCCTCGTCGAGGAACAGCACCCTCGGGTCGCGATAGATGGCGCGCGCGAGCTGGAGCCGCTGCTCCTCGCCTCCGGACAGGCGCACGCCCGCCTCGCCAATCCGGGTCTTCAGCCCGTTGGGCAGCGCGAGCAGTTCGTCCAGGCACGCGGTGCGCGCGGCGTGCAGCAGTCGCTCCGGGTCCGGCGCGTCGTCGCCCAGGGCGATGTTGTCCGCCAACGTACCGTCAAAGATGTCCGTCTTTTGGAAGACGAAGGCCACCGAGCGACGCAGCGCGACGGGGTCGAATGTCTCCAGGGGCTGGCCGTCGTAGAGGACGCGTCCCTGCTCGGGGCGATACAGGCCATAGAGCACCTGGGTGAGCGTCGTCTTGCCCGCGCCCGAGCGGCCGACAATCGCCGTCATCTTTCCCGCGGGCAGGGTGAAGCTCACGCCATCCAGCACGGGCGGCTCGTTGGGAGAGCCGTAGCGGAAGGTGACGCCGTCCAGTAGGAGCTCCGGGGCCTGGGTGAGCGCGCCGGTGACGGGCCCGGAGTCATCGCGCAGCTCGGGCTGGGACTCGTAGACGATGTCCACGCGGCGCAGGGAGATGACGACGTCCTGGAGCTGGTGGATGAACATCACCAGGTTCTGCATCGGGGCCAGCGCGAGGCCGAGGATGGCGAGCGTGGCCACCATCTGCCCCAGCGTGAGCTGGCCCTCCAGCACGAGGTGGGCCTCGTAGACGAGGATGCCCACGTACATCGCTTGATTGACGAGCTGCGCGCCGGAGGTGTGGACGGTGTCGTGCAGCCAGATGCGGCGGGCGGCCTCGGCCTCACGGGCCTGGAGCTTCTCCCAGCGGGTGCGCGCCTGACGCTCGGCACCACACGCCTTGAGCGTCTGGATGCCGCTGAGCATCTGCAATTCCAGGCGACTCGCCTCGGCGGCGACCCGGAAGCGCTGGTGGTCCAGCACGGTGCGCCGGGGCATGAGCACCAGCGTCCACAGTGAGTACAGCGCGGCGCAGGCGGCGAAGATGCCGAAGACGGTGGCGTCGTAGAGGAAGAGCACCACGCCGTAGCCCACGAGCATCACCAGGTCGAGCAGCACGGACACCGAGGCACCCTGGAGGATGCGACGGATGCGCTGATGGTCCTCGATGCGCTTGAGCAGGTCGCCCCGGTGGCGCCGGGCGAAGAACGTCACGGGCAAGGACAGCAGGCGCTTCCAGAACTGCGCGAGCAGCAGGGCGGAGAAGCCTCGGGACAAGAGGAAGAGCCCTGTGCCGCGAGCAATGGCGACGGCGACCTGGGCGACGAGCAGCACGCCCAGGCCCACGCCGACGGCGGTGAGCAGGGACACATTCCTTCCGCCCACGGCCTTGTCGACGAGCCCCTGGATGAGCAGGGGCTGCGCGAGCGCCAGGGCCTGGAGGAGCACGGTGGTGACGAACACCTGGAACAGCAGCAGTCGGTAGCGCAGCAGTCCCCGGCCAAAGCGTCGCAGCGCGCCGAGTCGACGCGAGGGGGTGGGGGTGACGGGGAGCGCGACAGGACGGAAGAGGGCCTCGGTGGGCTCCAGGGAGAGGAGGATTCCGTCCCAGTGCTCAGCGAGCTTCGCGCGAGGGATGCGCCGGAGGCCCTGCGCGGGGTCTCCGATGACGGCCTCCTTGGAGGTGACGGCGTAGAGGACGACGAAGTGGTTGTCCTCCCAGTGGGCGATGCCGGGGAGGAGCGCCTGGCCTTCTTCGTCCTCCAGTTCGGAGGGGTCCTCGACATGGAAGGCGCGGACCTTGAAGCCCACCTTCTCGGCGGCACTGGCGAGGTCTGGCAGGGAGGTGCCCACGACCTGGACGTGCGCGAGTTCCTTCAGCGCGCCCAGCGAGTGCGCGGCGCCGTGATACGCCGAAACCATCTCCAGACACGCGGGGCCACAGTCAGCCTCCTCGAGCTGGTGGCGCAGGGGATACGGTTCCAGGGCAACGGCGAGCCGGGAGCGTGGCACGGACAAATCGCTATCACGGAGTCGAGGTGGCAACCAGCCACCGCCCGGCACGACGCAGGCAGACCTGCCAGGGACTCGGGGCCCGGCTCAGCGGACCCGACCTCACTCCGCCGCGGGCACGGAGGCAGGAGCCGCATCCGCGGGCGGAGGCGCCGCCACGGGCTGCGCGGGCTCGGCCGGCTTCGGCGCCTCGGCCTTGGGCTCCACGCGCTGCACCTTGCCCATCTGCTCCAGGTCCTTCCTGTTATCCAACGAGAAGCGCACCAGCGCCCGCAGGATGCGATTGCGCTTCACGTTGCCCAGCACCTCGCGCAGGTCCTCGTAGACCGTGGGGTCGCTGATGAGCCCACCCAACGTGCCCTCGCCCTTCGCGACCGTCGCCGTGATTTTCTTCAGGTCCTCCGCCGCGCTGCCCAGGTCCGCGAACATCCCGCTCGCATCGCCATACACCAGCTGATGCACCGCCCCGTTCGGGCTCTTCTTCGCGTCCTCAATCAGCCCCGCCAACTGCCCCGCCGCCTCACCCAGCTCCCGCAGCGCAATCGCGCCCTCGTCCCCGTAGATGAGCGCGTGCGCCGTGCCGTCACCCGTGCGCACCTCGCGCAACAGCGCCTCCACGTGCCCCACCGCTCCATCCACCCGCTGCGCCGCGCTCGACGCGCTCGCCATCAGCCTGCGCACCTCGCGCCCCCCATCCTTGTCGTAGATGAGCGCATGCAGCATCCCGTCCCCGTTCTGCACCTGCTCCAGCACCCCCCGCAGGGACGCCATGCTCCGCTGCACGTCCCTGGCGAGCTGGGGATCTCCATACGCATCCACCGTCTTGAGCAACGACTTGCTGATGGCCACCGAGTTGTCCATCACCTCGCTGGCGCTCTTGAGCAGGTTGGTCAGGTCTCCACTCGTGGACGACGAGAGCACCCCACCCGGCTCCACCGGCGGCGACGTGGGACTGCCCAGCGAGATGTCCACCGCCTTGTCCCCCAGCACGCCCATGCTCGTCAGCTGCGCCAGCGAGTCCTGCTTCACGCGGTCCCCGTACTTCGACGCCACCTGCAGCCGGACCTCCAGCTTGGGGTCGTTCGGGTTTTCGGAGAAGTAGATGCCCGTCACCTTCCCCACCTCCAGGCCCCCCAGCCACACCGGGGACTGGTCACTCAACCCCTGCACGTTGGTGAAGTACGTCCGGTAGGTGTGCTGCCGCTGGAACAGCCGCGACTCCTGGCCGATGAAGAACACCACCACGCCCGCCACCGCCAGGCCGATGGCCACGAACAACCCCGCGCGCAACGCCAGCCGTTTCTCGCCCGCCGCGGACGTGAACAGGCTCATGACACGCCTCCGGGCTCCAGCTCGACACGACGCGCGTCCAGGAACGCCCGCACCTCCGGCACCGTGGAGCGCCGGAACTCGTCTCGCGTCCCCACCTGGACGATGCGCCGGTTGGCCAGCATCGCCATCCGGTCACCCACCGCGAACGCACTCACCAGGTCATGCGTGACGACGATGGACGTGCTGCCGAGCTTGGTCTTCATCGAGTTGATCATCGAGTTGATGGACTGCGTGGTGACGGGGTCCAGCCCCGTCGTGGGCTCGTCCCAGAGGATGACCTCCGGGTCCGTGGCGATGGCTCGCGCCAACCCCACGCGCTTCTTCATGCCGCCCGACAGGTCCGACGGCATCAGCCGCTCCGTCCCCGGCAGGTTCACCAACGCCAGCTTCTCAGCCACCCGCTGCCGCACCTCGTCCAGCGGCATCTCCGGGAAGTGCTCCCGCAGCGGATACGCCACGTTCTCCCCCACGCTCAGCGAGTCGAAGAGGGCCGCGCCCTGGAACACCATCGCGACGTGCCGCCGCACCGGGATGAACTCCTCTTCCGAGAAGCCCGTCACCTCGCGCCCCTGGAAGAGGATGCGCCCCGCGTCCGGCCGCTGCAGCCCGATGAGGCACTTGAGCAGCACGCTCTTGCCCGTCCCCGAGCCCCCCAGCACCACCAGCGTCTCCCCCGCCCGCACGTCCAGCTCCAGGTCGTCGTAGACGCGCTTGGCGCCGAACGACTTCTGGAGGTGCTCGAAGTGGATGAGCTGCTCACCCGGCGTGGGCCGGTGGAACTCGAACGTGGGCGCTTCCTTGCGGTGGGCGAAGGGCATGTCGCGTCACAGGTACAACGTCACCTTGGTGATGAAGAAGTCCGCCAGACACACCGCCACGGAAGTTATCGCCACCGTCTGCGTCGTCGCGCGCCCCACGCCCTCCGTGCCGCCCTCCACCGTCAGGCCCTTGAAGCACCCCACCAGCCCGATGATGAAGCCGAACACCGCGCCTTTGAACACGCCGGACAGGAAGTCCATCATGAACACCGCGTCCAGCGCGCCCTGGAAGAACAGGTCCAACGAGATGGCGTACTGCGCGTTCACCACCAGCGCGCCCGCCACCAGGCCCACCACGTCCGCGAACACCGTGAGCACCGGCATCACCAGCAGGCACGCGAGCACACGCGGCACCACCAGCTTGCGCAGCGGGTCCGCCCCCAGCGCGCGGATGGCGTCCACCTGCTCCGTCACCGTCATCGCCCCCAGCTCCGCCGCCATGCCGCTGCCCAGGCGCGCGCCCACCGTGAGCGCCGTCAACACCGGCGCCAGTTCGCGGAACAACGTGAGGACGACCACGCGCCCCACCGTGTACTGCACCCCGAAGCGCGCCAGGAAGTAACCAAACTGCAACGAGATGACGAGCCCGGCGAACGTCGCCGTGAGCAGCGCGATGGGCAGCGAGCGCACCCCCAGCGTCTCCACCTGGAAGATGAACGAGGCGCCGTCGAAGGGCGGCCGCACCGCGCGGCTGAGCACCTGCCCCGTCATCTGGGTCATCGCGCCCAGCGACTCCAGCCGCTGCTTCGTGCGCTCCACCACCCCGGGGCGCTCCGGCACCGGCGCCGCCGGCACCTCCGCTTCCGCCGAGGGGCTCATCCGAAGTGCTCCGACTTGAAGCCCGCCAGGAGCGCGTCGAAGTCCGCCATCCGCTCCGCGGCCAGCCCGGGCGGCGCGACGTAGGAGAAGTCGAAGACGCAGTTGTCCTTCTTCAACACCACCAGCTCCAGCTCCACCGGAACCCCATCCATCTTCGCCAGGAAGCGGCTGCGCAGCGCCTCCCGCCCATCCATGGCGATGAGGTGCTGGGACACCTCCTGGCGCTCGGTGAAGCCCATCAACAAATGCCGCGTGAGGACCGGGAGCGGCGGGTCATCATGCCCCTTGCACGTCGCGTTGACGGAGAGCGCGCGGCCCGTGCCCGTCTCCGCGAAGGCCAGGTCATTGTCCTCCAACCAGACACGGCGCCAGTGCTTGGGCAGCTCGCCCACGCGGTAGCGCACCTCTGGCTTGGACAGCACGGAGTCCTCGAAGCTCACGCGGCGGCAGCCCCCGAGGGATGCGAGCAACACGAGCAGCAGCGTCATCCTCGGCATGGCACCGTTCTTCGCGGTCAGCACTTCCGGCCCTGCGGGCGAGTCATGCGACACCGGGGGCGGCGCCGCAAGAAATTCCGCACGATAAAACGTCCACTACCCAGCCCTACCTCCACCCCTGGACGGTGGATGCTGGACACTGAACCTTCCAGGTCCCATGGTCGATACACCCCGCCTCGCGCGTCCGGCGCCGCATTCCCGGCATCGAAAGGGGCAGGCCGTCCGCCCCGCCCACAATCAATCTCACCCGGCGCGCGCACGCGGGGAGTCCCCGTGCGCCCCCTCGGTTCGCATGTTCCTTCCAGCACCCCACCGGGACACGGAAGCCCCGCGAGGCATCCGCCCGTCCCCCTCCTCCCTCTTCAGGGAGAGGACACGGCGCGAGGAGGAGACACATGGACGGCGGACTCGCGGTGTTCGGCTTCGGTCTCTTCCTGCTGTCGATTGCGAGCCTGTACGCACGCACGGCCTACGGCGTGGCCGTGGCCCTCCTGGTGATGTCGCTCGTGTCCATGGGCATGGCCTTCAGCGAGTCGAAGAAGCTGAGGGAAATCTCCCTGGGCCTGAGCCTTGGACTCCTGGCGGTGGCCACCATCGCCCTGGCCACGGGCACCGTGTGGTGGCTCACCCTGGGGACCTTCCTGTTCGCGGTGGCCTTCGCGGTGCTCTGGGCCGAGTACCGCTTCGCCTTCTTCGAGCACGTCCGCCAGGAGGACCTGCCGCCACGGCATCAACACCACGCCCGGCGGATGAACGTGCACTGGCCCTGGCACCGGCGTCGCCCGGTGCCGTGAGTCAGCTGGCGGCGGGGGGCGTCTCCGCGTCCCGCGTCGTCACCTGTCCCGCGTGCACGGAGAGCCACAGCGTGTCCGCCGCCGCCGCGCCGCGCACCAGTGAGCCGTCCGTGGTGGAGAGGAACACCTGCGCGCCGCTCCTCGCCAGGTAGTCCATCAGGTAGGCGTTGCGCTCCGGGTCCAGCTCGCTCGACACGTCGTCCAGCATGAGCAGCGGCAGGAACCCCATGCTCGTTTCCAGGTTCTCGATTTCGGCGATCTTCCAGCCGAGCACCAGCGCCCGCTGCTGTCCCTGGCTCGCGTAGGCCCGCGCGCTGCGCCCTCCCAGCGTCACCGTCACGTCGTCCGAGTGGGGCCCCACCGACGTGAAGCCCCGGTCCAAATCGCGGCGCAGGCGCTCGCCCAGGGCCTCCCGCAGCGCCAGGGCCAGCGCGGCCTCATCCGCCGTGGCGAAGTCTCCGCCCAGGTGCGCCGGGTGATAGCCATACGAGGCCGGCTCCGCCGTGCGGCCAATCGAGGCGAAGGTCGCCTGCGCGCGGGGCGACAGCTCCGCCATCAGCGCCCGTCGCCGCGCGTAGATGCGGGCCCCCGCCTTCGCCAGCGTCTCGTCGTAGGCGTCCAGGTAGGCCGGGTCCACCGCGCCGCCCTCGCGCAGGAGCCGGTTGCGGTTCTTCAGCGCGCGCGCGTACTCGCGGCTCTCCCGCAGGTAGGCGGGGAAGCGGTTGAACACCGCCCGGTCCAGGAAGCCACGCCGTGAGTCCGGCCCGCCCTTCACCACCTCCAGGTCATCCGGGGTGAAGGCCACGACGGAGACGCCGCCGAAGTACTCCTCCAGGCTGGCCGCCTTCTTTCCGTCCACGAAGGCCTGCCGGGTGCCGCCGCCCACCTCCACGGCGATTTCACGCTCGGCCCCCTTGAGGAGGAAGCGGCCGGACACGCGCGCGGTCTGCGTGCCCCAGCGCACCAGCTCCGACAGTCGCCCGGCGCGCAGCGGCTTGAGCGTGGCGAGGAAGTAGAGCCCCTCCAACAGGTTCGTCTTGCCCTGCCCGTTCTGCCCCACGGCGATGGTGGCATGGGCGCTGGGCGTGAGCGTCACCTGCGCGAGATTGCGGAAGTCTTGGACGTGGAGTGCGAGGAGGCGCACGGCCCCCACCGTATACCCGCGTCCGTGGCGTCGCGGGGAGGTTATCTAGAGCGGGAGTCCGTCAGGACGCCAGGCTCTTGGCGGCGACGGCGACGGCGGGCTCGGAGGGACGCAGCGGCAGCTCCATGGTGAAGGTGGCCCCTTCGCCCGGCTGGCTGTCCACGCGGATGACGCCCTCCATCGCCTCCACGAGCGTGCGCGCGACATACAGGCCCAGCCCCAGGCCACCGTAGTTGCGCTCGGACACGGCGCGCTCGAACTTGTGGAAGATGCGCGCCTGGGCCTCCGCGCTGATGCCGATGCCCTCGTCGCGCACCACCAGCCGGGCCCGCGCCTCGTCCCGCTCCACGAGCACCCGCACGGGCCTGCCCGCGCCGTACTTGAGCGCGTTGGACACCAGGTTGGTGACCACCTGCTCCAACCGCATCCGGTCCCACAGCCCCGGCGCGGACTCCACGCCGGAGACCTCCACCTCGCACTCCGCCCGCTCCGCTTCCGGCTGGAAGCGCGCCACCACCTCCTGCACGAGCGCGAGCAGGTCCACCTGCTCGTACTCCAACCGCAGCCGCCCCGTGCCGATGCGCGACACGTCCAGCAGCCCGTTCACCAGGTCCGCCAGCCGCATCACCTGCCGCAACATGCCCTGCACCTCGCGGCCGTGGCGCAGCGCCCACGCGGAGCCCGGGTCCGCCAGCGCCGCGCGCGCGAAGGCCTGCAGCCTCAGGCCCAGCACCGTCAGCGGCGTCTTCAGCTCATGGCTCGCCACCGACAGGAACTCGTCGCGCACGCGGATGGCGTCCTGGAGCCGCTGCTCCACCGTCTTCAGGCGGGTGATGTCCAGGAAGGGCAGCACCGTCACCGCCGGGTGCCCGTGCATCGCGGGCAACATCTCCGAGGAGATGCTGAGCACGAACTCCCCGCCGTGCGTGTGCCAGACGACCTCCAGGCCCTCCAGCTTCTCGCCCCGCGCCGCGCGAGCGGAGGGGAGTTCCTCCGCCCGCAGCCGCTGGCCCGCCAGGTCCGTGATGTGGAACAGCTCGCCGTAGTCGGAGGCCGGCACCCGCGTGGGGATGCTCACACCATGCAGCCGGTCCGCCGCCGCGTTGGAGAAGGTGAGGTCTCCGGTGCCGGGGTCCGCCATCACCACCGGCATGGGCATCAAGTCCAGCACCGCCTCCAGCCACCGGTGCTGGCTCTCCACCGCCTGACGCGCGAGCACCTGCTCCGTCACCTCGAAGGCGAACGTCACCAGCCCATCCACGCGGCCCCGCTCGTCGCGCAGCGGCTCGTAGAGGAGGTTCCAGTACCGCGTCTCCACCTGGCCCCGCCCCGCGTAGTCGAGCACCATCGGATACTCGTGGGCCACCACCCGCTCCCCCGTCTCCAGCACGCCCCGGTACAGGCTCACCAGCTCCGGAGCGATGTCCGGAATCGCCTCCAGCAACGTGCGCCCCACCAGCTCGCGCCCACCCATCAACGTCTGGAGCAGCGGGTTGGCGAACTCGAAGCGCAAATCCGGGCCGCGCAAGAGGTTGATGGCCACAGGCGCCTGCGTGAGCAGTTGATAGAGCCGCCGTCGCTCCAACTGCTCCGCCTCGCGCGCGGCCAGCTCCGCCGTCACGTCCTTGTAGGCCAGGGCGATGTGGCTCACCTCGCCCCCGGAGGACGCGAGCGGGAAGCAGGTGCAGGCGATGGCGATGCGGTGCGCCTCTTTCACGTCGACGTGCCGCAGCTCCTTCACGTCGTACCAGATGACCGGCGTCTGGACCGTCTCGCCCGCGAAGGCCCGGCGCAGCAGCACGTCGAGCCCCAGCTTCGCGACCAGCTCGTCGCGAAAGAGGCTGTACTCGGGCGGCGGCACCGAGCCGAACATCGCCGCATAGGCCGGGTTGTGCAGCCGGCAGTGGCCTTGCGCGTCGAAGATGGCGTACGGCACCGGCGAGTGGAGGAACAACCCCTCCAGCAACACCAACGGGTCCGTCACCGAGGCCAGCTGCTCGCGCAACGCGAGCGCTTCCGGCGACGCGCGCACGCTCCGAGCCGCGCCGGAACCCTGGCTTCCTTTCGCGCTTGGTTTCCCGCCCCGAGGGCCCTGGCCCTTGCGTGTCGCCACAACCCGCACGACTAGCAGAAGACAGGCATTACTGGCAGCGCGGAAAGGTAGGACATGCCTTGTGGGCCCCCTCGCGACAGGCTTTGGTCCGGCCCCATGGCGGAGCCCCTCAAGACCTTCTTCGATGCCCGGCTGGTGGAGCGACTGGGCACCACGCTGCACCGCGCGCACCCGACCTTCCCGCTCGACACCTTCCTGCGCGAGGCCCGCCTGGGTCTGGACGGACACGAGCTCATTGGCCGCGCGCGGCACATCTCCCAGGCCATGCACCGCGCGCTCCCCCGCGACTACGCGAAGGCGGTGGAGGTGGTGGTGCGCTCGCTCGGCCCGCTCCGGGAGACGGACCGGGTGGGGGGCATGGAGGTCTTCTTCTACCTCCCCCACACGATGTTCGTGTCCGAGCACGGCCTGGAACACTTCGAGGAGTCCATGCGGGCGCAGCACGCGCTCACCCAGCGCTTCACGGCGGAGTTCTCCATCCGCCCCTTCCTGGAGCGGCATCCGGAGAAGACGCTGAAGCGGCTGCGCGAGTGGACGAAGGACGAGAGCGTCCATGTGCGAAGGCTCGTCTCGGAGGGCACGCGTCCGCGCCTGCCGTGGGCCTCCCGCCTGCGCGCCTTCCAGCAGGACCCGCGTCCGGTGCTGGAGCTGTTGGAGCTGCTCAAGGACGACGTGGACCTGTACGTGCGCCGCTCGGTGGCCAACAACCTCAACGACATCGGCAAGGACCACCCCGACGTTCTGGTGAAGGTGGCGAAGGCGTGGCTGAAGGACGCCTCACCGGAGCGGGAGTGGCTGGTGCGTCACGCGCTGCGCTCCGCCGTCAAACGGGGAGAGCCCGCCGCCCTGGAGGTGCTGGGCGCGGGCAAGCCCACCGGAATTGAAGCCCGCGCCACGGAGCTGCCCCGCCGCGCGAAGCTGGGCGGCGCGGTGGACGTGCGCTTCGTGGTGGCCAATCGCTCCAAGCGCACGCAGTCGCTCGTGGTGGACCTGGCGGTGCACTTCTTCAAGGCGCGCGGCGAGGCGCCCAAGCCCAAGGTCTTCAAGGTGCGCGCGCTGACGCTTTCGCCCGGACAGGAGGAGACGCTGGGCAAGCGCGTGTCCCTGGCGCAGCTCACCACGCGCCGCCACTACCCGGGCCCGCACCGCTTCGAGGCGCGGGTGAATGGCGTGGACCTGCCGCTGGGCGAGGTGGAAGTGGTGGAGTGACTCAAGGGGCGCGGCCTTCCTTCAGCGAGGCCCGAGCAGCTTCACCAGCTTGTTGTAGACGCCCATCACCAGGAGCGGCGACACCCACGAGCCGATGAAGCGGGCGGGCTGGGTGCGGCCCATCAGCTCCAGGCTCAGCGACACGCCCATCGAGCACAGGCTGGCGAAGAGGAACATGTGAGAGGGAATCTTGGCCGCCTGCTGCTCCAGCAAGCGGGTGAACGAGCTGTCCGCGTGTTCCGCCCGTAACACGGGGGGCAGCTCATACTCGCGCTTCGACTCGGCGCTCGCGGGGTTGACGTCCAGGCTCATCGCGCTTGCTCCCCGAGCGGCCGGACAGGTCGGCCGGACGCCCTCCCGCACTCACGGGAAAGCCCCATGCCTCCCGGCGTCGCGGTCCCCATCATGGTGGGACCGGACCACGCGAAGGGCGAGAGGGTGAACCACCACACGACACCGGACACGGCGGGCGGCGAAGCGGGAGGACTCCAGCTCCCCGAGGCGGGTGCGGGCCCCCTGTTGCAACGCGATTACTGGGCCCTCATCCGGCACTGTCGCCACCGGCCCGCCGCCCTCCTGGACTGGGTGGCGCGGAGGTTCTCCGAGTTCGCGCCGGAGGAGCTGTGTGTATTCGAGCGCGAGTCCCCGTCCCGCGAGGACCAGCCACTGGCGATGGGCGAGCTGCTCACGGTGCGCATCCACGGCGCGGGGACCTTCGGCGTGCGCGTCATCCACAAGGACCGTCAGAGCCTGACGCTCGCCACGCTGCCGGGCCACCCGGAGGCGGGGCGCATCACCTTCGGCGCGTACCGCAACGAGTACGGGGACGTGCTCTTCCACATCCGCAGCCGCGCGCGCTCCGGCTCGCACATGCACCACTGGGGCTTCGTCACCGCGGGCGAGGCGATGCAGACCAACACCTGGACGGAGTTCGTCCTGCGCGTGGCCCTCTCCGCGGGCGAGGGCGTGGTGGGTGGCATCCACGCGGACACCCGGGAGCTGGGCGAGGAGCCGGAGGGTGGCGATGTGATGTCGGGACCCACGTTCCTCGCGCGAGGAGACGACGCCGATGATTGAGTGGCGCTGGTTCTCCGGCTGGACGGACGACGAGCTGGCCCCCCTTCTGGCGCAGGCGCGAGCGCTGGCGCGCAACTTCACCGCCGCGTCGGGGGAGATGACCCTGGAGGCGGGCTGGAACCAGGTGCACTCGGTGTCCACGCTGGGCCGCGAGCAGCCGGGCCCGCCGTCTCCCACGGGGCTGTTCGAGCGCGCCCGGGGTGTGCTGGAGACCTTCGACTTCTCCGACCCTCGCATCGTCCGCTGGCACTTCTCCTCGGACACTCCGCTGCATGGGCGCACGGTGCTGCTGGAGCTGAAGTCCCTGGCCGAGCGGCTGCGCTTCCTGTGCGCGGTGCGCGTGGGCGACACGCGGCTGGAGATTGGCGAGACGTGCAGCGTGTATGGCTTCAGCTTCGAGACGCTGGAGGGCCACATCGAGGAGGGGCGCGAGTGGTTCCTCTTGCGCAAGCACCACGACACCGGCGAGGTGCGCTTCGAAATCGAGGCGAGCTGGCGGCCCGGGAAGTTCCCCAACGCGTGGAGCCGCCTGGGCTTCGCGCTCGTGGGCAAACGTTATCAACGCGCCTGGCATCGGCTGACACATGCGCGCCTGCGCGAGCTGACGTGGAACCACCCGGAGTTCGCGGGCCTGCCGGAGCACCAGGGCACGATGGCCCATTCGGGACATGCGCTGGAAGAGCTGGGCCCGGTGCGCATCTTCGCGCAGCGCGCGCCAGGACGACTGAAGTCACACGTGGAAGAGGAGGTGGAAGCCGTGGAACGAGGACATTGGTTGACCCCCGTGGGGCTGGGAGTGCTCGCGGGCATGCGAAGTCTGAGTGCGCCCACGCTGGTGAGTCGCCGGCTGGCCCAGTCTCCAGACGCGAGGACGGACCCGCTGTCCGTCGCCCTGTCGAAGCCGTGGGTGCCCCGGGTGCTGGAGGTGCTCGCGCTGGGCGAGCTGGTGGCGGACAAGCTGCCGAAGACGCCCGCGCGCGTGAAGTGGGTGCCCATGACGGGCCGCATCTTCATGGGCACCGTGGCGGCGGCCTCGTCGGTGTCGGGACAGACGCGGCGGCGCGTCGTGCTCGCGGCGACGCTGGGCGGCCTCGCGGCCATGGCCTCCACCTGGGCCTTCTACTCACTGAGGAAGCTGGCCACGGGGAAGCTCCACGTCCCCGCCCTGGCGGCGGCCTTCGCGGAGGATGCCCTGCTGGCGGCGCTCGCCTCGCGGTTGATGCCGCTCGTGGACGACACGCCCGCGACAGGCTGAAGCGGGACGGCCCTTACCTCCCGCTCAACCCGGGCGGGAGGCCGCGTTCCTCGCGGCCTGCACCAGCGCGGGCAGGTCCTTGACGTGCGTCATGTCCGGCCCCCCGTCCTCGGACGCACGCGGCTGGGCGCGCGAGGGAGAGAACAGCCGGGCCGGCGTCTGCGCCTTGCCGTGCAGGATGATGAACAGGCGCAGGGCATCGCGCAGGCGCTCCACGTCGGTGCCGCCCTCGTCGCGGGCCCGCTGCGCGGCGCTCCACAACCGGGCCCACGCGGACTCCTCGCTCCAGGCCCCGGTGGGACGCTCGCGCGACAGGGAGGCCAGCTCCGCGGCCAGCTCGAACAGGCCCGCGCGTCCTTCATCGAAGACCTCGCCCGCGGCGAGCCTCGCCTCACCCCGTCCGCTCGTCGCGGCCCCTTCTCGCGCGGCCAGCCACGGCAACAGCTCCGGGACCTCCTGCTCGAGCGGAATGACGGGGGCCAGCCGGTCGTCCAGCAGCGCGCGCAACCGCGCCCGCGCCACGCCGTGCCAGAAGGCCGCGTGCAGCACCAGCTCCGGTCCACTTCGAGGCACGTGCAGCGGCACGCGAGAAGCCCGGCGCGCCAGGAAGTCCTTCACCCGCCCGCTGGTGTCGAAGTGCTCCATGCGCTGCCACAGCGCGGCCAGCGCCGAATCGGCGAGCGGCAGGGCGCGGCGCAGCTCATCGGCCTCCGCCTCGTTGAAGGGCAGCACCCCCTGGGGCGTGGGGCGCTTGAAGACGCGCTCACACACCTCGGCGGCGGCGCACGCGGCGCGCAGCTCCGGGAGGTTGCGGGGCAACAGCTCCACGGCGCGGGCCCAGGTGCGCCTGCCCAGCAGCGGCCCCGCCTCCAGCACGACCTCCTCCAGCCGCAGCAGCGCCTCGCCCAACGGCACCGAGCGCTCCGCCTCCGGCAGCCTGCGCAGGGCCGCGTGCTGGACGGCCGCCCGCAGGCGCTCCACCTCCGCCATCAGCTTCATGGGCGCGGCGTCGAGGGGCCACGCCTCGGCGGCGGCGCGACGCTTCAGCGCGGCGAGCGTGGCATCCACCTCCGGCTGCACCTGCGCCACCTCGCGCAACAGCTCGAAGTGGGCGCGGACGCGGTCCTTCCAGAAGAAGGCCTCCAGCATCCCTCGCAGGGCCTGGTAGCGCAGGCGCGTGGCCTCCAGGAGGTCCGCGCGGTCCTCGAGTCGTGCGCGCAGGTTGTCCGGGTGCGTGGCCACGGCCTCACTATAAAAGCGGCCCCGGCTTCCGGCAGGCCCCCGAGCCCACGCCCCCTCGCGAGAGTGAACGATGGGTCGCCCATGACTGTTCCACCCGACAGGCGCCCCGCTCCGACGTCACCCTTCCCGTCCAGAAGGCGGCATCCCGCTGGCGCCAGCCCGTCTCCCGCGATCTCACGGCACGCGCACTCGACGGCGCCTGTGCCGCACGGCAACAAAAAGCCCATGCGACCCGGCCAGGACTCGGCGCGGACTCGCATGGGCGCGGGACGACTTGGGGAGCGCGGGGCTCCCGGCCGTGAAGTGACTCAGACGCGCATGGGCATGACGACCGCGGTGAACGTGCGGTCACCGGGCGCGTGCAGCACGCCGGGGCTGTGCTCGTCACCCAGCTCGAAGCTCACCTCGTCCGTGTCCGTGACGGCGAGCACGTCCGTGAGGTAGCGCGCGTTGAAGCCCACGGTGATGTCATTGCCCCGGTACGCCAGCTCCACCACGTCGCGCGCTTCACCCAGGTCCGGGTTGCTCGCGGTGATGACCAGCTTGTTCTCCTCCAGGCCGATGCGCACCGCGTTGCTCTTGTCCGCGGACAACAGCGCGATGCGCTTGAGCCCCTCCAGGAAGCGAACCTTGGGGACGAGGACGACCTTCTCGCCCTCCTTGGGGATGACGCGCTGGTACTCGGGGAACTGCCCGTCGATGAGCCGCATCACCATGGTGAGGCCGGGCTTCTTGAACAGGGCGGAGTTCTCCGCGAAGCCCAGGTGGCACTCCGCATCCGGAGCCTCGTCCAACAGGCGCTTGAGCTCCATCAGGCCCTTGCGCGGGATGATGACGCCGCTCTTGAGCTTGAAGTCACCCGTCAGCTCGCGCTCGATGAGCGACAGCCGGTGGCCGTCCGTGGCCACCATGCGGACCTTGCCGGAGGGCTGCGGCTCGAAGAAGACGCCGTTCAGGATGTAGCGCGTCTCGTCGCTGGAGATGGCGAACTGGGTCTTCTTGATCATCTCCAGCAGGGTGTTGCCACCCACCTGCACCAGCGGAGCGCTCTCCTCCTTGGGCAGCTTCGGGTACTCCTCGGCGGCCATGCCGACAATCTTGAAGTGGGCCGAGCCACTGGAGATGTCCACGTAGTTGTTGGCCAGCTTCTTCAGCGTCACCTGCGCGTCGGGCAGGTTCTGGACGATGTCGAAGACGTACTTGGCGCTGAGCGTGACGGCGCCCGGCTTGATGACCTCGGCGGGGTGCTCGGAGACGATGCCGATGTCCAGGTCGAAGGCGGTGACGGTGATGCCCCCCTTCGTCGCGTTGACGAGCACGTTCGCGAGGATGGGCATCGTCGTCTTGCGCTCCACGATGCCCTGAGCGCGGTAGAGGGCCTTCTTCAGCTCGTCGGCGGCGATGCGGAATTCCATCGGAGGGCGTCCTTAAAGGTCTCGGCCCCGAGGGGCCGATCAGGGGGCCGATGTAGCCCGTGGCATAGGGAGCGTCAACGACGCGCGAGCCCCCCGTCTTCGCTCCGACAGGACTCCAACCCTCCTCCATAAGACTCCCAGTCGCGCTGCACGGGCATTCAGTCACCCCCAGTTCAACTGACTGGTGGTCAGCTGGCCAGACAGGGGACTGGCCCTTGCCGCGTGGGCGATGGACACTCCCTGTCTACTCGCCTTCCGGAGCTTCCCATGAACGTCCGCCCGCTGTTGCTCGCCGCCCTCGCGCTGGGCTTCGCCGCCGGCTGTAGCAAGCCGTCCGCCTCCTCTTCGACGCCCTCGAACGAGCCCGGCACGCCCAGCGGCGACTCCCGGCAGCCCTCCGCGGAGACGGCCGCCGCCCCCAGTGGAGACCAGAGCGGCACCCCCGTCGCGCCTCCGCCCACCCCGGGCAATGGCGGCGAGGCCAAGGCGGGTGAGAGCGCCGTCTACATCGTCAAGGACAGCGGCGTGCGCTGCTTCGCCCCGCCCTGCCCCACCTACAACGCCGTGCTGGCGGACAAGCCGGACATGGACGCGATTCCCATCCACGAGCTGGACCTGTCGGCGGTGACGGGGGGCAACGAGCAGCAGATGGAGTCGCTGATGCAGCGCACGACGGCGGGCGGCCTCAAGCTCCGCGGCTCGCTGGAGACGCGTCCCAAGGCGGGCCCCGCGGGCGACGCCACCGTGCTGCGCGCCAGCAAGCTGGAGTAGGCGCCGCTCAGAAGTGCAGGCCGAGCTGGAGTCCGGGCCAGTGCTGGAGGCGCTGGTCCGCCTTCGGCTGGCTCTGACTCACGGACATGCGCGTCACCGACGCGAAGTCCGGCTGTCCCCACACGAACCACAGGTTGTAGGTGGGGCCGACGAACACGGCCAGGCGAGGCAGCACCTGGACCCCCAGCATCACCCGGGCCTGGCCCAGCACGTTGCCGCCGTCGCCCTCCAGCGGCTTCTGCACCGGCTGCACCGCGCCGCCCGTCACGTCCAGGTCCAGCCAGAAGCGGTGCGACATCACCACGTGGCCGCCCACACCCAGGCCGAAGCTGAAGCGGGCCTCGTTGCGGCTGCCCGGCTCGATGCCGGCGAGCAGCGTCAGGTAGACAGGCCCTCCGCCCACCTTCACCGCGAGGTTGGCGAGCTGGATGTCGCTGGCCCACAGCTCCATGTGGACGTTGCCCTTGCGCAGCCCCCGGCGGCCCGGCGTCAGCCCCGGCTCCGGCGCGCTCTGCGCGAACACACCTTCACCCTCCACCAGCGCGAGGGGGCGTGCCGCGCCGACTTCCGCGGCCGCCGCCCCCGCCCACAGCCACAGTGCGAGAAGGGCGCAGGGTTTCATCACCCCTTACTTTTGAAGCGTGAAGGACACCTGCGTCAAGCCCTCGGGCAATAAGAGGGACGCGGTGTGCGCGTCGGCAGACGCCGCCAGCGTCCGGGCCGCCTCCAGCACCGGCGCCACGTCGAAGGGCTGGCCTGACGTCACCAGGAAGAAGCGTTCGAAGCGCGGTGCGTCATCCAGCTCGTAGGCCCCGGCGAGCCGCTGGGTGCCGGAGGGCGCGAGCGTCGCGGCCTGGGCCCCGTGCTCCGGCGCGTGCAGCGTCACCGAGCCGCGTCCGTCCACGGAGAGGATGACGCCGTGGGTCTGTCCCGCCGCCACGTACGCCAGCTGCACCACGTCACCCGCGACGGCCACGGCGCCCTCGGTGAGCAGTTCGTCCGCCTGGGCTCGCTGGCGGTGGACCTCCAGCCGGGGCGTCAGTCCCTTGGAGCGCGTGGGCTCCGGCTCCAGGCCCGCGAGCGCCCCCGTCGTCGGCTCCTGCGTCGGTGAGCCGGACTCGGGCTGCACGACGACGAAGAGCGCGAGCGCCGCGAGCACCGGCACCAGGCCCATGGCCGACGTCAGCCACGGGGAACGAGCCGGAGCTTCGCGCGCGGGAGCGCCGCGGCGAAAGCGGGTGTTCACCTCGCGGGCCACGCGCTCGGGTGACAGCCGCTCCAGGGTGACGCGCGAGTCGGCCTCCAGCGCGGCGAGCCGCTCCGGGCCCCCGGGCTCCTGCGCGAGCCGGGCGCGCGCGGCGGCGAGCTCCTCGGGCGGCAGCTCGCCCAGCGCGATTCGCTCCAGCAGCCAGTCCGGAATGCGTGAGGGGGAATTCATGCGGCCTCCAGCTCCAGCTCGTGCAGCGCCGACGTCAGCGCGCGCAGGCGCTTGCGCACGCCCGACACGGACAGGCCCACCTCGGCGGCCGTCTCCTCCAGTGTCATCCCATCCACCAGGTGCAGCACGGCGATGTCCCGGCTGGACGCCGGCACGCGGCCGAAGAGTTTGTCCAACATCCCTCGGGCACTGGCGCGCGACTCGGTGTCGTCCGCCGAGGCGATCTGCAACACCAGCTCATCCTCCCGGTCCTCGGGCCTGCGCTTCGCCCCTCGCAGCCGGTTGAGGCACACGGTGGTGGAGATGCGGTGCAGCAGGCTGGACGGAGCGGCGTCCTTCAACGCCCCCTGGTAGCGCAGCAGCTGCACGAACACATCGTGCATGGCGTCCACGGCCTTCTCCTCGTCACGCAGGAGGAAGCGGCAGCGCCGGAGCACCTGGGGGCCGTAGCGGCGGTAATAGGCCTCCACATCGATTGACACCGGAGTCGCGCCTCCCTCGTTTCGGTGAAGGGAACACCGGTGCCTCGCGAAACTGTCACCGGCCTCCTCGCGAATTCGTCCCTACCCCGATTCACCCAGGAGGCAAAACCCATCCGCCGGCGCCGTCTGCAAAATCTACAGGGCCGCCGGGGCGGCAGCCGCACGGCCGCGCCCCCTTCGAGTGTCGGGTTGTCGATGAAAACACCCAGGCTCCGCTGTACTCGACTGTAACGAAACGCGACCCCGTCACTACTTTCCGGTACTCGACCTCCCTCCGAGCTCGTGACATCCGTGATTGAGACCGAAGACACCCTTTCCCACCTTCGGGCGCGGTATTTGACCGCCCAGCTCGCTGGCAACCGGAGGGAAGCCCTGCGCCTGCTCGTGGATGAGGGGCTGCTCGTGGGCGTCCCGCTCCAGGTGCTGCACCTGGACGTCATCCAGCAGGCCCAGTACGAGATTGGCCGGCTGTGGCAGGAGAACGTCATCTCCGTCGCGCAGGAGCACCTGGCCACCGCCATCTCCCAGCTCGCGCTCGCGCACCTCTACCGCCACCTCCCCAGGGACCCGCCCAACGGCAAGCTCGTCATGATGTCCTGCGTGGAGGGCGAGCTGCACGAGATGGGCGCGCGCATGGCCAGCGACTTCCTGGAGATGGCGGGCTTCGAGGTGCGCTTCCTGGGGGCCAACGTGCCGCCCGAGCACCTGGCGCGCATGCTGCGCGAGGTGAGGCCCGACCTGCTCGCGCTCTCCGTGACGATGTCCTACCACCTGCCAGCCCTGCGCCGAGCGGTGGAGCACGCGCGCGAAGCCCTGCCCGACGTGCCCATCGCCGTGGGCGGGCACGCGTTCCGCTGGGCGCCAGGGCTGGAGAAGGAACTGGACGTGAGCTTTCACGGCAAGGACGCGCGTGAGCTGGTCTCCGCCGCCTGCCGCACCCTGGGAGTTTGAGGAACCCACATGGAGACACCGAGCCGCCTGGTCGAAGCGCGCGCCGATGCCCTCGCACACGCCTCCGTCGAGGCGATGTATCAGGACCCCTTCTGGGAGGCGCGCTACGGCGCCGAGCGGGCCCGCCGCTTCGGCGACGAGGATGCCCGCTTCCATGTGCGCTACCTTGTGCAATCCCTCGACGAGCACCGACCCTCCGTCATGGAGGGCTATGCACGGTGGCTTCGCACCTTGCTGGTGTCGAGAGGAATGGCCACCCTCCACCTCGACCTGAATTTCGCCGGGCTGGCCACCGCGTTGGAGGCCGAGGGTTGGGGCCCCGGCACCGAGCCGTACGAGCATGTACGCGCCGCCCGGGAAGCCCTGCGCTATCCGGAAGGGCCCTCGCGTGCGCTGCAAGATGACGCCTCGGAGCTGTCCCGAGCCGCCACTGCACGCCTGGCCCTCTACCTCACGCCGGAGGACCGGCCTCGTTTGGAGGATGAACTGCGACTCCAGTTGTCATACCTCGCGGACGCACTCGACGCCGGCAAGCCCGCGCTGATGGCGGACCACGTGCGCTGGTACCTGGGCTTCTGGCCTCGGCGTGGCTTCGGCCTGCTGGCGTTTCCCTCCGTGCTCGGGATGCTGAAGCTGGTCCTCGGGGGCCGGCATCCCCAGGCCCGGGTGCTGCTCGCCACCGCCGGTGTCTCCTGGGACGAGACGCGCTCATGAGCGGCGCCACGCCCGAGGACCGCCCCGCCTTCGACGACCTGAGCCGCGAGGTCGCCCTGGTGTGTGACGCGCAAGGGACGCTCACCTGGGTGGATGCCCGCGCGCGGGACGTGCTCGACGCGAAGCCCGGCAAGGCGCTGCGGGCGCTCGCCGCCCAGGGCACCGAGGACAAGGTCGACAAGCTGCTGGTGCAGGCCCGCGACGAGCGCGTAGACGGCTGGGAGCTCATCCTCTGTCGCGACGACGTGCCTTGCACGTTCGCCTTCCGCGCGCGCCCACACGACGGCGGGGTGCTGCTGGTGGGCAGCCTGGTGCCGGAGGACTACGGCCACGCGCTGGAGCAGATCAGCTCCTCGATGAGCGAGCTGTCCGCGCTGCACCGCGAGACGGAGGGGCAGCGCCGCGAACTCAAGCGCCGCGCGGACGAACTGGCGCGGCTCAACCAGGAGCTGAGCGAATCCAACCGGGGCATGCGCAGCCTGCACGCCGCGCTGGACGAGAAGGCGGAGGGGCTGCACCGCGCGGCCGAAATCAAGAACCGCGTCGTCGCCAACGTCAGCCACGAGTTCCGCACGCCGCTGCACTCCATCCTCGGCCTGTCCAAGGTGCTGCTCAATCCCATCAACGGCCCGCTGTCCTCCGAGCAGGAGAAGCAGGTCACCTTCATCCGCAACTCCGCCGAGTCGCTCTTCGAGCTGGTCAACGACCTGTTGGATTTGTCCAAGGTGGAGGCGGGCAAGGCCACGCTGCGCCACAGCCACTTCGTGGTGCGCGACCTGCTCGGCGCGCTGCGCGGAATGATGCGTCCGCTGGTGCCCGCCGACGCCCCCGTGGAGCTGCGGCTGGTGGAGCCGGCCGAGCCGCTGGAGCTGGAGACGGACGAGACGCGGCTGAGCCAGGTGCTGCGCAACCTGGTGTCCAACGCGGTGAAGTTCACCGAGTCCGGCCACGTCACCGTGTCCGCGGCCCCGGGTCCACGAGACACGGTCATCTTCACCGTGCGCGACACGGGCATCGGCATCGCTCCGGAGAACCACGAGCGCGTCTTCGAGGAGTTCACGCAGATAGACAGCCACATCCAGCGCAAGGTGAAGGGCACGGGCCTGGGCCTGCCGCTGGCGCGCCGGCTGGTGGAGCTGTTGGGCGGAACGCTCACCCTCCAGAGCCAGCCGGGCGCGGGCTCCACGTTCACCGTCACCATTCCCCGCGTCCACATGGAGGTCTCGGAGATGGCGGGGCTGGCCGAGCGCAGCCAGCACCTGGAGCCGGGCCGCGCGCCGGTGCTGGTGCTGGAGGACGACCGGCAGACGCTGTTCCTCTACGAGAAGTACCTGGCGCGCTCGGGCTTCCAGGTGCTGCCGGTGCGCAGCACGGACGAGGCGCGCCGGGTGCTTCAGCGCGTGCGTCCCGCCGCCATGGTGCTGGACGTCATGTTGGAGGGCGAGACGAGCTGGAACTTCCTCGCGGAGATGAAGAACGGCGAGGCCACGCGGGACATCCCCATCCTCGTCGTCACCGTGACGGACCGCGAGCAGAAGGCGCGCGCGCTGGGCGCCGACGAGTTCTGGCTCAAGCCGGTGGACGAGGGCCGCCTGCAGCGAAAGCTCCAGGAGCTGGCGCGCAGCGGGCCGGTGGAGCGCATCCTCATCATCGATGACGACGACGTGCACCGCTACCTGCTCAAGCAGCTGCTCAAGGACATGCCCTACGCGCTGCTGGAGGCCGCGGGCGGCGTCGACGGTGTCCGGCTGGCGCGCGAGCAGGTGCCGCAGCTCATCTTCCTGGACTTCATCCTGCCGGACATCACCGCCTTCGACGTGCTGGACGCGCTGAAGGCGGATCCACGCACGCGCGAGATTCCCATCATCCTCCACACCTCGCACGAGCTGCGCGAGGACGAGCGCGCCCGACTGGCGAACGAAACGTCCGCCATCCTCTCCAAGCACACGCTCAGTCGCGAGGTGGCCATCAGCCGCATCCGCGATGCCCTGGCCAAGGCGGGCCTCGGCTCCCACACGCCACAGGAGGGAAGACGTGGTTGAACCTCGACTGGCCACCGTGCTCAACGTCAACGACGACGACGCCAACCGCTACCTGGTCAACCGCATCCTGGAGATGGCGGGCTACACCGTGCTGGAGGCCGCCACCGGCATGGCCGCGCTGCTCATGGCCGAGCAGCACCGGCCGGACGTCATCGTCCTCGACGTGAAGCTGCCGGACATCAGTGGCTACGAGGTCTGCGCGAGGCTGCGCGCCAACCCGGACACCGCGTCCATCGCGGTGATGCACACGTCCGCCACCTTCGTCACCTCCGACAAGAAGGCGCGGGGCCTGGACGCCGGCGCGGACGCATACCTCACCCAGCCCTTCGACGCCTCGGAGCTGGTCGCCACGGTGCGCTCGCTCCAGCGGCTGCGTCACGCGGAGCAGGCGGCCCGCAGGCGCGCCAACGAGCTGGCGGAGATGGACCGGCGCAAGGACGAGTTCCTCGCCATGCTGGCGCACGAGCTGCGCAATCCCCTGGCCGCCATCATGACGTCCATCGGCATCCTGGAGCGCAACCCGACCGACAACCTCAAGGAAGCGCGGATGCGCGGCATCATCCACCGTCAGACGCACCACCTGGCGCGCCTGGTGGATGACCTGCTGGACGTGAGCCGGATTACGCGCGGCAAGGTGGAGCTGCGCACGGGCCGGTTGGATTTGCGCGCGGTGCTGCTCCAGGTCATCCAGGTCATCCGCCCCGGCACCGAGGCACGCGGCCTGGGGCTGGAGGTGTCGCTGCCGGACAGCCCCCTGTGGCTGACGGGCGACGCCACGCGGCTGGAGCAGATCTTCACCAACCTCCTGGACAACGCCGCCAAGTACACCGACACCGGCCACATCACCCTGCGCGTGGAGCAAGAGGGCGTGAATGGGAGCGCGCAGGTGGTGGTGCGCGTGCGCGACACGGGCATCGGCATCCCCCAGGACGTGCTGCCCCGCATCTTCGACCTGTTCGCCCAGGCGGACACATCCCTGGAGCGCACGCGCGGGGGCCTGGGCATTGGCCTGACGCTGGTGCGCCAGTTGGTGCAGTTGCACGGGGGTCAGGTCACCGCGCGCAGCCACGGCACCGGCAAGGGCTCCGAGTTCGAGGTGAGGCTGCCGCTCCTGCACTTCATGGAGGAGACAGCGCCCGCGCCGCTCCCCCGGCGCACGCGCGCGGGGCGGCACATCCTGCTGGTGGAGGACAACCCGGACGCGCGTCAGGCCATGCGGGAGCTGTTGGAGCTGTGGGGCCACCAGGTGGAAGAGGCACCGGACGGCTTGCGGGGCGTGGAGCTGGCGGTGCAACGGCGGCCGGAGCTGGCGCTGGTGGACATTGGCCTGCCAGGGCTGGACGGCTACCGGGTGGCTCAGGAGCTGCGCTCGCGCGTGGGCCGCGACATCCGCCTCGTCGCGATTACGGGCTACGGCGGGCCAGAGGGACACGACCGGGCGCTCAAGGCGGGCTTCGACCTGCACATCGTCAAGCCCGTGAAGCCGGACGAGTTGGATCGCCTGTTGTCGAGTCTGTGAGTGAGGCGGGAGGTGGGCGCGGGCCGGCGCCCTGAAATGGGCGGCGCGCTAGCGCCGGCCCAGGGCGTTGGCCACCAGCCCCAGCAGCTTCACGTGGGGGGCTTCGAGCTGACGCACGGTGCGAAGCAAGCGACGGACTTCCGGTCGCTCGGGAGGTGCTGACGACGGCTCGCTGGTGCGCGCGGACGCGGTGCCGTGCGAGACGAGCCCCAGCAGCTCGTCCGCGGAGACATGAAGCTCGTGACACAGCTTCAGCAGCGTCTGCACGCTGGGAAGCATGCCGCCGCGCTCCAGACGCCCATAAACCTCGGTGGCCACGTCGATGCGTTCGGCCACGTCAGCTTGTGTGAGCTCCAGCCGGTTCCGCGCGACTCGCGCAGCCGCTCCGATGGTGGTTGCCAGTTTCTTGTCCATGCCTTACCGACCCGAAACGTTTGGCCGCTGGCATAGGACGTATAGAGGCAGACAGACAGAACTTGTCGGGTCAGCCTCAGGTTGTTCACCCAGCGGGTTACCGTCCCAGAGGGAGACTTTCGGGGTTCGGAGTGCCTCCATACCCGCCCCTTTTCCTCGACGGAAGACCGGTCTTCCAGGGGCACCCCGGCCCCCTGAATACAGAGGGAGAGGCCCCCTTTTCGGACGACCTGTGACGTCGGGCGGCAATTTTCCTACGGTGCCGGAGAGTCCTGCCGCGAGGGCCTCCCCCCAAGGTTGTATCCCCAGTCTGGCGCATCGCCACGTCATGAGTCCGCGAGGGTGCGCCCGCCACGTCGAGCGTGGCATATCGGGCTCGCGCGTCGGCGACGTGGGAGTGGCTTCGCGGGCGCATGTCGGGTCCGTTCGATGAGTGCCCGAGGCCGTCCGCGAGCGGGCATGGAGGACGACGGACCGCGCGCCTCTTGAGCTCGCCCTGCCGCACGCGGGGTACGCAGCGGGAGGCAGGACCTGCGACAACCGGTGGCATTCGAGCGGAGGACGACCTTGGGAGTCGCGCGCGCCGGGGGCGGGGGGACTAGGCTGCGGCGGCGATGGCGCTCGGACGGCGCAACCTGCTGGTGAAGCTCTGCGTGGCGATGGGCGTGGTGGCCCTGCCGCTGCTCGTCGCCATCCTTGGCTATGTGCTGCCGCAGCTTCGCGCGCAGCTCCACGCGGACCGGGTTCGTGGGCTGCGGCAGGCGGTGGAGACGGCCTACGGAGTCCTGCGGGAGTACGAGGCACGCGAGCGCTCCGGAGCGCTGACGCGCGAAGCGGCGCAACAGCAGGCCTCCGCCCTGCTCCAGTCCCTGCGCTACTCGAGCGTGGAGTACTTCTGGGTGAACGACCTGGAGACGCGGCTGATCATGCATCCGCACCTGCCGACGATGGTGGGCAAGGACATGAAGGGCTACCGCGACGTGCGCGGGCGGCCGGTGTTCGTCGACATCGTCACCCTGGTGCGCGCGCACGGGGAGGGCTCGCTGGGCTACGAGGCGACGCGGCCGGGCTCGCCGGAGCCCATCCCCAAGGAGAGCTACGTGAAGCTCTTCGAGCCGTGGGGCTGGGTGCTGGGCACGGGCGTGTACGTGGAGGACATCGACCGGGAGGTCGCGGCGGTGCGACAACGCATCCTCGTCGCGGTGGGCGGCGCGCTGGTGCTGGCGGTGCTGGCGGGCGCCTATGTGTCGCGGCGGGTGGTGCGGCCGGTGCGCGCGCTCGCGGCGGCGGCACGCCAGGTGGCAAAGGGTGACTTGTCCGTGCGGGTGGAGGTGCGCACCGCGGACGAGGTGGGCGAACTCACCCTGGCCTTCAACGGCATGGTGACGGGCCTGCGCGAAGTGGTGGCCGCGCTGGTGGAGGCGGCGGGCGCCACGGCGGCGGACGCCGAGCGCATCCGCGTCTCCACGGATGGCCTGTCGCGCACGACGCGCGAGCAGTCGGAGTCGCTCCAGCGCGCGGCCGAGTCGGTGCAGGACATGAGCCTGCATGTCTCGCGGGGCGCGGCGGCGGCGCGAGACGCGGCGGAAGCGGCGGCGGGCCACGGGCAGGTGGCGCGCGCGGGCGGCGTGGCGGTGGACCAGGCGTCGCGGAAGATGGTGGAAATCGTCGACGTGGTGGAGCGCTCGTCACGCACGGTGGAGCAGCTCCAGGCGTCTGGCCGGGCCACGGAGCGGATGCTCCAGCTCATCCAGGCGGTGGCGGACGAGACGCGGATGCTGGCGGTGAACACGGCGATAGAAGCCGTGCGCGCGGGGCAGCACGGCAAGGGCTTCTCCGTGGTGGCGGGCGAGGTGCGCAAGCTGGCGGAGCGCACCCACGAGGCCGCCAGCCAGGTGCGCGTGCTGCTGACGAAGAACGAAGCGGACACGGCGGCGGCCGCGGAGTTGATGCGCAAGGGCACGTCGAAGGTGAACGAGGGCATGGGCCTGTCCTCGGCCGCGGGCGAGGCGCTGGCGCGGCTGTTGTCCGGGGTGAAGGAGCTGGGCGAGCGCGTGGAGACGATGGCGGAGCAGAACGCGCGCCAGTCCGCGTCGGGTGAGTCCATCGCGGGGCGCATCCAGGCGCTCTCGGTGCGCTCGGCGGAGTCCGTGTCGGGCGTGGAGCAGATCGCCCGCTCGGTGGAGGACCTGCGGGCCAGGGCCTCGCGGCTGCAGGAGCTCGCCGCGCGTTTCACCACGCCCGGGCCTCGTTAACCTTTCTTCACACCCGCGCAACGCCCAGGACAGCGGCGGGGGGCAGTCTCCACCTCCTCACGGGGACGCGGCTTCTCGCCGTCCCCTCATTCGGAGGTAGGACACATGGCGCTGGCATTGACGCGGGCCCCCGGGCGCGAGCCCGTGGTGTTCGGATACGCGCTGGAGACGCTGCTGTCGACGGCGGCGCCCCTGACACCGCTCACCTTGAAGGCGCTGGAGCGACAGGGCCTCTTCGCGCACCGCCCCCTGCACACCGCCTACCCGTGCGCGGTATGGCCCAAGGCCATCCAACTGCTGGCGGCGGCGAGCAGCCCGCCCCACACGGACCGAGAGACGGCGGAGTACGCGCTGGGCCTGCGCTTCGCTGAGCGGTTCATCCAGGCGCGCATGGGCACGGCGCTCGTGGACTTCGCCCAGGTGGTGGGCCCGGAGAAGATGTTGCTGCGCATGGCGCGCAACCTGCGCTCCATCAACAACTTCCTCGACGTCTCGGTGACGCCTCGGGGCGATGACGGCGGCTGGGAGATGAGCCTGTATCCGGTGCGGGAGTTCCTGGATCATCCCCGCCGGCAGGCGGACCCGCCGCACTTCATGCGCGGGCTGCTCACCTTCGCGTTCCAGCACAGCGGCGCGCCCACGGCCCGGGTGACCCTCTTGAAACACGACGAGACCCAGGCAGTGACGACGTTTCACGTCGGCCTCTAACCCTCTTCAGGAAAGTCCGGTAAGGCGCAGACCCGCGTGAAGGAAGAAGGCGGCGAGAACATCGTGGCGGTGGCCCAGGCGCACGAATGAAGCGCGTGCCTGGGCGCGCAGCTCGGCGACAGA
>NZ_JABUMS010000026.1:96600-105484 GCF_013336705.1 Myxococcus sp. CA051A | reverse complement strand
GGCCTGGAGCGCGTCAGCATCCACGGCGACTTCTTCGAGTTGGGCGGCCACTCTCTCCTCGCCACTCAAGTCGTCTCTCGCATCCGCTCCACCTTCGACGTCGAGCTGCCCCTCGGTGAGCTCTTCTCCTCTCCCACCGTCGCTCTCCTCTCCGAGCGGCTGGACTTGCTCCACGGCTCCTCGTCTCGCCAGCCGGCCCTCGTCCCCGTCAACCGGGCCCAGCCGCCGCCTCTCTCCTTCGCCCAGCAGCGCCTCTGGTTCCTCGACCAGCTCCAGCCCGGCGCTTCCACCTACAACATCCCCTGGGCGCTCAAGCTCTCTGGCTCGCTTGACTCGGATGCGCTGCTCCAGTCTCTCAACGCGCTGATTCAGCGTCACGAGACCCTGCGCACCCACTTCGCCATTCATGAGGGCCAGCCCGTTCAGCACGTCCAGCTCGACTTCCGGCTGGAGATGCCTCTCATTGACCTCTCCGCCCTGCCCCAGCAGGAGCGTGACGCCGAGGCACAGCGGTTGGCGGCAGCCGAAGCCGTGCGTTCGTTCGACCTCGCCCGGGGCCCCGTCGTCCGCGCGTCACTCCTCCGCCTGGATGCGTCCGAGCACCAACTGCTCGTCACCGTCCACCACATCGCCTCCGACGGTTGGTCCATCGCCGTCATGGTCCGCGAGCTGGCCGCCTTCTACCGCCAGTTCTCCGGGGGCGAGCCCGCTCAGCTTGCCCCTCTGCCCATCCAGTACGCCGACTTCTCCGTCTGGCAGCGCCAGTGGCTCCAGGGTGATGTCCTCGCCTCAGAAATCGCCTGGTGGCGCAACCAGCTCGCGGGCGCTTCTCCCGCTATTGAGCTGCCTACCGACAGGCCCCGTCCCGCCGTCCAGTCCTTCCGCGGCTCGCTGATTCCTTTCGAGCTGTCTGCTGAGCTGACCTTCGCAGTGAAGGCACTCGCCCAGCGCGAGGGCGCCACGCCCTTCATGGTGCTGCTCGCCGCGTGGCAACTGCTGCTGTCTCGCTACTCTCGTCAGGACGACATCTGCGTTGGATCTCCGATCGCCAACCGCAATCGCGCGGAGACCGAGGGCCTCATCGGCTTCTTCGTCAACACGCTCGTCCTGCGTGCTCACATCAATGGCGGCCAGTCCTTCCGCCAGTTGTTGGAGCAGGTGCGCCTGTCCACCCTGGCTGCCTACGAGCACCAGGACGTCCCCTTCGAGAAGCTCGTCGAGGAACTCCAGCCTCAGCGCGACCTCAGTCGCAGCCCGCTGTTCCAGGTCTCCTTCGTCTTCCAGAACGCTCCTGACAATGCCCTCCGCCTCCCGGGCCTCTCCCTCGACGTCCTCACCTCCGAGCTTCACTCCGCCAAGTTCGACCTCTCCCTCGGCATGAGCGAGAGCCAGGGTCGTCTGCTCGGCTCCCTCGACTTCAACTCCGACCTCTTCGACGCAGCCACTCCGCGTCGCATGGCTCGCCACTTCGTCAGCCTCCTCACCGACGCCACCTCTCGCGTCGACGCGCCCCTGCGCCACCTCGGCCTGCTCGCCGACGACGAGAAGTCCCAGCTCTTCTCCGACTTCCAGGGCGCACACGTGCAGTACCCGAGTGAGGCCACGCTTCACTCGCTCATCCAAGCGCAGGCGCTTCGTTCTCCCCATGCCGAGGCCGTTCGCTTCGAAGACAGTCTCCTCACCTACGCGCAGCTCGATTCACGCTCCAACCAGCTCGCTCACCACCTGCGTACTCTCGGCGCGCGCCCCGGCTCTCTCGTCGGTGTCTGCCTGGAGCGCTCGCTCGACCTCGTCGTCGCCCTGCTCGCAGTCCTCAAGTCCGGCGCTGCCTACGTCCCCCTGGACCCCGCATATCCCCGCGAGCGCCTCGCCGGCATGCTCGAGGACGCTGACGCTCCCGTGCTCCTCACCCATGAGCACCTGACGTCCGTCCTCCCCCAGCACGCCTCTCGCGTCCTCTGCCTCGACTCCCAGTGGGACGCTGTCTCTCGACAGCCCTCCTCCTCGCTGGAGTCGCTCGCCGGCCCTGACGCCCTCGCCTACGTCATCTTCACCTCCGGCTCCACGGGCCGCCCCAAGGGCGCCATGAATGCCCACTCAGGCGTCGTCAACCGCCTGCTGTGGATGCAGCAGCAGTACGCGCTGACGGCGATGGACACCGTCCTCCAGAAGACTCCCTTCTCCTTCGACGTCTCCGTCTGGGAGTTCTTCTGGCCCCTCATGACGGGCGCTCGCCTCGTCCTCGCGAAGCCTGGCGGACACCAGGACCCCGCCTACCTCGTCCGCCTCATCTCCGAGCAGCGTGTCTCCACGCTCCACTTCGTCCCCTCCATGCTCCGCGCCTTCTTGGAGGAGCCGGGTGTCGAGAAGCTCTCCTCGCTTCGTCGCGTCGTCTGCAGTGGTGAGGCTCTCACTTCGGACTTGGTGACTCGCGCCCATGCGCGCCTGCCCGCTTCCGCCGAGGTCCACAACCTCTACGGCCCCACCGAGGCCGCCGTCGACGTCTCCTTCTTCCACTGCGCTCGCGGCTCCTCCCAGTCCTCCATCCCCATCGGCAGGCCCGTCGCCAACACCCGCCTCTACGTCCTCGACTCCGACAATCAGCCTTCTCCCGTCGGTGTCCCCGGTGAGCTCTTCATCGGCGGTGTCCAGGTCGGCCTCGGCTACTGGCGCAAGCCCCACCTCACCGCTGAGCGCTTCATCCCCGACGCCTTCAGCGCCTCTCCTGGTGCCCGCCTCTACCGCACCGGGGACGTCGCTCGCTGGCTCCCAGACGGCTCCCTCGAGTACCTCGGCCGCTCCGACTTCCAGGTCAAGCTGCGTGGCTTCCGCATTGAGTTGGGCGAAGTCGAGGCCGCGCTCCGCTCGCTCCCGTCCATCTCCGACACCGTCGTCGTCGTCCGTGACGAGTCCCGTCTCGTCGCCTACGTCGTCTCCTCTGGCGACTCCGACTCCGCTTCGCTCCGGGCCGCGCTCTCTCAGCGCCTCCCCGAGTACATGGTGCCCTCCGCCTTCGTCTTCCTCGAAGCACTCCCCCTGAGCCCCAGCGGCAAGGTGGAACGCAAGGCGCTCCCGGCTCCGGACTTCGCTCCCACCTCGCGTGAGCACATCGCGCCTCGCACGCCTTCCGAGGAGCTGCTCGCCTCCCTCTTCGCCTCAGTCCTCCGCGTCGAGCGCGTCGGTGTCACTGACAACTTCTTCGAACTCGGTGGACACTCCCTCCTCGCCACCCAGCTCATCTCTCGCATTCGCCAGTCCTTCGGCGTCGAGCTGCCCGTTCGCGCTCTCTTCGAGGCCGCCAGCGTCGCCCAGCTCGCGCCGCGCATCGAAGCCACCCGCCAGACTCAGGACGGCCTCCAGCTTCCGCCCTTGGCGCCCGTTCCGCGCTCCGGCGACCTGCCGCTCTCCTTCGCGCAGCAGCGCCTCTGGTTCCTCGACAAGCTCCAGCCCGACAGTCCCTTCTACAACATCCCCACCGCGCTCCAGGTGAACGGTGAGTTGCACACCGAAGCGCTCTCTCGCGCACTCCAGGAACTCGTCCGTCGCCACGAGTCGCTTCGCACCACGTTCCTCTCCCGTGACGACGGCCAGCCCGCGCAGCGCATCCACTCCGACGTCCCGTTCGCGCTCTCGCACGTCGACCTCGGACACCTTCCGGAATCCACCCGCGACGCCGAGGCCCAGCGCCTCGCCACCGTCGAGGCCCAGACTCCCTTCAACCTGACGCGCGCCCCGCTGCTGCGCGCCACCCTCGTGCGCCTCGACGAGCAGCGCCATGTGCTGCTCATCACCGTCCACCACATCGTCTCGGACGGTTGGTCCGCGGGAGTCTTCGGCCGCGAGGTCCTCGAGCTGTACTCCGCCTTCAGCCAGGGCCTGCCCTCACCGCTGGCGCCGCTGGCACTCCAGTACGCCGACTACGCCGCATGGCAGCGAGGCTGGCTGCGGGATGAGGCGCTGGCTCAGCAGGTCTCCTGGTGGCGCAACCACCTCGCGGGGGCGCCGCATGCCCTGGAGCTGCCCACCGACAGGCCGCGTCCTCCCGTCCAGTCCGCCCACGGCGCCAATCTCCCCGTGCGCCTTGGCGCGGACCTCACCACCACGCTTCGCACCCTCTGCAACCGCGAGGGCGTCACGCCCTTCATGGTGCTGCTGTCCGCCTTCAACGTCCTCCTCGCCCGCTACTCCGGCCAGGACGACATCGTCGTCGGCTCGCCCATCGCCAACCGCCGGCAGGCCGAGCTCGAAGGCATTATCGGCTTCTTCGTCAACACGCTCGCGCTGCGCACCCAGCTTCGCCTGGACATGTCCTTCCGCGAGCTGCTCGCCCAGGTGCGCGAGTCAACCCTCGGCGCCTACTCGCACCAGGACGTTCCCTTCGAGAAGCTCGTCGAGGAACTCCAGCCTCAGCGCGACCTCAGCCGCTCACCCCTCTTCCAGGCCATGCTCGCGCTGCAGACGGCGCCCCCCGTCTCGTCCCGGAGTGACGCGTCCGGCGCCCTGCGCGCCATCGACGTGGACAGTGGCACCGCCAAGTTCGACCTCTCGATTCTCCTCGTCGACTCCGGCGCCGACATCCACGGCCTGCTCGAATTCAACACCGACCTCTTCGACCGGAGCACCGCCCAGCGCATGGGCGAGCACCTGTCGCGGCTGCTCCAGGCCGCCATCGCCGACCCAAGCCAGTCCCTCGCCCACCTGCCGCTGCTGAGCACGCATGAGAAGCACCAGCTCCTCACCGAGTGGAACGACACCGCGAGCGTCCATCACGTCACCTCGCCCATCCACCGTCCCGTGGAAGCGCAGGTGGCGCGGAAGCCCCACGCCATCGCCGTCTCGGATGGTGTTGCCTCGCTCACCTACGCCCAGCTCGACACGCGGGCCAATCAACTCGCGCACTTGCTGCGCGAACACGGCGTCTCACCGGGCAGCTCCGTCGGCCTCTGCCTCGACAAGTCGCTCGACATGGCCGTCGCGGTCCTCGCGACGCTCAAGGCTGGCGCGTCGTATCTGCCGCTCGACCCCAACTACCCCTCCGAGCGCCTCGCGTTCATGCTCGAGGACTCCGCGGCGCCGGTCGTCCTTTCCCACTCCAGCCTCCGGGCCTCGCTGCCCGCGTCATCGAGTGCGCGACTCATCCTCGTCGACGCGGAGGCGGACGCCATCTCCGCCCAACCGCCTCACTCGCCCGACGTCGCGTTCTCTCCCGAGTCCCCCGCCTACGTCATCTACACCTCCGGCTCCACCGGCAGGCCCAAGGGTGTCGCCCTTCCTCACCGCGCGCTGAGCCATTTGCTGTCCTGGCAGTTGCGCCAGTCCGTGGTGCCTTCGGCCACCACCCTCCAGTTCGCCTCGCTCAGCTTCGATGTGTCGTGCCAGGAGATCTTCTCCACCTGGTGGGCCGGCGGAACGCTCGTGCTGCCCACTGGCGGTCTGCGCCAGGACATCCCCGCGCTGCTCGACTTCATGCACCAGCAGCGCGTCGGGCGGCTCTTCCTGCCCTTCGTCGCGCTCCAGGCCCTCGCGGACGCCGTCTCTCACGGCGCCACCGTTCCCACGACGTTGCGCGAGGTGGTGACGGCCGGTGAGCAACTCCAGATCACTCCCGCCCTCGTCGCCCTCTTCGAGAAGCTCCCGGGCTGCGTCCTGGAGAACCAGTACGGTCCCTCCGAGACGCACGTCGTCTCCGCGTTCCGCATGCAGGGAGCGCCCGCCTCCTGGCCCCGGCTGCCCTCCATCGGCTCGCCGCTGCCTCACACGCAGCTCTTCGTCCTCGACTCGATTGGCCAGCCGACGCCCGTGGGCGTGCCCGGTGAACTCTTCATCGGCGGCGCGCACCTGGCACTCGGCTACACCGGCAGGCCCGCGCTGACGGCCGAGAAGTTCGTTCCCCACCCGTTCTCGTCGACGCCGGGTGCTCGCCTCTATCGCACTGGCGACTCCGCTCGATGGACCTCCTCGGGCACCGTCGAATTCCTCGGCCGTCTCGACGGACAGGTGAAGCTGCGCGGCTTCCGCGTCGAGCTCGGCGAAGTCGAGGCCGCGCTGCGCTCCCTGCCTGGCATCCGCGACGCCGCGGCCATCGTCCGAGAGGACGTCCCCGGCGCCAGGCGCCTCGTCGGCTATGTCGTCCCTGTCTCTGGGACGGACGCAGTCACTGCCGAAGCGCTCCGCTCCGCCCTGCTCAAGCGCCTGCCCGAGTACATGGTGCCCTCCGTCTTCGTCGCCCTGGAGGCCCTGCCGCTGACTCCCAGCGGGAAGCTCGCCAGGAGGCTGCTGCCGGCACCCGACGCGGCGAGCCTGACGGACGAGTCGTCCTTCGTCGCACCTCGTACCCCCACGGAAGAGAAGCTCGCCGAGCTCTTCGGCGCCGTCCTCAACCTGCCTCGCGTCAGCGTCACCGAGAGCTTCTTCGCCCTGGGTGGGCACTCCCTTCTCGCCACCCAGGTCGTCTCTCGCATCCGCTCCACCTTCAACGTCGAGCTCCCACTCCGCGAACTCTTCGAGGCCCCCTCCGTTTCACAGCTCGCCGAGCGAGTGAATCAACAGACGGCTGTGTCGCAAACACCGCCGCTGGTCCGCACGGACCGCTCGCAGCCGCCACCGCTGTCGTTCGCACAGCAGCGCTTGTGGTTCCTCGACAAGCTTCAGCCAGGTAGCGCGACCTTCAACATGCCCCTCGCGATTCATCTCGAGGGCACGCTGGACATGGATGCGTTGCAGCAGTCCTTCACGGAGCTGGTGCGTCGCCACGAGGTGCTGCGCACCACGTTCCGCGAGGGCCCGGTTCAGATCATCCATCCTCCCGCGGCCGTGCCGATGCCGCTGGAAGACCTGTCCGCGCTCACCGAAGAGGCGCGCGACGAGGAAGTCCAGCGTCGAGTCCTCGCGGAGGCCGAGCGTCCTTTCGACCTCGCGCGTGGCCCCCTGCTTCGGACCGCGCTGCTGCGGCTGAGTGCGACCCAGCACCTGTTGATGATGACGATGCACCACATCATCTCGGACGGCTGGTCCATGGGCCTGATCGTGCGTGAGTCCACCGCGCTCTACGAGGCTTTCGCGGCGCGGCGTCCTTCGCCGCTGCCCGAGCTGCCCATCCAGTACGCCGACTACGCCGCATGGCAGCGGTCCTGGCTCCAGGGCGAAGCGCTCGACACCCAGCTCGACTGGTGGAGCGAGTATCTGTCCGGAGCAGCACTGCACCTGGACATGCCCACGGACTTCCCGCGTCCGGCCGTGCAAGGCTTCCGAGGAGCGAGTGTCTCGCGAGTGCTGCCGCGTCAGCTCGTCGACTCACTCCACGCGCTGTGCCGTCGTGAGGGCTCCACGCTGTTCATGGCCCTGATGGCCGGCATCCAGGCCGTCCTGTCCCGCTACTCCGGCCAGGATGACTTCGTCATCGGCACCGGTATCGCCAACCGGAACCACTCGGAGACCGAGGGCCTCATCGGATTCTTCGTCAACCAGCTCGCCCTGCGCGCGCGGCTGGGCGGCAATCCCTCCTTCCGCGAGCTGCTCGCGCGTGTCCGCCACGACACCTTGGGCGCCTACGCGCACCAGGACCTGCCCTTCGAGGAGCTGGTCAAGGCCGTCAACCCCGAGCGCAGCCTCGCTCACGCGCCCCTCTTCCAGGTCGCAGTGGTGCTCCAGAACCAGCCCGAGGCCGAGCTGAAGGTTCCGGGCCTCACCTTCCACCTGCAGCCCTCCAACACCGGCACCTCCCGCCTCGACCTCACCCTCGCCCTCCAGGAGACGGCCCAGGGCCTGGGGTGCAGCATCGAGTACCGCACCGACCTCTTCACGGCTCAAACCGTCGACAGGCTGCTCATCCACCTCGGTGCTCTCCTCGAGAAGGCCGCGGCCCAGCCCGAGGCTCCTCTCTCCTCCCTCTCCCTTCTCTCCGAGGCCGAGCAGCACCAGCTCCTCGTCGAGTGGAACGACACGGAGCGTTCCTTCCCGCGCGACTCCACCGCTCACGCCCTCTTCGAGGCCCAGGCCGCTCGCACTCCTGACGCCATCGCGCTTCGCTTCGAGGGCAACTCCCTCACCTACGCTCAGCTCGACTCTCGCGCCAATCGCCTCGCGCACCACCTGCGTGGCCTCGGCGTCACGGCCGAAGTCCCCGTCGCTCTCTGCGTCGAGCGCTCTCTCGACCTCGTCGTCTCCATCCTCGCCATCCTCAAGGCCGGCGGCGCCTGGGTTCCTCTCGATGCCTCGTACCCCGTCGAGCGCCTCTCCTTCATGCTCCGCGACTGCGCAGCCCCCGTGCTCGTCACCACGGCGACTCTGGTGCAGTCGCTGGGTCTGAATGTGGAAAGCGTCGTCCGGCTGGATTCCGACGCGAGCCTCATCTCCGCGCAGCCCGAGTCCGCTCCGGCCTCCAGCACCAGTGCCGACAACCTCGCCTACGTCATCTACACCTCCGGCTCCACCGGCACTCCCAAGGGCACCCTCCTCCAGCACCGCGGCCTCGCAAACACCGCTATCACCGCTGGCCGTGCCCACGGCTTCTCTCCCTCCTCTCGCGTCCTCCAGTACGCCGCCTTCGGCTTCGACGCCTCCGTCGCAGAAATCTTCGGCGCCCTCCTCGCCGGCTCCACCCTCGTCCTCGCTCCTCGCGAGCGCCTCCTCCCCGGCGCTCCTCTGCGCGACTTGCTCCGCGACGAGTCCATCTCCGCTGTCACCCTCACTCCCTCCGTCCTCGCGCAGATGCACCCCGAGGACCTCCCCTCTCTCCAAACCCTCATCTCCGCCGGTGAGGCTTGCCCTCCCGAGCTCGTCCAGCGCTGGGGCTCTCGCCTCCGTCTCCTCAACGCCTACGGCCCCACCGAAGTCACCGTCTGCGCCTCCATCTCCGCACCTCTCCTCCCCGGCCAGACTCCTT
>NZ_JABUMS010000026.1:0-96500 GCF_013336705.1 Myxococcus sp. CA051A | reverse complement strand
GAGGCTTGCCCTCCCGAGCTCGTCCAGCGCTGGGGCTCTCGCCTCCGTCTCCTCAACGCCTACGGCCCCACCGAAGTCACCGTCTGCGCCTCCATCTCCGCACCTCTCCTCCCCGGCCAGACTCCTTCCATTGGCAAGCCCTGGGACAACGTCCGCGTCTACGTCCTCGACTCCTCTCTGCGCCCACTGCCCGTCGGTGTCCCCGGCCAGCTCTGCGTCGACAGCGTCGGCCTCGCTCGTGGCTACCTCTCCCAGCCCGCCCTCACCGCCGAGCGCTTCGTCCCCAACCCCTTCAGCCCCACTCCCGGCGCTCGCCTCTACCTCACCGGTGACAAGGCTCGCTGGCTTCCCGACGGCACCCTCGAGTTCCTCGGCCGCATCGACGACCAGGTGAAGCTGCGCGGCTTCCGCATCGAGCTCGGTGAAGTCGAGGCCGCTCTCCTCTTCCACCCCTCCGTCCATCAGGCCGTCGCCACCGTCCGTACCGAAGCCGCTGGCGACAAGCGCCTCGTCGCCTACGTCGTCGCCGACGCCAGCGACACCATCGACGTCGCGGCCCTGCGCGAGTCGCTCAAGCGACACCTGCCCGAGCACATGGTGCCTTCCACCATCGCCGTGCTCGCCGCGCTCCCCCTCACGCCCAACGGCAAGGTAGACCGCAACGCGCTGCCCTCGCCCGACGCGTCCCTCTCCGCTCCGGTCCGCGAATACGTCGCGCCCCGGACCCACGTCGAAACCCAGCTCGCCGCACTCTGGGCCGAGCTGCTGCACATCGAGCGCGTCGGTATCCACGACGACTTCTTCGAACTGGGCGGCCACTCCCTGCTCGCTACCCAGTCGATGTCTCGCATCCAGGCCACCTTCGGCATGGAAGTGCCACTGAGGGAGCTGTTCGAGGCCCCCACGGTGGCGAAGCTGGCCGCACGGCTCGAAGCGGTCGCGCATGCGGGTGCGGGTGCGTCACGGGCGCCAGAGCTGGTGCCGGTGCCTCGCACGGGTGAGCTTCCGCTGTCCTTCGCGCAGCGGCGGCTGTGGTTCCTGGATCAGCTCGAGCCGGGCACCGCCCTCTACAACCTGCCCGCCGCCATCCGCTTGGATGGCCCGGTCGATGTCGCGGCCCTGGAGCAGGCCTTCGGTGCGCTGGTGCGACGCCATGAGTCGCTGCGCACCACGTTCCCCGCGAATGCCCACGGCAGCCCGGTGCAGGCCATCGCCGAGGCGGCGGAGCTGAAGTTCGCGCTCGTGGACCTGTCCGCGCACCCCTCCGCGCAACGCGAGGACGAAGCGAAGAGGTTGTCGCTCCAGGAGGCGCAGCGGCCCTTCGACCTGGCCCGAGGCCCCCTGCTGCGCGTGACGCTGCTCCGCATGGATGAGCGCCTGCACGTGCTCCTGCTGACGATGCACCACATCATCTCCGACGGCTGGTCCACGGGCGTGCTCGTGCGCGAGGCCGGGGAGCTGTACATCGCCGCCCGCGAGGGGCGTCCCGCGTCCCTGCCGGAGCTGCGCGTGCAGTACGCCGACCACGCCGCCTGGCAGCACCAATGGCTGGAGGCCGGTGAGCTGGAGCGACAGCTCACGTACTGGAGGACCCAGCTCGCGGGCGCGAACCACGTGCTCACGCTGCCGACAGACCGTCCCGTTCCGGCGATGCAGACCCAGGCCGGCTCGACCTACCCCGTGCGACTGTCTCCTGCGGTCTCCTCCGCCGTGACGACCTTCAGCCAGCACATGGGCGCCACGCCGTTCATGGTGCTGCTCGCCGCGTTCGAGGCGCTGCTGTACCGCGCCACGGGTCAGGACGACGTGCTCGTGGGCTCACCGGTGGCCGGGCGCAATCGTCCGGAGACCGAGGGCCTCATCGGCGTGTTCATCAACACGCTGGTCCTCCGTGGACGCATGTCCAGTGACATGTCGTTCCGCGCACTCGTCGAGCAGGCCCGAGAGACGGCGCTCGGCGCGCTCACGAACCAGGACGTCCCGTTCGAGCAGTTGGTTGAGGAGTTGCAGCCCGCGCGCAGCCTGAGTCACTCGCCGCTGTTCCAGGTGATGTTCGCGCTGCAGAACATGCCTGCCCCCTCGCTGACCCTGTCGGAGCTCACCCTCACTTCCGCGGACGTGGACCCGGGCATCGCGAAGTACGCCCTGTCCCTCGTCCTCCAGGAGACGCAGGACGGGCTCACGGGCGGGTTCGAATACAACACGGACCTCTTCGACCTGGAGACCATCCAGGCCATGACGGGGCACTTCACGCGCCTGCTCGAAGCGGCGGTGAACCACCCGGACCTCACGCTCGCCGCGCTGCCCGTGCTCTCCACCGAGGAGCGGCACCGGCTGGTGGTGGAGTGGAACGACACGCGCTCGGACTTCCCGCGCGACACCGCCGTCTTCGCGTGGTTCCAGTCGCGCGCCGCCCTGGCCCCCGAGACTGTCGCCCTGGAGTGGAACGACGGGCAGCTCACGTATCGCGAGCTGGAGCGGCAGGCGCTCGCGCTGGCGGAAGTGCTGCGTCAGCGAGGCATCGGGCCCGAAGTGCGCGTCGGTCTGTTCGCGCGTCGCTCACCCGAACTGGTCGCCGGAGTCCTGGGCATTCTCGCCGCGGGCGGCGTCTGGGTCCCGCTCGATCCTTCCTCGCCGTCCGAGCGACTGGCGATGATGCTGGACGACACCGCGCCCACGGTCGTGCTGACCCAGCGCGCGCTTCGTGACGCGCTGCCAGCGGGGACGGCTGGCGTCCTGGTGCTCGAAGACGTGCTGGCGTCCGAACCGGTGGCGAGCAACACCTTCCGCGCCCCTGTCCTGTCTTCGGAGAGCGCGGCGTACATCCTCTTCACGTCCGGCTCGACGGGACGCCCCAAGGGCGTACTGGTGCCGCACCGCGCCCTGGCCCGACACACAGCCTGGTTCAGCGCGAATCTGGGCCTGGGGCCCAGCGACCGCGTGCTGCAGAAGACGGCCCCTGGCTTCGACGCCGTGGTGCCGGAGCTGATCTCCACGCTGGTCAGCGGTGCGCGGCTCGTGTTGCCTCCGGCGGCGGCGGACCTGGACATGGACGCACTGCTGACGGTGCTCGCGCATCGGCAGGTGACGGTGCTCCAGCTCGTCCCCTCGCAGCTCAGCCTGTTCGTGGAGGCCGAGCGACTCGAGCGCGCCACGGGCCTGCGAGTGCTGGTGTCCGGTGGTGAAGCACTGCCGGCGGAGCTCGCGCGGCGCATCCGCGCGCAGTGGCCGGAGACCCGTCTGGCCAACTGCTATGGCCCCACCGAGACGGCGGTCGACGCCACGTCCTGGACGGTGAATGGCCCCATCCACGGAGCCACCGCGCCCATTGGCGGCCCGATTGGTGACACGCAGGTGTACGTGCTGGATGCACATGGGCAGGTGGTGCCCGTGGGTGTCACGGGTGAGCTGTTCATCGGAGGCGAGGGCGTGGCACGCGGCTACGTCGGCCAGCCGGCGATGACGGCCGAGCGGTTCGTCCCGGATGCGTTCTCCTCCGTGCCCGGCGCCCGGCTCTACCGCACGGGCGACCAGGCCCGCTGGCGCCATGACGGTGTGTTGGAGTTCCTCGGTCGCGCCGACGCCCAGGTGAAGGTGCGCGGCTACCGCATCGAGCTGGCCGAAATCGAGTCCGCCCTGCTCGCGCATCCCGAGGTGCGTGAGGCCGTGGTGCTCGCTCGCGAGGACCGACCCGGAGACAAGCGACTGGTGGGCTACGTCGTGGGTGCGTCCTCGCTGGAGGCCCCCGCGCTGCGAGCGTTCATCGCCCAGCGCCTGCCCGAGTACATGGTTCCGTCCGCGCTGCGGATGATGGACGCGCTGCCCCTCACCGCGAACGGAAAGGTGGACCGCAAGGCGCTGCCCGTGCCCGAGCAGTCGTGGCTCACCGAGGACGCGTCCCAGGCCACGCCGGGTACGCCCACCGAGGAGCTGCTCGCGGGGCTGTTCGCCCAGGTGCTCGGAGTGCCGGGTGTCAGCACCACCGTCAGCTTCTTCGAGCTGGGCGGACACTCGCTGCTCGCCACACAGCTCGTCTCACGCGTGCGGTCCGCGTTCCAGGTCGAGTTGCCCCTGCGCGAGCTGTTCGAGGCGCCGACGGTCCACACGCTGGCCACGCGCATCGACGCCGCCCTGAGCGCGGGCGCGAAGCTCCAGAGGCCGCCTCTCACCGCCCTTCCGCGTGATGGCGAAGCGCCCCGGGCCTTCGTGCCGTCCTTCGCGCAGCAGCGACTGTGGTTCCTGGACCAGTTGGAGCCGGGCAGCCCGTCGTACAACATGCCCATCGCGCTGCGGCTCGAAGGCGTGGTGGACACGGACGCGCTGGAGCGAGCCTTCACGGAAGTCGTCCGGCGCCATGAGGTGCTGCGCACGACGTTCCGCGCGGGCCCCGAGCAGCTCGTGCATGCGCCGATGCCTGTGTCGGTGCCCGTGGTGGAGCTGTCCGGACTCGACGATGCCGAGCTCCAGCTCCGTGTCGATGAAGAGGCTCGTCGTCCCTTCAATCTCACGCACGGCCCCCTGCTGCGCGTCACCCTGCTTCGGCTGGGTGAACAGCGGCACGTGCTGCTGCTGACGATGCACCACATCATCTCGGACGGTTGGTCCATGGATGTGCTCGTGCGTGAGACGGCGGCGCTCTACGCGGCCTTCTCTTCGGGTCAGCCTTCGCCGCTGCCGGAGCTGCCCATCCAGTACGCCGACTACGCCGCATGGCAGCAGTCCTGGCTCCAGGGCGAGGCGCTCGAAACCCAGCTCTCCTGGTGGAAGGAGCTCCTCGCGGGGGTTCCTCCGCTGCTGGAGCTGCCCACGGACTTCCCGCGTCCCGCCGTGCAGGGCTTCCGAGGCGCGAGTGTCTCGCGAGTGCTGCCGCGTCAGCTCGTCGACTCACTCCACGCGCTGTGCCGTCGTGAGGGCTCCACGCTGTTCATGGCCCTGGTGGCGGGCCTCCAGGCCGTCCTGTCCCGCTACTCTGGCCAGGAGGACTTCGTCATCGGCACCGGTATCGCCAACCGGAACCAGGCGGAGACCGAGGGCCTCATCGGCTTCTTCATCAACCAGCTCGCCCTGCGCGCGCGGTTGGGTGGCAATCCCTCCTTCCGCGAACTGCTCGGACGCGTGAGGAAGGACACGCTGGGCGCCTACGCGCACCAGGACCTGCCCTTCGAGGAGCTGGTCAAGGCCGTCAACCCCGAGCGCAGCCTCGCTCACGCGCCTCTCTTCCAGGTCGCCGTGGTGCTCCAGAATCAGCCCGAGGCCGAGCTGAAGCTCCCGGGCCTCACCTTCCACGTCCAGCCCTCCAACACCGGCACCTCGCGCCTCGACCTCACCCTCGCCCTCCAAGAGACGGCCCAGGGCCTGGGGTGCAGCATCGAGTACCGCACCGACCTCTTCACGGCTCAAACCGTCGACAGGCTGCTCATCCACCTCGGTGCCCTTCTCGAGAAGGCCGCGGCTCAGCCCGAGGCTCCTCTCTCCTCTCTCTCCCTGCTCTCCGAGGCCGAGCAGCACCAGCTCCTCGTCGAGTGGAACGACACGGCACGAGACTTCCCGCGCAACGCCACCGCGCACGCCCTCTTCGAGGCCCAGGCCGCTCGCACTCCTGACGCCACCGCGCTTCGCTTCGAGGGCAACTCCCTCACCTACGCTCAGCTCGACTCTCGCGCCAATCGCCTCGCGCACCACCTGCGTGGCCTCGGTGTCACGGCCGAAGTCCCCGTCGCTCTCTGCGTCGAGCGCTCTCTCGACCTCGTCGTCTCCATCCTCGCCATCCTCAAGGCCGGCGGCGCCTGGGTCCCTCTCGATGCCTCCTACCCCGTCGAGCGCCTCTCCTTCATGCTCCGCGACTGCGCAGCCCCCGTGCTCGTCACCACGGCGACTCTGGTGCAGTCGCTGGGTCTGAATGTGGAAAGCATCGTCCGGCTGGATTCCGACGCGAGCCTCATCTCCGCGCAGCCCGAGTCCCCTCCGGCCTCTAGCACCAGCGCCGACAACCTCGCCTACGTCATCTACACCTCCGGCTCCACCGGCACTCCCAAGGGCACCCTCCTCCAGCACCGCGGCCTCGCCAACACCGCTCTCACCGCTGGCCGTGCCCACGGCTTCTCTCCCTCCTCTCGCGTCCTCCAGTACGCCGCCTTCGGCTTCGACGCCTCCGTCGCCGAAATCTTCGGCGCCCTCCTCGCCGGCTCCACCCTCGTCCTCGCTCCTCGCGAGCGCCTCCTCCCTGGCGCTCCTCTGCGCGACTTGCTCCGCGACGAGTCCATCTCCGCCGTCACCCTCACTCCCTCCGTCCTCGCGCAGATGCGTCCCGAGGACCTCCCCTCTCTCCAAACCCTCATCTCCGCAGGCGAGGCTTGCCCTCCCGAGCTCGTCCAGCGCTGGGGCTCTCGCCTCCGTCTCCTCAACGCCTACGGCCCCACCGAAGTCACCGTCTGCGCCTCCATCTCCGCACCTCTCCTCCCCGGCCAGACTCCTTCCATCGGCAAGCCCTGGGACAACGTCCGCGTCTACGTCCTCGACTCCTCTCTGCGCCCACTGCCCGTCGGTGTCCCCGGCCAGCTCTGCGTCGACAGCGTCGGCCTCGCTCGTGGCTACCTCTCTCAGCCCGCCCTCACCGCCGAGCGCTTCGTCCCCAACCCCTTCAGCCCCACCCCCGGCGCTCGCCTCTACCTCTCCGGTGACAAGGCTCGCTGGCTGCCCGACGGCACCCTCGAATTCCTCGGCCGTATCGACGACCAGGTGAAGCTGCGCGGCTTCCGCATCGAGCTCGGTGAAGTCGAGGCCGCTCTCCTCTTCCACCCCTCCGTCCACCAGGCCGTCGCCACCGTCCGTACCGAAGCCGCTGGCGACAAGCGCCTCATCGCCTACGTCGTCGCCGACTCCAGCGACACCATCGACGTCGCGGCCCTGCGCGAGTCGCTCAAGCGACGCCTGCCCGAGCACATGGTGCCTTCCGCCATCGCCGTGCTCGCCGCGCTCCCCCTCACGCCCAATGGCAAGGTGGACCGCAACGCGCTGCCCTCGCCCGACGTGGAGAGCCTGCGCGGCGACACGGCGTTCACCGCGCCTCGCACGCCCGTGGAGGAGAAGCTGGCGGAGCTGTTCGCGACGGTGCTGAAGCTGGCTCGCGTCAGCGTCACGGACAACTTCTTCGAGATGGGCGGCCACTCGCTGCTCGCCACCCAGGTGACGTCGCGCATCCGCTCCGCCTTCGCGGTGGAGCTGCCGGTGAGAGACCTCTTCGAGGCCCCCACCGTCGCCGCGCTGGCCCAGCGGGTCGACACCGCCCTGCGCACCGGCGCGACGACGACGGCGCCGCCCATCGAGCGCACGCCGCGCGAGGGCAAGCTGCCCCTGTCGTTCTCGCAGCAGCGCGTGTGGTTCCTGGACCAGCTCGAGCCAGGCAGCCCCGCGTTCAACATCCCGACGGCGCTGGTGCTCTCCGGTGAGCTGGACGTGGAAGTGCTGCGTCGGACGCTGGAAGCCGTCGTGCACCGTCACGAGGCCCTGCGCACCACGTTCCACACGGAGTCGGAGGGCCCCGTGCAGGTCATCCACGCCCCCTCGCCGTTCGAGCTGCCCGTCATCGACCTGCGCCACCTCTCCGCCGAGCAGCGAGACCTCGAGGCCCGACGTCACGCGGGCGAACACTCGATGTATTCGTTCGACCTGAGCACCGGGCCGCTGCTGCGCGCCGCCGTGCTGGTGCTGGAGGACCAGGAGCACCTGCTGCTGCTCAACGTCCACCACATCGTCTCCGACGGCTGGTCCATCAGCGTCGTCGTCCGTGAGATGGCGCTCCTGTACGGTGACTTCCAGGCCGGCCGCGTGCCGAACCTCCCCGAGCTGCCACTCCAGTACGCGGACTTCGCCGCGTGGCAGCGCCGCTGGCTGGACGGCGCTGAGCTGGACCGTCAGCTCACCTGGTGGCAGCGACAGCTCGATGGGGCTCCCCAGGATCTGGAGCTGCCCACCGACCGGCCGCGCGCGCACCTTTCGCGGCCTCGCGGCGGCCTGTTGCCCCTCGTGGTGCCTCCCGCGCTGGCGGTGGCCATCGAGACGTTCTGCCACCGTGAAGGCATCACCCCCTTCATGTTCTTCCTGGCGGCGTTCCAGTTCGTCCTGTCCCGCTACTCCGGTCAGGACGACATCTCCGTGGGCTCGCCGGTGGCGGGACGCAACCGCGCGGAGCTGGAGGGCCTGGTCGGCTACTTCCTCAACACGCTGGTCCTCCGCACGCGCCTGGATGGGGACCCGACGGTGCGCGAGCTGCTGGGCCGCGTGCGCGAGACGGCGCTCGGCGCCTACGCACACCAGCACCTGCCCTTCGAGCAGCTCCAGCCCCTGCGTGACCTCCAGCAGTCGCCGCTGTTCCGCGTGATGTTCATCCTCCAGAACACACCGGACGCGACGGCCTCACTGCCGGGCCTGACGCTGCGTCCGGGCCCCGACGAGGACCATGTCGCCAAGTTCGACATCACGCTTTCCATGGGACGAAGCGCAGCGGGCTTCACGGGCGAATTCAACTACCAGGCGGACCTCTACGACGCGTCCACCATCGAGCGGATGATCCGGCACTTCCGGGCGCTCGTGGAGCTGCTCGTCTCCGCCCCCGAGCGTCGCCTCTCCTCGCTCACGCTGCTCTCCGGCGAGGAGCGTCTGCGGCAGCTCGTGACGTGGAACGACACGCGCGCGGACTTCCCCGAGGCCTGCGTACACGTGCTCTTCGAGGCCCAGGTCCACCGCGCTCCCGACGCGCTGGCGGCCTCCTTCGAGGGCACCCAGCTCACCTATGCCCAGTTGAACGAGCGGGCCAACCAGCTCGCCCATGTGCTGCGCCGTCACGGCGTCGGCCCCGAGGTCCGCGTCGCGCTCGGCGTGGAACGCTCGCTGGATGTCGTGGTGGGCCTGCTCGGCATCCTCAAGGCGGGCGGCGCCTGGGTGCCCGTGGATCCGCTGCTGCCGCGCGAGCGCCTGTCCTTCCTGCTCGACGACAGCGGTGCCGCGCTGCTGCTGACGCAGTCCCCGCTCGTGGACCGCTTCCCCGAGCCGCACCGCGCCCGTGCCCTGTGCCTGGACACCGCGCACGAGGCCCTGGCGCGAGAGAGCATCGAGGCGCCTGTCACCGGCGTCACTCCCGGCAACCTCGCGTACGTGCTCTACACCTCCGGCAGCACGGGCCAGCCCAAGGGCACGGCGGTGGAGCACCGGAGCGTGGCCAACCTCGTCACGCACGAGGCCACGGCCTACGGCATCGGTCCGGGCGAGCGCGTGCTCCAGTTCGCCAACCTCTCCTTCGACCTGTCCGTGGAGGAGATCTTCACCACGCTGACCTCGGGCGCCACGCTGGTGCTCGCGCCGCTGGAGAAGGTGATGCCGGGCGCGCCGCTGCACGCCCTGCTGCGAGAGCAGGCGCTCACGGTCATCAGCCTCACGCCCGCGGCGCTGGCCGCCACGCCCGCCGACGCGCTGCCCGCGCTGCGGACGGTCATCTCCGGCGGCGAGGCCCTGCCCTCGGACGTCGTCGCACGGTGGGCCCCGGGTCGCCGGTTCCTCAACACCTACGGCCCCACGGAGGCCACCGTCGTGGCCACGCTCGGACAGGTCGTCGCGGATGACAGCCACGTGCCCTCCATCGGCAGGCCCCTGGCCAACGTGCGCGTCTACGTGCTCGACGCACGCGGCGAGCCGGTGCCGGTGGGCGTCAAGGGTGAGCTGTACCTGGGCGGAGTCGGCGTGGCTCGAGGCTACGCGGGCAGGCCCGCGCTCACCGCCGAGCGCTTCATCCCGGATGCGTACTCCGAGGTGCCCGGCGCGCGGCTATACCGCACCGGCGACGTGGTGCGCTGGCGCGACGACGGCACGCTGGAGTTCGTCGGCCGCGTGGACGCGCAGGTGAAGGTGCGTGGCTTCCGCATCGAGCTGGGTGAAGTCGAGGCCGCGCTGGCCCGGCACCCGGCGGTGCGCGAGGCCGTCGTGGTGGCTCGCGAGGATGGACCTGGCGGCAAGCGCCTCATCGCCTACGCCGTGGCGCGCGAAGGCGTGCCCACCGACGGAGCGACGCTGCGCTCGGCGCTGAAGGACGCGCTGCCCGAGTACATGGTGCCCACGGTGGTGATGGTGCTGGACGCGCTGCCGTTGACCTCGAACGGCAAGGTGGACCGCAAGGCCCTGCCCGCGCCGGACATGAGCAACGTCAGCGGGCGGCCCGACTTCGTGGGGCCTCGCACACCCACGGAGGCGCGGCTGGGCACCATCTGGTGCGCGGTGCTCGAAGTGGAGCGCGTGGGCATCCACGACAACTTCTTCGAGCTGGGCGGGCACTCGCTGATGGCGACCCAGGCCATCAGTCGCATGCGCGCGGTGTTCAAGGTGGAGCTGCCGCTGCGGGACTTGTTCGACACGCCCGACCTGGCGGCACTGGCGCAGCGCGTGGACCTCGCGGTGCAGCAGGGCCAGGGGCTGGAGATTCCGCCGCTGGTCCCCGTGGCGCGCACGGGCGATCTGCCGGCGTCGTTCGCCCAGCAGCGCCTGTGGTTCCTCGACCAGCTCGAGCCGAACAGCGCCTTCTACAACATCCCCGCCACCGTGCGGCTGGAGGGCGCGCTGAACGTGGACGCGATGAGCCGGGCCGTCAACGAGTTGCTCCGTCGGCACGAGTCCCTGCGCACGTCCATCCTGAGCAACAACGGTCAGCCCATCCAGGTCATCCATCCGCACGAGCCCGCCGCGCTGATCGTGCTGGACCTGAGTGCGCTGGAGCCCGAGGCCCGCGAGGCCGAGGCGCGTCGCGCGGTCACCGAGGAGACGCAGCGTCCGTTCAACCTGACGGACCGCTCGCTCCTGCGCGTCCGGCTGCTGAAGCTCGGCGCCGAGGACCACGTGCTGCTGATGTCCATGCACCACATCGTCTCGGATGGTTGGTCCATGGGTCTGCTCATCAACGAGCTGGCCTCCGCGTACACGTCCTTCGCCCGGGGACTGCCGCTCACGCTGCCGGACCTGCCGCTCCAGTATGCGGACTACTCCACTTGGCAGCGCAGTTGGCTGAAGGGCGACGTGCTCGACAGGCAGGTGGCCTGGTGGCGCAAACATCTGCTGAACGCGCCCCCGGCGCTGGAGCTGCCCACGGACTTCGCCCGTCCGGCGGTCAGCAGCTTCAAGGGTGACATGGTGGGCGTCACCATGCCGCGCGGCCTCCAGGATGCGGTCCAGACCCTGGCGCGCCGCGAGGGCGCCACGACGTTCATGGTGCTGCTCGCCGCCTTCCAGACCCTGCTGTGGCGCTACTCCGGTCAGGACGACATCAGCATCGGCTCTCCCATCGCCGGCCGGCGCCACTCCGACCTCGAGAAGCTCATCGGCTTCTTCGCCAACACGCTCGTGCTGCGCACGCAGCTGTCCGAGCACCAGACGTTCCGCGAGCTGCTCGGCCGCGTACGTGAAGCGACGCTGGATGCGTACGCGCACCAGGACGTTCCGTTCGAGAAGCTGGTCGAGGAGCTCCAGCCCGAGCGCAGCCTCAACCGCACGCCGCTGTTCCAGGTGCTGTTCGTCCTCCAGAACGTCCACAAGGAGACCTACGACTCCGCGGGCCTCCGCATGTCGGCGATGGAGGCCACCAGCGGCACGGCCAAGTTCGACCTGACGCTCTCCGTGTTCGAGTCGCCGCAGGGCTTCACCGGCTACCTGGAATACGCCTCCGACCTCTTCACGCGAGAGACGGCGGAGCGGATGGTGGGGGCGCTCCAGCACCTGCTCGAAGGCGCCGTCTCCCAGCCGGACCTGACGCTGGGCCGGCTGCCCCTGCTCTCGGACACCGAGCGTCAGCAGGTCGTCGAGGGCTTCAACGCCGCGGTGGACCCGACCTACGTGCCGGGCCTGATGCACCGCTGGGTGGAGGCCCAGGTGTCGCGCACACCGGACCGCGTGGCCGTGACGGATGGAACCCGCTCACTCACCTACGCGCAGCTCGACGCGCGGGCCAACCAGCTCGCCCATCACCTCATCGCGCTCGGCGTGCCCGTCAATGGCACGGTGGGCCTGTGCCTGGAGCGCGCGAGCCTGGACATGCCCGTCGCGGTGCTGGCCACGCTCAAGACGGGCGCCGCCTTCCTCCCGTTGGACCCGAGCTACCCGGCAGACCGACTGGCCCTGATGCTGGAGGACACCGGCGCGCCCGTTGTCCTCGCGCACTCGGCGCTCGTCTCCGCGCTGCCTCCGGGATTGACGGCGCGAGTGATCCGACTCGAGGAGGAGACGTCCGTCGCCTCGCGGCCGACGCACTCGCCCGACGTGGACATGTCGCCGGAGACGAACTGCTACTTCGTCTACACCTCCGGCAGCACGGGCCGGCCCAAGGGCATCGTCATGTCCCACCGCGCGGTGGGCAACATGCTGTGGTGGCTGATGAAGCGCGCGGTGAAGCCGGACGCGACGACGCTCCAGTTCGCGTCGCTCAACTTCGACGTGTCGTTCCAGGAGCTGTTCGGCACCTGGTTCCTGGGTGGCAAGGTGCTGCTCATCAACGGCTCGCTGCGCCAGGACCCGCCCGCCATGCTGCGCTACATGCGCGAGCACCGCGTGGAGCGGCTGTTCCTGCCCTTCGTCGCCCTCCAGGCGATGTGCGACGCGGCGCTCACGGAGAAGGAGCTTCCGCCGCTGGGTGAAATCGTCACCGCCGGCGAGCAGCTCCAGGTGACGCCCGCGCTGCTCGCGTTCTTCGACCGGCTGCCGGAGTGCACGCTGGAGAACCAGTACGGCCCGTCGGAAGCGCACGTCGTCACCGCGTGGCGCGCACCCGCGGACCGCAAGCGCTGGCCGGCGCTGCCCCCGGTGGGCTCGCCGGTCACCAACGTGCAGCTCTACGTGTTGGACCCGCACGGCGCGCCCTGCCCCATCGGCGTCGCGGGCGAGGTCTACGTCGGTGGCGCCAACGTGGCCCACGGCTACCACGGCCGCCCGGACCTGACGTCGGACCGGTTCCCGCCGAACTTCATGGGCGGCGCTTCCGGCTCGCGGCTGTACCGCACGGGCGACAAGGCCCGATGGCTGGCGGATGGCAACCTGGAGTTCCTCGGCCGCCTGGACAGCCAGGTGAAGCTGCGAGGCTTCCGCATCGAGCTGGGCGAGGTGGAAGTGGCCCTGCGCGCGCTGCCCCAGGTGCGCGACGCGGTGGCCATCGTCCGCGAGGATGTCGCGGGAGATCGCCGCCTCGTCGGCTACGTGGTGCTGCCGGCCGACGCGCCGTGGAGCACCGAGGAGGCCCGTCAGGTCCTTCGCGAGAAGGTGCCCGAGTACATGGTGCCGTCCATCTTCGTGCGTCTGGAGGCACTGCCGCTGATGCCCACCGGCAAGGTGGCGCGCGGCGCGCTGCCTCCTCCGGACGAGGAGAGCCTGCGTGGCACCACGCCGTTCTCCGCGCCTCGCACGCCACTGGAGGAGCTGCTGGCCGGGGCCTTCGCGGAGGTGCTGCGCACGCCTCGCGTGAGCATCACCGACAACTTCTTCTCGCTCGGTGGGCACTCGCTGCTGGCCACGCAGGTCGTCTCCCGCGTGCGCGCGGTACTGGGCGTGGAACTGCCGCTGCGCGCCCTCTTCGAGGCCCCCACCGTCGAGTCGCTCGCCCTGCTGCTCGAGCGCGCCCAGGAGGCGCTGAAGGCCCAGGACACACGCCCCAAGGCGACGGCCCGTCCTGCCACGCCCACCTGGTCGCCGCTCGTCACGCTGCGCCCGGGCACCGATGCGCGACGCGTGCTCCACGTCATCCACGGAATGGATGGCCGGGTGGACGGCTACGCGGAGCTCGCGAACCACGCCCCCGAGGGCTGGAGCGTCGTCGGAATCCAGGCCCGCGGTCTGGAGGAGGGCCGCGCCCCGCTCGAGTCCGTGGAGGCGATGGCCACGCTCTACGTGGAAGCCCTGCGTGCCTCCGCGCCCCAGGGGCCGTACCGGCTGGCCGGCCCGGGAATGGGCGCGCTGGTGGCGTGGGAGATGGCACAGCAACTCCAGCGCGAAGGCCATGCCGTGGAGCTGTTGCTCATCGAGCCGCTCCCCGCGGAGCCGGATGCCAGCACGGCGGCCACCACGGCCGGCGCGCAGGGGGCGCTGTTCGCGAAGCTGCTCGCCGCCCAGGCGGGCATCGACGCCCCGGCGCTGCCCTCGGCGCTCACCACCAGCAAGGACGCGGAGCCGCTGCTCGCGCACCTGCATGCCGAAGGCGCGAAGACGGGCCTGCTGCCGGAAGCGCTCTCGCTCGCGGAGCTGCACGTGCACTTCAAGGTCTTCGCCAGCCACCTGCGCGCCGCGCGGCGCTACCTCCCCGAGCCCACCGAGGGCGCCGTGAGGCTGCTGCGCGCGACGGAGGCTCCGGAGCGGGATGAGGACGCGCTCGACGGGGGCTGGGGCGAGTTGGCCGAGGGCGGCCTCGAGCTCCACGAGTCCCCCGGAGACGCCGTCTCCGTGCTGCGCGCACCGCACGTCACGCGGTGGTTGAAGAAATTGTTCGACCTGGAAGGTCGGGAGTCATGACGGGCCACCTTCACGACAGGGGGTGGCTCTCTCTCGCACCAGGACGCATGGTCGCGGGAAGGACAGCCTGTCGGAGCAGTGTTCCAGCAGAGGGGTCGGTAGGCATCCGCCTACTCCTGGCGGTCTTGACCCCTTTTCCTGGGATGTGAACAAGATGCAGCCACTTTCAGGAGTCACTCACATGGCGGACGAGCGCGAGGACACGACGATCTACAAGGTCGTCGTCAACCACGAGGAGCAGTATTCCATCTGGCCGGCGGACCGGGAGAACGCGCCGGGCTGGAAGGACGCGGGCAAGCAGGGCCTGAAGGCCGAGTGCCTCGAGCACATCAAGCAGGTGTGGACGGACATGCGTCCGCTGAGCCTGCGCAAGAAGATGGAAGAGCAGGCGCTGAAGAACTGAAGCGACGAGCGCCCCGCCTGACGGACCCCGGTGAACTCACTGGGGTCCGAGGGCGGGGTTCAACGTCTCAGAGGTCCGGCGGCGGACGAACCCCCAGATGGCAGGCGCGCAACGCCAGCTGGGTGCGGTTCTCGGCCCCAAGCTTCCGGTAGAGCTGGGTGACGTGCGACTTGACGGTGCGCTCGGCGATTTGAAGATGTGCGGCGATCTTCAAGTTGTCCGCGCCCCCGGCCACATACGCCAGGACCTCGCGCTCGCGCTGAGTGAGCGCCAGCAGGACACTCGCGGTGGGTGACGTGACGGGCGGATGCTCGAAGTCGTTGCGCAACAGCTGCACCGGGAAGAGCCGCTCACCTCGCACCAGCGAGTTGATGGCCGAGGACACGGCGGACGTGCCGAGCCCCTTCCGGAAGAGGTAGCCGGAGGCACCCTCGTCGAAGCACTGGGAGATGATCTCCGGAGCACTCACGGCCGAGAGGAGCAACATGCGCACCTCCAGCCGACGCTTGCGGGCCTCGCGCAACAGGTTGATGCCTTCGGTCACAGAGCAGCCCACGGCCGCTTCGCTATCTCCTTCCACATCCATCACCGCCACTTGTGGCGGATCGGTTCCCAGCCCATCGAGAAAGAGTCGCACGTCCCTCGTCACCGAGGTCACGGCAACACCCTCGCCGCGAAGACCGTCGGCGAGGCTTTCCCACGCCGCCCACGGTCCTTCGAGAATGGATACACGGATCGCTGCTTGATTAGTTGCCATGCGAAGGCCCCCCAGCCGCCATGGCGAAACAACTTGGACTGCAGTGTTGACTGCTTCCGACCTCCGGACAGCTCAGGCCAGCGGGAAGAGGCTTCCAGGTCGTGCGTGCACGTCCGCTGAACCACTCCGGGATCGGCCCATCGATGTAAGACCCGACTCCCTGACTGCTTTCAACTACCCACGACTCGCGACGTCCTTCCGGGCTCCACCTCCGCTGGAGCCAGCTCCAGGTTCAACGCCACGAATACCCTAACACCGGGAAAGCGCAGAGGCGAAGGCGCCCCTGGCGCGAGTGTCAAGTGTGCGCGAATCGGATTGGATTCGGGCACCGCGTCCGTTGGTTCGTCATCGCTGTCACGTCCATGACAGCCTTTTCCGTCCAACAGCCGATACCCGCCGTCCCCCGTCGTGGGTCCGGATGTCCACCACGCAACACCCCTCTGAGCCTGGATTAGCCAGACAGCCGGGTCGCAACAGGTGGGAGATGGTACGGCGGGCGGCGTGTATGCTGGGTAGCGGACATGAGTACCGCTTCGACTCCGCACCTCGCCGTGGCCACGCCGGAACGCGTGGCGCTCTCCCTGCCCGTGGCCGGCATCGGCTACCGGTGCCTCGCGTGGCTGGTGGACGCCAGCCTGCTCTTCTTCTTCTGGGTGGTGGCGTACTTCGTCTTCACGCTGCTGGTATCGGACGTGCTCGGCGTCTTCCAGGGGCTGTCGGGCGTGGGCCAGACGTTGCTGGTGGTGGGCATCTTCGCCACACAGTGGCTGTACTGGACGCTGGGCGAGGTCTTCTTCCATGGGCAGACACCGGGCAAGCGGGCGCTGCGCATCCGCGTGGTGCGGCTGGATGGCTCGCCAGTGGGCCTCTACGAGAGCGCGGTGCGCAACCTGTGCCGCGCGGTGGACTTCCTGCCGGGTGTCTATGCCGCCGGCTGCATCAGCATGCTGCTGACGCCGCAGCACCGACGCCTGGGTGACCTGCTGGCTGGGACGGTGCTGGTGCGCGAGGAGCGCATCGACCTGGACAAGTACACCGCGACGAGGGCGCCCGAAGCCGGCGCCCCGGGTCCGAAAGCCACACGGGCGCTGACGCCGGACGAGGTGGAGCTGGTGCTGGCCTTCCTCACGCGCGCGCCCGGTTTGCAAGCCGACGTCCGGCGGAGGATGGGGACGAAGCTGGTGGAGAAGCTGGGCGGGCTGACGTCCGAGGAGCAGGTCACGGTGCTCGCGTCGGCCGAGGCCACCGAGGCGTTCCTGCGGGCCCACGTTCAGGTGGAGCGCTAGAGATGGCCGTTGCCCTGCCGGCCTTCGTCGCCAGCCACCGTGGAAGCTGGGACTCCCTGGAGGCACTGCTCACGCGCCAGCGCGAGGGCACCCTGACGCTGGAGGAGCTGCGCACGCTGGACACGCTGTATCGCCGCGCCGCCTCGGACCTGGCGCATGCGCAGACGTTCTACCCGGGCACCGACGCGCACCGCTTCCTCAACCAGCTCTGCGCGCGCGCCTACGCCGCCATCTACCAACCCCCGCGCGAGCGCTGGGCCTCGGTGCGCGCCTTCTTCCGCCGCGAGTTCCCCCAGACGCTGCGCCGGGAGCTGCGCTACGTGGGCGCCAGCGCCGCGCTGTTCATCCTGGGCCTGCTGCTGGGCGCGCTGGTGGTGCTGTGGGAGCCTCGGGGCGCGGAGCTGCTCGTGCCCGCGGGCGTCCGTCAGTACGTGGCCCAGGGCCGCATGTGGACGGACGATATCCTGTCCGTGGCGCCCCCCAACTCGGTGTCGTCGGGCATCGCCACCAACAACCTCACCGTCACCATCCTCACCTTCGCCATGGGCCTGTTCTACGGGCTGGGGACGGTGTTCATCCTGGTGAACAACGGCGTGCAGATTGGCGCCATCGCCGCGCTGTGTGCCCGCGAGGGGATGCTGGGGAGGCTTATGGACTTCATCTCCGCGCACGGCCCGGTGGAGCTGTCCGTCATCGTCATCGCGGGCGGAGCGGGGCTGATGGTGGGCCAGTCGCTCATCGACCCGGGGGAGCTGCCCCGGGGACAGGCACTGGCCCTGCGCGGGCGGGAAGCGGTGAAGCTGGTGCTGGGGTGCGCGCCCTTCCTCGCCCTCATCGGCGTGGTGGAGGGCTACGTGTCCCCGGGCGACTTGTTCCCCACCTGGGCGAAGGCCGCGCTCGGCCTGGCCCTGGGGGGATTGTTCTGGGGCTACCTGCTGCGCGCGGGCAGCGCGGAAGCGGAGACGGTGCCGGAGGTCAGGGCGTCCTGACGCTTGTGCTGCTGGTGGCGGAGGATGCGCTCATAGGCCACGTTCAGCTCGCGCATCTTCTCCACGGAGCCGCCTCGGTCCGGGTGCCGCTCCAACGCCAGCGCGTGGTAGCGCGCACGGACCTTCTCCGCCGAGTCCAGGGGCGACACGCCCAGGAGCTGGTACGGGTCCTGGTCCTCGATCGCGGACAGCCAGCGCTCCAGCCGGTCCTTCACCTCGATGAAGCGCTCATCCTGGGCGCCGGTGTCCTTCACCGGGTGGGTGCGCACCTTCGCGTCCGCGCGGAGCACGTCCGTGTAGGTACTGCTGACCCAGCGGTGGCAGCCGGAACACCGGTAGTAGCGAACCCGGTTCCCCATCTGAAGGGTCATCCGGATGCCGCAGTGGGTGCACTCCACCTCCACGTTCTCCAGGGTCCGCCAGCTCGAAACCGCAGTGTTCATCAGCACTTGCTCCCGTCAGCAACACGCCTGTAGCACCGCCAAACTCCCATGTCGGGAGATCGCGTCAAGAAAATCTCCACGGGCGCGGCTGCTCCAGGCACCCGGCTTTCGGGTTAGATAGGGGCCCATGAGCCCCCTGCTCGTCGCCGGACTGCTGCTCGTCGCCGCCGCTCCGGCCCGGACGCCCGCGCCCGCCGCCAGCCGCCCCGCCCCCACCTCGTCCCGGCCCGCCCCGGCGCCGCCCGAGCCCCCCGCCCCCGTGGCCTCGGCGGACGACACCGCCCTGCTGCGCGCCCTCTTGTGGGCCGCCCGCCCCGCGCCCGAGGAGGTCCGCGCCATCGCCGTGGAGGACCTGGCCCTGCTGGGAGACCCTCGCGCGCTGGACTCGCTGGCCACGCACCTGTGGGACCCCAATCCCCGCACCCAGCAGGCCGTGCTGCGCGCGGTGGCCCTCTTCCAGCACCCCCGCGCCGAGGAAATCCTGGGCAACGTGGTGCGCCACCCCCGCATGCCGGACGCACTGAAGATTCAGGCCCTCAACGGCCTCGTCTTCCAGCGGACCGCGTCCGCCCGGCGCACCGTGCAGGACGCGGCCACCGACTCCCGCCTCACCTCGGTGGTGCAGAACGCCGCGCGCGCCGTCGCCGAGCAGTGGAACGCGCCGCCCGCTTCGCGCTGAGCACGTCGCTCGCCGCCCCACCAGGCGAGCAGGCGAGGAGCGCTTTGGGGGGCGCGGCGTCGCCCGCGGGGGCCGAATCCTGGAGAAGTCATCGGCCTGCGTTAGACTCGCGCGCATGAAGATCACCCCGCTCGACATCCGGCAGAAGCGGTTCGAAACGGCGCTGCGAGGTTTCTCCCGCCGCGAAGTCGAGGCCTACCTCGAGCTGATCGCCGGCGAGTTCGAGGAAGTGGTGAAGGAGAACATCGCGCTCAAGGAGGAGCTGAAGCGCACGCAGCTCAAGCTCGAGCAGCACCAGGAGCGCGAGCGCACCCTCCAGGAGACGATGGTCACCGCCCAGCGCATCAGCGAGGACCTGCAGTCCGCCGCCAAGAAGGAGGCGGAGATCATCATCGCGGACGCCGAGCACCAGGCGGAGAAGATCGTCCACGGCGCGCATCAGCGGCTGGTGCAGGTGGTGGAGGACATCAACGAGCTCAAGCGCCAGCGCACCCAGTTCGAGTCCCAGGTGCGCTCGGTGCTGGATGCGCACCAGAAGCTGCTGGAGACCTTCAAGGCCCCCACCTTCGCGGACCGCGACTACGCCCGCGTCGAGGACAACGTGGCCTACCTGTCCCAGAAGAAGGCCAACGGCAACGAATAGCCCATGGCCGCGCCCTGGCTGAAGTCCCTGCCGGACGGCGTGGAGCTGGCCCTGCTCATCCAGCCCCGCGCCTCGCGCACCCGCGTCGTCGGGGAACATGACGGGTTGTTGAAAATCCAGCTCGCCGCTCCGCCCGTGGATGGGGAAGCCAACGCCGCCCTCCTCGAGTTCCTGGGCAAGCAGCTCGGTGTGCCCCGGCGGCAAGTCACGCTCGTCGCGGGTGACGCGTCGCGCCGAAAACGCGTTCAGGTGGTGGGGGTTGATGCGGCGCGGGTCGAGGCTGTTATGTCTGGGGGATAGCGAGGCCCCCGCATGCGCCACCTGCTCGTCCTGCTCCTGTTGCTGCTGGCCATGCCTCGGGCGTGGGCCCAGGGCCTGGGTGAAGGCTCCGGTTCCCATCCCCACGGGGGCGAAGCCCTGGTGGACGACGTGGTGCTCGTCCCCCACTCCCGGCCCAAAATCGTCGCCGGAGAGCTGTCGACGAAGCGCTTCCGCATCCTCCACACGGCGGCGGCCACCGTGGCGGCGAGGGAGCTGGCGGAGAAGATTGAATCGGTGCGCGACGGCTTCGGCAACATCCTGGGGCGCGACTGGCCTGGGGTGACGGAGATTCGCCTGGGCGTGGGCCGCGAGGAGTTCGAGGCGCTGGCGCTCCCCGGCGGCCGGCCTCCAGGCTGGGCCGTGGCGCTGGCCTACCCCACGCATCAAATCATCCTGCTGGACGCCCTCAGCCTCCACGCACCGGACGGCCAGCAGACGCTGAGGCACGAGCTGGCGCACGTGGCATTGGGACAGCTCGCCCGGGGCTGGCCCCGGTGGTTCCAGGAGGGCGTCGCGCAGAACGTCACCGGGGAGCGCTTCTCGCTCACCCACTACTCGGCCCTGTTTCGCGCGGTGACCCAGGAGCGCGTCTTCCACTTCGAGGACCTGTCCTCCGACTGGCCGGACCTGCCCGCCGACGTGGAGATCGCCTACGCCCAGAGCGCCGCCTTCGTCGCGCACCTCTCCACGCGCTACGGCCCCCAGGCCATGGGACTGCTCATCGACGGCGTACGCGACGGGGAGCCCTTCGAGACGGCGTTCGGCAAGGCGTTCCACACCTCGCTGGACGTGGAGGAGTCTGGCTGGCGCGACGGACTGGCCGCCCGCTACGGGTGGCTGCCGCTCACCACCAGCTCCGCCTTGCTGTGGTTGACGGCCTCCATCCTGTGCGTGGCCGCGTACGCGCGCCGCCGCCAGCAGAAGGCCGCGCGGCTGGCGGAGATGACGGCGCAGGAGGCCGCGGACGAGGCCGCCCTGCGGCTGATGATGGTGGCCCAGCAGCAGGCGGCCGAGGCCGGCACGCCCCTGTCGGGTCCCTCCGCGCCGCTTCAGGAGCTGTATTGGCCCGGCCCCCCTGCGTCGGAACCGGAACCGGAGCACCCGGAGTCGCCGCCTCACGCGGAGTCGACCTCAGGCGAGTACTCCGTCGGCCCCGAGCACGAGAGCGAGCAGGCGGCCGGGAGCGACGACGAGCTGAAAGCCCGCACCGCCAAGCCCACGCTGCACTGAGTCGCGCCCTCCACCCGGGCCCTGTCTGGACCTTCGGACAGGTCTACAAGCCGAACCCCGAAGTTTTTACTTCGTCGCCTCCCCACGCGCGGCAGTGCCCTTTCCAAGCTGCTGATTTTCCTGGAGAGGCCGCGTCCCAAGCGCTGGCAACCGACTTGCTATAGCTCCCGGTGCGATGCGGAAGGCACCGGACATGACTGAGCGGGGACGTAAGGCAGCCGGGCTGGCGCGGTTCTTCCGCCAGCAGCCAGACCGGATCGCGGCGCTGTGGCGCCGGATGCGGATGTCGGCTCACGAAGCGACGGACGGCAACCAGACTCCGCTGAGTCAGCTCGACGGATTGGTGGAGCCCTTCGTCCGGGAGCTGGGGCTGACGCTGGAGGGGGACGACACGAGCCCCTGGAGCCGTACGAAAGCGGTGCTGCGCCTGTCGCCGGAGCGTGGCGCGCGCGCCCTGCACGAAGAATTCTCGGCGCTGCGGCGCTGCCTGGTGGACGCCGCGGAGGTGCTCGGCGGCGGGGATTGGGAGAAGGAGCGCATCAACCGCGCCGTGGATGAGGCTGTGGACTCGGCGGTGGCGCTGCTTCAGCGACTGAGGGATTCGAGAGTCGAGGGGCCTCGGGTGCCCTTCGGCGGTCTGGTGGTGGAGTACTTCGAGCGGGCTTCACGCGTCAGACACGTGCCGCCGGGCTCGAGGGATGGGCGTACCGCGATGCACTGAGGGTGGTCGGTTTTGCCGACCCGTCCGGCTTGACGCTCCAATCTTGGGAGGGTCCGAGGCCGGCGGGAGGGAGCGTGCCAGGGGTGGGGACCTCATGGCACGCCTTGTGGGGTCGCGTGCTCCCACTGGGGAGTGGTGAGCGCGCATCGCGAGCCGCTGGCAAGACGCGTGGATGGGGGTCCGCGCGACTCGCCGGTCGGACGGGTCGGCATTGTTTGTGGGGGTGGTAGCGAAAAAACGAGCGGGTCCGCGGGGGGAGCGCCTACGGGGGTGGGCGCTCCTCCCGTGTTGTTTTTCAGTGGGCGTCCGACCAGCTCCGCCCCGCGCCGACATCCACCTTGAGCGGCACCTTCAGCGTGGCCACGCCCGCCATGCCGCGCGTCACCAGCGCCTTCACCTGCTCCACTTCCGCGTCGGGCGCCTCCAGCAGGAGTTCGTCGTGGACCTGAAGGAGCATCAGCGTGCGCAGGCCCTGGGCACGCAGCTCCGCGTCCACCACCAGCATGGCCTTCTTGATGAGGTCCGCGGCAGTGCCTTGAATCGGCATGTTGATGGCGGCGCGCTCGGCGGCCTGGGCCACGCCCCGGTTCTTCGAGTTCAGGTCCGCCATGTAGCGCCGGCGGCCGTAGAGCGTCTCCACGTAGCCCGTCTTGCGCGCCGTGTTGACGGTCTCCTCCAGGTAGCGGCGGATGCCCGCGTAGCGGATGAAGTAGCGCTCGATGATGTCGCGCGCCGTCTCCTGGGGGATGCCCAGCCGGGTGGCCAGGCCGTGGGGTGACAGGCCATAGGCGATGCCGAAGTTCACCATCTTCGCCACCCGGCGCTGCTCGCGGTCCACCTGGTCGGGCGCGACGCCAAACACCTCGGCGGCGGTGCGGCTGTGGACGTCCTCGTCGTTGCGGAACGCCTCCACGAGCACGGCGTCATCCGCGATATGGGCCAACAGGCGCAGCTCCACCTGGCTGTAGTCCGCGCTGACCAGTTGGTGGCCCGGGGCGGCCACGAAGGCGCGGCGAATCTCCCGGCCCAGCTCCGTGCGCACGGGGATGTTCTGGAGGTTGGGGTCGGTGGACGACAGGCGGCCGGTGGCGGTGGCCGCCTGGTGGTACGTCGTGTGGATGCGCCCGTCGGGGGCCACCAGCGTGGGCAGCGTGTCCAGGTACGTGCTCTTGAGCTTGGACAGGCTGCGGTACTCGATGATGGCGCCAGGCAGCGGGTGGTCCTCGGCCAGCTTCTCCAGCACCTCCTGGTCCGCGGAGGGGCCCGTCTTGCCGCGCTTGATGATGGGCAGGTTCAGCTCGGTGAAGAGCACCTGGACCAGCTGCGGGTTGGAGCCGATGTTGAACTCGTGGCCCGCGTGCTTGTAGACCTCCTTCACCTGCGCCTCGACGGCCGCGTCCACCTTCACGGAGATGCGCGCCAGCTCCACCGTGTCCAGGCTCACGCCCCGCTGCTCCATCCGCGCGAGGATGGGCAAGAGCGGCAGCTCCAGCTCCCGCGCCAGCTGCGCGAGCTTCGCCTCCTCCAGCTCCTTCCAAAGCTCAGGGGCCAGCCTGCGCGCCGCCTCCGCGCGCACCGCGAAGCCCGAGGCGACCTCCTCCGGCGAATGGTCCGCCAGCGCCCTGTCCTTCTTGCCCCGCTTGCCTTCCGCCGCCGCGGGAAGCGCGGGCAGCTCCGTGGCCAGCCGCTCGCGCGCCAGGTCCGCCAGCGCGTGCTCGCGTCGTGAGGGATTGAGCAGGTAGCTCAAGAGTTCCACGTCGTCGTGCGCGCCAGCCAGCGTGAGGCCCTCGTTGGCCAGCACCAGCGTGAGGGCCTTGAGGTCATGCCCTCCCTTCTTCACCGCCGGATCCTCCAACACGCCTCGGAACGCGGCGGTGAAGGACTCGGGCCGAACCTGCGTCGCGCCCAGCACCGCGTGGCGCAGCGGCACGTAGCGCGTGCTCGCATCCGGCAGCGCGACACCCAGGCCCACCAGCTTCGAGGCGAAGGGCATGCCCTCGTAGGCCGGAATCAGGCTGACCGAGCCCGCGGCGCGCACGGCCTCCGCCAGGGCCTGGAGTTCCGCGTCGGTGCCCACCAGCGTCGTGGTGACGGCCAGGGGCGCGGTCTTCTCCTTCGCGGGTTCGGAGGACTCGGGCAGGCCCTGCTGGGGCAGGTCCTTGAGCAGCGCGTAGAACTCCAACTCCGTGAAGAGTTCCCGCGCGCGCGCGGAGTCCACCTCCTTGCGGGTCAGCTCCGCCACGCGCACATCGAGCGGCAGGTCCGTCTTGAAGGTCACCAGCCGCCGGGCGAGCAGGAGGCTCTCCCTGTGAGAGGCGAGGTTCTCCCGAACCTTCGGCTTCTTCACCTCGTCCAGCCGGGACAGGAGCGTGTCCACGTCACCGAACTGCTGGATGAGCTCCGTGGCCGTCTTGGGGCCGATGCCCGGCACCTTGGCTACGTTGTCCACCGCGTCGCCGATGAGCGCCAGGTAGTCGCGCATCTGCTTGGGCTCGATTCCCAGCCGCTCCTTCACGTCCTCGGGCCGGGTGTGAACGTCCTTCATCGGGTCGAAGAGGCGCACGTCCTCGTCGACAATCTGGATGAAGTCCTTGTCCCCGGTGACGACCTGGACGCAGAAGCCCTCGGCCTTCGCCTTGTGGGCGAGCGTGCCGATGACGTCATCCGCTTCCCAGCCCGCGAACTCCAGGATGGGCAGGTTGAGCGCCTCCACCACGCGGCGGATGAGCGCGAACTGCGGCACCAGGTCCTCCGGCGGGCCTTCGCGGTGGGCCTTGTAGTTGGGGTCTATCTTCTGGCGCTCGGTGCGGCTCTCCTTGTCGAAGGCGAGCGCCACGTGCGTGGGCTTCAAGTCCCGCAGGGACTTGAGCACCATGCGCGTGAAGCCGAGCACGGCGTTGGTGGGCACGCCCTTGCTCGACGTGAGCGGCGGAATCGCGTGGTAGGCGCGGAAGATGAAGCCGGACGCGTCGATGAGGACCAGGGTGGGCGCGGTGCGCGGGGGGCTGGTGTCGGCCATGCCCCCGTGCCTAGCGCGCCCGTCCCGCCCTGTCCAACTCGCTCGCTAGGGGCAGCTCCACTCCTTCTTCTTCGCGACGACCAGCTCCTCCACGCCGTCACCCTTGACGGCGAAGTCCAGCACCGCCGCCATGTCCGGGCAGCCTCCCGCCTGACGGAACGCGGAGAGCGCCGTGGCGGAGCAGAACCCCGCCGCCTTGTTCAGGTCCGGGTTGCCCGCGTAGAAGCCGAAGCCCAGCTTCCACATCCGGCATGCACGGCGCTTGTCGTCGCGGTCCGCCCAGTGCTTGCCGCGCTGGTACGACTTGTCCGCCATGTCCGCGAGGATGCTGCGCCGGTAGAACGACGGCTTGGGCTCCGCCAGGTCCAGCATCAGCGACTTGTCCACCTCCAGCGCCTCGCGCAGCGGCTCGGCGGCCTTCTCGGGGTCATCCGCGGCCAGGTAGCTCTGGCCACCCTTGAAGAGCTGATCCACCGTGGACATCGTCTTGAGCATCTCGTCCGCCTGGGCGTGGAACTGCGCGGACTCGGAGCTGGCGCGCAGCTTCTGCAGGGTGGCCAGCGCCTCGCTGCCACGGCCGGCCCAGTAGTCCATCATCGCCGCCTGCATCAGCTTGTTCGGGTAGCGGCCCTTCACCGCCTCGAGCACCACCGTCTTCGGGTCCGTGGGCAGGTTGTCGCGGTTGAGCACCTCCGCCACCGGACACGTCCAGGGAATCGAGTTGGGGTCCAGCTTGATGCGCGAGATGAGGAACTTCACGAAGAGCGGGTCCTTGGGCCGCCACTCGTTCTTCTTCAGGCGCCCTTCCAGCCTCACCTCGTAGCCGAGCGGCGGCTGCAGGTCGTCACGGGGCTGGTTCTGGCACCACACCGCCATGTACGTCTGGCAGCGAGGCACCGCCGCGCTCCACTGCGAGTCGCGCAGGTAGCGCTTGCAGTCGTCCAGCGCGCGCTTCGTCACCTGCTCGGCGGCCTCGGCGGCCTTGGCGCGGGCGCGGCGGAAGTACTCGCTCTCCTTCGGAATCTTGCGGAAGGAGTCCAGCGCCTCCTCGGGCTTGAGGCGCTGCTGCAGCTTCTCTCCCATGGAGAAGTGCTCGAACGCGTCCTTCTCCAGCTTGATGCGCCGGATGAGGGTGTTGGCGTCGGTGTTGATGGGGTCCAGGTCCAGCACCTGCGAGCAGATCTGCTCGGCCTTGACCCAGTTGGGGGGCCCCAGCTCGCTGGAGGCATAGGAGCGGCACTCGCTGAGCAGCTCCGACACCTGCTGCGCGGGGTCGACGACGGCCCCGGTGCCCATGGGGCCTCCGGGGTCCACGGCCGTCTCGGGCATCAGCGCCTTGCCAAGCGCCGCCAGCAGCAGCACGCCCACCAGGCCGCCTCCGGCGATGAACAGCTTCTTGCGCCGGGCCTCCGGGTCCGCGCCGCCACCCTGCGCGTTGTCACGCCGCCGCGACGGGGGCGCCGAGCCCGCGCCTCGGCGGGCCGGAGCGTCGGCCTGGGGCGTCTCGAACGTCATCTCCACCACGCCGAACTGGAGCTGGTCCCCGGGCTCCAGGTCCACCGGCTCCGGGCCCAGCGGGTCGCCGTTGAGCAGCGTGCCGTTGGCACTGCCCAGGTCGCGCACCCGCACCCCGCCGCCGACCGACTCCAGCTCCGCGTGCTTCCGGCTGACCGAGTCGTCTTCCAGGATGATGCCCGCGGGAGGAAGGCGCCCCACGAGCACCTTGCCCTTGAGCGGGAAGGTCTTCCCCGCCCACGGCCCCACGGTGCCCCGCAGCAGGGGCCCACCGCCACCGGGAGGACCGCCCACGGGCCTGGGAGGCCGCTTCGCCGGTCCCGCACCCGTGGCACCAGCGGGCTTCGCCTTGATGCTGGGCAGGGCCCGGGTGGCGCGAGCACCGCCGCCCTCCGCGCCCACGGGCATGGCCTCCGCGCCCGCGGGCTTGGAGGCGCGCCGCGCGCCGGTGGCCCTACCAGGCGCCGCCTTGAGGCTCAGCGTGTAGTCGCCAAGAATGACTTCGGACTGAGGCGTGAGCGCGGTGGGCTCGGCGATGCGCTCGCCGTCCACGAAGGTGCCGTTGGCACTGCCCAGGTCCTCGATGAAGACCGTCCCCGCCTCGGAGAAGACGCGCGCGTGCGTGCGCGAAACCCCTCCCTCGGTGAGAAGGACCTCACAGCCCTGCTGGCGGCCCAGCTTCAGCTCGCCGGCGACTTCGTACTCGTTTTCCGTGCCATCGGGCAGACGGACGACCAGTGTGGACATGGCGCGTCAGTCCTCGCGGAAGATGCTCATGTTGACGGGGATGCCCTTGCGCTGAAGCTCGTCATAGAACTTCGGCACGAAGCCGGACGCCACGAAGCGGCCACGCACCTTGTGGTCCTCCGTGAAGCCGTCCTGCTTGTAATAGAAGATGTCCTGGAGCGTGACGATGTCGACCTCCATGCCGGACACCTCCGTGACGTAGCAGATCTTCCGCGTACCGTCTGAGAAGCGCGTCTGCTGCACGATCATGTGCACCGCGCTGGCAATCTGCTCTCGGATGGCCTTCACCGGCAGCTCCATGCCGGACATCAGCACCATCGTCTCCAACCGGGCGATGGCGTCGCGCGGCGTGTTGGCGTGCAGCGTGGTGAGCGAGCCGTCGTGGCCCGTGTTCATGGCCTGGAGCATGTCCAGCGTCTCGCCCGAGCGGCACTCGCCCACGACGATGCGGTCTGGCCGCATGCGCAGGCAGTTCTTCACCAGGTCTCGGATGGTGATGGCGCCCTTGCCTTCGAGGTTGGGCGGGCGGCTCTCCAACTGCACCCAGTGGTCCTGGGGAAGCTGCAGCTCCGCGGCGTCCTCGACGGTGACGATGCGCTCACTGTCGGGGATGAACGAGCTGATGATGTTGAGCGTCGTCGTCTTCCCGGAGCCCGTGCCGCCGGAGATGACGATGTTGCGCCGCGCCTTGACGCACATCTCCAGGAACTCGGCCATCTGCGCGGTGAGCGTCTTGTACTTCACCAGGTCCGAGATCTTCAGCGAGTCCTTCTTGAACTTGCGGATGGTGATGCAAGGACCCTTCAGCGCCAGCGGAGGGATGATGGCGTTGACGCGACTGCCGTCCTTCAAGCGCGCGTCCACCAGCGGGCTGGACTCGTCGATGCGGCGGCCGATAGGCGCCACGATTCGCTCGATGACGCCGAGCACGGCCTGATTCGAGGAGAAGGTCTTCTCCGACAGCGTCAGCTGGCCCTTGCGCTCGATGTAGATCTGGTTGGCGTGGTTCACCATGATCTCGCTGATTTCATCCGACGCGAGGAACGCCTCGAGGGGCCCCAGGCCCAGCGCCTCGTTGATGACGTCGGTGAGCAACTCCTCGCGGTCCACGTCCTCCGGAAGCTCTCCGTCCGCTTCCATTTGGTCGATGATGTCGCGGATGGCCTTCTCGGTCCGGCGCCACAGCTCGTCGTCGCCGAGCCGGTCCATGTCCATGCGACGCAGGTCGAGGTACTCGATGAGCCGGTCGTGGATTTCCTTCTGGAGTCGCGTGTAGCGCTCCATCCGGGGGTCCACCTTCTTCTTGTTCTTCGCCAGGGCGGACGCCATGGACGCGGGCATGCGTCCGGCGACAGGAGCCTTGGCCGCGGGAGCCGGAGGCGGTTCCTCCTCGTACGGCTCCTCGTCCTCGTACTGCTCCTCCTCCTCGTACGGCTCTTCCTCACCCCCGTCGTCGTAGGCCTCCTCGGCCTGACCGGCGCGCGTCATCGCCGGACCCGCCTCCTCCACCAGCGGCTCCACGTTGATGATGTAGTCGCCGATGTAGATCTGGTCCGTCGGCTTCAGCACCTGTGGCGCGGCGATCTTCTTGCCGTTCACGAAGGTGCCGTTCGTGGACTTCATGTCCACGATGATGCACTTGCCATCCTTGGCGACGATGCGGGAGTGGTACTTCGAGACATTGCCCTTCGCGAGCATGATGTCATTGCCGGGCAGCCGACCGATGGTGATTTCCGGCTTGTGGTACTCACGCTGCTCGGTCCCGCCGCCCTTTTCCGCGAGGGTGATCAAAAACATGGGACGGATGCTAGCAAGCACCCCTTCCACCTCAAAGCGCCAGCCGCAGTCGACCTGCCCGCCCGCAAGGCGACGGGCCGGCATCCGCCCCGGAAAAGGGAGGAAACCGGCCCGTCCAGGGGCCCCAGGGGCCCCGACCCAAGGCGCCCCAAGGCGCCCGAGCATCAGTCGAAGATGTTGAAGTTCACCTCGGACCGAGCCTGCTTGTAGCGGCTCTTCACGTCCTCGATGATGGTGCGGACCTTGTCCGAGTCCGGGTTCACGATGCGTGGGGTCACGAAGATGACCAGCTCGCGCTTGGTGGAGTCGAACCCGCGGCTCTTGAAGAGCTCACCGATGATGGGGATGTGACCCAGACCGGGGATCTTCGAGATGGACTTCTGCTCGTCGTGGCTGAACACGCCGGACAGGACGATGGTCTCTCCGTGGCGCACGGTGACGTTCGTCTTCACCTTGCGGGTGCGGAAGCCGGGCACCGTGGACGAACCACCGATGGACACGGCGACGGAGGTGTCGATTTCAGAGGCCTCGGCCTCGATCTCCGTCTGGATGTTGCCGTTGCGGTCCGCGGTGGGGCGCAGGTTCAGGATGACGCCGTACTTCTTGTACTCGATGGAGAACTGGTTGTTGGTGATGAGGGGGATGGGGACCTCGCCACCGGCCAGGAACTCCGCCTTCTCACCGCTGGCGCACACCAGCTTGGGCTGCGCGAGCAGGCGGCCGTAACCGTCGTTGCCCTGGAAGCCGATGGAGAAGTCCGCGCCCGCCGTCAGACCCAGGTTGGAGCCGCCCTGCCCGAAGGTGCCCGGGAACAGCTCCTGCGTCACCGTGGCCGCGGCCGTCGCCGAGCCCGTGATATCCAACGGGTAGCGGATGCCGTAGCGGTCGCGGCTGTTGCGGCGGATTTCGACGAACTGGACCTCGGAGAGGATCATCCGCTTGATGCCGACGACGAGCAGGTTCTCCACCTTCTCGCCAATGGCCTTGGTGATGAGCTCCGCCTTCTGGAGGTCCTGCTGGCTCTCCACCGAGCCCTCCAGGAAGATGGTCGCGCCCACGACGTTGGCCTGAACGTTCTTCAGGCCCGCCTTCTGGAACGCCGCGTTCAGGTTCTGCGCCACCAGCTTCTTGGCGTTGGGGGCGATCTTCACGAACGACTTCACGTTCGGATAGAGGCTCACCACCTGGTCGATGCGGTCCGCGTCCTGCGTGGTGTACGCCTGACCGTCCAGGTAGATGCGGTCACCCACCATGCGGACGGAGACACCTTCGATTTCGCCCAGGAGGCGCTTGATCTCGGAGATGACCTCGTTGGGGTCCTGCTTGCGGACGTTCACGAGGTAGCTGACGCGCTGCCCCGTGGTCTTCCAGATGAGCAGCGTCGTCTTGCCCTCCGCCTGACCGGTGATGAGGAGCTGACCGGAGCCGAGCGTCTTCACCTCGGCGATGGACGGGTCACCGAGGGCCACCTTGCTGAGGCCTGGAATCGTGAGAACCTTCTGGGCGCCTACCCCGAGGCTGACGCTGGTGCCATCCTGAGCCAGGGCGGAGCCACTGGCCACCAGGGCAACGAGTGCGCCAAGCGCGGCGGCATGCGTGAAGCGTGTGAACATCGTGCGTGTCCCCTCTTCCAAGTCTCTGCGCTAACCCAAGCTTTCGTGCTGCCACCACAGCGCCCAGAGTGTTCCGAGCGCGATGGCCACCCCGTAGGGGATATGACGCCGCTCGGTGGGTTGCGCGTCCGAGCGCGCCAGGTGCAGTCGCACCGCCCAGCGCCGCAGCGCCGCCGCCACCGTGTCCCAGACCGCCCCTTGCCACAGGAGCGAAACCACCGCCTGGGCCGCACCCACCAGGGAGATGAACGCGGCGGCCGCCATCGACGCCGGGAACCCCAGCACGGCGCCCACCCCTCCCATCAACTTCACGTCACCCCACCCCATCCGCCCCCGCGCCGCCGCCGGCACCAGCAGCAGTGCCAGGCCCACGCCCGACAGCAGCCCGCTGACCAGCCCCTGCTCCAGCCCTCCCACCCCTTCGGTGGCGAGGCGCACTCCCAGCCCCACCGCCATCAGCGGGTAGGTGACCACGTCGAGGATCTCTCGGCGCAAGACATCGGTTACCACCGAGATCACCAGGGCCACTCCAAGGACCGTCCACAGCGCGATGTGTCCAGGCGTCATCCGTCGCCTGTCCCATTCGCGTCCAGGCGTCCGGTATCAAACCAGGGACGCCTGGAGGCCGTCAATTGGCGAACAGCGAGTTGCCCCGGAAGACGGGGCTCACTCACCGGAGGACGAGCCGGATCTTCTCGCTGCAGATGAAGTACTCGTCCCCGTCTTCGACCTTCCGGCGCTTGATTCGCTGCTTGTTGAACCACGTGCCGTTGGACGAACCCAGGTCCTCGATGATCCAATCGTGGCCTTCCTGGGCGATGACCGCGTGCTCGCGGGAGACCTTCCCGGAGTTGATGACGAAGTCGCAGTGCTTGCCGCGGCCGATGACGAAACGCTCCTTGATGATGCGCTCCTGATCTCCGGACTCGGTGACGAGGTACAGGGCGTTGCCTTCGTCCTCCTCCTCGGCGAGCTCGTCGGCGGGCTCCTCCTCGGGCTCGGCCTGCTCGTCCTCGAGGCCCGGGTCGTCCTGATCCTCGGGCAGGGGCTCCTCATCCTCCTCGACCATGTCGTCGTTGGGAGGAGGCGGCTCGTTCTTGCCCTTGATGAGGCGCTCCAGCTCCGCGGCCGTCTCCAGGACGCGCTCGGCCACCTCGCGGCGCACCGGGTCATTGTCCAGGCCGTTGGCGGAAGCGCGCTCTTCAGCGGCGGCCGAACGGCCACCGGGACGAGGCGGAGGAGGCGGCTCCGCCTTCGGGGCGGGCGCGGGCGCCAGCACCGGGGGCGAAGAAGCACGAGGAGCGGGAGCCGCGGAGATGGGGGCCGGACGCGCGGGCGCGGGCGCGGCGGAGGGCGCGGCGTGCGCCTCCGCTCGGGACCTTGCCTCGATGAAGCCGTTCAGACGCGCGAACATGAAGAGCGCCTGGTTGATCAGCGCATCGCGGTCCGAGCCCATCTGCTGGGCCATCTCTTCGTACGTGTCCCACAGGTGGTCGGCGATTCCGACCTTGCGGGCGGGGCGTGAGTTCTGATCGATCATCGGTCTTGACTCGGACGGTACAGGATGACCCGGACTCTAACAGACACCTCTCCCCACGCCCAATTACTCGAAGTAGGACAGCGCGACGTCGTTGAGGGTGTTGGTCCGCACCTCGTTCAGGTTCACCTGTAGAATTCCGTCCGCGGAGGGATAGGCGATGTAGGCCAGCGCGGTGCCACCTGCCTGGGAGCCCACGACGGGGCCTGGCAGCGTGTAGAACTGCAGACCCGCGCCCGAACTGCTCGACGTATTCACCCCGAAGACGTGGGTGAGCACGCCCGAGCCCACAGCCACCACGAAGCGGTCTCCTCGCACGAGGCTCTGGCGGCCATCCACGCTGAGAATCAGGGGAGGCGGCGCCGGCGGAAAGAGGGGCACGGTCAGGTCCGCGGACAGGCCGCAGGCGACGCCAGACCCCGCGAGAGTCGTTGTCCCCAGGAAGTCGGTCGGATGGAAGGAGTAGCTCGCCGGAATCTCGTACTTGGACCCGACACCTTCCACGTCTCGAGACAGCAGGGCGCCGTTCCCATCCACCAGCAGGAAGGACTGGTCTCCCGACGCCAGCACCGTGAAGAGCGGGAGCTCCGCGCAATCCGTCGGGATGGGGGTGAGCGTCTCCAGCCGCACCTTCCCTGCTTCCCCCGTGGGCTGAATCGACGACACGACCAGGTCCGTCGTGCAGATGATATCCACGCTGGCCAGCACGATCACGTCCCCTACTCTCACCTGCTGACTGACGTTGTCGGGCTGGGGAACCACGAAGCTCGTCGGCGTCGACAGGTCCCGCGCCAGGTCGAACGCCCCTGGGAACGCCCCCTGGTAGATGAAGCGGAAGATGCCATTGGCCACCGAGCCCTCGTAGAGGCCCTTGCGAGTGAAGCTCGGCCCCGTGGGATTCGCCGGGTCGCAGGGGTACTCCAGGGGCTGTGACACGTCGACGCGCGTGGACACTCCTCCAATGTCGATTGTTTCTTCCGCCTGGTTGCGGGCCACCACGTTCACGAACGCCCTGCGCGTATCCAGGTCGAAGTGGCGTCGGTCGCTCGCGGAGAACACGGTGATGGAGCCGTTGGACGAGGGCAGCAAGCCGAGCAGCGGCACGGTGGCGGTATCGTTCACCGACACCCCTCCATCGTCTCCGATGAGGGTCAGGAGCAGCGACGCATCCGGGATGAGCGCCAGCCCCGTCGGGAGACCATCCTGGGGAAGGATGGGGAACATGGGCGCGCCACTCAGATCCGTGGCCTTCAGCCCCGTGGTCGAGTCCACCGCGAGCACACCAGAGCACTCCGGCGCCCCGCCGCAGGAGACCTCGTCCTTGACGCCATAGACGAACCGACCCGCGGGCATCTCGGAGAACTCGTTCACGTCGGGCGTCGAGGTGTCATCCTGTCGGGTGACGACGCGGGGATGGGAGACCACGATCCGCACTGGCGTGTTGTCGAAGCCCGCGGACAGGTCGCGCGTCGCCGTGGAAGGAATGGTGCAGTCCTCGCTCGTGGTCGGATTCGCATCCGTCACCAGCAGCGTGCGCCCGGAGCGCCCGGACGCCTGCCGCGTGGCCACCACGAGCTGGCTGTCCGGAAGCACCGCCATCGCCTGGACGGACTCGCCCGGCTGGAGGCAGAACAGCGTCACCGGGGCCGGCACCAGCTCGCCCGCCTCGAGCGCCTCGGGGCCGGGCAGCGCCTGACGCTCGATGCGAGACCCACCGCTGTCGTCCTCGAAGGGCGCGTCGGGGTCCTGGATGGCGTAGTAGAGCAGGCTCGGCGCAGCCGGCTCACCCTCGGGGCGCACTTCCGGCGAGCGGGCCGCGAAGGCCGTCACCAGGCTGCGCGCGGACAGCCGCTGCATCTGCACCAGTCGCGCGGGGTCCGCGGCCACCACGGAGATCTGCGAGGCGCCGGCGCTGCGCGCGTACACGTACGGCCCTGGAAGCTCCGAGCCATCGGCCTTGTAGCCCACGTCATGCGTGAGCGAGTCCGGCCGGTCCAGCACGGGGATGGCCAGCGTCTGGAGCGGGTTGGGCGCGGGGATGAACTGCCTGGGATTGGCCGCCAGGTCCAACACCTGGAGTTCGTCCCGGTCCGACGACGTCACGAAAACCAGGTTCCCGACGAGCGTCAGGTCATAGGTACCGGACAGACCGGCGATGCCCGTCGTGGCCTGGGTGTCGGAGCAACCGACGGTCAGCCCGGCGCACGCGAGGAGGAGGGTGAGGGTTCCGCGCTTCACGGGGAGGACTCCTGGCACACACTGGTGCCCTGACGCGTGTCGCGCAGTTGCTGCACGCCGAGCAGGGCGACCCGCCGCGCATCCTGCGGCCGGTCGAGGTTGGGAATGTCGATGACAGCGACGCGTCCGTCGCCAAAGGTGGTGGCGAACAGGCGCGCCGAGTTGTTGCGCACGTCCGCCGTCAATCCGAAGGGCTGGCTGGGCTGGGCCGGGTCCTGGTTGCCCACGAGCACCTGCGCGACGAGCTGCCCCACCTCTTCGTCGTAGATGGAGACGGCCTCGTCGCCGCTGCCCGTCACCGCCACCAGGTTGCCCCGGCCAGGGCCACGCGAGATGACCTCCAGCTCACTGGCGCTCTCCGGCAGCGACTGCGCCGACACCACGCGCAGCGTGGGCAGGTCCGCCAGCGCGTTCTCGATGTCGAGCACGAGCAGCGTGTCCGGGCCGCGCGCCAGCAGGTAGACACGCTCGCGGTTGGGGTCCACCTGCGTCGGGTTGTCGCGCATCATCAACTGCACCACCGCGATGCCGCGCGCCTCGCGGATGGAGTAGATGGCCTTCAGGTCGGACTCGAGGACGCGCCCCGTGTTCGTCCGGTCCACCAGCCGCAGCACGAAGCTGGCGGCGAGCGCACCCAGCTGATCCGTCGCGGAGTTCCGCCCGGACGCATAGAGGTAGCGACCACCGATGGCCACCGAGTGCGCCGCGCCCGCCAGCAGGCCATTGACGCCCAGTGGGACGAAGCTGGACGTGCTCAGCTCCTCACGCGTGGGAGCCGAGGCCGGCAGGTCCACCAGGTACGACTGAAGCTCGGACTGGGACTCCGCCGCGGGCGGGCCCACCAGCTCCGTGTGCGTTACCCACACCCGGGAGTCGGGGTTGGTGCGCTCCACGGCGACGCCCATCGGAGACGGGGCACCAGGAAGGCCGTCCTTCGACGCTCCCGGGACACCCACCAGGGACAGCGCGTTCACCCGGCAGTCGCGCCCGTTACCGCCCTGCGCGCAGTTCACGTTCGCGCCGTCATCCGACACGTCGATGACCTGCAGGTAGCTTCCCTCCGCGCGCGTCGGGACGAACAGGCGAGGCGGGCGGCCAGGCGGGCTCCACAGGGCCATCTCCCCCGCGAAGCTGTCGATGAGCACGAAGGCCGGCGCCGTGACGTGCAGCTCGGTGATGAGCGCGGGAAAGCTGGCGACCTCCGTGGCGTCGGAGAAGTCCTTGCCGAAGGGCCGCAGCCCCAAGGCGTCCAGGTCCAGCGCCGTCACCGCGCCGGAGGCGTAACACTTGTCGAAGTTCGCTCCCGCCACGTACAAGAATCCGTTCGTGGATGTAGAAACCTCGGGGCGCCAGAAGGCGACACCGCTCGGATAGACGAGGCGAGTGGACGGCGGAGGCTGCGGCTCGGAGTCGACGGAACACGACACGAGCAGCAGCGCGGAGGTGACGAGGTAGGCGCGCATCAGAGGGGGGCGGAGTGTAGGAAGGGGCCTCCCCCCGGGCAACCGGAAAGGATGGCATCCATTCCCGGGAGCCCTCCAGCAGACGAACTGGGACCCCCGGGGACGTGCTTCATCCCCCGGGGGGCAGGCAACCGCCAGACGGCGGTCAGGCGGCCGCTTCGGCCTGGATCTTCGAGAAGTCGGCCACCTGGTTGAACAGGGCGCCAATCTCCGTGAGGAGCCGGATACGGTTTTCCCGGAGCTCCTTGTCCTCGGCCATGACCATCACCTTGTCGAAGAAGGTGTCCACGGCGGGCTTCAGACCGGTGATTTCCTTCAGGGCGCCAGAGAAGTCGTCCGACTGGACGAACCCCGCCACGGAGTTGCGGGCCTGGGTGAAGGCGGAGTGGAGCTGACGCTCGGCGTCGTCCACCAGTTTCTGGGACTGCGTCTGCCCGCCCGCCACGTCGCGGCCCTGCTTCTCCACGATGTTGACCACGCGCTTGAAGGCCACGGCCAGGGGCTGGAAGTCCGCGCGCCCGACGATGAGGCTCAACGCCTCCAGGCGCTTGTGCGCGGCCACGAGGTCGTCGAACCCCGCCGCCAGCACCGCCTCCACCACGTCCGTGCGGTGCTGCTCGCCCCACAGCGACTTGAGCCGGCCCCGGAAGAACTCCAGCACCTGCTCGCGCGGAGCGGCATCACCCGCCTTGCGCTTGACGTTGGTCAGCTTGGGCGCAAGCAGCCGCAGCGCCTCGTCCACCGCTCCCGCCAGGCTGAAGCGATAGCCCCGGCCCAGCACCAGCCGGATGATGGCGATGCACGCCCGGCGCAGCCCGAACGGGTCCGCCGCGCCGCTGGGCGCCTTGCCAATGGCGAAGATGCCACAGAGCGAGTCCAGCCGGTCCGCGATGCCGATGAGCGCGCCCGCGTCCTGCGTGGGCAGCGCGTCCTCGGCGCCTCGAGGCAGGTAGTGCTCGAAGATGGCCTGGGCCACCGCCTCCGGCTCGCCACTGGCGCGCGCGTACTCGCGGCCCATGACGCCCTGGAGTTCCGGGAACTCGCCCACCATGCCGGTGACGAGGTCCGCCTTGGCCAGCGTGGCGGCGCGCTCGATGGTCGCGCTCTCCCCTGCCCGCTTCGTCTGGACCGCCAACCACACGCCCAACGTGCGGAAGCGCTCCACCTTCTCCAGATACGTACCCAGCTGCCCCTGCCACACCACGCGGCCCAGCTTCTCCACGCGGTCCATCAGCGGCGTCTTGCGGTCCTCGTCGAAGAAGAACCGGCCGTCCGCCAGCCGCGCGCGCAGCACGCGCTGGTAGCCGCGGAGGCTCAGCTGCTCGTCGCGCACGGGCGTGTTGGACACGGCGATGAACTTGGGCAGCAGCTTCCCCGCCCCGTCCACCAGCGAGAAGTAGCGCTGGTGGCTCTTCATCTCCTGCACCAGCACCTCCGGGGGCAGGTCCAGGTGCCGCTCCTCGAACGTCCCGACGACGGGGCTCGGCAGCTCCACCAGGTTCGTCACCTGGTCCACCAATCCCTCGTCCTCCAGCAGCTTGCCGCCGGCCGCCTTCGCGGCCGCCGCCAACTTCTCCACCAACTGCGCGCGACGCTTCGCGATGTCCGCGACGACGTTCGCCTTCGCCAGCGCGGCCTCGTAGTCCGCGGGCGCCTTCAGCTCGATGGCGCCCGGCGCCAGGAACCGATGACCGTGGGTGGTGCGGCCGCTCTTCACGTCGCCGAAGACGACGGGAATCACGTCGCCGCCCAGCAGCGCCACCAGCCACTGCACCGGCCGCGCGAAGGACGCCTCCACGTCACCCCAGCGCATGGACTTGCGGAAGTTGATGGAGTGCACCGCGACATGCAGCGCGTCCTTCAGCGTGTCCGCCGCCGGACGCCCCTTCTCCTCGACGCGCGCGGACAGGTACTCGCCCTTCGCCGTCTGCGAGCGGCCCAGCTTGTCCACCGACAGCTTGAGGCTCTCGGCGAACTTCTCCGCCGCCTTGGTGGGCTTGCCCTCGGCGTCGAACGCGGCCTTGGCGCTGGGCCCCAGCACCTCCTTCACCACGTCCTCGCCCGAGTCCGCCACGTCCCGCACCAGCACCGCCAGCCGCCGGGGCGTGCCGTAGACGCTCACCTCACCGTGCTTCAGGCGCGCCTCCGCCATGCGCTCCGTCAACACGCGACGCAGGTCCTCCAGCGCGGGGCCGATGAACGACGCGGGAATCTCCTCCGCGCCAATTTCCAGCAGCAGGTCACGCGCCACGAGCCACCTCCGCCTTCTCCTTCTTCTCCACCGGCTTGTTGAGCTGCACCGTCTTCCAGTACTCGCTGGCGGGCTTGCCCTCGAGGAGGGCCGGCTGCTCTCCCACCGTCCACGGCGTCTTCAACAGCGGGTAGCCCAGCCGCTCGCGCATCTGGAGGTAGCCCTCCGCGCACAGCCGCGCGTTGTCGCGCACGCGCTTGATGAACGCCGCGCGCTCCGTGACGGAGATGGCGCCGCGCGCATCCAACAGGTTGAACGTGTGCGAGCACTTCAGCGCGAAGTCATACGCCGGCAGCGGCAGCTGACGCTCGATGAGGCGCTTGCACTCCTTCTCGTACGCGTCGAACAGCGCGAAGAGCATGCCCGCGTCCGACTCCTGGAGCGCGTACCTGCTCATCTCCACCTCGTTGGGGTGGAACACCTCGCGGTACTTCACGCCCTTGACCCACTCGATGTCGAAGACGTTCTCCACGTTCTGCAGGTACATGCAGATGCGCTCCAACCCGTAGGTGAGCTCCGCGGAGACGGGCTTGCAGTCGAAGCCGCCGCACTGCTGGAAGTAGGTGAACTGCGTCACCTCCATCCCGTCGCACCACACCTCCCAGCCCAGGCCCCAGGCGCCGAGCGTGGGGGACTCCCAGTCGTCCTCGACGAACCGGATGTCGTGCTCGAGCGGGTCGATGCGAATCTTCCGCAACGACTCCAGATACAGCTCCTGCACGTTCTTCGGCGCGGGCTTGAGGATGACCTGGAACTGGTGGTGCTGGAACAGGCGGTTCGGGTTCTCTCCGAACCGGCCGTCCGCGGGGCGCCGCGAGGGCTGCACGTACGCCACGTTCCAGGGCTCCGGACCGAGCGCGCGAAGAAACGTGTACGGAGCCATGGTGCCGGCGCCGACTTCGAGGTCGTACGGCTGCGTGTTGATGCAGCCCTGGTCGGCCCAGTGCTTCTGGAGCGTGAAGATCAGATCCTGGAAATACATAGCTTTGGGTGTCCTTCTCGCATTGCGTCGAAGGAAGAGCCCGCGGACCCTAGTGAGGGGGTCCGGGGGCGTCAAGGACGGCGCTCACTCCTTGTACAGGGGGAGGTCCGCCAGTCGAATCTGCAATTTGGTCACTTCGCCGGGACGCACGGGCGCCGACAAACGACGGCTCGCCGCCTCCGCATCCGTGGGGTCGACCAACCTCAGGCTGTAGGTCCCCACCGGCAGGGGGAACTTCAGCAGCGGCGTGGTGCCCAACTGGGTGGCCCCGTCGAACACGGCCGCCCGAGGCACCGTGTAGAGGGTGATCCACCCCAGGCCCGCCTTCGCCGCGCCCTTGGGCGTGCTGGTGTCCATCACCTCCGCCAACATGTCCGGGTCCTGCGTCACGGTGGTGACCGGCTCGGGCACATCCTTGGCCTTGCTCTCGGCGCGGCGCGGGGTGGGCTTGCCGGAGGCCTCCGCCACACCCTTCCCGGTCGGTGACGTCGCGGCATCCTTCCCCTTGCGCGGGGACGTGACGGACGCGGTGCGGACCGAGGGCGTGCCAGCCGGCTCCGGTGCGGCGGGTTGCTTCTCGACGGGCTCCGGTGCGGGCTCTTGCGCGGCGGCCTGGGCCCCCGGACGTGGGTCCACCGGGGCTGTCGTGCCAGGAAAGCCCGGCGGCGGGCCCGGCTTCTGTTGAGGAGGCCACGGCGCTTCCGCCGCGGGGTCCTTCGAGGGCTGCGAATCCAACTCCGCCTTCACCCAGGCCTTCGCGGAGTCGACGGCGGGAAGGAACTGCGCGCGGACGGAGGGCAGCGTCGCCGCCCAGCCCAACCCGCCCAGGACCACCAGCATCACCAGCCGCCCCATCCAGCGCGACGGCGCCTTGGCGACGGGCGTCTGCCGAGGCGTATCCGAGCGCTCTGCGTCACCTCGCGTGGCGCCACGCCCCGCCCGCGCGCCCGCCTGATTCGCTCCGGGACGCGGCGGACGGGTGCGGAACTGCTGCGTCGAGAGGTCGCTCGGCTCGTCGAGAGACTCCGCATCTTCCGCGGACTCCTCGGGTCGGGGCCGGGGCGTACGAGAGAGCCCCGATTCCAGGGCGAGCCGAGGCTTGCGCGGCGTCGCCGAGGTGGGCTCGGACGCGGCCCTTCGCTGCGGCACGGCCTTGGGCCCGCTGCCGGCACCCGCGCGCGTCGGTATCTCCGGGTCCGTCGGCGTGGCGGGCCGGCGCTGCGGCGTCGGCTTGGGCGCGCTGCCCACACCCACTCGGGTGGAGAGCTCCGAGTCCGTCGGCGCCGCTGGACGTCGCTGCGGCACCGGCTTGGGCGCGCTGCTCACGTCCGTGCGGCTCTGCACCGCCGTCGAAGAGGGCCCTGCTGGCGGGAGCTTCGCTCGCGGGGTGGGAACCCGCGTGGCGGCTCCGGGCTCGGCCACTTCATCCTGTTGCAGCGCGCCGGCAGCCTCGCTCACCCGGGCGTCCTCGGCGCTGCTGGCCAGCTCCAGGAGCGTGCGCGTCTTCTGGCGCTTCTCCTGGAACAGCGCGCCCATCACCTCGGTGATGCCGTCCTCGTCGAACAGCTCCGGCCCCAGCGCCGCCTCGATGGCGCGCGCCATCTCCCGGCCGCTCGCGAAGCGCTGCGCCACGTCGCGCGACAACGCGCGCATTACCACTGCGTCCAGCGCCTCCGGGATGTCCGGGTTGCCCGCGCGGGGCGAGACGACGTTCGCCTCCACGATCTGCAGCATCACCGCGGCCTCGTGCGGACCGTTGAACAGCCGCTGGCCGGTGAGCATCTCGTGCAGCATCACCCCCACGGAGAACAAGTCGCTGCGGCCGTCCATCCCATGGCCACGCACCTGCTCCGGGGACATGTACCCGCTGGTCCCCTTCACCGTGCCCACCTGCGTACGGCCCAGCCGGCCGCGCGCCTTGGCGATGCCGAAGTCGATCACCTTGACGACCCCGTCATAGGTGAGCATCACGTTCTTCGGAGACACGTCGCGATGCACCACCGACACCGGACGCCCGGAGGGGTCCGTGAAGTGGTGCGCGTAGTGCAGCCCCAGGCAGGTATCGCGAATCACCCGCCCGATGAAGCCGAGCGGCAACCCGTACTGCTGCCGCGTGGAGGCCTTGACCACCTGCTCCAGGTTCTGCCCGGGCAGGAACTCCATGGCCAGATACAGCTCGCCGCCGTCCTCGCCCAGGTCGAACACCTGCCCGATGTTCGCGTGTGAGAACGCCGCCGTGATTCGCGCCTCATCCAGGAACATCTGGACGAATTGCTCGTCCTTCTTGATGTCCGGGAGGATCTGTTTGACGGCGACGAACTTGCGAAAGCCGCCCGGTCCCGAGGTGAAGGCGAGAAAAAGCTCCGCCATTCCGCCCATCGAGAGGCGGGTGAGGATTTCGTACTTTCCGATGCGCCGCCCCCGGTCGGGATCTTCGCTGGCGCCATCCTGCCTGGCCATGAAGCCCGGCATGTTATCCGCGCGAGCCATCCCCGTCGATGACAGTCGCGCGAAAAGGACCCACCTCCTTGGGTGAGGCAGGCCGCCGAGCACGCCACCACCCCCACGCCCGGAAGGAGTCCTCTACACTGGCCTGTTCAAACCACGGCGGGGCCACCGGGCTCCGCGCCGAAAGGACGGCATATGCTTCGCCACGCAGAGCGGCTGGGACTCGTCATGGGATTGGCGACCGCGGTGCTGCTCGCCTGTGCTCCCGCCAGCGCTGAGGGGCCCTCCTCCGACACAAAAAACAAGGATACCCAGGCGAAACCCGCCACCCCCGCGCCCCAGGACTCGGCGGACGGGAAGGTGAAGGAGTCGCCCCCCAAGGACGGGACGCAGAAGGCCGCGGAGGACACGGCGGCGAACGAAGGCGGTGGCCAGTGCACCGGGAAGGCGACCTTCTGCGGTGTGTATTCGAGCGTCTTCTGCAACAGCCAGCCCGGCTGTTCCTACTCGTACGCCTCGAAGATGTGCATGGGCATCGCCATGGACTGCAAGAAGGCCACGAACTTGGCCTTCTGCAAGAAGATCAAGGGCTGCGCCTGGAAGTGACGCCGTGCCGTCGCGACGTCAGGTGCTCAGGGCACGCACCCGCTCCGCGAGGTTCTGGGTGAAGAGGCGGTAGATGCGCAGCGCGGCGGCCTCGTGCGTGTCCAGGTAGTGCTCGAAGGCGGCACGGCTGATGCGCAGCGCGCGCACGGCCGTGCGTGCCCGCACGTGGGCGGACACCGGTGCGTCCTGCACCAGCGAAATCTCTCCCAGGTACGCGCCCGGTCCCAGCGAGTTGAGCTGACGGGCGTCCGCCTCCGGACCGCTGAAGACGTCCACCGTCCCCTCCAGGAGCACGAGCAACCCGACCCCCGGCTCGCCCTTCTCCAACACCACCGAGTCCTGCGCGAGCACGACCTGCCGCGCCTGACGGTAGAGGTCCTTCATGTCCTCCAGGGTCAGCTCACTGAAAATGGGAATGGCCTTGAGGAAGCGATAGCCGTTGGCCACCGGCGTGGCGCTGGTCGCGTTGCGCCGGCCGAGCACGGCTTCCGCCTCCGCGTTCATCCCCATGCGCCGCAGCAGCCGTGCCCGCTCGGTCACCATGGCGGGCTCCGAGCGCGCCACTTCGGAGCTGGCCAACGCGTCCACCAGCACGGCGAGCGCCTGGTGCGTGAAGCCCTCCACGTCCAGCAGCCGGCACATGCGCAGCACCGCTTCGGTGTAGCGAGGGTCCTCGGGCGTCACACCGCCCAGGGCCTCCACCTCCGCGTGCGGCTGGCCCAGCTCACGGTAGAGCTCCGCCGCGTCGAAGAGCCGCTTGAGCCGGACCAGGCACTGCGCCATGGACTCCCGCGCCCCCAGGCCGCGATAGACCTCCAGCGCGCGCTCCAGGGCTCCGCCCCGCTCGAAGGCCGCGGCGGCTCGCTCGGAGTCTCCCGCGCGCAGCCACGCCTCCGCCGCTTCCATGTACTGGCCACTCTGGACGTAGAGGTCCGCGGCCGCGGCGTCGTCGCCGCTGCCATCCATCAATCGCGCGGCGCCCAGGAAGTCGCGCGCTCGGCGCAGCACCTCCACCAGACCCCGCCGCTCCTTGACCGGCCCTTGCGCCGCCTGCTTTCGGAGTCGCTCGCGCTGCGAGGCCCCCAGCTCCTCGTAGAGCTGTGCCGCCTCTTCCGTCTCGTCCAGCTCCACGAGCGACCGCACCGCGCGCAACGCGCCCTCCGCATCCGTCCCCATGCGTGCGCCCCCCACGCTCTGACCGCCTGTGGCTCCTGGCATGTCTCCATCCTCCGGCCCAGTAGGCCGCCAGAAAAGGCCCGGTTCAGCGCTTTTAGCGCGCCCCCCCGACTGTCACGACGCCCCTTACCTCGTGAAGCACCCTAAACGTGAGATAGAAAGCATCAAGGACGAAACACCATGCCACACGCGCGCCCCGCCACCGTCATCACCTGGCGCCCTCTCTCGGTTCCCGACGTGCAAGTCGTCCGAGTGGAGAATGACACCCGCCTGTGGACGGGACATTCCACTGCCTACGGCCTCACCGTGACGTACGCGGGTGCCTTCGACTTCTGGTACCGCAAGCGCACCTGGACACATGGTCCCGGACGTCGGATCAAGCTCAAGGAACCGGGCGAGGTTCACCGCGACGAGCGAGTCCACGCGCCTGTCACCGCGCAGTCCGTCGCCTTCTCGCCGGCGCTGGTGCGACAGGCCTCGCTCCAATTGGGTTTCGCGGCGACGCCCCACCTGCGCACCGCCTTGTCCCAGGGCGAGGGCCGCACGGAACTCACGGCCCTCGCGCTCCATGACGCACTGGCCCGGAGGACGCAGGACACACTGGAGTGCGAATCGTTGGTGGCGGAGACGCTCGAAGCCCTGCTCACCGAGTACGGAGAGACGAAGCCCCCGGCCTCCCCTGCCCCACACCGCGCCGCGGTGTCACGCGCCCGCGAGTACCTGCACGCGAGCTTCACCCTGAACGTGGAGTTGGAGACGCTCGCGTCCGCGGTGGGACTCAACAAGTTCCATCTGCTGCGTGTGTTCCGCTCAGAGCTGGGACTTCCACCGCACGAGTACGTCACGCATCTGCGCGTGGCCCGGGCGAGGACGCTGCTCGCACAAGGACTCGCCGCGGGCACCGTCGCCGCGGAGGTCGGGCTCTATGACCAGAGCCAGCTCAACCGCCACTTCGGACGCATCGTCGGGATGACTCCGGGCCAGTACGCGCGGGCGATTCAACGTCAATAACGCCCAAGCCCCGCACGCCGTCCCCCTTCTATTCCTCGGTGCACCCCATGACGGCTCGCGCCTCCACGGTCGCGAGCCCGTTCGTCCGAGGAGTGTCGATGCGCCGCCCCCACCCCTTCATGCCGTGCTTGCTGCTCTCACTGACGCTCGCGATTCCCACCTCCGCCACGCCGGCACCAGCCGCGACCACGAGGGCTTCGCGTTCCGGTGTCGTCGAGCCGCCGGTGCACGCGGCCTCGGGCACTCCAGCGCCGGCCGCCGTCACCGTGAAGGCGCCTCGCCCCGATGTCGTCGAGCCGCCGGCGCGCGTTGCTTCGGACTCGCCAGCGTCGGCCGCAGTCACCGTGAAGGCGCCTCTGCACGGTGTCGTCGCGCCAGCAGCGCCTCCCATCAACGGACTCGCGTCGGCGCCCCGGCCCACGTCCACCGCGAGTGCCACCCTCGAACCCTCCAGCGGACTTCGCGTGACGTGGCTCGGCCACGCCGCGTTCGAGGTCATCTCGCCCGGAGGCACGCGCCTGCTCATCGACCCCTGGTTGAAGGACAACCCGAGCACCCCCACCGAGTGGAAGTCACTCACCCGCTACGCCGAGGAGAAACCCGCGGCCATTCTCGTGACGCACGCACATGGTGACCACGCCGGTGATGTCCCCGAGCTGGCCCGCGTGACAGGTGCCCTCGTGGTCACCACGGGTGAGCACCTGCGTGCGATGAAGATTCCCGAGGCGCAGCAGCACAGCGTCAACGTGGGCGGTGGCTTCACAATCGGCGACGTCCAGGTCCATGCCGTGCCCGCCATGCACTCGACAGAGCCCGGGGGCAGGCCACTGGGCTACGTGCTCACCTTCGCGGACGGGCGCTCGCTCTACCACACGGGAGACACCTGGCTCTTCGGCGACATGTCGCTCATCCAGGAGCTCTTCCATCCGGACATCGTGCTGCTCGCCGCCGGTGGTGGACGCTGGGCACTGGGGCCGAGCACCGCGGCGCTCGCCATCCGGAAGTACTTCCGCCCATCCCTCATCATCCCCATGCACTACGGCACCTTCGAGCCCCTCTCCACCGAGGCCGACGTACGCGCCGCGTTTCGCGGAGACCGACGCGTGAGGTTCCTCAGGCCAGGACAACGCACCGCCCTCTAGCGAGGCGACCGAGGCACCCGACGACGGCGAGCCGGAGTCTTCCCTCGCCGTGCCTGCCCCTTGGTCCCTCGCCGCGCGGGCTTCGCGCTCCCGGGTCCATCCACGCTCGACAGCACCATGCGCTTCAAGAGCGCGTAGATGGGGGCCGCGTCGAACTTCGGATCCAACAGCGCCTGGAGCGCGAGCGCGTCAAAGCAGGCCTTGATGATGACCGCGTAGTGCAGGTCGGTGGGCTCCGGCTTCGCCGCGTCCCCACCCCGGTACAGGGCCACCGTCCGCGCCACCTCCATGTCGCCCTGGGCCTGGAGCTCGGCGACGGCGGAGGTCAGCTCCGGATTGCGCAGCCCCAGCGCGAACAGCTCATAGCGCAGGCGGAACTGCGCGGGTGACTCGCGCAGGTGACTCTCTCCCCATGCGAAGCTCGTGTCCGCCAGTTGCTCCAGCGGCGTCTCCTCCCGCAACTGGCGCAGCTCCTCCGCGTACTGCTGACTGTGCTCGCGTGTGACGGCCAGCAGCAGCGCGTCCTTGCTGCCGAAGTAGTAGTGCACCAGGCCCTGGTTCACCCCCGCCACGCGCGCCACCTCCTTCACCGTCGTCGCGTCGTAGCCACGCTCCGCGAGCACGCGTGAGCTCGCGGCGATGAGGCGCTCCCGCGCATCCGGCACGCCCGGGGCCGCCGGCTCCGGGGGAGGACTGGACGGTGTCTTTCCGCTGCGTGGACGGGCCATCTGTCCCCCATAGGACGCCACACACCTACCCGCAAGGGTGCCCCACCCCGGCTGCCCGGTCGCCTTGACATCCCTTGAGCCCGGTTTTAGTTAGTCGTGTAACTAATTTAGTCGAACGACTAAGGGGAGAGCACGATGCGAATCCAGTCACGAGGAGCCCTGAAGGCGGTCCTGGCGTCGGTGGCATTGCTGGGGGCGCCGGCCCTGGCCGATGACGCCGGGGAGCGGATTCCGCCGCAGGAGCGGGAGCGGCGAGGCGCGGTGCTGCTGGAGTTCCAGCCCCCCGCCCTGGACGCGTCCATGTACGGCATCCGGCTGGACATCTCGCCGTCGTTCGACGGGCCCTTCTCCTTCGGCCTGATGACGCGCGCGGGCCAGTGGGGCAACACGGTGGGCGTAAGGACGCGCTTCGACGGGGCGGAGCTGGGCGAGGTGAAGCTCAACTACGCGGTGGGCGCGGACGCGCGCTACACGGTGTTGACGCTCGCGAATGGGGCGCTGCGTCCGTTCGTGGGCGTGACCGCGGGCTTCGAGGAGTTCGTGGCCCGCTCCGGCAAGGGCCCGTCGCAGGGCGCCAGCACCACGGCGTTCCTGGAGCCGGCGGTGGGCGTCATGTGGCGGCCGGGGGCCGGGCGGCTCGGACTGACGGCGCGCGGCGGGCCTGGGTTCACCTTCACGGACACTCGCGCCCTTCGCGTCACCGCCGGTGAGTTGAAGCTGCGGCAGGTCTACCCGACAGCTTCACTCGGGCTGCTCGTCGTCCTCTGAGCATCCCCGCGCTCATCCCTGTCGAGCGCGTGACACGCAACGCCCACCACCCCGTACCCACACCCGAGACGCCGCTTCAGCGTGGTGAGCTTTCGCACGAGATGGCCCCGGTCCTCCGGGGCTGTCCTTCACGCAACACGCTTGCCGCATCGCAGGAGCCCGCACCATGAGGATGTCGTTCCAGGCCTTCACTCTCCTCGGGTGGGCCTTGCTCGGGCTCGCCTGCGGACGAAGTCAGCCTCCGCCCGCACCTCCCACCGCGGTGCGCATCGCCACCGTGGGCCGCGCCGGGACGACGGCGAACGCGCGCTTCTCCGCGGAGATTCAGCCGGCCACCCGAGTGGACCTGGCCTTCAAGGTCGGTGGCTACGTGGAGTCCATCGCCAAGGTGCGCGATGTCGACGGCCGCCCCCGCATCCTCCAGGAAGGCGACAACGTCCGCGAGGGCACGGAGCTGGCGGCGCTGCGCAAGACGGACTACTCGCAGAAGCTCACCGAAGCCCGCGCGGCGTTCGCCCAGGCCCGTGCCGCCCAGGAACAGGCGCAGATCAACTTCGACCGCACGACGAAGCTCGTCGACGCCGAAGTGCAGACACCCGCGCAGCTCGACGCCGCGCGCACCCAGCGAGACAGCGCCGCGGCCGCGGCCGCCGTCGCCCAGGCTCGCGTGGACGAAGCCCGCACGGCGCTCGACGACACCCAGCTGCGCTCGCCGTTGACGGGCGTGGTGCTCAAACGCGCCGTGGAGGTCGGCGCCCTGGCCGCGCCCGGCACCGTCGCCTTCTCCGTCGCGGAGACGCAGACCGTCCGCGTCGTGTTCGGCGTCCCGGACACCCTGCTGCCCAATGTCCGACTCGGTGCGCCCCAGGCCGTCATCACCCAGGCCTTCCCCGGCCAGCAGTTCGAGGGGCGCATCTCCCGCATCGCCCCCTCCGCCGACCCGAAGAGTCGCGTCTTCGCCGTGGAGGTCTCCATCCCCAACGCCGACCAGCGACTCAAGCCCGGCATGGTGGCCGCGCTGTCGCTGCGCGATGGAGGCTCCGCCCGACTCCAGCCCGAGCTGCTCGTGCCGCTGTCTTCCATCGTCCGCGCACCCGGCAAGCCGGACGGCTTCGCCGTGTTCGTCCTCCAGGAGCAGGACGGCAAGGCCCTGGTGCGAGCCCGCGAGGTGACGCTGGGCGAATACCTGGGCAGCGTCATCCCCGTGAAGCAAGGGCTCCAGGCCGGTGAGCGCATCGTCGTCACCGGCGCCAGCCTCTTGTCGGACGGTGAAGCGGTCGAGGTGATTCCTTGAGCGCCCCCACCGATGGGCCCGGGACACCTCCGACTCCGGAGCAGGCGGAGCGGGCTCGCGACGAAGCGTTGGTGCGCCACAAGCACAACACCGCGCGCTACTTCACGGAGAAGCGCCAGGTGGCCTGGGTGTTCCTCGCGTTCACCCTGGCGTGGGGTGTCTATGGCTACTTCAAGATGCCCAAGGCGAAGGACCCCGTCATCGCCGTGCGCGTCGCGGTGGCCACCTGCCTGTGGCCCGGCGCCGAGGCGGAGAAGATCGAGCAGCTCGTCACCCGCCGCATCGAACAGAAGATCTCCGAGAACGCCAGCGTCGAGAAGATCGAGTCCATCAGCCGCACCAGCCTGTCCGTCGTCTACGTCACGCTGAAGGAGGACGTGACGGACCGGGCGAAGGAGTTCGACGACATCCAGGGACGGCTCGACACGATACGGGACCTGCCTGGCGGCGCCGGCCCCGTGCAGTTCCTGAAGGACTTCGGCGACACCGCCACGCTGATGCTCACGGTGGCCAGCCCGAAGGCGAACGACGTGGAGCTGGAGCTGCGCTCACGCGCCATCGCCCGGGCCATCGAGGAAGTGCGCTCCGCCGCGGCCTCCGACGCTCCCCGTGCGACGGTGGTGGTGAGCTTCCCACCCGCCATCAACGCGACGTCCATGCAGCGGCTGGGAGACCAGGCGCGCAGGTTCTTCGACACCCTGCCAGAGACGGACGACGCCCGACTCATCCAGAGCCCCGGCTTCATCGGCGTGGACATGGCCACGTCGCTGGAGGACCCGGCGCTGCTGGAACACCTGCGCGCGTTCGCTCAGGACCACTTGAGCCTCTCCGAGCTCCACCCCGACGTGTGGCGCCCCATCGTCGTGCGCTCACCCAAGGACGCACGGGCGCGACTCACGGAGAACGCGGGGGACCGCTACACCCACCGGCAGCTCGACGACTTCACGGACACCCTCCAGCGTCACCTCCAGCGCCTGCCCGTCGTCTCCAAGGTCACCCGCAGCGGCGTGCTGCCGGAGAAAATCTATCTCGAGTACTCCCAGGAGCGGCTCGCCTCCTATGGCGTCAACCAGTCCGGGCTCGCCAACATCATCTCCGCGCGCAACATCACCGCGCCCGGCGGCATCCTGGAGATTGGCGGGAAGAGCATCACCATCGACCCGTCCGGCGAGCTCACCAGCGAGACGCAACTGGGTGACATCCTCACCACCCCCAGCGGCGGCTCCCCGGTGTACCTGCGCGACCTGGTGGACGTGCGCCGCGACTACCAGAGCCCGCCCCGCTTCCTGAACTACCTGGACGCGCGAGACGCCCAGGGACACTTCGTCCGCAACCGCGCCATCACCCTCGCCGTCAACATGAGGCCCGGCGAGCAGATCGACCACTTCGGGAAGGTGGTGAGCGAGGAGCTGGCACACGTCCAGCGACTCCTGCCCGAGGACCTCGTCATCCGTCGCACGTCGGACCAGCCTCTCCAGGTGAAGGAGAACGTCGACCTGTTCATGTCGTCGCTCTACGAGGCCATCATCCTCGTCGTCCTCGTGGCGCTCATCGGCTTCTGGGAGTGGCGCACGGCGCTCTTGCTGGCCCTGTCCATCCCCATCACCCTGGCGATGACCTTCGGGCTGATGCACGTGTTCGGCGTGGACCTCCAGCAGATCTCCATCGCGTCGCTCATCATCGCCCTGGGCCTGCTGGTGGATGACCCCGTGGTCGCCAGCGACGCCATCAAACGCTCCCTGTCCATGGGCTGGAAGCCGCGCATCGCCGCATGGCTCGGGCCCACGAAGCTGGCCACCGCCATCCTCTTCGCCACCCTCACCAACATCGCCGCCTACCTGCCCTTCCTCGCGCTGCCCGGGGACACGGGCCGCTTCATCCGCACGCTGCCCATCGTCCTCACCCTGTCCCTGGTCGCCTCGCGCATCGTCTCCATGACGTTCATCCCGCTGCTGGGCTCCACCATCCTGCGCGCGCCCGCTCACGCGGAGCTGGCCCCCGGGCAGCGGAGCACGCGGGGCTTCACGATGCGCTACCAGCAGGTCGTCGGCTGGGCCATCGACCACCGCCTCCTCGTCGTCGGCGTGGCCCTGGTCATCCTCATCGCGGGCGCGCTGGTGGGCACCCGCGTCAGGTCCGCCTTCTTCCCCAAGGACCTGTCCTATCTGTCCTACGTGGACGTCTGGCTGCCCGAGGACGCCACGCTCACCGCCACGCGAGATACGGCCCGCGAAGCCACGCGCATCCTCCAGGAGGTGGCCGAGGACTATGGCAAGGCCCACGCGAAGGGCGACGACCCGCCCCACGAAATCCTCGAGTCGGTGACGGAGTTCATCGGCGGCGGAGGGCCGCGCTTCTGGTTCTCCGTGGCGCCCGAGCTGCAACAGTTCAACTACGCACAGCTCGTGGTCCAGGTCCGAGACAAGGAAGACACCCGCGTGTTGGTGCCACTGTTCCAGGAGGCGCTGTCACGGCGAATCGCCGGCGCGCGCATCGACGTGCGGGAGCTGGAGACCGGCAAGCCCGTGGGCATCCCCGTGTCCATCCGCATCTCCGGCGAGGACATCTCCCTGCTCCGAGATATCGCCGAGCGCGCCAAGGCCCTCTTCCGCTCCGTCCCCGGGACGGCTCGCACCCGGGATGACTGGGGCAGTGACACGTTCTCCGTGAAGCTGGAGGTGGACCCGGACAGGGCAAACCTCGCGGGCGTCACCAACCTGGACGTGGCCACGTCTTCCGCCGTCGCCATGAACGGCATGACGGTGGGTCAGCTTCGCGAGGGGATTCATCAAATCGACATCGTCGCCCGGCTCCGCGCGGAGGAGCGCGCCCAGTTGGGCGATATCGAGAACCTCTACGTCAGCTCCCGCACGGGGCCTCAAAAAGTCCCGCTGCGGCAGGTCTCCGTCGTCACCTACTCGCTCCAGACGGAGAAGATCCGCCGCCGCAACCAGTTCCGCACCATCACCGTCTCCACCTTTCCCCAACAGGGCGTCCTCGCGTCGGAAATCCTGAAGGAAGCCCGCCCCGGGCTCGATGCGCTCCAGAAGAGCCTGCCCATCGGCTACACGATGGAGATTGGCGGCGAGGCGGAGGAACAGAAGAAGAGCTTCTCCAGCATGGTCGTCGTGCTGGGCATGCTCATTGTCGCCATCTACGTGATGCTCGTCATCCAGTTCAAGAACGCCGTCAAACCGCTGGTCGTCTTCGCGGCCCTTCCCTTCGGCGCGGCGGCGGCGCTGGTGTCCCTGGTCATCATGGGCGCGCCGTTCAGCTTCATGGCCTTCCTGGGCATCATCAGCCTGATGGGCGTCATCGTCAGTCACATCATCGTCCTCTTTGACTACATCGAAGAGGCTCACGAGCGCGGCGAGTCCCTGCGCGAGTCACTGCTCGACGCGGGAGTGCACCGCCTGCGGCCCGTGCTGGTGACGGTGGCCGCCACCGTGCTGGGCCTCATCCCACTCGCCTTGCATGGCGGCCCGCTGTGGCAACCGCTGTGCTACGCACAGATTGGCGGGCTCACCGTGGCCACGGTGCTGACGTTGCTGCTCGTCCCCGTCCTCTACACCCTCTTCGTGAGGGACCTGCGCTGGATTCGCTGGGAGGCCCACTCCCAGGAGGAGCCACCCGAGGCGGGCACTCGATGAGGCGGGCGGTGGATTGACCGGGGCCCCGCCCTGGTCCTCGCGCCGGGGCATCTCCAGGTTTCTGGATGGAAGTTTCATCCCGGGTGCGGTGAGTGAACTCCACGCTCGCACCCTTTGAACGGACCTCGCGACGGAACCCACCGCGGCCCCATGACGGCAGCGCGCCCCAGTGACTCTCCGCACCCAATCGAAAGGGTGCTCGACTGGCTGGTCCCCGCCGTGTGCCTGATGGCCGTCCTGGTGACGACCACGGCGCTGGTCGGCTGGGCCCTCGCCAGCGAGCGGCTTACCCGCGCGGTGACCCTGCCGGGTGCCGGGATGATGATGCCGAACACGGCCCTGGGCCTGCTCCTCGTGGGCATGGCGCTCTGGCTGCTGCGCGACAAGCCGACGAACCGCCTCAGACGGACGACCGGACAGGCCATGGCCCTGTTCGTCCTCCTGCTCGGAGGGCTCGTGCTCTTCCAGTACGTGGCACGAACGGACCTGGGCATCGACCGCCTCCTCTTCGCGAACACGCTGCGCAGGTTGTCACCGAGCCCGCCGGGTCGCCCCTCTCCCCTGACGGCGCTGAGCCTCTGTTTGATGGGCGGTGCCCTGCTGCTGCTTCACGTCAGGACACGGGAGGGCTGGCATCCCGCCCGGCCCCTGGCGCTGCTCGTCGCGCTCATCGCCGCGCAGGCGCTCATCAGCTACGTGTACCTGGAGGACGCTCCGCTCACGCTCCTGCCCGGGCTCGACAGGCTCGGGAGCTATTCACCCATGGCGTTGCACACGGCGCTCCTGTTCCTGATGCTGGCGCTCGGCGTACTCTCCGTGCATCCCCGGCAGGGGCTGATGGGCGTGCTGCTCCGGGATGACGCCGGCGGTCTCATGGCGCGCAGGTTGCTGCCAGCAACCATCCTCATTCCGCTGATCGTCTGGGGGCTGCGGCTGTTCAGCGAGCGGCTGGGGCTTCACTCCGCCCCTTTCGGAACCTCCGTGTTCGCGCTCGTCACGGTGGCCACGTTCCTGGCCATCCTGGCGCGCAACGCGAAGGCCCTGTCCCTGTTGGACGCGAGCCAGCGCGAGGTGGAGAAGTCGCTGCGCGACTCGGAGTCGCGCTTCTCCGGCATCGTCAACAACGCGGCCGACGCCATCATCACCATCGACGCGCACCAGCGAATCACCCTGTTCAATACCGGCGCGGAGCGAATCTTCGGCTACAGCGTGAGCGACGCGCTGGGACAGCCCCTGGGGTTGCTGTTGCAAGAGCCGCTGGGAGACAGCGTGAGTCCGCGCGAGGAGCGCCGTCGACTCCTCGGACTTCGCAAGGGGGGCGAGGTGTTCCCGGCGGAAGCCACCCTGGCAGACGTGTGGGTGGATGGAACGAAGCAGCGCGTCGTCATCCTCCGGGACATCAGTGCTCGCGAGCGGGCCGAGGAGGCCCGTCGGAATCGAGAGGAGCTCTTTCGCGCCGCGTTCGAGCACGCGCCCATCGGCATGTGCCTGGTCAGTCTGGAGGGACGATTGCTGAACGTGAACGAGGCGCTGTGCCAGATCCTTGGATATTCGCGCGAGGAACTGCTCCAGATGACGTTCCACGACCTCACCTTTCCCGAAGACCTGGAGCAGGACCTGCTCGTGGTGAAGCGGTTGCTCGACGGGGAACAGGGGTCGTACCAGTTGGAGAAGCGCTATCTCCACAAGCAGGGGCACCTGGTCGACGCGCTGCTGACGGCCTCCCTCGTTCAGGACTCCCGGGGCAGGCCGCTGCACTTCATCTCGCAGGTCCTGGACATCTCCGAGCGAAAGCGACTGGAGAGCGACTGGCTCCTGCTCGCGGAGGCCGGGCCTCGGCTCGCCAGTTCCCTGGACCCCCAGACGACGCTCTCCACGGTGTCGCGGCTGGTCGTCCCGACGCTCGCGGACTTCTGCGTCGTCGCGTTGCTCGACGAGGGTGGAAGGGTATTGCGCAGGCAATCCCTTGCCGCCTCGCCGGAGAAGTCCGGACTCCTGGAGGCGATGTTCGACCTGTATCCACAGACGCCCTTCCGGCGAGGCCACCTCCTGGCGGAGGTCTTCAAGTCAGGCAAGGCCCTGCTGCTCGAGGAAGTGCCCCTGGCGTTGCTGGAGGCGTCGTCGGAGGAGCCCCAGCACCTGGACATGTTGCGGAGACTCGCGCCCCAGTCCTGCATCGTCGTGCCCTTGAGCGCGCGAGGACACACGCTCGGGGTGGTCGCCCTGGGCACGTCCGAGTCCGGGCGGCGTTATGGCGCAAGAGACCTGGCGCTGGTCGAGGAGGTGGCCCGCCGCGCCGCGCTCGCCATCGACAACGCCAGCCTGCATGCCGAGTCCGAGGAGGCCACGCTCCTTCGCGACGAGGTGCTGAGAATCGTGGCGCACGACCTGCGCTCTCCGCTGAATGTCATCGCGCTGAGCGCGGGGACGTTGATGAAGCGCTCGCCGGAGGAGCGGCTCGCGGACTCTCGGCCGCTGAACTCCATCCAGAAGGCGGTCATCCGCGCCACCACGCTCATCGAGGACCTGCTGGACGTAGCGCGGATGCAAGGAGGACAGCTCACGGTGGACCGACGGCCGGAGTCGACGGCGGCGTTGCTCCAGGAGGCGCTGGATCAACACCGCGCGCTCGCCGACGCCCGCTCCGTCCACCTCCAGCTCGATGTCGAGCCCCAGGTATCGGACGTGTTCGTCGACAAGGACCGGGTGCTGCAGCTCTTCTCCAACCTGATTGGCAACGCCCTCAAGTTCACGCCGATGGGAGGGTTCGTCACGCTGCGCGCGGAGCCGTGGGGGGACATGGTTCGCTGCTCGGTGAGCGATACAGGTTCCGGGATTCCGGTCGACGACCTGACCCACCTCTTCGAGCCCTTCTGGCAGGCGAAGAGCCGGCACAAGGAAGGTGCCGGACTGGGGCTCACCATTGTCAGGGGAATCACCGAGGCCCATGGTGGCCGCGTCTGGGTGGAAAGCCAGCCGGGCCTCGGCACCACGTTCTTCTTCTCACTCCCCGCCGTGACGAGGGTGGACTCCTCACTCACGTGGCATGCCTGAGTACGCGCCTCAGTGCGGCGCGGGCACGGGCCGTTTCACCAGCCACTTCGCGCCAGTGACTTCGGCGGAAGCGAGGCTGGACAGCACGGCCAGCAGTTTGTTCTCAATCTCCGTGATGGAGACGTGCAGTTTGTCGGGCACAAGGTCGGCGACGTCCTCGAGTTCGGTCGCCAAGTGGATGGCACGACGAAGCTCCGGATGGACACCGGGAGTCTCCAGCCGGGCCAGGAGCGCAGGACCCAAGAGCTGCTGACATGCATAGGCAGCGGTGACCACACCCGAGGCCAGCGCGTGACACATGCCCAGGGCGGCAATCGCCACCAGTCGCTGTGCCTCATCGCCGCCTTCCGCGCGCAGCGACACGTCCTCCAGCGAAGCCCCGCGAGTTGACGAGGACTCACTCATTGATTGCTCCAACCAGGCTTCATCTTGAAGTTGAACACCTTCCCCGACGCGCTTTCAAAGTAGTGGAGTGACACCTTGTCCGTACCGACCCAGCCGTCCTTATAGACTTTGACCCAATCACCGGGCTCGATTTCTCGCAACTTCTCAAGCAGGTCCTTGTTGTCGACGCGGTTTCGCGTGGTGCCATTCTGGACAGCCTTGAAGTTGGCCGGAAAGCCCGGTGCGTTCCTCACTCCGTTGAAGACGTGCTTCAACTCCGGTCGACTCTCCGTGACGGATGCACCGGCGCTTTCGCCAGTGGTGGCCCCCATCGCTGTGGCGGCCACCGCGGTCGGGGCGAGGCCCACCGTGAGGACTCCTGGCGCCCACGAGATAGAACGAACCCCACCTCCCAACGCGGCGGAGAGTTGCACTCCCGCGTTGGCTTCGATCGCCAACGTCGCACGAGCGAATCCCGGCAGCAGGGGCCCCTTCGTCGCGATGTTCGCGGCCCCGCCACCCAACGCCATTGTCAGCGCGAGGATGAGGACTCGCGCGCCATTCGTTCCCATCACCGCTCCGAAACGACTTCCCGCCGTCTCCAGCTCTTGAAGGGACACAGCTCGCTCCGCCTCCGAGGAGAGCCGCATCCATCCATCCACGAGGTTCTCGAAGGACTCCAGGCCCATGTACGCGATGACATAGGCTGTCAGGGCGATCGCGACGAACTTGGTCAGCGGCTCGGGTGCCAAGACCAGGAACATATAGGCAGCCATGGCCGACGAAATCATCGCCTTGAGTGCCAGCGGGTTGACGACGTTCCTCACCGCATCCTGGACGCCCGACCACACACCATCCCAAGCAAAGGACAACGCCAGATTCCGTCGCGAAGCTGCATCAAGGAGGCTGAAGCCATCTCCCAGAAGCGTCAGGCACTCGTCTGGCACGGACTGGCTGGTGCACCCTCCACCACGCTCTGCGCCCCATGTCCTCTCGTCCCACGACACGAGTTGAAGTCTCGAACGTGTCGCCTCCGTGGACCGCAACGAGAAGCGCAGGTCCAGGATGAGCTGAGCCATCGCCCTCTTGAATTCGCCGCTGTCAACCTCGACGGGGCCGACACGCTGCCGTGGGGTGTACGCGATGGGGCTCCCCTGCCCCGTATCCAGGTGAACCACCCGCGACGTCGCACAGCCCACCATCAAAAGCCCCACCAGCAGGCTTCCTCCCAGACCTGGCCTCATCGCTTCCTCCGAGATGGCCCTCTCTTCTGAAACCAAGAGGACCCCAGGAGGAACCAACACGCGTGTCCGACGCACGAGATGAGGCTCCAGCACCCACCTCTGGCAGGAATGGAGCCCCTCATGGGGTCGCGCGACGTCGGTGTCGGCTGCTCAGTGCGGCGCGGGCACCGGGCCTTTCCCTGGCGCATGACGCGTGCCTCGGGCCCGTGGCGCTGGAAGCTCTCGCGCGCCGCCGCTCGCCACGCGCTCCAGTGCCGACTCCGTGAAGACGCTCAGGCCCAGCTCCGGCTGGTAGCCGTGGACCTCCTTCACGTCGAGCTTCCGCATGAACTCCACGATGCCCGGGCTCACCTCCTGCCCCGGCACCAGGATGGGGAAGCCCGGCGGATACGGCACCACGAAGCGCGTGGACACCAACGGACGCCCCGACTCCAGCGCCGCGCCCGCCTCCGTCAAGGGCACGAACTCGCAGTTCTCCTCGCCGTACGCCAGGAAGAACGCGGCGCGGAGGTCTCCCTCCCCCACGCCCCCTGACGGCTGGAAGGCAGGATGGAAGCCACTGAAGTCCGGCAGTGGCGGCAGCTCGTCGGTGATGGACCGCACCTTCGCGTCGAACAACCGGCGCTCCACCTCCGTCGACTGGGACAACGCCAACTCCAGTCGCTCCACCTCGTGCCGCAGCCCATCCAACAGGAAGGACAGCGAACCCCACGTGACGCCAATCGTCGCGTTCAGCAACACCGTGTTGATGGACGTGTGGTTCACCTGGATGCCCAGCCGGTCCATCAACACCTTGCTCCGGAACTCGAAGCCATTGCGCCCCGTGAGCGCGGTGAAGAGCGTCATGCGCGTGGGGTCCAGCACGAACTCGTCCTGGCTCCACGCCCGCCTCATGTCATCCACTCCCGCCGAGCCCGGGCCCACGTAGCGATTCAACCCCGACTTGCGGAACACCTCCGGCACCACCTGCTCCGCGTCCAACAGCCGCAGGTAGCGATGTAGCAACGGGTCCTCCCGCAGGCGCTCCCGCGTCCGCATCGCGAGCTGGAACGCCTCCTTCACCATCGCGAAGCCCTCCAGGTTCACCTGCCGCCGCGACAAATCCAACGACGCCACGATTTGATGGTTCGGAGACGTGGTGATGTGCGTGTAGTACGCCTCCGTGAGCGCCGCCGACGCGCGCCGCTCGAAGTCCTCATCCCAGACATGGAGCATGGAGCCCTGCCGGAAGGCGGACAGCGACTTGTGCGTGGACTGGGTGGCGTACACGCGCACCCGCACCTTGTCCGGATCCGCCATCAGGCGCTCCTCCATCGCCCGAGCCCCCGCCGCGGGGTCCCCATCCCCCCGGCGCGCGCGCCACGCCCGATACTCCTCGCGATAGGAGCGGCTGCGCAGCTTCTCCGCCAGGCGCTTCGCCGCGGCCATCGCCGTGCGCTGGCGCGCCAACGGCATGAAGGTGGCGTAGGCGAACCACGCCTCGTCCCAGAGGAAGGACAGGTCCGGCTTGATGGCGAGCAGTTCCTCCATCACCCGCTCGGGGTGATACACGAGCCCGTCGAACGTGCAGTTGGTGAGCACCACCAGCTTCACCTTGTCCAACCGCCCCGCCGACTTCAGCTCCAGCAGCTTCGCCTTCAGCGTGCTCAACGCCACGCCGCCGTACATGGCGTACTCACGCACCGGATACGCATCCAGGTACAAAGGCTGCGCCCCCGCCAGCACCAGTCCGTAGTGATGGGACTTGTGACAGTTGCGGTCGATGAGCACCACGTCACCCGGCTGGAGCAACGTCTGGTGGACGATCTTGTTCGCCGTCGACGTGCCGTTGGTGACGAAGAAGGTGTGCTGCGCGCCGAACGTCTGCGCCGCCTTCTCCTGCGCTTCCTTGATGGAGCCGGTGGGATCCAGCAGCGAATCCAGGCCGCCCGCCGTGGAGGACGACTCCGCCATGAACAGGTTGGGGCCGTAGAACTCCCCCATGTCCCGCAGCCAGCGCGAGTTGTAGACAGAGTGTCCCCGGGCAATCGGCAGCGCGTGGAAGTTGCCGATGGGCCGCGAGGCATAGTGCTTGAGCGCATCGAAGAACGGCGTCCGGTAGCGCTCGCGCACGCCATCCACCACGGTGACGTTCAGCTCATGCGCGGACTCGTACCGGTAGAAGACGCGGTCGAAGAGGCGCTCGGTGTGCAGCTCCCGGCTCACCAGCGACTCGTCGGTGATCAGGTAGATGTTGAGATGCGGGCGCAGCTGGCGCACCCAGCGCGCCACCACGAGGCTCGCCGCTTCCCCCCTCCGCTCCGCCTCCGCCAGGATGGGCTCCAGCGTGGAGCGCAGCTGCTTCACCGGCGAGCGTGAGCGCAGGGGCAGGTCCTGCCGGACGACGCAGGCCTGCACGTCGTCATTGACGAGCACCGCCACCAGCGCGTCCTCCACCGAGCGGACCTGGAGCAGCTCGTAGATGAACTGCCGCTCCCCGCGCTGCGCATCCACCATGCCGCGATGGACTCGCGCGAAGTCCTCGGCCTCCATGTCATCCACCACCAGCGTGGTGAAGTAGTGCGAGCCCTCCGGCCCCAGCTCCCCCACCGCCCCGGACCGTTCGCCATCCACTTCCGACACCAGGCAGGCGCGGTCCCTGTGACGGCTCAACAACCCCACCAGCCGCCGAACTTCTTCGGCCAGCTCCTCCACGTCATGTCGGCGCGCCATCTCCGCCAGGCGCAGCAGGCGCGCCTCGCCCGGAAACACGAAGAGCCGCTCGATGGGGTGGACCTCCGCGAAGAGCGACAGCAGTTGCGCCACGCGCTCGTCGGAGGACACCTGTCCCTCCGAATACCGCGCCTCCAGCCGGGACATCTCCTCCCGCAAGCGGTTCCATACGTCCAGTCGGACCTGCTCGGGATTCAAGACCGCGGACAGCAGGTGGGATTGGACTCCGGACTCCAGCGAGGTCATGGGCTCCGCCATGGCGCTCCTTCCTTTTTGTCGACGGGCACCGGCGGAGCGCCGTGCGGCACGACGTCGGACAAGGTAGCCGTCACACGTCCACGGCAAAGCCCGGACGGCGGGGAGGGGCGTTGGCCTCACGCGTGGACGCATGGGCGCGGGGGCTCTCCTGCTCGGGTGCTCTCGAAGTTGCCGCGCGTCCCCCGAGGCCTCACTCCTCAACCACCAAAGCCGGGCGTCATGTGTCCGCTCGTAAGCGCCCTTGTCCTTGGAAGGAGATGACATGAAGCTCGCACTCCGTTGTCGAAGTAGCTGGTTGTTCTGCATGTGCCTCATGGCCCTCGCGGGGCCAGGCATCGCGCTCGCCGAGAGTCCCAAGGCGGCCACGAAGCCGTCGGACACCGCCTCCACGGCCGCACGCCCCTCCCAGGGCGACGAGGCGATGCCCACGGAGACGGAGATTCAGCAGGCGCTCCAGAAAGCCCACCAGCAGTTCCGCGGCACCAAGGAAGGCAAGAACGCGGACTACATCCCGTACCTCGCCACGGTGAACCCCAACCTCTTCGGCCTCGCGCTCGTCACCGTGGAGGGCAAGGTCTACACGGTGGGCGATGCCACCTCGCCCTTCCCCATCGAATCCCTCTCCAAACCCTTCACCCTGGCGCGGCTGATGGACGAGGTGGGCGCCAAGAAGGTCGAGGACAAGATTGGCGTGGATGCCACGGGGCAGCCCTTCAACTCCATCGTCGCCATCGAGATGAACGAGGACCACCGCGCCGGCAATCCGCTGGTCAACGCGGGCGCCATCACCTCCGTGAGCATGATTCCGGCGGCAACGCCCGAAGCCCGCTGGAAGAAGCTCAGCGACAACTTCAACGACTTCGCGGGCGCGGACCTCCCGGTGAACCAGGAGGTCTACAAGTCGGAGACGGAGACCAACACCCGCAACCAGTCCATCTCCGCGCTGCTGGACTCATACAAGGTGCTTGGCTCCCCCCGGGAGCAGGCACTCGACCTCTACACGCGGCAGTGCTCCGTCAACGTCACGGCCACGCAGCTCGCCACCATGGGCGCCACGCTGGCCAACGGTGGCACCAATCCCGTCACTGGCAAGAAGGTCGTCAGCCCGGACACGGCGCGCCGCACGCTGGCGCTGATGGCGACCAACGGCCTGTATGAGAGCACCGGCGAGTGGCTCTATCAGGCGGGCGTCCCCGCCAAGAGCGGCGTGGGCGGGGGCATCGTCGCCGTCGTTCCCGGTCGCTATGCCATCGCCGCCTTCTCGCCGCCGCTCGACAAGGCGGGCAACAGCGTGCGCTCGCAGCGGGCCATCAGCCAGGTCGTCAACTCGCTGGGGGACAATCTCTACGCCGCCACGCCCGGAGCGGCCAGCCAGCAGGGCACCGGCGGTGCCGGGCGCGACGAGCCCAAGAAGACGCGTCCCTCGCCGTAGCCACGCTCCCAGGTCCACACGCAAGGGCCTCTCCCGCCGGATGGGAGGGGCCCTTCGCGTCCGGGGCGGGCACGCCTCAGTGAACATGCCCCCCTCGTTCCGCGGCGGGACTTCAGCGCCCGCTTCACGCGTCGCCTCCCGATGCCTGTTCACGAGTCCCCACCCTCGAGAACGAGGCCGCTGTCCGTCAGCCATCGCGGAAGCGGCCCGGTCGTTCGCTCCGCGATAGCGCGCGCGCCGTGACGCTTCCTTCCCCCCGTCGCGTGCTCAGAGTGCCGCTCGGGTTCGCGTGAGAGCACAGGCGCGGGCAGCGCTCATTCGGGGGAACAGGGTATGCGTTGGATGCGAGTGGCGACGGCCGTCGTCGCGATGGGCACTGGACTCCTCGTACCGGCCGTGGGCCACGCGGAGGATGAAGAGAAGGACGACGACAAGAAGCCGTCGCTCACCGGGGGCTACGACGAGAAGAACGGCTTCCACATCCAGTCGGAGGATGGGAACTACCTGCTCGGCATCGGCCTGCAGGCGGGCTACAAGCTCGAGCCCGTCTTCCTGGATGGCAAGGCGGAGTCACGCACGGCCTTCTCGTTCCTCCGCCCCATCCTTCGCGGCAACATCTACCGGCCGTGGATTCGCTTCTGGACGTCGCTGGAGCTGGCGGATCCGCCCATCTACCTGCTCGACTCGCTGGTGGAGATCCAGCCCATCGACGAGGTGGGCGTCCGCGCGGGGCAGCAGTACACGCCCCTCAGCCGGCACGAGTCCTGGGGACCGCAGCAGATCCTCTTCCCCGAGTTCTCCACCATCGCCAACTACTACTGGACGGGCCGCGACAAGGGCGTGACCATCTTCGGGACGATGGAGCACCTGGAGTACTACGTGGGCATCTTCGGCGGCTCGCCGCTGCGCTCCATCCGCTCCGAGCCCGGCAAGTACCAGTTCAACGCACGCGCGACGTTCTCGCCCATGGGCAAGCCGGGCTACGGCGAGCTGCCGTACATCATGTCGGGAGACAAGGAGCCGCCTCCGCTCAACGTGTCCTTCACCCTGCAGGGCGCGGGCGGCGAGGTGACGCAGGTGAAGGAGAACTTCAACCCGGAGTCCGGTGTCTTCCAGATCCTCCGTGAAGGCGACCGGCGCTTCATCACCGGCGGCGTGGACCTCTTCATCCAGGCGCGCAGGTTCAGCTTCTTCGGCGAGTTGTACTACAGCCGGACGGACCCGCAGGACGCTTCGCAAAACTTCTCCAGCTTTGGCGCATGGGTTCAGGCCGACTATGTCTTCTACAAGAAGGTGCTCGACGCGGCCGTGCGGCTGAGCTTCCTCAACCCGAGCTTCGATCTGGACGACGACCTGCTCTACATCGCGGAAGCGCAGCTGGGCTGGTTCGTCAACGCCCCCCACCTCGCCTTCAAGCTGCGCTACCAGCTGGCCCACCAGGAGGCCGCCGCCGGAGCGGAAGCCGCCTCCGTCGTCATCCCCAAGGACGCGGGCACCTCCCAGCTCATCACCCTGCAGCTCAACCTGGCGTTCTAGCGCCACGTCTCCCGGGCATCCGCGCCGGCTTTGCGTTATCCCTGCGGCTGGCAAGGAGACGCGAAGCCATGCAGCCCATCGACCACGCGCATCTCTCCCGACTGGACCTGAATCTCCTGGTGGCGTTCGACGCCCTCATGCGCGAGCGCCACGTCACCCGGGCCGCCCACCGCGTCGGACTGGGCCAGCCCGCGATGAGCCACCACCTGGCCCGTCTGCGCGAGCTGCTCGGCGACGAGCTCTTCACCCGCGCGCCCACGGGCGTCGTCCCCACGCCCCATGCGCAGGCGCTCGCGGAGCCCGTGCGCAATGCGCTCGCGTGCCTCCAGGCCGTGCTCACCCAGCGCCCCTTCGACCCCGCCACGCAGGAGCGCCACTTCCGCGTGAGCCTGTCCGACGGACTCGAGTCCTCGCTGGTGCCGCCGCTCCTCGCGCTCGTCGCGGAGCAGGCCCCGGGCGTCACCCTCTCCCTCTCTCCGCTCCAGGAAGCGCGGGGGCTGGCGATGCTGGATGACGGCTCGTTGGACCTGCTCGTGGGTCCACCCATGGAGCAGGCCCCCCATCACAAGCTGCGGCTGTTCTGCGCCGGGGGCTATCTGGTCGTGTTCGACCCGAGCGTCGTGCGCGTGGACACGCAGCTGTCCATGGAAGACTTCCTCGCCATTCCGCATGTCCGCGTGTCGCGACGGGCGGACTCCAGCGACGCGGTGGATGACGCGCTCGCCAAGCTCCGCCTGCGCCGCCGCGTGGCCGTTCAGACGACCCACGCGCTCAGCGTGCCCCACCTCCTGCGCGGTGCGCGGCTGCTCGGCCTGCTGCCCCGGCGCTCGGCGCTGGCGAGCGCGAAGGCCTTTGGCCTGAGCGTGAGCCCGCCCCCCCTGGCATTGACCGCGGACAGCATCGTGATGCGCTGGCATGCCTCGCGCGACTCCGACCCGGGCCACCGCTGGCTGCGCGAGGCGATGTTCCTCGCCGCCACGTCGAGCGGCGAGGACAACACCGCCACCCGGGTGGCGGCGCGGACGCCCCCGCCCCCGAAGCGCTCCCGTCAGAAGGTCGCGATGGGATTGACGGGCGAGCCCGTCCCGCCCTCGATGGCCAGGGGCGCGACGCTGAGGAGGAAGTCGTAGCGTCCGCGAGCCGCCGCCGCCTTCGCCAGGGCCTCCGGGTCCGCGTTGTCGATGACGTGGACGCCCAGCGTGTTGATGAGCAGCACGTGCACGGGCATCACGACGCCCTCCACCCCGGAGGGCAGCACGTCCAGTCCGACATCCGTCGCGACGATGGAGACCCCGCGCGCCGCGAGCCATTCCACGCTGGACGCATGAAGTCCCGGTGACTTCGAGGACACGTCCCAAGGCCCGACCGCCGCGCGGCGGGCCCAGCGCCCCGTGCGGACGATGATGGCGTCACCGCTCGACACCTTCACCTTCGTCTTGCGCTCCCACGCCTCCAGGTCCGCCGCGTGGATGGGCGTCCCGGGCTCCAGGTACGGCACGCCCTTGAACGCGGCCATGTCGATGAGGACTCCGCGCGTGAGCAGCCCGTCGCGCACCTCGTTCACCGAGAGCACCGAGCAGCCCTTCGAATCGACCTTCGACTGCGGGTAGCCGTTGTACGTCCGGCCCTCGTCGAAGACGTGGCAGAGCGCGTCGAGGTGCGTGTGGGACCAACCATGGAAACCGATGCCCAGGTGGTCCGCGCTGTACGTGGACTCGGGGGCCTCGCCGTGGAAGAGCATCTGGCGCTCCAGCGGTGAGGGGACGTCCGCGGCCTGCCGGGTCTCCAGGGTGTGCGCCAGCGAGACGGACACACCGTCGCGAACGAGCTTCGCGGCCTCCTTGCGCTTGGCTGGAGTGATGAGGTTCGCGGTGCCGAGCTGATCCTCCTGGCCCCAGCGCCCCCAGTTGCCGTGCTGCTTCTTCCAGTCCTGGATGGCCTCGCGGCTCGACAGCCCCCGCGCGACGGGAGTGCCCTGGGGCGGCGCGGCGACCACTGCCGCGCTCCACCCCGCGCTCGCGAGGGCAAGGACCTGGATGAGTTTCTTGAACATGGTGCTCTCCTTTGCTGGGCATCCCCGGGTGCGGGGATGCGATCTCGCCCTCCTCGCGGTGCGGGGTGGCGGCATCACGTACCTAGCGACGGGGGACGGATGAGCCCAATCGAGCCCATCGATGACGGTCATCGACGCGCGGACCGGGCCTGGCTGTAACCCTCCGCGCTACAGGCGACCGGGATTTGTAGCGCTACAAGTCACTCCGTCCGTCGGTGGGCGCCGGACAACCCAGGGAGCGGGTATGGCGGCACACCCGCTGCAGTGCCCAGGCTCGCCACACGGTCGGGAGCAACCCACCACGGCCGTGAGCTCTGTGTCGCAGGGGGGCCGGGGGGCGGAGTGGGGGGCGCGGAGCCCGGCCGGTGTCTCGCCGCGCCGGGTCTCCGCGAGGGCGTTCCCCGGAGTCCTGCCAGGCAGGCGGAGATGGATGAGCGAAGACTCGGCGTCACGCGGCCATGTTATCCTGAAGCTCATGTCTGCTTCCGACCGGGCCCGCACAACCCCCTTAACTCCAGACGTGCAGAACGATTCGCTCTGGAAGCTGGAGGCCCGGGACTCAGGAGACGAAGCGCTGCACGTGACGCTGCCCTATGAGCAAGGGCGCCGTGCCTATGACGCGTCGACGGTGCGCCGCTTCCGCCTGACGGTGGTGGAAGGCACCAACTCCGGCAGCACGTGGGAGTCCACGGCGGACACCTGCTCGGTGGGCTCGCACCCGCTCAACGACTTCGCGGTGGATGACTCCACCGTGTCGCGCTTCCACTGCGAGATTCGCATCGGCCCCAAGGGCCCCCAGGTGAGGGACCTGGACAGCCTCAACGGCGTCATCCTGGATGGCGTCCAGGTGATGGAGGGCGTGCTGCGCAGCGGCTCCCTCTTGAGGTTGGGCCGCGTGGTGCTGCGGTTCGACTTCAGCGCGGAGAACAACCGGCTGCCGGTGTCGGAGAGCACGCGCTTCGGGACGCTCGTGGGCGCCTCAGTGGCCATGCGCGTGTGCTTCGCGATGATGGAGCGCGCCGCGTCTCGCGACGTCACGGTGCTGCTGGAGGGCGAGACGGGCACGGGCAAGAGCCAGGCCGCGCAGGCCATCCACGACGCGGGCCGCCGCAAGGACGGGCCCTTCCTCGTGGTGGACTGCGGCGCCATCCCCGCGCACCTCCTGGAGAGCGAGCTGTTCGGCCACGAGAAGGGCGCCTTCACCGGCGCCGTCCATCGCCGCGCGGGCGTCTTCGAGGAGGCCATTGGCGGCACCGTCTTCCTCGACGAGATTGGCGAGCTGCCCGCGGAGCTGCAGCCCAAGCTGCTGCGCGTGCTGGAGAACCGGGAGATTCGCCGCGTCGGCAGCAACACGTACCAGCCGGTGGACGTGCGGTTGATGGCGGCCACGCACCGTGACTTGCGCGCGGAGGTCAACGCGGGACGCTTCCGCTCGGACCTCTTCTTCCGGCTCGCGGTGCTGCGCATCCCCCTGCCCCCGCTGCGTCAGCGTCCGGAGGACCTGCCCCTGCTGGTGGAGGGCATCCTCGGCTCGCTGGGCGCGGACCGGGAGCGCACGGCCTCGCTGCGCACGCCGGACTTCCTGGCGCGCCTGCGCTACGCGGCGTGGCCCGGCAACGTGCGCGAGCTGCGCAACTACCTGGAGCGCTGCCTCGTCTTCGAGGAAGCCGTGGAGCTGACCGAGGACGAGTCGCGCTCGGGCAACCCCATGGAGGTGGACCCCAGCCTGCCCTACGCGGACCAGCGCCGCCGCGCGGTGGACGACTTCGAGCGGCGCTATCTGCGTGCGCTGCTGGAGAAGCACCAGGGCAAGGTGGCCCAGGCCGCCGTCACCGCGGGCATGGACCGGGTGCATCTCTACCGACTGCTGCGCCGCCACGGCATCAAGCCGTGAGCGTCAGCGTCGGCCGGTGACGCGGGACCAGATGGCTCCGCCGCCCGGCAACGGCGCGGCGAGGAAGCCCGACTCCAAGTCCCGCAGCGCCGCCCCGGTGGCCACCAGCCCCGCGTCCTGGAAGTCCGCGACCCAGCCGGGAAGGTGCAGCAGGCTGCCGTCCGCGCTCCCGCGTCCCTCTGAACTGGGAAGGCGGTCCACGTGGACGGTGATGGCCAGCTCCACGGGCACGCCGTCCGCATCGCGGGAGTCGCGCGCGCCCTCCAGCAGCGACAGGGCCGCCGCGAGCACACGCTCACGCACGGCGCGCTCGGAGATGGCGTCATCGGGCAGAGCCGCCAGCGCCATGAGGCAGCCGCTCCCCTCCAGTCGCACCTCGAGCCCCGCCTCCCGAGCCACCGCGCCGGTCCGCTCCAGCAGGGAGTCCATCCGCTCCAGCAGCGCGGAGTCGGGGGCCCGCGACAGTCGCGCTTCCGCGTAGAGCGCCACCGCGTGGCCCTGGGCCTCGCGCGGCTTCTCTCCTCCCACCGCGCGCCGCAGGTCCTCCAGCAGCACGACGACGTCCGGGTAGCGGTCCTCGCGATTCTTGGCCAGACAGCGCAGCACCACGTCGTCCAGCGCCTCGGGCACCGGGGCTCGCTCGCCGGGCCTCGGAGGGGGCGCGTGCAGGTGCTGCTCCTCGACTTCATGCCGGGTGGCGCCCTGGAAGGGAGGCTGTCCGGTGACGAGCTGGAACAGCAGCACGCCCAGCGCGTACAGGTCCGTGCGGGCATCGGGCGCCTCACCGCGAATCTGCTCCGGCGCCATGGACAGCGGCGTGCCCAGGGCCACGCCGGTATGGGTGAGCGAAGAAGCACCGGGCGAGTCCGCCGTCAGCCCCTTCGCCACGCCGAAGTCCACCAGCTTCACCACGAGAGACTCGCCGCTCCCGGACAGCTTCATCACGTTCTGCGCCTTGAGGTCCCGGTGCACCACGCCCGCGGAATGGGCCACCCGCAGCGCGGCGCCCACCTGCTCCAGCACCTCCAGCGCCTCACGTGAGGACAGAGGACCCCGCGCCGCCAGCTCCGCGGCCAGGTCCCTGCCCTCCAGCCACTCCATGGCGATGAAGGGCCTGCCATCCGGGAGCTCGCCATAGTCGTGCACACCGACGATGTGCGGATGACTCAGCCGCTGGAGCGTGGCCGCCTCGCGACGGAAGCGGCGCAGCGCGGTGTCCGTCGTCAGCGCCGACGACTGGAGGACCTTCAGCGCCGAGGCGCCTCCGCCTCCCACGTCCCGAGCACGATAGAGGGTGGAGACCGGGCCTCGGTAGTGGACGCGCTCCACCACCCAACGACCCACCAGGGCTCCTGGCCGCAGCTCCTCGCCATAGAGCGACTCCACGCCTCCCGTCGTCATCGACTAGCGCTCCTTGCGCGGTCGCACCGTGCGGCCGCACAGCTTGCCCGTTTGGTCATCGCTCACGGGCCCACACGGGTCATGGAGGAACGTGGTCACCGGCTCCTTCCAGATGTTCCCGTAGGGGTCCTTGCACCGCTCGTAGTCGCCGTCTCCGGGCACCTGCGGGCCGTCATTCACCTCGCACCTGCCTGGCAGGGACGGCTTCACGGCGGAGCCCCAGCACGGCCCCGCGACGGTGGCCGCGCAGTTGGCGCCGGCGTTGGGGAGCGCGCAGACGCGATGCGAGGAGTACGCCGCGCCGTCGCCCCAGGAAGGGTCGTAGCAGGAGTACATCTTCCTGTAGATGGCACCTTCGATGATGGCGTCGTCGCCGACCACGACGAAACGCGGTCGCTCGCCACCGACCTGCACCTCCTCCACGGACACCTTGGTGGCCAGGGCCTTCGGGTCGAAGACGTTGCCGTAGAAGGCGCCCTCACGCACCGCGAACACTTGCGACTCGGACAGCGCATATCGCGTGGGCGAGTCAGCTGACACGTCCACGCTGGCGGTGCCCGCGTCGTCGCTGTCCCACGGCGCCGTCATCACGCTGTAGTAGCCCTCCACGGGGCAGGTGAAGGTGACAATGGGTTCCGAGCCCGCGCAGCTCGAGTCCCCTTCGCCCAGATTGGTGGTGCGGGCCGAATCGCAGCCGACGACTCCCGAGCAGACGCGCAACACCATCTGAGCACCCGAGCTGGACCCCACCGCCGGGCCGGGGCACGAGACAACGCCCCCCGCGCCCAACGACACCGTCGACCCCGGGATACAAACGCCGATGCCGTCAGCCGTCCAGCCACAGTCGCGCTGAGCGCCCGTCTCGCTCCCGGTACACAGGGCGAAGCTGTCGAGCTTCACGGCCGTGGTCGGCTCGTACTCGGCGGGCTTCGTCACGGCCTCCAGGTAGAAGATGCTCGGGTCTCCCGGCACCTCGCCCCGGATGGACAACTCCACTCGGCGGCCCAGCGCGTTGTTGCGCGACAGGAGGCACGCGGAGACCCGGTTGAGACACGCCTGCGAGGGAGCCGACGTGAGCCACTGCGTGCACAGGCCCGCCTTGCCACCCCACACGCGGGGGCCCGGGTTCGAACCTCGGGGGTTGTAGTACCAGAGCGTCTGGTTGGGCCCCAGCGCGCAGCTCACCAGGTACTCCATGAACTTCTGCGCGTCCGGGTCATGCAGCTGCTTGAGGATGCGCGGGTCTCCACCTAGCGGGCTGAAGAGGTCCACCAGCCTCGTCGTCGCCAGCAGCCCGTTGGCTTCGGGGTTGGTGCCGATGGCATTGAGGACGAGCGCGTCGGTGGACAGGGAGTTGGCGATGCGAATCTCCGCCTGGCTCTCTCCGACCTCGGGTGCTGGAGGGGTGGTGGGCCCACTTCCTCCTCCACCACAGCCGGCCAGGACCAGGCACAGCACGGACACGATTCCCGACGGGGGGCGACGGACAGTGACACCCATGGACGCTCCTCCAGTGAAAAACACGGAATTGGCGAAATACCCCCTACAGAAGCACGCTCCAGGCCAGCGCGCCGCCGGTCACCTTGCCGTCTCGAAGCCGCCCTGGCAGGTCGTCCGCTGTAGCGCGGAAGGTCACGTCCGCGCGGCTTTGTAGCGGCTCGCGCTACACCCGCCTCGCTACGTCCTGGAGGGCGACGAGCCGGGGGCGCCACAGGGGCGCGGCTGACACGGCGCTCTCGGCCTGGGCCAACCAGATGAGGCCCTCCGCCAGCTTGCGGGCGGCGAAGGCGGAGTGCGCGGCCTGGAGGAGCAGCTCCGCCTTCTCGTCGGGGGAGGCCAGCTCTCGCGCCTCTTCCTCCAGGGCATGCCAGGCCCGGGACTCATGTGAGCCCGCACCGGCCTCGGCCTCGCGCACCTGGAGCTCCACCAACCGACGCATGACCGCCGTGGGAGGCAGGGACGCCGGCGGACAATGGGACTCAATCCAGCGCAGTTGTCGGGACGCCTCTCCCAGGTCGCCCAGCGCGGCGCCGATGCGCGCGAGCAGCAACGCATCCAGGGGCACCGGGTGCTCGAGGAAGAAGCGAACCCCCAGCTCGTGCGAGCGACGCGCCAGCGGCAGGGCCTCCGCCAATCGCCCTTGCATGTAGAGCACCTCCGCGAGGTTGAAGGTGGACCAGCGCTCCACCTGGGCGTGGCCCAGCTCGCGGCCCAGGCCCATGGCGCGGCGCAGGTCTCCTTCCATTCGCGTCACATCGCCCTGCCCCAGCCACAACAACACGCGGTTGATGAGGGTGGCGGCCAGGTGCAGCGCATCGCCGGCGGCCTCGCAGCGCGACACGGCCTCCTCGAAACGAGCGGCGGCTTCCTCCGTGCGCTGGAGGAAGGTCAGCGCGGAGCCCAGCATGGCCAGGGCGACGACGAGCGTCTCATGCTCGCGCGCGCCCTCGGCGCCCTCGACGACGGAGGAGAGGATGCGCGCCGCCGGGCCCCACTCTCCCTGACGCACGTGTAGACGGCCCCGGGCCAGCGAGCAGCGCAGGGACAGGCGCGGGTCATCGAGGTGCTCGATTCGCTCCAGCGCCTCGCGCGCGCACGCCGTCGAGCCATCCACGTCCTCCATCCAGTCACGCGCGGTGGCCTCCTCCAGCAGCAGGTCCAACGACAGGGCCATGTCGCCGCGCCCCTCCGCGAGGACTCGCGCCGCGGCCAGGTCTCCAAGCCCTTCATGGAAGCGCTGCAGGCGATGCCGCACACGGCCGCGTCCGGCCAGCGCGAGTGCCCGGCGCCCCGTGTCTTCCTCCAGCAGCAGGGAGAGGGCGCGCGTGAAGTGCTGCTCCGCCTCCACCGACTGGTGCGCGCGACGCGCCTCTTCGGCCAGCACCAGGAAGGCGATGGCGGCTTCCTCGTGCGCGCCACAGGCCGCGGCATGGTGCGCGCGACGACGGCGCTCCGCGGGCGAGTTGCCCGAGGTGGCCTGGCGCGCGGCGGCATGCAGCGCACGGCGCGTCGCGGGAGGAAGGAGCGCTTCGAGCGCCTCGCGCAGAAGCGGATGACGGAAGGCGAAGCGCCCCAGGCCCATGGGTCGCAGCAGTCCAGCGCGAGCGAGTCGCTGCAAGCCCGCGCCCGCGTCCAGCGACGTGGCCACGCCCACCTGTTCGTCGCGCGGTTCCAGGTACCGCAGGGCCGCGTCCACGCGCGTGACATCCAGCTCGGAGCCCAGCACCGCGCACAGACGCGCCAGCACGCCATGGGCCTCGGGCAGTCCCGCGAGCACGCGGGTAGCAAGGCGCTGAAACAACGGCGTCACCGACACGTCCAGCAGCGCGTCCGGGGCGATGTACCAACCCCCGCCCGGCGCGGCACGCAGCGCCCCGGCGGTCCTCAGTGCGACCGCCAGCTCCACCAGGGACAGGGGCACGCCCTGGGCCAGTTGCTCCAGGCGCGCCAGCACGGGCTCGGGGACATGCTCCGCCGGACGAAGCAGGTGCAGGAGCAAGGCGCGACTGGCCTCGGGCGGCAGGGGCGGCAGGACATGCCGCGACGCGTGCGCGCTACGCTCGCCCAGGTGAGGACGCAGCCCGAGCAGCGCGGGTCGAGCCACCACGCAGACCCACAGCGGAGCGGACGCACCAGCCAGCGTGGCCACTTCCAGCGCATCCAGGCTGGTGGGGTCGGCCAGGTGGGCATCATCCAGCAACAACACGCGAGGCGTCTCGCGCGCGCGGTGTCGGAGCGCCTCGGCGAGCCAGCGCGCGGCGGCGTGGCGCGCATCGGCGAGGGGAATGGGTCCGGAGCGAGGAGTCTCGGGGAGTGGCGATGCCCCCTCGCCGACGGAGGCCCGCAGCACGTCCAGCATGGCCTCCGGAGCCGAGACGTCGGGAGCCGCCGCGCGCAGGCGGAAGACCTGGGCACGGCCCTCGGCCTCCAACCGTGTCGCGAGCGCCTCGATGACCCGTGACTTGCCTTGCCCCACGTCACCGGTGAGGACCGAGAAGCCGGGCACGCCGAGGGTGAGGCAGCGCGTGGCCTCCTGGATGAGCAGGTCGACCAACGGCTCGCGCCCCACGAGCGGAGGCGGCTCCGACACGGAGCTGGAGGCACCGCTGTCGAGCAACCGCAGTCGTCCGCCGACGGGCGTGGAATCGACGACGCTCGCCTCCGAGGAAGCCACCGCCTCGGTGGCCCCTGGCTCCAGTCGCGCGGCCGCGGCGGCGGTGACACGTGTCTCGCCCGGCACCCAGTCCGTGGGCCACCAGTCGCCCGTCGCGTCGAGGGCGGGCCCCGCCATCCGCAGCGTGGCTGTCCCGACGAGGACATGCAGCTCCGCGAGGTGGAGGACCGCCGAGGACTCGCCCTCTTCCACCAGTCGCCGCGCGGTGAGCGCGCCTGCGCGGACGTTCGCTTCGGCGGTGAGCGACTCGGCGAAGGCGATGACATAGCCACCGCGCTTCACACGCGCGAGGACACCTCCTTGCGGTTCGATGGCGGCCAGCACCGCATCCACGGACAGCGAGGCATGCAGGCCCAGCAGCGCCACCTGCCGGACTCCCGAGCCGACGACCTGGAGGGCCGAGGCGGCGGGGACTTCGCCGGGCTGGACGACGCTCGGAGAGACCGCGACGTGACAGGCCGCATCGAAAGCGGCGAGCACATCGGGAGCCCGGGCAAAGCGCTCCGTCGGGGACTTGGCCAGACACGTGCGCAGCACCTCATCGAGCGCGGGAGGAAGCGCGCAACGTTCCGAGACACGGGGCGGTCTCAAGCTGACGTGGCCGTGGCGGATCTGCTCTGGGCTGCCGACGAAGGGGGGCGCGCCCGTGAGCAACTCGAAGAGGAGGACTCCCAGCGAGTAGATGTCGGCCGACGTGCTGGCGAGCCGGGCATCGAGACACTGCTCTGGAGCCATGTAGAGCGGCGTGCCCAGCCGCTGTCCCGCGGGGGTCACGCCCGGAGGAAGCTCGTCCGCCAGGTCGTCGCCCTCGACGTCATAGAAACGCGCCAGGCCCAGGTCGAGCAGGCTGAGCGCGCCACCTTCGCGCAGGAAGACGTTCTCCGGCTTGAGGTCCCGGTGCGCGACGCCCGCGGCATGCGTTCGCTCCAGCGCCGAGCACAACCCACGGAGCATCTCCCGGACATGCGCAAGCGACGCTGTACCGGTGCCGGGCAGCGCGGCCATCCACGCGGCGAGCGTCTGGCCATGCAGGTGTTCCATCACCAGGAAGGGACGCCCGCGAGCCACGCCGTGTTCGAGCAACTCCGGCACGGTGGGAGGCCCCACGCGGCGCAGGGCGGTGGCCTCGCGAGCGAAGCGCTCCTGGTGAGGCCCATGCCCCAGCTTCAGGGCCACCTCGCGACCATCCGAGTCCCGATACGCGGTGAAGACCTGCGAGAAGCCACCGCTGCCCAGGGGCGCGGCGACGCGCACGCCAGGAACGTCCGCGAGCGGCAGTCCTTCGTTGGCAGGGCCGCCAGCATCTCGCGAGCCGTGCACGGGACAGGCCGCGCCCGGCAAAAGGCGGCGGTAGCAGTTCGGGCAGCGCATCGGTGGAACGTGACGCTACCAGAGCGTTTGCAGCAGGACGATGGCAACGCCGACCAGTCCCTCGCCCGCGATGGTCCCCGCGGCCAGTGTCGCCACGCGTCCCTCCGCTGTCGTGGATTTCACGTATCCCACCAAGGCGGAAACAAGCCCGCCAAGGAAGAGACTCAGCGAGTACGAGGGTGCCAACAGACACGCGAGCCCCATGCCCAGGGGCGAGGGCACCCAGCGCCGGGCACGCTGGGGGAGCAGCCTCTCCGCGAGGACGAGCACGACGGCGGCGAGCGCGGCCCAACCCACGGCCGCGCGGGTCGCGGGCTCCAGGTTTCCCAACCCCGAGGACAGGACTCGCGCGACGCTCGCGGTGATGAACGCGGCGGGTGCGGGGAAGCGCTCGCCTCCGAGTGCCTCACGGTCTGGCACGAGCAGGAAGAACAGCGGCACCACCGCGAGCGCTCCCACCACCGAGCCGAGCAGCTGCGCGAGGAACAGGCGTCGGGGATGCGCACCCAGCAGGTGCCCTGTCTTCAGGTCCGTGAGGAGGTCCGCGGCCGACGACGCCGAGTTGACGGTGATGCCCGCGGTCGCGAGGTTGGCGTGGATGTTGTGTGGCAGCAAGACGCCGTAGGTGAGCTGGGTCACCTGGCTGAGCGCGCCCACCGGAGTGGCATCCGTCTCGCCGGTGACACGACAGGAGATGAGGCACAAGACGAACGACAGCGCGATGGCGAGCGCCGCGTGCGCGAGCGGAACACCGAAGCCTCGATGTGCCACGAGGAGGGTCGCGGGCGTCACCACGCAGAGGCCCGCGAGGAGCCACCTGTGCGGCACCTGGAGCGCGTCCACGGGATGCGGTGGAGAGGTGCGGCGGGAGAACAATCCGCGAAAGGCCCGCCGGAGGACACGGCCTTCGAGCAGGAAATGGAGCAAGGACGCGGTGGCGAGCATGGCGGCGCCAGGCCACAGGCTCCACTCGAGGAAGTTCCCGTTCTCCACGGACACGAGCCCGGAGGCGAACACGCGCGGCGCCACGACTCCGTGAATCAGCAGCGCGCCCAACAGGAGCGACGCCGTGGTGCGAGGCCCGAGCAGCGCGCCCGCGCCAATGGGCAACAAGCTCACCTCCAGCCCGAAGCCAAGCCGCTCCAGGGGCAAGCCACCCCACGAGCCCGGAAATGGAATCGAGAGAGGAAGCCGTCCCAGTCCATCACGGACCACGGTGACGAGCCCGGAGAGCAGGCCTCCCAGTCCGAGCAGACGCAATCGAGGCGTCGCTTCAGCCCCCGTCGAATGCAGCGCGCGAATGGTGGTGGCGGCGGCCGTTCCGGAGGCGAAGGGAAGTTGCTCGTGGTCGACGAGCTGCCGCTTGAAGGGCACGGCGAAGAGGACCCCGAGCGCGGACAGGAAGAACGTCCACGCGAGGAGTGTCGGACCGGAGGGATGCTGGCCGGTGACGATGAGCCAGGCGCCCTGCACGGAGACGAGCGCGCCGCCCGTGGCATAGCCGGCCGCGGAGGCCACCGTCTGCGCATTGCACGTCTCCAGCGGAGACAGGGGCGCGCCAGCGAGGCCCGGGGTGAGGCGGCGCAGGAGCCCATGCGATGCATGTGCGAGCAACGCTGCGGTGATGGCGACACCGAAGGCGAGTCCGGTCTTGAGTCCGACGTAGAGGTTGGTGGCACAGGTGATGACGCCGATGCCCGCGCCTAGCAGTACGGAGCGCGCGGTGAACTGCGGCAGTCGGTCCCCCTGGTAGACGTGGGTCAGCCAGTAGGAGTCCGTGGCCTCGGGTGAGTCCCCCGGGATGCTCAGCAGCGTCAGGGACTCGGGAGACGGCGCCAGGGGCGACGCCTCTTCCTCGGGCGAGGCATGCGGTGAGGGCAAGGCCATGGGCTGCCCCATCTTTTCATCCCGACCCCCTCCAGGACGAGCCCCTCCCCGTCACCGGCCCGTTTCAGGAATCCACCGCGCGCCAGTGCGTCGGCGACCATGAACGGCCCTCATGCGCGGGCTCCTCTCCGGCGTCCCGAACAGGTCACAAGAAGTCCTCGTACACGACAGCCGCGAGAGCAGGCGCCTCCACTACGACATGAGCGGCCCGTGCGCCTTGTATCCGACGGATGGGCCTTTCTAGCCTGTCCGTATGAACTCGATATTCAGGCTTTCATCCGCCCTGTGGCTCGTGGCCCTGGTGGCGGCATGCGATGGCGGCACCGGGGCGGAAGTGGCCACGCCAGCGGAGCCTCTCGCACGGTTCCAGCCTCTCGAGCTCAATCGCCGCGAATGGACCGCGACCCATGGCGGGGTCGACGGGTTTGGAGACCTGGCGGTTCAACCGGATGGCCACACCGCGCTCGTGGGCACGGCGAACTCGGACATCCTCGTCGCGCGGTTCGACCCACAGGGGCAGCTCTTGTGGAGCCGGCGATTTGGCGACGAGAACTACCAACAGGCCACGGGCATCAGCGTCGACTCGGAGGGCAACCTGGTCATCACGGGTGACTACTGGGGCTTGCTGGACTTTGGAGGAGGCCCGCTGCCCTGCCGTGGCGAGCCCGGCTACCCCCGCGCCTTCGTGGCGAAGTTCGCGGCCTCCGGCGAGCATGTCTGGAGCCGGTGCTTCGGAGATGGAGGGCAACAGCAGACGGGCACGCTCGCTGTGGCATCCGACGGAGACGTGTACGTGAGCGGCTACTTCGCGGGCTCCATCGACTACGGCGACGGGCCGATTCCGGCGAAGGGGCCCTTGAACCAGTTCGTCGTGCGGCTCGCGGGAAGCAGCGGAGCGCCCGTATGGAACAACCTCTACGAGGCGGGTCCCGTGAGCACCCTCGCGTCGCTGGCGGTGGACGCGGCGGGCAACCTCTTCATCAGCAGCGGCTATGTGGACACGCTGTCGTTCCATGGCGTGCCCTGGCTGTCCGCGCCCGGCTTCAACGTCTACGTGCTGAAGCTGGACGCCCATGGCGAACCCCTCTGGGCGAAGAGCTTCGGCCCGCTGAGAAACCAGACCTTCTGGCGGCTGGCCGCGGACCCGTCGGGCAACGTCGTGGCGACGGGCGCGTTCATCGGCACGGTGGACCACGGAGGAGGTCCCCTCTCGAGCGGCGACGGCGATGTGTTCGTCGTCTCGCTGGATGGCGAGGGCCACCATCGCTGGAGCCGGAGCTTCGGCGGCCCGGGCTTCGACTGGGGCTATGACGTGGACGTCGACTTCGCGGGGAGCGTGGTCGTGACGGGCTCGTTCAGCACGTCCATCGACTTCGGCGAAGGGCTTCTGACGAGCGCGGGCGGCGAGGACATCTTCGTGGCGAAGCTGGGCCGCGATGGAGAGACGCGCTGGGGTCGCGCCTTCGGCGACGTCGGCAATCAATCCGCGATGCGCGTGGGGAGCGCGGGGCTGCGTGATGTCGTCTTGTGGGGGCGGCTCGTCGGCACCCTCGACTTCGGCTCGGGCCCGGTGACGGGGAGGTCCTCGTCGGACAGCTTCGTGACGAGAATCACCCCACCGTAGGCGAGCCCCATGCCCTGTCGCGCCTCAACGAGCGACGGGGCGCGAAGGCCACACCGCCGTGAGTTCTTCCGCGCGAGGCAGTCCCTCCACCGCACCCGGCTTCTCGACGACACGGGCGGCGACTTCGCAGGCGAAGGTCGTCAGTGCCACGAGTTCCTCGCGCGTGGCGGACTCCAGCGCGCGGGCGCCGCCGTACCACCGCACCAGACCGTGGAGCAGCGCCGCGACGAAGCCGTCCCCTGCTCCGGTGGTGTCCACCACCCGGGCCCGTGGCGCGGGGACATGAACCCGCTCACCTCGCCACAGGAAGAGTGCGCCGCGCTCGCCCAGCGTCACCACCGGCAGCCGCACGCCGAGGGACGACAGTCGCGTCAAGGCCTCCTCGGGAGACTCCGTGCCCGTGACGAAGCCAATCTCTTCCTCGGACAGCTTCACCACGGTGCACAGGGGCAACATCCGCACGAGCAGCCCCTTGAGCTGCTCCGGGTCCTCCCACGCGTGCAGGCGCAGGTTGGGGTCGCAGCTCACGATACGGTCCGCGTCACGAGCCAGGGTGAGCATCCGCACCGTGGCCGAGCGGGCCTCATCGCGCTGCAAGGAGTTGGAGCCACAGTGCACGGCCCGAGCCTGGAGCAGGAAGTCCGCGTCCACGTCGGTGTCGCCCAGGAGGAACTCCGCGGAGCGCGTCCGGAAGAAGGTGAAGCTGCGTTCACCTTTCGCATCCAGGGAGATGAACACCAGCCCCGTGCGAGCGTCCGGTGTCTGGCGCAGGTGGCTCACATTCACGCCCTCGTGAGCGAGTCGCTCGCGCAGGAAGTGGCCGAACTCGTCCGCACCCACCACGCCCAGCATGGCGGACCGAAGCCCCAGCCGAGCCAGCCCCACCGCGACGTTGGCGGGCGAGCCACCCGGACAGGGATGCCACGCGGCGACCTCGCGCACGCGCTTGCCCTGTTCGGAGGGAAGGAAGTCCACCAGCGTCTCACCGAAGCACACCACGTCCAGCGGCGACTCCTGCCCTTCGCTCATGGTTTCTCCCGAGTGGCGCGCACCGCGCCCCGTCGTCAGTCCAGGCCCACCTGGGCCATGAAGTCCACGCTCTTGAGGCGGCGCCCCAGGTGGTGGGCGATGAAGACGTTGAGCAATCCACGGGCTCGGGCGCGCAGGTCAGCCGGGAGCGGTGTGCGCTCGCCTTCCTGAAGCGCGCGCAGTCCGGAGAGCAGGGCCGCGGGGATGAGGACGGCTTCGCGTGCGCGCACGCTGCACGGCTCGCAGACAGCGCCACCATGAGCCTGGTCGAACCGGGGACGCTCTCCGGGTTCACCGCCGCACAGCGAGCACGCATCGAAGCGCGGCATCAGGCCCGCGTGGGCCAGCGCCGACAGCTCGAAGGCCAGGAGCGACGTGGGGCCCGCTTCCTTCGCATCCAGGCGGCGCAGGTAGTTCTCGAGCAGGAAGAAGAGCTCCGGCTGCGGCTCGTGGTCGCGAGTCAGCTCCCGGCACAGCTCCACGGCGTACAGGGCGCGGGCGATGAGCGACAGGTCCTCTCGCGCGGCGTAGTAGCCGGCGACGATGTCCGTGGTGTCCAGCCGAACGGTGGAGCCGCGCGTCTCGACGATGTGCACCCGCAGGCGCATGAACGGCTCCAGCGCACCCGCGAAGCGCCGCTTGCTCTTGCGAGCCCCCGCGGCGAAGGCCGTCAGCTTCCCATGCTCGCGCGTCAGCAGCGTGACGAGTCGGTCAGCCTCGCCGTAGTCCAGTGTGGACAGCACGAGCGCATCGTCGTCGTAGCGCTCCATGGCGTCCTTCAACGCGCGAGCGGAGAAGGAAGCTTCCCGCTCAACACGAGGAACAGATAGACGCCGAGGGCCAGGGCCACCAGGAGGACGGACAGCCCCACGTAGGCCCGCTTGCGGCGCTCCTGCTCGAGCTGCGCGGGCGACGGAGAGGGCACCGAGCGGTCCACCTCTTCGTAGCGCAGCACCGCCTCCTCGGGGGACAGGCCGATGACCTGGGCGTAGGCCTTGATGTAGTTCACCACGAAGATGCGAGAAGGCAGCCGCTCCACCTGCCCCGCTTCCAGGGCGGCGATGAGCGTCGGGGGAATCTTGGTCTCCCGCGCGACGTCCTCCAGGGACATGCCCCGGAGGTCGCGCTGCTGGCTCAGGTACTTGCCGAAGTCGACGTGGTCCACGGTACGTCCAGATAGCAGACTAGAGCTTTTCGAGCAGCCTTCGGCAGTCGTCCTTCATCTCCTGCTCGCTGGACTTCGCCTTGGCCTCGCAGAACTCGAAGGCCTGCTTGGCGGCATCCGCCTGCCCCTGCTTCGCCAGACAGACGCCTTCGCGCATGTGCGCTTCGGCCGCTTCTGGACAGTTCTCACGGAAGCGGGAGAACTGCCGGCACGACTCATCCAGCTTGCCCGTCTCGTCGTAGATGATGCCCAGGTTGCGGTAGCCCAGGCAGAAGCCGGGGTTGGTCGTCACCGACGCCTTGAGGCTCCCCACCCCGCGCGCCGTGTCGCCCTTCTTGTAGAGCGCCCAGCCCAGGTTGGCCTGGGCGATGTAGGGCGTCACGTAGAGCATGTCGTTGAGGACCTGCTCGTAGAGCTTGATGGCCTCGTCGTAGCGCGCCTGGTCCAGGTGGACGTTGGCCAGGTTGGTCCGGGCCTCGGAGAAGCCGGGCCGCACCTTCAGCGCGTGCTCGTAGTGCCCCACCGCCTCGGCCGGCCGGCCGAAGGCCATGTGCAGGAGGATGCCCATGGCGTTGTGGGCCTCGGGGTAGTCCGGGTCATTGTCCAGGGACACCTGCAGCTCGCGCAGCGCGTCCTGGAGGTGCCCCTGCTGCTGGGCCTGGAGCGCCAGGTCGTAGTGAATCTCCGCGCTGCGGCGCTCCTTCTCCGTGGGGGTATGGACACAACCGGAGAGCGCCAGCACGAGCGCGAGGGAGCAGGAGGCTGAGGCGAGGCGGAGCATGGGAGCGGTTCTCGACGGCGGGAAGGAAGTGGGAGACGGGATTCAGAAGGCCGCGAGGAACCGGCCCAGGGTGGTGGTGACGTTCTTCTTCTCCTCCGCGCGCGCCTTCACCGCCGGCACGAGCTTGGGGTCCTTGAAGAAGACCGGCAGCGCCTTGAGCATTTCGTCCTGCTGCTCCGCCGGCTGCGCGCGCCAGTTGGCGTCATCCATCATGAAGCCAAGCGACTCGACGAAGGCGAGCGCCTCGCCCTCGTCGTCTCGGTACTCGTCCGCCGTCATGTTGCGGCGGCCGGACAGGTACACGGCGCAGTCCTCGGCCTCGGAGAGGTAGAGGTAGACGAAGACGGCTGCCCCCTGCCCTCCGCGGAGGCCCACGACGAACGCCTGTGACGGTCCGGCCTGCTTGCCGGGGATGGCCACATGCGGCGTGTTGAGCGAGGTGTGCAGCGCGAGGATCTGTTCGCGCGTCGCGGGAAGGCCGCGGTAGCGCTCATCCAGGTTGAACACGACGTGTCTCTCCGTGGCCCCTCCCCCGTCAGCGCGTGGTGAGGGTGAATTCCTGTGTGACGTCCTTCGACTCCGCCGCCGTCGTCTGGAAGCGGATGAGGGGGTTGTCGATCATCACGTTCCCGCCCCCCTCGTTGCCCTCGCCGATGATGACCCGGAACACGTGCTTGGGCGAATCGCTGCGCCTCGAGCCCGTGCTGACCTTCCGCGCCATCAACATCACCTGGTTGCTCCCCGGCTGCAGGTGCTTGGTGACGTCGACGACCACCTGGTCCTCATTGCCACGCAGCTTCCGGAGCCAGCGCGAGTTGACGTACACATCAATGTCGTACTCCGTCATCCCCGGCACCGTCTGCTCCGTCACCAGCCAGTAGCGCTGGGTGATGCGCCCTGGCGTCGTGGCCACGGCGGGGGTGGCGGCAGCGGGAGGAGTCCCCTGCGCGGCGGCGGGCACGGCCATGGCCTGCGGCGTGGAGGGTTGCGCGGCGGCGGGAGTCGTCCTGGGAGTCGCGGGCGGCGCGGCGGCCTGCGCGGGAGCCGTCGGAGGAGGCGTCGCGCTCGACGTCGATGCGCGGTAGCCCGGTGCGTCGATGTGGATGTTGCCGGCCTCGTCGATGCGGACGGTGGCCTTCTCGAACTTCTGGTTGGTGACGCCGTCGATCAACACACCGTTGAGGTAGACGGAGCCCGCAAGGGCTCCCAGCGGGGACAACGCCACCATGGCGGCGGCGAGTGCCGCGCTCGAAAACGGGCGATTCATGTAGTCACTCCTCGGAATCTCCAACAGTCCCGGGCACTTGCAACGCTTAGCGCACCCTGGGGAACGGGACAAGGCGCACATGTACCCGCTTGGAGCGGGCGTGCGGCTCGGAGATTCACTGACGCGTCAGGGCGTCGGCTCGGCGATGGGGACCTCGCGCTGCGCCAGGGCCCAGTCTCCACCCAGGCCATGGCCCTCGCGGAAGCGGCGGAAGTCGCGTCGCACGGCCCGCGGGTAGCGCCGGAAGCGCTCCAGCTCGCCCTGCTTGATGGCGTTGCGGATGCGGGTGGGACCGGCGTTGTAGGCCATCAGCGCCAGCTCCAGGTCGCCACCGAAGCGGTCCTGGAGTGAGCGCAGGTAGCGGATGCCCAACCGGACACAGAGCGCGGTGTCCGCCGTCACCTCTTCCCGGGACAGGCGCAGCCCTTCCTTCTCCGCCAGGAAGTGGAGCGTGCTGGGCTTGATCTGCATTAGCCCGCGCGCGCCCTTCTCGGAGACGGCTTCTTCGGCGAAGTCGGACTCCACGTCGATGAGGGCCAGCACGAGCAGCGGATCATACCCCGCCGTCCGAGCCTCCTCCGCGATGGCCTGTCCCAGCTGCCGCCGCAGGGTGAGCCCCAGGTCCGGCGCGCGGCGGGACAGCACGATGTCGATGAGGGAGGCTTCCGGAGAAGCACTCTCTGCCCCCACGCGCTCGGGGACGACGGGCTGCACCGGTCGCTCTTCCAGCAGCGGCACCAGCCGCGCGGACATGACGAGCGCCACCCCTGCCAGCAAGGGGAGTCGGGAGCAGCCGGAACTCAGGGCGTGGAGAGATTCGAAGAACCGCGTACCGAAAGACCTCCCGCCCGTGTGGGCGGGGGCCTTCACTTACGTTGCTCCAGGGCCTGGATGCGCTCGGCCAGGCGGTCCAATCGGGAACCAAACGCCTGAAGTTCCTCGCGGCGGGGCAGCTTCATCCGGGTCAGCGCGGTACGGACCTTGTCTTCCACGTTGTGCTCCAGGTCCTTGCGGTGACCCGCCAGCCGGTCCGAGAACGCCTGGGCCTGACGCTTCACCTCGTCCTGGCTCCAGCCCGCCACGGCCGCCACCCGCTGTACGGCCCGGGAGGCTTCCTCTTCGGCGGTGTTCACGGCCAGGAGCGCCTGACTCCAGATGCGCTCAAAAGTTTCCGCGACAGGGTTCTTCTCTCGGGGGGCCTCGGGCTTGTTGTCCAATGGGTCTCTCCGGGAGGGGGTGCACCAGGCAAGCAAGCCTGGAACAGTCGAACGGACCTGCCACGTAATCACACCCCCGGGGTGAAGGAAACGAGAACGAGCCCCCTGCCCTGCTCCGTGTCCACTCGTGGAGTAGGTAGGGGGCACCAACCGTCAACCACGCGGCGCTCTCAGGCGCGCGGCGTGGTCTCGGAACCCTTCGCGGCGCCGTTGCGGCGGATGGGCTTGAGCAGCGCGTCCACCTTGCGCGACAGCTTGGACAGCTCCTTGTTGATTTCCTGAAGCTGGGACTGGCTGGCCACGCCCACCGTCTCCACCACCCTGGCCTGCAGCCCATCCAGACGCTTGCGCAGCTCCGTGCCAGCCGCGTTCACCTTCGTGCCCAGCTCCTTCACGCGGGGGTCCGTCAGCAGCTCACCCGCCTGGAACTTCGTCCACAGCGACTGCGCCTCCTTGGTGGCCTCCACGCGGCGGGCGTCCAGCGCCTTCACCACCTTGCCGGCCTCGCCCTCCAGCTCCTCGATGCGCTTTTGCGCATGAGCGAGCTGGGCCTTCAGGAATACTTCCACGTTCGAAAGACCGCTCTTCACCGCCTCGGCGCTCGCCTCGGTCGTGGTCGTCTCGTTCTTCGTCGCCGCCTGCTTCGTCGTGGCCATGTCGTCTTCCCCTTTTCAGTCCTGGCGTCGCCGGGGGCTCACCCGGCGTGTCAAAAGTCTTCGCGCAAAACTTAACGCAGCGCGCCATCACCGTCAAGACCAACGTCCGGGAAGTCCGGATTTACTGGGGGCAGAAAATGAAACCGCCGCCCCGGTGCGAACACCGGGGCGGCAGAGGGAAGCAGGTCGGCACGCCCAGGGGGCGGCCGGTGGGCGCTAGGCGGCGCCGGTCGTCTGGGTGCCTTCCGAGCGCTGGGACGGCGGGGCCAGGGGGCCTCCGTCGCCATGGGCGCCAGCCAGAGCGGCCTCCATCTCGTTGACCTCGTCGGTCGGGCTCTCCACCTCGATGTCGAGGTGCTTGTAGTTCGGCAGGCCCGTGCCGGCGGGGATGAGCCGGCCCATGATGACGTTCTCCTTGAGGCCGCGCAGGTAGTCCACCTTGCCGTTGATGGCGGCCTCGGTGAGCACCTTGGTGGTCTCCTGGAAGGAAGACGCCGAGATGAACGACTCGGTGGAGAGCGAAGCCTTGGTGATGCCGAGCAGCAGCGGCTCACCCACGGCCGGGCGCTTGCCCTCGGCCATGATCTTCTCGTTCTCCTCCTCGAACACCCACTTCTCGACCTGCTCGTCGACGAGGAAGTTGGTGTCGCCCACGTCGGTGACGCGCACGCGGCGGAGCATCTGCCGGACGATCGTCTCGATGTGCTTGTCGTTGATCTTCACGCCCTGGAGTCGGTAGACCTCCTGCACTTCGTCCACCAGGTAGCGAGCGAGTTCCTTCTCGCCGAGCACCTTGAGGATATCGTGCGGGTTGGCCGCGCCGTCCATCATCGCCTCGCCGGCCTTCACGCGGTCGCCGGAGTGGACGCTGATGTTCTTGCCCTTGGAGATCAAATACTCCTTGGCCAGGTCCGTGCGCTGCTCGCCATTCACCTCGGGGGTGATGATGAGCTTGCGCTTGCCCTTGGTGTCCTTGCCGAACGACACCACGCCGTCGATCTCCGCGATGGCCGCGGCGTCCTTCGGCTTGCGCGCCTCGAAGAGCTCGGCCACGCGGGGCAGACCGCCCGTGATGTCCTTGGTCTTCGTCGTCTCGCGGGGCACCTTGGCGAGCACTTCGCCCGGGTGGATCTCATCGCCGTCGTTGACGGTGATGATGGAGCCCTGCGGCAGGAAGTAGCTCGCCGGGTTGCGGGACGAGGGCAGGTCCTTCGTGTTGCCCTGGGCGTCGCGGATGGAGACGCGCGGACGCGCTTCCGGATCCTTGGACTCGATGATGGTCTTCCGGGACAGGCCCGTGACCTCGTCGAGCGTCTCGGACATCGTCACGCCTTCGATGATGTCCTCGTACCGGACCGTGCCGCCGACCTCGGTGAGCAGCGGAATCGCGAACGGATCCCACTCGGCCACGAGCGTACCCGGCTCGATGCGCTGCCCTTCCTTGATGAGGATGCGGGCGCCGTAGATGATCTGGTAGCGCTCGCGCTCACGGCCGGAGTCGTCGACCACGACGAGCTCGCCGTTGCGGTTCATCGCGACCAGGGTGCCATCCACCTTCTGCACCGTGGTGAGACCCGCGAACTTCACCTTACCGGCGTAGCGGTTCTCCAGGCTGGACTGCTCCGCGCGCCGAGTCGCCGCGCCACCGATGTGGAAGGTGCGCATCGTCAGCTGCGTACCCGGCTCACCGATGGACTGCGCCGCGATGACGCCGACGGCCTCGCCCACGGACACCTTCCGGCCGCGGGCCAGATCACGTCCGTAGCACTCCACGCAGATGCCGCGCTTGGCCTGGCACGTGAGCACCGAGCGGATCTTCACCTTGTCCAGACCGCTGTTCTCGATGCGGCGGACGCGCTCCTCGTCGATCTCCTCGTTGGCGCGCACCAGCACCTCACCCGTGACGGGGTCGAGGATGTCATCGAGGGCCACGCGGCCCAGGATGCGCTCGCCGAGGGGCTCGATGATTTCTCCGCCTTCGACCAGGGCGCCGATGAACAGACCGTCCATGGTGCCGCAGTCGTACTCGTTGATGATGGCGTCCTGCGCCACGTCGACGAGACGGCGGGTGAGGTAACCGGAGTTGGCCGTCTTGAGCGCCGTGTCCGCCAGACCCTTGCGAGCGCCGTGCGTGGAGATGAAGTACTGCAGCACGGAGAGGCCCTCGCGGAAGTTCGCGGTGATGGGCGTCTCGATGATTTCGCCGGAGGGCTTCGCCATCAGGCCGCGCATACCGGCCAGCTGGCGAATCTGCTGGGCGCTACCACGCGCGCCAGAGTCGGCCATGATGTAGATGGGGTTGAACGAGGGCTGCTTGCGCGACTCGCGCTTGCCGTCCTTGTCCCCGGAGGTCTCCTCCTGGGAGATCTGCTGCATCATCTCCTGGGCGACCTTCTCGGTGACCTCGGCCCAGATATCGATGACCTTGTTGTAGCGCTCACCGTCGGTGATGAGGCCCTCGAGGTACTGGTTCTCGATCTCCGCCACTTCCTTGCGCGCGTAGTCCAGGAACTCCTGCTTCTTCGCAGGGATGATCATGTCCTTGAGCGCGATGGAGATGCCGGCGCGGGTCGCATTGTAGTAGCCGAGGCTGCGGATGCGGTCCGCGAGCAGCACCGTCTCCTTCTCGCCGGTGAGGCGGTAGCAGAGGTCGATGAGGCCGCCGAGCGACTTCTTGTCGAGCACCTTGTTGATGGCGTCGAAGCCCACGCGGCGCGGCACCACTTCCCACAGGAGGACGCGGCCGACGGTGGTCTCCTTGCGGACGCCATCGATGCGGCAGACCACCTTCGCCTGCAGGTGCACCTCGCCGTGGTCGTGCGCGGCGCGCACCTCGTCGGGCGAGCTGAACACGCGACCCTCGCCGTTGGCGAACTCGCGGGCGCGGGTCATGTAGTAGATGCCGAGCACCATGTCCTGCGTCGGGACGATGATGGGCTTGCCGTTCGCGGGGCTGAGGATGTTGTTCGTCGACATCATCAGCACGCGGGCTTCCATCTGGGCTTCGATGGAGAGCGGCACGTGCACAGCCATCTGGTCACCGTCGAAGTCGGCGTTGAACGCCGCGCAGACGAGCGGGTGCAGCTGGATGGCCTTGCCCTCGATGAGGACGGGCTCGAAGGCCTGCATGCCCAGGCGGTGCAGCGTGGGGGCGCGGTTGAGGAGCACCGGGTGCTCGCGGATGACGTCCTCGAGGATGTCCCAGACCTCGGGACGCTCCTTCTCCACCATCTTCTTCGCCGACTTGATGGTGGTGACGTAACCCTTCTCTTCGAGCTTGTTGTAGATGAACGGCTTGAACAGCTCGAGCGCCATGATCTTCGGCAGGCCGCACTGGTGCAGGCGCAGCTCGGGACCGACGACGATGACGGAGCGGCCCGAGTAGTCCACGCGCTTGCCGAGCAGGTTCTGACGGAACCGGCCCTGCTTGCCCTTGAGCATGTCGGACAGCGACTTGAGCGGCCGCTTGTTCGGGCCGGTGATGGTCTTGCCGCGGCGACCGTTGTCGAACAGCGCGTCCACCGCCTCCTGCAGCATCCGCTTCTCGTTGCGGATGATGATGTCAGGGGCGTTGAGCTCCTGGAGGCGCTTGAGGCGGTTGTTGCGGTTGATGACGCGACGGTACAGGTCGTTCAGGTCGGAGGTCGCGAAGCGGCCACCGTCGAGGGGAACGAGCGGGCGCAGGTCCGGCGGAATCACCGGAATCACGTCCAGCATCATCCACTCGGGCTTGTTGCCGGAGACGCGGAACGCCTCGGCCACCTTCAGGCGCTTGGCGTACTTCTTCCGCTTCGCCTCGCTGGTGGTCTCGCGCATGTCCTTGCGCAGGTCCTCGGACAGCCGCTCCACGTCCAGCGCCTTGAGCATCTCGCGGACGGCCTCGCCGCCCATGCCCGTGGTGAAGGAGTCCTCACCGTGCTCCTGGTAGAGCCGGTGCATCTTCTCTTCGCTGATGAGCTCGCCCTTGGTCAGCGGCGTCGACTTGGGGTCGAGGACGATGTAGCTCTCGCAGTAGAGGACCTTCTCCAGCTCCTTGAGCGTGATGTCGAGCAGGTTGCCGATGCGGCTCGGCAGCGACTTGAGGAACCAGATGTGGGCCACCGGCGTGGCCAGGGTGATGTGACCCAGGCGCTCGCGGCGGACCTTCGACTGGATGACCTCCACGCCACACTTCTCACACACCACGCCGCGGTGCTTCATGCGCTTGTACTTGCCGCAGTTGCACTCGTAGTCCTTCACCGGCCCGAAGATGCGGGCGCAGAACAGGCCGTCACGCTCCGGCTTGAACGTGCGGTAGTTGATGGTCTCCGGCTTCTTCACCTCGCCATGGGACCACTGGCGGATCTTGTCGGGCGACGCCAGCGCGATGCGGATGGCGTTGAACGACAGCGGGTCCTTCGGCTTCTCGAAGAAGTTGAAAATGTCCTTCACGTTGCCTCCGAAATCTCGTGAGGCGTCCCCCGTGGGGAACGCCAGCTGATTCGGGCCCCCGCCCCGGACCCGGCCGCGCCCACCCTTTTCAGGGTGGCGGGCGGCCGGTCAGGCGGGCGCTCCGGCTCTCTCAGGCGTCGGTACCGGTCTTCCGGTCTTCGCCGTCACCACCACCACCCAGGAAGTCACCGCCGAAGCTGCGCTGCCGCTCCGGGGGGGCGTGCTCCAGCAGCTCGACGTCGAGCGCGAGTGACTGGAGCTCCTTGAGAAGCACGTTGAACGACTCGGGCAGGCCACTCTCCAGGACGTTGTCGCCCTTGACGATGGCCTCGTACATGCGCGTGCGGCCCACCACGTCGTCCGACTTGACGGTGAGGAACTCCTGCAGCGTGTACGCCGCGCCGTAGGCCTCCATCGCCCAGACTTCCATCTCTCCCAGTCGCTGACCGCCGAACTGGGCCTTGCCGCCCAGGGGCTGCTGCGTGACGAGGGAGTAGGGACCAATGGAACGGGCGTGGATCTTCTCGTCCACCAGGTGGTGCAGCTTCAGCATGTACATGACGCCGACGGTGACGTTCTGGTCGAACGGCTCACCCGTGCGCCCGTCGAAGAGCACCATCTGGCCCGTGCGGGGCAGCTTCCCCTCGTCCAGCAGCTGGTGGATCTCCAGCTCGTGCGCGCCGTCGAACACCGGCGTGGCCACGTGGATACCCCGCTTGGAGCGACGGCAGAGCTGCTTGATCTCCTCCTCGTCCAGCTTGTCGAGGAACTCGCCGAACGCGGTCTCCTCACCGTAGATGGCCTTGAGGCGGACCTTGATGGCGTCAGCGCTCCAGTTGTCCTCCACGTAGCGCTGCAGCGCCTCGCCGGTGCCCTTGGCGGCCCAGCCCAGGTGCGTCTCGAGGATCTGCCCGATGTTCATGCGGCTGGGAACGCCGAGCGGGTTGAGGACGATGTCCACCGGACGGCCATCCTCCAGGTACGGCATGTCCTCCTCGGGGAGGATGCGGGACACGACGCCCTTGTTTCCGTGGCGGCCGGCCATCTTGTCGCCCACGGCCAGCTTGCGCTTGATGGCGACGTACACCTTCACCATCTTGATGACGCCAGGGGGCAGCTCGTCGCCCTTCTTGATGCGGGCGATCTTCTCGCCGAAGGCCAGCTTCACGGCCTCCTTCGTCTCCTCCAGGTTGCGGAGGATGTCGCGCACGCGAGAGTCGAGCGGGTCGCCGACGGAGATCTCGCCCCAGTACTTGTAGGGCACGGTGGCCAGCAGCGCGTCGTCGAGGATGTCCCCCTTCTTCAGGAGGATCTTCCCCTTGTCGTCCACGAGCTTGCCCTGGACCTCCTTGCCACGCACCAGCGCGCGGATGCGGCCGATGGCGCTGTCCTGGAGGACCTTGATCTCGTCGTTCTGGTCCTTGAGGAGCTTCGCCTCCTCCATGGACTCGATCTGCTTGGCGCGCTCGTCCTTCTCCACGCCCTTGCGGCTGAACACCTTGGCGTTGATGACGGTGCCCACCACGCCCGGAGGCACGCGCAGGGAGCTGTCACGAACGTCGCCGGCCTTCTCGCCGAAGATGGCGCGCAGCAGCTTCTCTTCGGGAGACAGCTGCGTCTCGCCCTTCGGGGTGATCTTGCCCACCAGCACGTCGCCGGGCTTCACCTCGGCGCCGATGCGGATGATGCCGCTCTCGTCGAGGTCCTTGAGGGCTTCCTCACCCACGTTCGGGATGTCGCGGGTGATCTCTTCCTTGCCCAGCTTGGTGTCTCGCGCGATGCACTCGAACTCTTCGATGTGGATCGACGTGAAGACGTCATCCTTCTGGATGCGCTCGCTGATGAGGATGGAGTCCTCGAAGTTGTAGCCCTGCCACGGCATGAACGCGACGACCACGTTCTGCCCCAGCGCCAGCTCACCCGTCTCGGTGGCCGGGCCGTCGGCGATGACGTCACCCTTCCGGACCTTGTCGCCCTTGCTGATGATGGGCTTCTGGTTGAGGCAGGTGTTCTGGTTGGAGCGCTGGTACTTGAGCAGGTTGTAGATGTCGACCTCGCTCGAGACGTCGCTGAGCGAAGCCGGCACGTCCGCCTTCACCACGATGCGGCCGGCGTCCACGCTCTCCACCGTGCCGTCGCGCTTGGCCACGCACGTCACGCCGGAGTCGCGCGCGACGATGGCCTCGATGCCCGTGCCCACCAGCGGCGCGCTGGTGCGCAGCAGGGGCACCGCCTGGCGCTGCATGTTGGAACCCATCAGGGCGCGGTTGGCGTCGTCGTTCTCCAGGAACGGGATGAGCGACGCGGCCACCGACACCAGCTGGTTCGGAGACACGTCCATCAGGTCCACGTCCTCGGCGCGAGCCTGGACGAACTCACCGCCGCGGCGGCTGGACACGAGCGCGTTGACGAACTTGCCCTTCTTGTCCGTCTCCGCGTTCGCCTGTCCGATGGTGTGCTTCTCCTCCTCGAGCGCCGAGTAGAAGGCCACGTCCGTCGTCACGATGCCCGCTTCGACCTTCCGGTACGGCGTCTCCACGAAGCCAAACTCGTTGACGCGCGCATAGGTCGACAGCGACGCGATGAGGCCGATGTTCGGACCTTCCGGCGTCTCGATGGGGCAGATGCGGCCGTAGTGCGTCGGGTGAACGTCGCGCACCTCGAAGCCGGCACGCTCACGGGTCAGACCGCCGGGCCCGAGCGCGGACAGACGGCGCTTGTGCGTCACCTCGGACAGGGGGTTGGTCTGGTCCATGAACTGAGACAGCTGGCTGGACCCGAAGAACTCCTTGATGACCGCCGTGACGGGCTTGGCGTTGATGAGATCGTGCGGCATGAGCGTCTCGATCTCCTGGAGGCTCATGCGCTCCTTGATCGCCCGCTCCATGCGAACCAGACCGATGCGGTACTGGTTCTCCAGCAGCTCACCCACCGCGCGCACCCGGCGGTTGCCGAGGTGGTCGATGTCGTCGATGGTGCCCTTGCCGTTCTTCAGATCGATCAGGTAGCGGATCACCTCGAGGATGTCGCGCTTGGTGAGGATCTGCCCGTCGAGAGGCTCCTCGAGGCCGAACTTGAAGTTCAACTTGAGGCGACCGACCTTGGACAGGTCGTAGCGCTCCGGGTTGAAGAACAGGTTGGTGAACAGGTTGATCGCCGTCTCCGGCGTCGGCGGATCGCCAGGGCGCAGGCGGCGGTAGATCTCCATGATGGACTGCTCGGGCGTCTCGAGCTTGTCCAGCATCAACGTCTCACGCAGGTACGGACCCACGTTGAGGTTGTCGATGAAGAGGACCTTGAACTCCTTGATGTTGCGCTTGAGGAGCTCGTCGATCTTGTCCTGCGAGACTTCCTCGTTGCACTCGAGGATGACCTCGCCGGTGTTCTCGTCCACCACGTCGTAGGCGGACACCTTCGTGAAGAGCTCGTCCGCGTCGATGGGCAGCGTCTTCATCTTCGCCGCTTCGAGCTTCTTGATGGCGGCGCGCGTGAACTTGCGGTTCTTCTTGACGATGAGCTCGCCCGTCTTCGTCTTGATATCGCGGGTGGCTCGCTGGCCCGGGAGCAGCTCCAGCTCGACGCTCTTCTCGAAGTCCGTCGCGCTCTGGAGGTAGATGGTCTCCGTGGCGTAGTAGTAGTTGAGGATCTCCTCGGTGGAGCCCTTGAACTCCAGCGGGTTCTTCTTCGCGGTGTCGCTGACGGCGCCCAGGGCGCGGATGAGCACCGTCGCGGGCAGCTTGCGCCGGCGGTCGATGCGCACGTACAGCAGGTCCTTGTGGTCGAACTCGAAGTCGATCCACGAACCGCGGTAGGGGATGATGCGGGCGTTGTAGAGCAGCTTGCCAGACGAGTGGCTCTTGCCCTTGTCGTGGTCGAAGAAGGCACCCGGGCTGCGGTGCAGCTGGCTGACCACCACGCGCTCGGTTCCGTTGATGATGAAGGTGCCGTTCTGGGTCATCAGCGGGATTTCCCCGAAGTAGACCTCCTGCTCCTTCACGTCACGGATGGACTGGGCGCCAGTCTCCTCATCCTTGTCCCACACCACCAGGCGGACCACGACCTTGATGGGGGCGGAATAGGTCATCCCGCGCTGGTGGCACTCGTCGACGTCGTACTTCGGCTTCTCCAGGTGGTAGCTGACAAACTCCAGGGACGACGTCTCGTTGAAGTCCCGAATCGGGAATACCGAGTTGAAGACACCCTGAAGTCCGACGTCCTCACGCTTCTCCGGGGCGATATCGGCCTGGAGGAACTTCTCGTAGGACTGCTTCTGGATGTTGATAAGATTGGGAATGTCGATGATCTTCGCGATCTTGGCGAAGGTCTTCCGCACGCGGAAATTGTTCTGGATCTGCGTCGGCATTCTGGCTCCGGGGACGGCTGCTCGGGCGGGGCAAACATCAATAACGCGCGGCGGCGCCGGGAAATTTGCAACTGTCAAATGGGCAAAGCCGGCAGCCCCCCTCACTGGGAGCGCCGGCCTGCTCATTCGGTCAGGAAGCTGCTTGGGAATTCCCGGAAACCAAGCAGCTCCTGTTCGACTTACTTGACGTCGACGGTGGCGCCAGCGGCAACGAGCTGGTCCTTGATCTTCTTGGCGTCGTCCTTGTTGACGCCTTCCTTGACCGTCTTGGGCGCGCCCTCGACCAGGTCCTTGGCCTCCTTCAGGCCCAGGCCGGTGATGGCACGGATCTCCTTGATGACGTTGATCTTGTTGGCGCCGGCGTTCGCCAGCACCACCGTGAACTCCGTCTTCTCCTCAACAGGAGCGGCGGCGGCGGCCGCGGGACCGGCGACAACGGCGGCGGCGGCGGCGGAGACGCCCCACTTCTCCTCGAGGGCCTTCACCAGGTTGGCGGCCTCGATGATGGTCAGGGAGGAAAGCGAATCAACGATTGCGTTCAGGTCAGCCATGGAACTGTGTCCTTCTTGGATTGACTAACGGCCTTACTCCCAAAGGGAGGAACGGCCGAAAAGGTGGGTGTAGAAAAACTTCTCGGACAGATGAGGAAAACTACCCCTGCGACTTGTCCGCGTGGGCCTGAATGACCCGCGCGAGCTGCGTACCCGGGGCGGCAATCGTCCGAACCAGCTTGGTAGCCGGCTGGGTGATCATCCCGAGCAACTGCGCTCGGAGTTCGTTGAGACCCGGCAGCTTCGCCAGCTGCTTGACACCGGCGGCGTCGACCTTGCGGCCGTCGACCACGGCGCTGCGGATCTTGATCTTGTCCTCGAGGTCCTTCGTGAACTCGGTCAGGATCTTCGCCGGGGCCACCACATCGCCGTAGCTGATGCACAGCGCCACGGGACCCGTGAAGTCATCAGCGATGACAGCCACGTCCGTGCCCTGCGCCGCACGACGCGCCAGCGTGTTCTTGATGACCTTGTACTCGACGTTGCCCTCACGGAACTTCCGGCGCAGCTTCGTCACCGTCTCCACATCCACCTTGGAGAACTCGGCAACGACGGCCGACTTGGTCCGCGAGAACTTCTCGTGGAGTTCCTTGATCATCTCCTCCTTCTCGCTCTTCAGCACTTTGACTCACCTCCTTACTGGCCCGTCTTCCGACGGGCGTGATGCCTGGGCCAAAGTGGCAGAGCGAGAGGAGTCTCCGAGAGACACCACAACGCACCTCCAGTCTCGGCAGGGCTGGCCTTTCGGCCGTTTGAACCCGACAGGGGAAGCCATGCCCCGACCGGTTGTCCGGTTCCCAACGGGGCACTTCTCCTCTGACCGGGTCCCTGCTGTCATGAACCAGGTCGGAACACCCGTCTCACGACGTGGCGCTCCAATTGCAAAAGCCGGGGGCCTATACCCCCGGCTTCAGCAAAGATCCAGAACTTTCGAACCTGAGACGTCAGGCAAGCGGCGCCTCTGACACCCCCTGTGCGGGGATGGGAGCGCCGCCCTGCCTGCTGTCCGCCTAGCGGTGGCGGGCCAGAATCTCCTGGGTATCGATCTTGATGCCCGGGCCCATCGTCGTCGAGATGGCGATGCCCTTCAGGTACACGCCCTTGGCGGTGGCCGGCTTGAGCTTCATCACCAGGTCCACCAGCGCGTTGAAGTTGCCCTCGAGCTTGTCCACCGCGAAGGAGGCCTTGCCCATCTTCGCGTGGACGATGCCGGCCTTCTCCGCGCGGAAGTCGACCTTACCGCCCTTCGCGTCGCGGATGGCCTTGGCCACGTCCATGGTCACCGTGCCGACCTTCGGGTTCGGCATGAGGCCACGGGGGCCGAGCACCTTACCGAGGCGACCGACGATACCCATCATGTCGGGCGTCGCGATGACGGTGTCGAAGTCGAGGAAGCCCTCCTCGATGCGCTTCTGGAGATCCTCCGCGCCGACGATGTCCGCACCCGCGTTGCCAGCCTCGGTGGCGCGCTCGCCCTTCGCGAACACGGCCACGCGCACGGTGGCACCCGTGCCGTTGGGCAGAACCACGGCGCCACGGACCATCTGGTCCGCGTGCTTGGGGTCCACACCCAGGTTGATGGCGACATCGACCGTCTGGTCGTACTTCGACGCCCGCGCATCCACCGTCTTCTTCAGGAGCTGAAAGCCCTCGGCGATGCTGTAGCGCTTCTCGCGATCCACCAGCGTGGCGGCCGCGCGGAACTTCTTCCCATTCTGAGCCATGACAGAAATCCTCGTCCGTGAGTGGGGCGGCGGCTTAGCCGACGACTTCGATGCCCATGGAGCGCGCGGTGCCAGCAATGGTGTTCATGCAGGCCTCAAGCGACGCGGCGGTGGTGTCCTGAATCTTCTTCGTGGCGATCTCCTCGAGCTGCTTCCGGGTGATCTGCCCCACCTTCTCCTTGCCAGGCTTCTTCGCGCCCGAACCCTTCTTCTTGTCGGTGTGCAGGCCCGCCGCCTTCTTGATGAGGACGGCCGCCGGAGGCGTCTTGAGGATGAAGGTGAAGGAGCGGTCCTGATAGACGGTGATGATCACCGGGATGATCAGTCCCTCCTTGGCCTCCGCCTGCGTCTTCGCGTTGAACTGCTTGCAGAACTCCATGATGTTCACGCCCTGCTGACCGAGCGCGGGGCCGATCGGCGGAGCGGGGTTCGCCTTGCCGGCGGGAATCTGCAGCTTGACCTGACCTGTGACCTTCTTCATCGGCTGACTACTGCCTTTCGAGGGGGTGGTCCTGACGGGCCTCCAGACGGGGAGGCCCTCCCACCCATGGAACCGCGCCCCGGAGGGCGCGGAAGGTGTGCGAGGCGCGCTCTACCCGAGCCGCCCGCGAAAAACTAGCCGGTGGTCTTCTCCACCTGCATGAAGTCCAGCTCCACGGGGGTGGCGCGACCAAAGATGCTCACGAGCACCTTCACGCGACCCTTCTCCGCGTTGACCTCTTCCACCGTGCCGTTGAAGTTGGCGAAGGGCCCGTCAATGACGCGCACCGTGTCACCATCGTCGAACTGCACCTTGGGCTTGGGCTTGAGCGTGCCCTCGGAGATCTGCGACGTGAGCCGCGCGACCTCCTGGTCCGAGATGGGCAGGGGGTTCTGGTTTTGCACCGTCCCGGGGAAGCCGGTGATCTTCGGCGTGTTCTTCACCAGGTGGAGCGTCCGGTCGTTCAGCTCCATCTGCACGAAGATGTAGCCCGGGAAGAACTTGCGGCGAGACGTCTTCTTCTCGCCCTTCACCATCTCCACGACCTGCTCCATGGGGATGAGGATTTCACCGAACTGGTCCTGCAACCCCTCGAGCCGAACCTTCTCCTCCAGGCTCTTCTTCGCCTGGTTCTCGAAGTTCGAGTAGGTGTGGACCACGTACCATTTCATGGCCATTACAGCTTCCCCCACAGGGCCGGCAGCCACTCCACCATCAAGTTGTACGCGACGGTGTCGATGCAGAAGAGCAGCACCGCGGCGACAAGCGAGGCGACGACCACGGCCATGGTCGACGTCCGGGTCTCCGGCCAGGTAGGCCAGGAGACCTTCATCAACTCGGACGCGACCTCCATGGAGAGCGTGTGCGTCTTTGGATGGAAGAATCCGACCAGCGCAAGCCCCACGGCCACCAGGTAGCCCACGAGGGTGGACACCTTCCAATCCAACCCCTCGATGAGAACCGAGTCGGGCCATCCGAAGCTGGCCCACAACGCCCCAAAGAGGCGCTCCAGGAACAGCGCCAGGATGATGCCGGCGAGGAGGTAGAAGATGACCACGAGCCGCTTCGGATCCATCGCCGAGCGGTTAGCCTGCTGGCTGGCCTCTGATGCCGTCGCCATGGTGCCTCACGAGGTACTGCGAATGCGAAATTTTACGAACTGCGGAAACACAGGAACCCCCGGTACCTCCAGGTACCGGGGGCCCCGCTCCCACTGAGACTTGGCAGGCCAGGAGGGATTCGAACCCCCAACACGCGGATTTGGAGACCGCTGCTCTACCGTTGGAGCTACTGGCCTAGAAACTCTCAGGAACTACCGACCTAGACCTTACCTTCCTTGTGGTCCGTATGCTTGCGGCACTTCGAGCAGAACTTGCTCAATTCGAGCTTGTCCTGGCTCTTCCGCTTGTTCTTCGTGGTCGTGTAGTTCCGCTCTTTGCACACCGTGCACTCGAGCGAAATAATGGAACGATTGCCCTTCGGCATGACCTACCTCATCAGACACGAGAGGGGAAGGCTACCAGAAGGTGCCCTCCCCTCTAAATCCGGAAAGTGGAGCCAGGAGACCCTGCGGCCTCCCAGGCGTATTACTCGATGACCTCGGCCACGACGCCGGCGCCCACCGTGCGGCCACCCTCGCGAACAGCGAAGCGCAGCTCCTTGTCCATCGCCACCGGGGTGATGAGCTCTACCTCGATCGCGATGTTGTCGCCCGGCATCACCATTTCCACGTTCTCAGGCAGCTTCACCGTTCCCGTCACGTCCGTCGTGCGGAAGTAGAACTGGGGACGGTATCCCTTGAAGAACGGGGTGTGGCGACCACCCT
>NZ_JABUMS010000025.1:0-107845 GCF_013336705.1 Myxococcus sp. CA051A | reverse complement strand
GGCCTGTCGGCGAGACGGGTGCCACCGGCGCGGCGGGCCCTGCTGGCGCCACCGGTCCTGCCGGTCCTGCTGGCGAGACGGGTGCGACCGGTCCCGCCGGCCCTGCTGGCGCCACCGGTCCTGCCGGTCCTGCTGGCCCCGCCGGTCCTACCGGGGATACAGGTGCCACCGGCCCTACGGGCCCTGCCGGCGCAACCGGCCCCGCAGGTGCGACGGGGCCCGCTGGCGAGACGGGTGACACCGGCCCCGCGGGGCCTGCCGGGCCCGCCGGCGCAACGGGTCCTGCCGGTGCAACGGGTCCTGCCGGGGAGTCCGTGGTCGGGGCGTCCGAGCCCCCTGGGGTGAACTGCCCCACGGGCGGTGTCCAGTACACCTCCGCTTCTGGCGTCAACTACGTCTGCAACGGAGCTCCGGGCCCCGCGGGTGACACCCTGGCCTTCGGCTACTTCTATGCGCTGATGCCGCCCGACAACGCCGCCACGGTCGCGGCCGCGTCCGCGGTGGACTTCCCTCGCGACGGTGCGACGAGCGGAATCAGCCGGGCCAGCGCCAGCGAGTTCGTCCTGCCAGCGATTGGCGTCTATGAAATTTCCTGGCAGGTCAGCGTCAGCGAGGCCGGCCAGCTCATCCTCGGGCTCGACAGCGGCTCAGGGGTGGTGGAGCAGATCAGCACCGTGGCTGGCAGGGCGACGGGAACGTCCCAGATCATGAACCACGTGTTGATCACGACGAGCTCCGTGAACTCGCTCTTGACCGTCCGCAATCCCGCTGGGAATTCGCCGGCCCTGACGATTACGCCTCTCGCCGGCGGCACGCGGGCCGTCTCCGCGACACTCCTGATCAAACAAATCCAGTAGGCACCGGCCCCAGCAGGGCCGGTGTTCCGGGGAGGCCATTCGCGCGGTTCGAGTGGCCTCCCCTCGAAGTCTGTCATTTCGGACGCAGGGCCAAAAAGGCATGACACCTGCCCGGCTCGAATTGCGCAGACACCTCGTGAATGCTTGCGCAGTGAAGGGCTGTCAGTCCATGACATGAACACCGTCAGGAGCCGCGGTTAGGGTGTGAATTCCTAACGCTCCCTGGAGGTCTTCATGCAATTGCCGCGATTTTCTGTCGTACTGGTTTCAGCCTGCGCCGCATGGCTGGTGGGCTGTGGGGATGCGCCCGCGGACTCGATGGAACTGGCGGACGGGCTCTCCACCATCGACCCACGGTCGGGCCCCACGGGGGACGGGACCTGGATGGGCGAGCCCACGGGCGCGGGCTGCGAACCCGACGCAGGCACTCCGCCGCCCACGGATGGCGGACCGTCTGCCGACACCGTGCTGGTGACGAGCACCACGCGCTTCTTCACCTCGGTGGGCATCTCCGAGCAGGTCGAGGACCTGTCTGCCAATCCCCCTGAGATCCTCGTGCCCCAGGGCGCGACCTTCTCGCTGATTCTGGGCTCCGCGGTGCCCGGTGGCTGGGAGTTCCGGGGAGTGCCCCAGGGGCCGTACTACCTGCACAGGGGGACCACCCACGTCATCACGTCCGCGCGCCACGTGGACGTCGGCAGGAACCGGCTGGGCCGGGACGATGCCGTCTACTCGGAGTTCAACTGGGCGCCCCTGCAAATCAACCTCTTGAACCTGGCGCCGTGGACGCCATCCGGGTCCGGAAACCTGCAGCCCGGCTCCAGCCTCCAGCTCACCTCCGGGCAGGTGGACCTGTTCGGCTGGATGGACCTCTTCGAGATGGTCCCCAGGGGGCAGACGTCCATCCTCACCAACCAGGCCAGCCTGTCGCTCGGCAGTGGCTACAACATCCCCATCTTCGAGGCCGCGCGCGGAGACCGGATGTATGTCAATCAACTGAGCCAGTTCAGCGCGCAAGCGCTGTCGGATGGGACACCCGTGGGCTACGCCGCCGTGGAGCGCTCCCTGGAAGTGGGCGCGTTCGACTTCGCGCCGGACGGGGTCAGCCCGCTGCCGGTCTCCGGCATGCTCCAGCCCGTGAGGATGCGCGAGTTCCCCGTGGAGTGGCGCCTGCCCGCGTTCACTCGCTTCGCCTCGGAGGTACACCCGCTGGCGGCGCCCTGGACGCCCACGCTCCAGGTCCTGCCCGCCGCGCATGGGCTGTCCAAGGGTTGGATCGGCTACTCGGGTGAGCTGCTCACCCTCCGCCTGCCCCGAGCCTCCTCGTTCGACTACACGACCCGCCTGAAGTTCGGCAATCCGTTTCCCCAGAACTGGGGTGTCGTAGGCGCCTCGGGCTACAGCTTCCGGCACTCCGCCCCGCTGCCGGACGGCTCGGGCAACTCAATCGCCATCTCGGGCACCATCTCCACGGTCGACACGCTCGACAATCTCATCGCGGGGCCGCTGCAGCCCCGGGTGTCCCCTCCCCGCTCACTGACCATCGACGGCGTGCCCGCGAGCGTGCCGCGCGAGGTGGGCTCCGCAAGCCCCGTCATCGCCTGGGCACCGCCCACGCTCGGCACGCCCAATGCCTACCGGGTGGCCTTCTACCGGTATGACCCGGACCTGAACTTCGCCTTCCAGACGACGAGCCTCTATGTGCCCGGCTCGGCCACGCAGGTCCGACTGCCGCCCGACGTGCTCCTACCGGACAGCATCTACTACCTGCGTGTGAGGGCCATCGACGCCCCCGGCTTCGACATGGAGCGCCACCCGTTCACGACCCACGAGCAGGTGCCCTACAGCAGCGCGGATGCCGTCAGCTCCCTCATCACCACGCCGTAAGCGGCTTCGGTGGAGCTGAAACGTTTCGCCACCTCCCGGCCACGCGGCCCGGGTCCGGACGGGGTCAAACCTCACCGGGCCCGGGCCGTGGTGTCAGGAGTTGCATCTTCCGCCACACCAAATTGCGGACCTCCCTCGTCTTCCGTGCTAGGCAGCGCCCGCCGAAGCGCCTCGGCCGGGTGACAGCTCGAGGGCCCTGGGGTGTTGAACCAGTCCAGCGCCTCCAGACCTGACCCACGGCACCGCGCCGAAACAGGGGGACCGAATGTTTCCGAAGACCGGGTTCACGAGTGCCGTCACCGCGGTGCTGCTGGCGTTCGCTCCGCGAGTCGCCGCGGAGCCCACCGTCCAGGCTCCGTCCGCCTTCTTCCTCTCCCGGAGCGAGAACCGGAACCAGGTCCACTACGCCGTGGCCCTGGATGAGGGCTGCCGCCCTGTCGGCGCGCGTCCCGTGCACGTGTACTGGCGGATGCTGGAGCGGGGCGAAGCGGAGGTCGAAGCGCTGCTGAGCATCGAGCTTCCCGCCTATGGACTCGAGGACGCGCAGCAGGTGGAGTCCACCGCCGAGGGTGGGCGGGTGCGCATCCGCCTGCGGTCATTTCCGGATCGCCCCATCGACATCACCACCACCCTGGTGCGCGGTCAGTGCTCGGTGCAGGCCTGGACGAAGTTCGGCGCCAACACGGCCCAACTGGTCCACATCTTCGTGAAGACGTCCTGGCCCTTCTCGGTCGACTTCGTGCGGCTGGATGGCGTGGGCGCCGAAGGTCAGGCCCTCTCCGAGCTGATCCGCCGGTAGGACGTCCCGCCCGCGCCGGAGCCATGAAACACCGGTGTGATACCCCTGGAATTTCCAGCGGTTCCGGCTGCGTCAAAAAATCCGCGCGGAAGTGACAACCTCAGGGGGAACGGGGCCGATAATGCCCGCATGACCAGTGTCGTCGGCCCCCGCCGCTCGCCCCTCTCCGCTCGCCCGACCGAAACTGAAACCGCGCGTGAAACGTCTTCACCCCGGGCACCTGCCCCGGCGCGCAACGAGTTCGAGCCCTCGCGGCAGGGACTCGCGGGCCTCACCCCCTCCCTCCTGACGAAGCTCGGCTCCGTCTTCGTGCCTGGCGCCCCCACCGTCGCGAACGCGGCGGCCCCGAGCGCGAAGGCCGCGACGGGAACGGCGGCGACGCCGCTGACCCCCAGCACGAGCCCCAACGCGGCCATCCAGGACAACGCCACCGTCACCAGCACGCTGGACGTCGCGGACGACGCCAAGGTGGAGTCGCTCAAGCTGGACCTGGACATCGCGCACACCTACCGGGGTGACCTGACGGTGACGCTGACGTCCCCGTCGGGCAAGAGCGCGGTGGTGTCCAACCGCCAGGGCGGCTCCGCGGATGACCTCAAGGGTTCGTTCGACCTGAAGGACTTCGCGGGAGAGCCCACGAAGGGCACCTGGAAGCTCGAGGTGAAGGACACCGCGAAGGGCGACATCGGCACGCTGAAGCAGTGGGGGATGAACATCGTCCCCGAGACGAAGGCGCCCGAGCCGGACCCGGAGCCCTCGGATGACCCGTTCGACGGCCTGCGCGACGACGCGCTGCTGAAGGCCGTGAGGGACTCGGCCTCCGGCAAGAAGGTGGTCAGCTACAACGAGGCGCGCAACATCATCTTCTCCAGCCTGGACGTGAACGCCGCCGGCAACGTGGAGTGCGTCTACACGGGCGTGGAGGTCAAGGGCGGGAAGATTCCGAACAGCTCCGTGATGAACGTGGAGCACACCTGGCCGCAGTCCAAGGGTGCCACGGGCGCCGCCAAGAGCGACCTGCACCACCTGTTCCCCACCGACAGCAAGGCCAACTCGCGGCGCAGCAGCTTCCCGTTCGGCGAAGTGGTGAACGTGAAGTGGAGCCACAACGGCGCCAAGCTGGGCACGGACGCCAAGGGCAACACCGTGTTCGAGCCGCCCGACTCCCACAAGGGCAACGTGGCGCGCGCGATGTTCTACTTCTCGTCCACGTACAACAAGCCCATTCCCGCCGACGAGGAAGCCGCCCTCAAGGCGTGGAACAAGCTGGACGGAGTGGACACCGCGGAGATCGAGCGCAACCGCCGCGTGGCCAACATCCAGGGCAACACCAACGCGTTCGTCGACAACGCGGACCTCGCGGATCGCGTCAAGGATTTCTAGACGCCCGCTGAGCCGCACCGGAGATGAAGCACAGGGGTTGGATGGCTCGAGCCGTCCAACCCCTTTCATTTGGAGCCCGTCCATCCGCCACCGCGACATCGCTGCCCGGAACTCGTGGTGTGGGGAGTGCTGACAATCCTGTCGCGATGGCTGCTCGCCCACTCCCGCGACTCCGGGGAAAAGCGAGGGGCGTCGCGAGGCATGGGTGTTGCTTGGAGACAATCGCCACCCAGCCACAGGAGCGACTGTCTGACTCGCCTCGCCTTCGTCGCGCTGCTCCTCCTCGCCCCGGCGGTTCGTGCCCAGGCGGAGTCCCCCAGGCCCCAGGCCGAGTCCACGGCGGCCATTCCGAAGACCTCCATCTGGCTGTCGCCCGTGACGCACGCCTTCTTGTTCTTGGGAGGGCCGATGACGGAGCGGCTCCACGTCGCCGTGCCGATTGGCGTGGGCCGGAGCTTCTCGGAGACAACCACGGGGGTGCTCGAAGTCACGCCCATGCTGACGCGCAACAGTTGCAACCGCGAGTCCATGCGCTGCGACACGATACGGCAGCTCAAGGTCACCCTGGGCCTGGCGTGGAAGCCCGCGCCCAGGGCTCGTGGGCAGGGCTTCTTCTTCCAGCCCAGGTTGAGCGGCATGTGGACCTTTGACAGCCAGCATTTCCGTCCCTTCGGAAGGGCCTCCGCGCTGACGTATGAGCAGGAACATGGCTTCCAGGTCACCCTGGGGATGGACGTGGGCTACCGCGTCGTGACGCGACGCTCTGGGTTCTTCTTCGAGCCCATGCTCGGACTCGGCATGGGCTACAGCGTGAACCAGCGACGCAAGGCCATCGACGTGAGCTTCCAGTATGGAAATCCCATGACGGAGGACCGCACGGACCGCGCCATCACCGACCTGGACCTGGACCTGGTTCGCCTGGGCGTCACCTTCTGAATCCAGTGTCCCGGTACTCGATACGGAGCAGGCTCTCGCGCGCCAAGAACCATTCGCTCACGACGCGAGATATTCATGGAAACCTCCGCGCATGAAACAGGCTCGGTACCTCGGGCTCGTCTGAGATTTCCCGGTATCAACGACTGAAACATACGTCATCAGGCGGATACCCCTCGCCATGTGGGCGGCTTGGGTATACCGGTTGATTCATGAGCCGCTCGTCAGCTTCGGTCGGGACATTGCTGGGTCAGAAGTATCAGCTGCGCCAGAGGATTGGCGTGGGGGCAATGGGCATCGTCTACGAGGCGGCGGAGCTCGACGAGACCGACGCGGTGGCCATCAAGGTGCTCCAGCAGCACCTCCTCGACAACGAGGCCGTGCTCGCGCGCTTCCGTCGGGAGGCGCGCGCCATCGCGGGGCTCCAGCACCCGCACCTGGTCGAGGTGAAGGACTTCCAGTGCAACCCGGACGAGCCTCCGTTCATGGTGATGGAGCTGCTCCAGGGTCAGACGCTCCGACTCCTGCTGAAGCAGCAGGGTCCCCTGCCCGTCGCGCGCGCGGTGGCCATCGCGCTGCAGACGTTGTCCGCGCTGGAGACCGCGCATCGCGCTGGGGTCATCCACCGCGACATCAAGCCGGACAACCTCTTCATCGTCTCGAGCGAGACGGGTGACAAGGTGAAGGTGTTGGACTTCGGTGTGGCGAGGCTGCTCCACGAGGACGACGCCTCGGCGGTGGGCGCGGAGGCGGGAGCCTGGGTGGGGACGCCGTCGTTCATGGCGCCCGAGCAGGTGCGTTGCCAGCCCGTTGACGCGCGCGCGGATCTCTACTCGCTGGGTGCGTGTCTGTACCAGATGGTGACGGGGAAGCAGCCCATCGACGTCGCCGACACGGTGGCGCTCTTCTCCGCCATCGTGGAGCGGGTGCCGCCGCTCGCCTCAGCGATTCGGGCGGACGTGCCCGAGGACTTCTCGCAAGTGCTTGCACGTGCGCTGCACAAGAAGCCCGCGGAGCGCTTCGCTGATGCCGAGGAGATGGCACGAGCGCTCAGGCCATGGGCCACCCCACCCCGGACTGAGACCGCGGTTCAGCTCGACGCCGGGCCTGAGCTTCCGATCGACGCCGGGCCTGAGCTTCAGTTCGACATTGCGCATGAGCTTCCGCTCGACGCCGCGCCCGCGCCTCAGCTCGACACCGCGCCTGCGCCTCTGCTCGACTGCGCGCCCGCGCCTCAGTCCAACGCAGCTCCTCAGCCCAGCGCCGCGCCTCAGCCCAACGCTGCGCCTGCGCCGCAGCTCAACGCCGCGCCTGCGCCAAATCTCGCGCCTGTGGATGAGCGTGCGCCGGTTGTACCGGTGGCGCCTCCGCCGCCCCTGCCCCGCCGCCGCTCGGCCATGAAGGAGAGCCTCATGGTCGTCGGAGCCACCCTGCTCGGGCTCGTGGTAGGCGTGGCGCTCGGCCTGTAAGGCGGGGGCCTCACACCGCGAGCATCGTCTGTGCCTTCACATCCTCGCGGGCCGCGACAAAAGAAGACGCGCCCCTCCACGCTGACGCAGGGGCGCCCAAACCTCGAGCACGGGGAGCATGCTCAAGGTCCGACATCGAAGAATGACTCTCTCTCCAATGGAGCGGGAGCCCCAAGGGCCCCCGCCCCTCCCGCCCTCAGTGGACGATGAACGTCGAGGGGAGCAGGACCTTGGCGCCTCGGCCCTGGAAGAGGCTGTCCTTCAGGTGCAACTGGATGACGACGTGCTTGCGCTTCTCCAGCTCCGCGCGCTTGGTCGTGAACAGGATGGAGCCCGAGCGAGCGTTGATGAGACCCGGCGCGCCGGACTCCCGGAAGGCCCCCACGTCATCGAAGTGCACGCGCACGTCCGCCGACTGCGCTTCCGCCGGCAGGTAGAAGTACCCCAGCAGATAGGCGTGGTCCGTCTGAGCCAGGTCCATGGAGCGCGCGGACGCGGCGAGCTGGAACGGAATCGACTTGCCCTGCGCAATCACCTCGATGCGCCCCACGCCCAGCAGCGCCTTCTCATACAGCTCCGCATCCTGACCGAGCAGCCGCAGCTCGAAGCGGTCGCCCTCGGGCACCACGATCGGGTCCGGTCCACCGCCTCCATCACACGCGCTCAGCGTCAGCGCCACGAACATCCCGGACAGGGCCATCCACCTTGAATTCGTCATCATGTCATCCCCCCTTTCAGTACTGCGGTTCCACGGCCCGCTCCTGCCCCAGCAGCGGATCCATCTTCCAGATCTTCTTGCTCAGCGGCACCGCCCTGCGCTGACCGGAGCGGTTGTGCTTCTCCAGTTGCTCCAGCGCCTGCTCCAGCAACATCGGGTTGGGAGCAACCCACGCCTCCAGGCCCGTCAGCGCCGGAGCCTGGGTGCCGAAGAACCGCTCGTTGCACGTGGCCGTCAGCAACTCACGAGCGACCTTCACCTTGAGGGACTCGAAGTCCGAGCGGATGGCACCGCCCTGCGAGATGGCCGGGTTGGCCCAGAGGATGCCCAGCGCGGTCTCCGTCGTCGTGACCTTGCCCAGGTTGCCCAGCGAGATGGGGCCCGGCGCCAGACACTCGCTCAGGGCGTCCTCGCTAGAGCCATAGAAGCCGTGGTCCCGCGTCAGCATCGGAGGCTGTTCCTCACTGCCCACGGGAGGAGGCAGGTTGAAAGCACATGTCGCGCCGTCCGCGAACTGCGTGGCGGGGCCGGTGGTGACAGTGGTCAGCGCTCCCGTGACCAGGTTCACTGAATAGAACGTGTTGGCGAGGTTCACGTTCGCGTTGGTGGACCCGTAGAAGAACAGCGATCCGGAGACCGTGAAGAAGGCGGAGACCATGGAGTTGCCCACCGACGGCACACCGTTGATGAGTGTCGGGAGGAGGAAGTCCAGGTGGGTGCCCAGCACCGGATCGATGACGGTGACGCGCTGGGTGGCGCTGTTGAAGCCATACAGCAGGCCGTTGATGGGGTTCACCGCGAAGTCGGCGACCCGGAACGTCGCGGGAGTGCCCACGACGACATCCGACAGCGTCGCGCCCGTGGCGGTGTTGATGCGGACCAGGTGGTTGCTCGTGATTTCGAACCCGAGATAGGAGCCATCCTGGAGGACGGCGCCCGCGCCCCAGAGCGCCGTGTTCGCGGCCCCCGTGGCGAGCGGAGCGATGACATCGGACGAGCCATTGGCGTCCACCCGGATGAAGCTGGGCTGGACCACGCCGTCGGAGCTGATGGCATACAGGAAGCCGTCGACATGGTTGAAGGCGAGGGCATTGTACGGCAGCGAGGTCTCCCCCTGGAGCGCGAGCGTGGCCGTGCCAGGGTCGAAGATGTACAGACGCGACGGCCCCACGGGCAGCCCGGCGCTCGAGGAAGACGCCGTCGAGATGTAGACCGTGTCGTCACACGACAGGATGCGTTCCTGGGCGCAGAGCACGTTGACGCCGTCCTGGGCGGAGCCGCTGTCCCAGCCGATGCTGAAGACGTTCGTGAAGGAGGCCTCCTCGCTGGGTGTGGAAGGATTGGCGTCCAGCGCGCCCAGCGCGATGCAGGCCTCGTAGCTGGGCACGGGGAATGAGCACTGATACGTGACGTTGCCACCCACGGGGACCGTCCGCGGCGGCGTGGGGTCGAGCGTGCACGCGGTCAGGAGCGGGTCTGCCGCCAGGAGGAGAATCGACTCCAGCGTCGGATGGATGTTCGTCGCGCTGAACGTGAAGTTCAGCGTGTTCGGATAGGTAATGATCGTGGCCTGCTTCACGCCATTCACGAGCTTCTCCGCTCGGAAATCGTGAGCCCAGACACCCGGGGCCCATAACGCGCCACCGAGCAGGACTCCAAACCATCTGCGATTCATCTTTATGCCTCCGCGCCCTTGGGGGTTACGGCCAGGGACGCCGGACGCCCTGCACGGAAGGTGCCCGCTTTGGCTTGGTTCACAAACTATTCCCGGTGACGCCTGCGAATGCCCTTCAGTCCCGGCGTGTGATGAACACGCGGCATGAACAGACAGACATTCTCGGATGATGGGTGCCCGAGAGTGATTGTCTGCCCGATGAAGGGCTCGACACCCGCCCCCCAGGGCAACACCGCCTGCGGGCCAGGACGCGAGGGAAACAACCTACACGGAAATTTTTGGCAAAAGAGCCCTGCAACAATTCCAGTCAAAACACATATTCCGTGTCGGGTGCTCAGGAAGGAGCCACGGGCCCTGACTCCGCGACGGGCCCGAGGGCGGAGCCGGGCTGGGACTGGTCCTCGGTGCGCAGGTACCAGGGCACGCTGATGACCACCAGGCGCCGGGCTCCGGACAGCATCAAGGTGCTGCGCAGGAGCTCGGAGCGGCGCCCATACATGACAGCCCGGTACCACCGGCGCTCCAGCAGCTCCGGCAGGACGACGGCCACCGTGCGGTGCGGGTCCTCGGCGAGGAGTCCGTCCACGTAGTCCAGCAGGGGCTGCACGAGCCCCCGGTAGGGCGAGGGGACTTCGTCCAGCCTCGGCACCTGGAGGCGGGCCCGCACCGCGGGCTCCTGGACGAGCGCGGCCCACTGTTCGGCCAGGGCGCCCGGAGCGGCCTCGTCCTCGTCGGTGCGCACATGGACCGCGCGGACGTCATGGCAGAGCCCCAGCGCGAACCGCAGGGCGGTCTCCGACGCGTGGGACCAGCGGCTCATGGGCACCACCGCCACCATGCTCCCGCGCGCGTCCACCGCCATGGGCCGCTGAAGCCCTGTCGTCTCGCGCACGCGCAGATAGGCCTTGTGGACGCGACTGAACAGCAGCACGCCCAGCGGGATGATGACCACGGCGGCCCAGCCGCCATGGGTGAACTTGGCGACGATGACGATGGCCAGCGCAAGCCCCGTCAGCAGCGCACCCACGCCGTTGAGGACGCGGCGCCACCGCCACCCCGCCTCGCGGCGGCGCGTCCAGTACACCACCATGCCCGTCTGCGAGAGGGTGAAGGCGAGCAGCGCGCCAATGGCGAACAGCGGGATGAGCCGGTCGGTGATGGCGTCCGAGGCGAGGATGAGCAACCCCGCGAGCACCGCGAGCAACAGGATGCCTCGCGAGTACGCCAGCCTGCGTCCCCGGTGCACGAAGGCCACGGGCAGATAGCGATCCAACGCCAGGAGCCAGCACACGCGAGGGAAGCCCGCGAAGCTGGTGTTGGCCGACAGCGCGAGCACGCCGAGGATGGACGTCATCGCGACGTAATAGAAGACACCCCGCCCTGTCACCGCCGCGAGCAACTGGGACAGGACACTCTGGTAGCCCGGGCCGTCGGGCGCCGTCGCGCCCACGCCATAGACCTGGCACAGCGCGGACACGCCGAGCAGCAGCAGCACGAGGACGAGGATGATGAGCGACAGCGTGAGCCTGGCGCGGCGCACGGAGGGCGCGCGGAACACCGGCACCGCGTTGCTGACCGCCTCCACGCCCGTCATCGCCGTACAGCCGCTGGCGAAGGCCCGCAGCACCAGCCACAAGCCCACGCTCGCCGAGGGCGAGGGCAGCGCTGGCGGAGGGATGTCACTGGCCGGAGCGCCCCCTTGCGCGAAGGCCCGGAACGCACCGACGGCGAGCAGGATGAAGAGCGAGCCGATGAACATCGCGGTGGGCAACAGGAACAAGGCCCCGGCTTCCCGCGCGCCTCGGAGGTTGACGAGCGTGAGCAGGCCCAGCAACCCCAGCGCGAGCCCCAGCGTGTGCGGCCGCAGCGCGGGGAAGGCGGAGACGATGGCGCCCACGCCCGCGGAGATTCCCACCGCCACGTTGAGCAGGTAGTCCAAGAGCAGGGCGGACGCCGCGAGCAGCCCCACCCGACGGCCCAGGTTCTCTCGCGCCACCGTATAGGCACCACCGCCGCGCGGGTAGGCTGCGATGGTCTGCCGGTAGGAGGACGCCACCACCACCAGCAGCCCGACGATGCACGCGGTGATGGGCAACAGCAGCTTCACGCCCGTGGGGCCCAGCGGGCGCAGCACCGTGAGCGCGGCCTCGGGGCCATACGCCGCGGACGACAGCGCATCCAGCCCGAGGAGTGCCACGCCCGCGAGCACGCCCACCTGCTCGTGTGACGCCTGCGCCGTCGTGAGGGGCTTGCCGAGCAGCGTGTCCATCCAGCTCCGGCGGCTCGTCCTGGCGTGTTCCATGCCACCCCTCTGGCGCCCCTCGTGGTCCCGTCGCCGGGCGTCCCTCACGGGCAACCTGGGGATGCCACGCTCCAGGCAGAGCGGGCGGCGCGCCAGGCGCGCGACTCCACCCAATCCCTCGCATCCGCCCCAGGACACGTCGCATGCCTCCGCGCGGACACCTTGCTGCCCCGGGGTGATGGGCTGCCAACACCCGGAGTCCGCTTGTGTCGTCCCCGGACGCTCGGCCCTGGAGTCGGCTTCACGGAGCCCTCCCTGATTGGTCACTTCCACGTCCACCCCGCAAATCGCATTGGAGGGCAGCACGTATGGCCATGAGGCACTGCTGGACGCTATCTGTCATCGCCACCCTGGGAGTCTCCGGGACAGCGGTGGCGCAGGAGTCGGAGACGCGCGAGTCGAGCCCGGTGGAGCCGGTGGAGATGGATGTCCGCGCGGAGCACGGGATGGCCGGCCCCCAACTGGCGGTGGGTATCAACCTGGGCCTGGGCGCGGGCTACGTCTACAAGGACGGCACGTCGCGCACGGGGACCCGGGAGGACTTGAAGATCACCGACGCCGCCAACGCCTCCCTGCCACTGATGCTGGAGCTGGGCTATCGCTTCAACCCCCGCTTCTACGCGGGGCTCTGGGGCAGCTGGGAGAAGGTCTTCACCAAGACGAACGACATCTCCTGTCCGGAGGGGTTCGACTGCAACAACTCCCAATGGCGCTTCGGCCCCGAGGGCCGCTTCCACTTCAATCCGGAGTCGGGCTTCGACCCGTGGGTGGGGCTGGCCGTGGGCCTGGAGTTCCTCAAGAGCCACGTGGAGGGCACCACCCAGGTGCCCGTGCCCGGCGGAGGCACCGTGGCCGCGAACATCGACACCCAGGTGACGGACCGGGGCCCCACCTTCATCCGCCTCAGCGCCGGAGGCGACGTGCGGCTCACGCGCTACGTCGCGTTCGGGCCCATCGTCACCGCGTCGCTGGGCAGCTACACCGTTCGCACGGGTGACCAGACGTTGAGCATCGCCGGCCTGCCCGGGCAGACCTCCCCCGTCTCCGCCGTGGACGACGGCTTCCATGCACTCTTCACCCTGGGCGTGCGCGGCGTCTTCCGCACGTTCTGAGGCGCGCGGAGCAGGCCCGCGAGGCGGAAGACCGGGCGAGCCGTCCACGACGGCCCGCCCGGCCCGGTGCCCGATTTCCCCCGCTCCTGACACGATGTCTCGTGACAAGTGCACCTGGGTCACAACCGCCCCTCCCAAATGTTGCCGTGGCGCGTCGGAAAAGGCTCACTCCCCGGCTCCCAGAGGCCCTTCCCAAACCTTTCCTACATGTCAGGGGATGCAGACCTATTTACAGTCATGCGCCGCCAGTCGAGCATTGGCCTCCTCATGGCTGCCTACCGCCCCTCCCCGACACCTTTCGACAGCCTTGCCCCGCGCGACTCCATCGCGAGGCGTCACGCACCGTCGCGCCGAGTCGCGCGTCTGGCCCTGCTGGGCTGCGCGCTGTTCATGGCGCTCGTGCATGCACCGACGGCCCGCGCGGCCGAGGAGGCGAGTTCCTCCATCCCATTGTTGGAGGGATGGCGCTACCGCTGGGGTGACTCGCCCCAAGGCGCGGATGGACTTCCCCTGTGGGCGCAGACGGCCAACGTCGCCGAGGACTGGCGCACGATGGAGGCGCTCAAGCCGCCACCGGGACGCGGCACCCACGTCTTTCTGTGGGTCAGCATCCCGTTGCCCCAGGGGCCGTGGGCCGAGCCCGCCGTCATGCTGGGTGAGGTCACCAACGCCGTGGAGGCCTACGCCAACGGTCAGCGCGTCTATGTGAGCGGGCGACTGAACACGTCTGGCGCGGAGCTGTCCGACAACATGGCCTGGCATGTCGTGCCGGTGCCGCGCGCCGCGCTGGGTGGACATCTGCTGCTGCGCGTCCAGTCGAGCAACCCGAACATCGGCGTGGCACAGGGCGCGTTGATCGGCTCGCGGCACCAACTGCTCGCCAAGGTGACGCGCGAGGGACAGGCGCCGTTCGTCATGGGCATGCTGCTGCTGGCGGTGGCGGTGGGTTCGGGTGGAGCGTTCCTGATGCACTGGCGTCGGCGGATGCTCGCGGGCCTGGCGGTGTTCTCCGCCAGCGGCGGCTTCGTGCTGCTGGGCCTGAGCGGCATGCCCAACGCGCTCTGGGACGCGCCCATCACCGCGACGCGCTTCACGGTGCTCGGCATCTTCCTGCTCGTGTCGGGCCTCATCGAGTTCGTGTCCGACGCCATCCTCAACAACCAGCGGCGCTGGTTCCGCATTGGAGCGATGGGCTACACGGCGCTCTGCGTGGTGGCGGCCCTGTCCGCCCTGCTGGACCTGGGCACCGCGCAGCGCATCCTGGTGCCCTTCCTGCCCTTCTCCTTCATCATGCTGCTCATCTGCTTCAGCGTGGCGGCGGCGGAGGCGTGGCGGGGCAACCCCGACGCCCGCATCTTCGTGGGAGGCATGTCGGGGCTCGTGCTCTTCCTCGCGCTCACGGTGCTGCCCGTCATCGGCGTGCTGAGCTTTTCGTTGGGCAACGTGTCGCACTGGGGATACCTGGCGCTCACCCTGTCGCTGATAGGCATCGTCGCGCGACGCTCCATGGAGGTGGTGCGCTCGCTGGAGGCCCACACCCGGCAACTGGAGGAGCGGCAGCTGGAGGTGCGCAACCTGGCGGGGCGCATGGGCACCGGCGCCGGTGAGCTGGCCACGGTGGTGCAGCAACTGCGCTCCACCAGCGACCAGCAGACCGAGGGCGTCAGCCGTCAGGCGGCGGCGCTCCAGGAGGCCGAGCAGACGGTGAAGGAGATCCGCCGCTCGTCGCAGATGACGGCGGAGAAGGCCAGCTCGCTCGCCGCGTCCGCGGAAGGCGCCGAGCAGGTGGGCCGCGAAGGCAGCGCCGCGCTGGAGCGGACGCTGGCGGACCTGGCGGCGATTCGCAACGAGGTGTCGGAGATGGCCCGCCGCATCCTCGCGCTCGACGAGCGGACGCGCGAGGTGTCCGGCATCGTCGACTCGGTGAAGGACCTGGCGGACCAGTCCAACATGCTGGCCATCAACGCGGCCATCGAGGCGGCGCGCAGCGGCGAGAGCGGCCGGGGCTTCGGCGTGGTGGCGCGGGAGATGCGAGGACTGGCGGACCAGTCCATCCGCGCTACGCACCGCATCCGCGAGGTGCTCAACGGCGTGAGCGCCAGCATGCGCGAGGCGGCCCAGTTCAGCGAGAAGGGCGACGAGCGCGTCCGGCAGAGCCTGGATGCGGTGCGCACGTCCAGCGCCCAGTTCCAGGAGCTGGCCATTCTCATTGGCGACTCCAGCGCGAGCATGCGGCAGATCACCGCCGCCGTCAGCGCGCAGGACTCCGGCACCCAGCAGATGGCCATGGCCATCCAGGAGCTGTCAGGACAGATGCAGCGCACCCTGAAGACGGTTCAGGAGACGCAGGAGGCCACCCGCTCCGTCCAGTCGCTGGCGGAGAGCATGTCCGGCCTGGCCACCCAGTCGCTCCGGGCAGAAGGCTCCACGAGCGTCGCGCCACCCCGGTAGTCCCCAACACCCTCGGAGGAGAGGTCCCATGCGTACCCAGGCCGCCCTGCTGCTCGTGCTCGTCGCCGTGGCTTCAGCGTGTGGAGGGGCCCATGGGGCCGCCTCGGACCCCAACCAGCCTCCGCCCCCCAAGACAACGGTGGCGGTGGAGAGCCGGAAGCTCGTGGACGTCAACCTCTACGCGCTGACGGGGACACGGCGGATGCGGCTGGGGACCGTGCCGGGGATGTCGACGCGCAACTTCGTGTTGCCCCCGGACATGGTGGGCAACACGGACCGCATCCGCTTCGGCATCGAAATCATCGGCACCCTGGGCCACAAGAGCCTGGGCAGCGAGCGTGGCTTCGAGAGCGAGCAGGAGATGTCCGTCCGGCCCGGCGACGAGCTCTCCCTGACCATCTACTGACACCCACCCGGCGCCTTCCTTTCGTGAGGAAGGCACCGGGCTCGGGTCCTGGTTCCGGTCAGAACGACACGATGTCGCGGCGGCTCGAAGCCCCGCTTTCAAGGTCGGACAGCACCGAGGCCCCATCGAACGGCACCGGAGGCGCGGGCTCCAGGGGCCGAGCCGCGGCATCTGACGCCAGCGCGGCGGCGGTGACCTCGAGTTCGAAGAACCCGCCGTTGTTGTTCTCGTCGCTCTCCGCGACGACGCCATCCACGTCCGCCAGCACCACGACGCGGTAGCTGCCCGGAGCGATGGTCGGCGAGAAGGTGATGGTGGTGGGCGGCAAGGACCACGTCCCCGCGCCCGCGCTGATGGGAATGGCGCCAATGCCCTCCAGAATCTGGAAGTCCGGGTCGGTCAGGAAGACGCCCACGTGCGTGGCCGAGGGGGCCGCGCAGCGGGTGAAGAGTTCGAAGGAGAGGTCGGCGGAGCCTCCTGGCTGGATGGTGCCCGGGCTGAGCGTGCCGGCCGTGAAGAAGAAGTCGGGCGGCTTCGTGGTGCCCAGCAGGCTGTTGTCGCTCAACACGCCGGTGAGGTCCACGCGGCCCAGGACATACCAGGTCGATGGCTGACACCCGTTGGAGATGAACTCCAGTTGGGCCACGGTGTTGGCGGGCATGGAGAACCGGGAGATGAACTGCGTCTGGGTTCCCACCGGCGGCAGATAGGGTCCAAGTCCACTTCCCCGGAGCGCGATCTGCGTGGTGAACAGCGGGTAGACGCCGCTGCTGCCATTCGCAGTGGCCGACAAATAGAAGTTCAACTGCGCCACCGCCGCTCCAACGCCTGACTTGCTGCCGGCCATGGAGTACTGGACGTTGAAGCCCGAGAGCGGGGTCGTGATCGTCGGCGGTACCGAGATGGAGATCATCTGGACCTGCGCCCAGGCGGGAGTCGCCACCACGCCCAGCAGCAGAATGAAAGACACCACGGCGGATTTCCTTGTCATACAAAAGACAGTACACACGCCAGGAATGGCGCAGCAAGACAGACACCACCCGCCACGCCCGCGCCCATGTACACCAACCAGACACGCTTCTCCAAGGCAATCACAACCAATCCAACTTTACGACCGCGACGGAAGCTCGCGACCCTCAACAGGGCCCTCGGCCGGGAGACTCCCCCGGGAAACCGCTACACCGACAGCGAGACGCGCCGGCGCGCCACGGGCGTGCCCATCCTCCGCGCCCTCCTGAAAACACCCACACGCGGATGAAGACAGCCACTTCTTAAATTCCGATTCTTCGGAAACTCCGGACATCCCCGGCCCGACAACGTGTGGACCCCGGGTCGAATCGCGGTGCGACAGGCCCGCCGTGCACGGCCCGAGAACCGCTCGCGGGAACACCCCGCCTGGAGAAGAAAGATGCACACGAAACGGAAGATGTGGCTCCTCGCCCTGCTGTTCGTGGGGCTCTCCGCCTGTGGTGGTGAGGGCGAAGGGGTGACGGACGCGCCCGAGTCGCTCGACACGAGCACGGCCGAGCTCAACACCGCCATCTACAACCGGGCGCGCAACTACGCCGCGGCCCATCCCACGCGGGATGGCGGCACGTGGGACCAATGGTGCGGCTCGCTGATGTGGCGCTTCGGACAGTTCCCGGAGTCCTCGGCGCGGCCCTCGGCCATCGAGGCCTATCACGCGTCGACCCGGCAGCCCTACGCCGCTTCGCAGGCTCCCGCAGGGGCCTTCCACTGGTGGGACATCGGTTCGTTCGGCCACGTGGGCCTGGACCTCAACGGCGGTGGCACCACGGTCTTCATGGCCACGCGAAAGCTCGCGGAGAGCTGGGGCAACGCCATTGGCATCAACAGCGTGTCGGGGTACTCGGCGCAGTCCGGCGCGCGATATCTCGGCTGGTCGCTGGACTACGCGGGCAGCGTCATCCCGGACCATGGCCCCCTGCCCGGTGGCGGAGGTCTGCCTCGGACGTCGACGGAGGACGACGGCATCCCCGGGCCCATCTACTACAAGCGCATCCAGACGGTGGGGCGGCGGGACTTCGGCTACACGGGTCCCATCGACGGTGTCACCGGACCGAACACGGAGAAGATTCGCGTGAGAATCACGGCGCGCGAGCTCAACCGTCGGGGCGGCCCGCGCACCTCCGCGCAAGAAGACGGAATCCCAGGCGCCATCTACTGGCAGCGCGTCCAGACGGTGGGCCGGGGGTTCGGCTACACGGGCCCCATCGACGGGATTCCCGGCCCGAACACGTACAAGGCCGAGCACCGCATCTGCGGGTACGCCGTGAATCGGGCGTTCTAGACGGAAGGCCCCTGCCCTCGCGCTCACAATGCCCTTTCCGCCGAGCGCGAGGGCGGATGCGGCTACAGTCCGCGCATGACTGTCCAGGCCACGGGCGTGCTGCTCGACCTTGAAGGTGGCGTCGCCACGCTCACGCTGAACGATGCCGCGCGCCGCAACGCGATGACTCCCGAGCTGGGGGATGCGCTTCGTGCGCGGGTGGAAGAGCTGCGTGGGCGGGAGGACGTGCGCGCCGTCGTCCTCGCCGGAGCGGGCGGGACGTTCTCCGCGGGCGGCGACCTCCTGATGCTGGAGCGACTGCGCCAGGTCTCCTTCGAGGAGGCCCGCGTCTTCATGCTCGACTTCTACTCACGCTATCTCAGCATCCTGGACCTGCCCGTCCCCACGGTGGCGGCGGTGGAGGGCGCGGCCATTGGCGCGGGGCTGTGTGTCGCGCTCGCGTGCGACATGTGCATCGTCTCCGAGGACGCGAAGCTCGCCCTCAACTTCGTGCAGCTCGGCCTGCATCCCGGCATGGGCGCCACGTGGCTCGTGCCACTGCGCACAGGCCCGCAGCGCGCCGCGGAGCTGCTGCTCACCGGGCGGCGCTTCGATGGCCGCGAGGCGGTGCGGCTCGGGCTCGCGCTGGAGGCCACCCCCGCCACGGAGACCCGGACCCGCGCACGCGCTCTCGCGACGGGCATCGCGTCGAACGCTCCGCTCGCGACCCGGGGACTCAAGCAGCGGCTCGGCCTGGACCGCGCGGGGCTCCATCGCGCGCTGGCGGAAGAGGCCCGGCTCCAGGCGGAGAGCTACGGCAGCTCAGACCTGGGCGAAGGACTCGCCGCCGCCGCGGCGCGACGGCCTCCCGTGTTCCAGGGGCGGTAATCCGCCCATCGCCGTGCTTCCTCGTCGCCAGGGTTCGCGACATGCTGCCGGGCGGCTTCGCGGTGGACGCGAGACAGCGGCGGGAGGGATGGAGATGGGACAGCTTCGACTGGAGCGACACCTGCACGGGGTGCACGTGGTGCTCATGTGCACGGACGACGCGGAGGAACAGGCGGAGTGGGTGCTGAGCGTGCTCGAGCGCCTGCCTCCCGGCGGACTCATCCCCGGACGCACGCTGCGCTTCGGCTGGTCCAACCTGCGCCTGGACCCGCGCGGAGATTCGCTGGTGGTGACGGAGCCCGACTTCGACGGCAACCCGCTGACCGACTGGCGCGACGACATCACCGTGACGCTGCGAGTCCAGGGGCGGATGCTCGAGACGACGCAGACGGTGGGCACCGAGCCCCTGTTTCCTCGCTACGGGGACAAGGTCGCGGCCGTGCCCGGCTGGGACAGGAGCCCCCGGGTCGCCATGGCGCGCGCACGCGCCCCCGAGGGCACCGACTCCGGCTGGCTCATCGTCCCACCCGGCCCGCCCGGCGATGAGACCTTCGAGACCTTCCCCGTGTACGCCCTGCTGCGTCGCCGCCCCGCGTTGCTGTCCGCGCTCGCCCTCCCTGGAGGATGGGTGGCGGAGTTCGAGGACGACACGCTCGTGGGCTACGGCAAGCCCGACTGAGAATCCGGGTCCGCGTCAGGTACGCTCCGAGCGAACCGTCCTGGGCCCCCAACTCAAAAATTCGAAGACACGAACATCATGACCAAGCTCAATCAGATCATCGCCGTCGAGAAGGGCGTCAAGAACCGCTCCCAGCAGGAGCTGACGCAGGCCCACCACGACCTCCAGAAGCCGCAGCTGCTCAACGGCATCTCCCGCACCTATCAGCCCCGTGACGAAGAGGGTGAGCGCTTCCCTCCCGAGTCCACGCGCGTGCAGGTGCGCACCGACGACGTGCTGAAGAAGACGAAGGAAATCCTCACCCGGCTCTTCGACGTCACCGCCACCAAGGACCTCACCAACTGTCACGCGAAGGCGGACGTGCGTGTCGACGGCAAGGTGCTGCTCAAGGGCGCCCCCGCCACGTACCTGCTCTTCCTGGAGAAGCAGCTGGTGGACCTGCAGACCTTCGTGAAGAAGCTGCCCACGCTGGACCCGTCGGAGTCCTGGGTCCCCGACCCGGCGCAGGGCCTGTGGGCCACCGAGCCGGTGCAGACCGCGAAGACGAAGAAGGTCCCCCGCAACCACGTGAAGGCCGAGGCCACCGAGAAGCACCCCGCCCAGGTGGAGGTCTATTACGAGGACATCGTCGTCGGTTACTGGAAGACGGTGAAGTACTCGGGCGCTCTCCCCGCCGTCCGGGTCAATGAGCTGGTGGAGCGTGTGGAGAAGCTTCAGCAGGCGGTCAAGTTCGCGCGCGAGGAAGCCAACGCGGTGGAGGTCGAAGAGTTGAAGTCGGGCGAGGTTCTCCTCGGCTACCTCTTCAGCTAGACTCGGCGCGCAGTCCTTTCGGAGTACAAGCTCAAACTCAGCAGCAAGTTGATGCCGAGCGTTCCCGGGTCGCCTTCAGTGCAGGTTCGAACCCTGCCCCCGCCATCCACTCCTGCGGCGGGGTAGCCCAACTGGTAGAGGCAAGCGACGTCACGGGCCCGCGAAGCACCCCACGCTCAGATTCTCACTCCAGACTCAGCATTCGCTGTCGCAGGTCCGATCAACCGCCTTCGCCCTTCTCCCCGAGATGCTGGTGCAATTCCAGCCCGCCGCTCCACTCGCTTGCGCGGCGGTCGTTCAATCGCAGGACACGGGGCATCAGACTGAGGCGAAGTCTTAAACGTGCGGACCTCATCCATGGCAGCACCCCGAGCCCGGTCAGGAGGACACCCTGATCGGGCTCACCTATTTGTCCCGTCGAAACTTCCAGCGCGGCTGTTTCACCTGGCGGACATGTCTCGCCGTGAGGGCTCGTGTGGGGTTGCCCTCGGCGCGCGGGGCGACTTCAATGCGGAGTCGCGATGCTGTTCGGAAGCAAGACGCCGCCGTCCCGTTCGGAGCTCGTCACCGAGGCGGACCTGGCTCGCTCGAAGGGCCGGCTGAACAAGGCCATCTCTGGTTACCGGAAGGCGCTGGAGCTGGAGCCGAAGGACGCGGTGGTGCTCGGCAAGCTCGCGCCGCTGCTGGCCCGGGTGAAGCAGCCGGAGGCCGCGCTGGAGAGCTTCCGCGCGGCGGCCCAGGTCCATCTGGACAAGGGTTTCGCGGACAAGGCGCTCGCCGTCTATGCGCAGGCGGCGGAGCTGTTTCCCCTGGAGCTGGACCTCTGGCGACAGGTGTCGCAACTCCACGTCGTGAAGGGACACCGCGCGGAGGCCGTGAAGACACTGCTCCGAGGCCGGCTCCACTTCCGTCGCGGGGCCGAGCGGCCTGGTGCCATCCTCCTGCTTCGCGAGACGCTCGCGCTGGACGCGACGTTGTTCGAGGTGAAGCTGGACCTGGCGCTCCTGCTCGCGCGACAGAAGCAGCGTGACGAAGCGCTCGCGGTGCTGGAGCCCCTGCCCGCGGAAGCGAAGAGTCGCCGCCACATGCGCAGGTTGCGGTGGACGCAAGCCCAGGTGACGCCGACCGTCGGAGCGTTCGCGTCGTGGCTGCGCGCGGTGCTGCTGGGCCGCTAAGCGTCAGCCCTTGGCAGTCATGAGCCGTGAGCCTCCCTGGACTTGACGCTCTGCCACGCGAGCCTTGGCAGTTGGCCTCGCATCCAGGAGGGCTCCAGCGGAGCGCCCGCGAGGAAGCGGCGGCAGGCCTCGTGACTCGGGCCGAGCAGCACGACATCCAGCAGCAGCGGCGGCCACGGTGGCAGCGAGCCCTCCGCGATGAAGCGCCCGAAGTGCTGGACGATGGGCGCGAGCAGCTCCGCCTTGCGCGCCGTGAGCGCTCCCGCAGCGTGCGTCCCCAGCTCCATCGCCATCGCCTGGTACATGAAGCGCCCTTCATCCCGGTGGGCGAAGATCCACTCCAGGTGGCCATCCACCAAGGCCACCACGGCCGCCTCCGCCGTGGTGGTGGGCAACACGCGCTCCGACAGGTGCGTGAAGAGGCGCTCGAAGGTGCGAATCAGCAACGCCAGTGTCAGGTCCGGCAGCCCGTCGAAGAGGTGGTAGACGCTCGACGGGCTCGCCCCCGCGGCCTTGCGAATCTCCTCGATGCCCGTGCTGAGAACGCCCCGCTCCGCGAAGCAGTGCAGCGCCGCATCCAGCAAGGCATCGCGTCGCTTCACCCCGTCCCGTCGTGCTGGCCCCATCGCCCTACCCTATGCGCTGCCCCCTCCTTGGGTCATCAAACCCCAGACTCTCGAATTGGAATATTCTTCCAATTCATGAACAGGGCTGGCAGGCTGGTGTCCATGGCCGACCTCATCCTCACTGGAGCGTCGCGTGGCATCGGTCACGCGCTGGCAAAGGCCCTCGCGAAGTCGACGGAGGACCGACTCATCCTGGTTGCTCGGGACCGGGCCCGATTGGACGCGCTGGTGCTCTCCATCCAGCGGGACGGCGGGCAGGCGCTCGCCGTGCCTGGAGACCTTTCCTCTCTCGCGGCGGCGCGCGACCTGGGGCGGCGATTGGTGGACGTAGTGGGCCCCGAGTCCACGCTGGTGCACAACGCGGGCGTGTGGCCATCGCGACGGGAGCTGACGCCGGACGGGCTGGAGCGGGCGTTCGTGGTGAATCATGCCGCGCCGTGGGTGATGCAGCAGGCGTTGCTCGACGCGGGCCGGCTGCGCCGCATCCTGCTGGTGAGCGCGGGACTGTTGGTGAAGGGCCGGTTCGACGCGGCGCGCACACCCATGGGTGAGGACTTCTCCAGCATCCGGACCTACTGCGACACCAAGCTCGGCTTCGCGCTCGCGATGCGCGACGTCGCCACCGAACATCCGGAGCTGGACGTGCTCGTGATGCATCCCGGCGTCGTGCGCACGGACCTGGGTGCGCGCACGGGGCCCGTGGGCTGGCTGCTCTCGCTCGTGAAGCGCGGCTGGGAGTCGCCGGAGGTCTGCGCCGAGCGCCTCGTCCGAGTCCTCTCCAGGAAGCGTTGGTCTCCTCCGGGACAGGCCTCCTGGTGGATGGAGGAAACGGAGCAACCCTGGCCCGCGGTGACGGAGGATGTCGCCACGCGGCGCGCCGTGCGCGAGGTCCACGCGCGACTGTTCCCGGGCACTTGAGGCCCGCGCGGCCGCGGGCTCGTCCCGCGCGGAGGACGACTCGTCACCGGCGCCGGAGCTTCCGTCACATCCCCGCCCTCGCTGTCGACACGTCCCGCTACGACACGGTGCTCCAGCGCCTCCGGTGTTCGCCGGCGGCCCGTAGCGAGGAGCGTGTCCATGCATCGCCCGATATCCATCCGAAGCCTGTTCCTGGCGAGCGCCCTCACCCTGGCCTTCGTGCCCGGGTGTCAGGACGCCCCGCCGCCCGCTGACTCCCCTCCCGAGCCGCTGGGTGCCGCCACCCAGGGCCTCACCTGCGGCGACAGCCTCATCCCCGCGATGACGGCCGGCGATGCTCCGAGCGGGCTCGCCATCGGCTCCAGCCAGCTCAGTGCGTCCAACCCCGGCTGGATGGCGCTCGACGGCAGCGACACCACCATGTGGCTCTCCGCGAGCGGACAGGCCACGGCCTGGCTCACCTACGAGTTCTTCAACGGCCCCAAGACAGTCACGCACTACGCCATCAAGTTCTCCAACGGCACGCTCAACGCACGAGCGCCACGGGACTGGACGCTGCAGGGCTGGTCCGGCACCGCGTGGAACACGATTGACTCGCGCACGCTCCAGACGAACTGGGGAGGCACCGAGCAGCGCGAGTTCGCCGTCGCGTCTCCCACGGCCTACAGCAAGTACCGCCTGGTGGTGACGGAGGACAACGCGGCCGGCACGGGCGTGGACGTCCTCTCCATCGGCAAGCTGAGCTTCTACAACTGCGCCTGCGCCGCCAGCGTCAACCAGGTACCGGACATGACGAGCGCGACCGCGCCCTCCGGCATCGTCACTGCCTCGGGGGTCATCGACGCGGAGCCGGAGTACGACGCCTGGAAGGCGTTCGACAGCGTGGCCACCGGAACATCCATGTGGATCTCCGCCATCAAGCAGACTCCCGCGTGGTTGGCCTACGAGTGGACGGACGGTCCTCGCATCGTCAGCCGGTACGCCATCAAGTACGCCAACGGAGACATTACCACGCGCGCGCCGAAGAACTGGACCTTCCAGGGCTGGAACGGCAGCGCGTGGGTGACGGTGGACACGCGCATCGACGAGATGAACTGGTTGGGCGCGGAGCGGCGCGAGTACACGCTCAGCACCCCGAGGACGTTCAGCAAGTTCCGGCTGAACGTGACGGACGACAATGATTCTCGCACCGGGGTCGAGGTCATCTCCCTGGCGCGGCTGGAGCTGCTCGGCTGCGTGCGCGACACGGTGGCGCCCATCGTCCCGGTGTTCACGGGCTTCACGCCGGCCTCTCCCAGCACGCAGACCAGTACGACTCTCGCCGGCACCACGGAGGCGGGAGCCACCGTGCGGCTCTTCTCTGGAAGCAGCTGCGCCGGAAGCCCCCTCGCGAGCGTGACGGCCACCGCCACGGGCACCTTCACCCGCCCCTTCACCATGACGGCCAACACCACGAGCACCTTCTCCGCGAAGGCGGAGGACGCCGTGGGCAACATCTCCGCGTGCTCCGCCGCCATCAGCTATGTCCATGACAACATCGCCCCCACCACGCCCTTCCAGCTCGGCTTCGTCCCCAATGGAGTGGGAACGCAGTTGACGCCCCTGCTCGAAGGTCGCACCGAGGCGGGCGCGCTTGTCCGCGTCTTCCAGAACTCCAGCTGCGGAGGGACTCCGCTGACCACCACCACGGCGAACGCGACGACCGGCAACTTCAGCATCAACCTCACCGTGGGGACCAACTCGGTGACGACGTTCTCCTTGCGAGCCGTGGATGCCGCTGGCAACACCTCCGGCTGCTCTCCGACGGTGGCGTACACGCACGACAACCTCGCGCCGCTGCCGGCCACCTTCATACCGGGACTGGTGCCCTTCCCCCAGGCGCCCTTCGTCAGCGCGGTGCGCACCCTGGCCGAGCCTCGCACGCGGGTGGTCCTCTTCTCGAACGCGGGCTGCACCACGCCCATGGGCACGGAGGTGCCGTTGGACAATGCCGGCAACGCGATGGTGCCGCTGCTCGCCAACCAGGTCGGTGTCACCGTCTTCGCGAGGGTCCGGGACGCGGCGGGCAATCAGTCCTCCTGCACGTCCTTCACGGAGACCTGCGTCGCGGGCTTCCTGGACTGCGATGGCAATCCGGGCAACGGGTGTGAGACGTCGATGATGGAAGACGCGGCGAACTGCGGCGCGTGCGGCACCGTGTGCGGTGGCGCGGCCTCGGCGAGCGGCGTCTGTGGCGCGGGGACGTGTGGCCTCGGCTGCGCGGTGGGCACCTTCGACTGCGACGGCAACACGGTCAACGGCTGCGAGTCATCCACGGCCTGTGCTCCAGGCGTGTGTCAGGTGACGCCGAACCGCGAGCTGCTCATCACCGACCTGTCCGTGGTGGAAGACCCGGTGCGCACCACCGGCAACGGCGTCTGGACGTTCGGCACGCTGATGCGCCGCATGAACGGCGGGCAGAATCCCTCCGAGCTGGTGCGCAACTGGCTGAAGACGTGGGAGCAGGACCAGTTCATCGAGGCCTCGTTCGTCGCCGCGCGCACGCGCATCCGCCCCGACGTGCTCGGGCCGTGGGAGGCACGCAGCGGCGGCCCCACCGCACAACTCGACTTCAACACGGCGCCATTCCGACTGCTCGCCATCGTCAACCGCATTGACCTGCGCAGCGAAGGTACGCACTCGGGTGAGGGCCGCTTCGTCTTCGGCGTCACCACGCCCACGGGCCAGCCGCTGCCGTTCACCGTCATCCTTGAGTACATGCTGCCCGGCGATGGGCCGGAGGACATCCAGCGCTGGGCCCGTGACTGGCACGAGTTGGGCACGCTGAGCCTCGGCACACCCGCGTTCAACACGAAGCTCCAGGCGCTCACGGACCGCTTCACCCAGTCGTTCGTGGCACCCGGCCACTTCATGGGCAGCGCCATCCATCAGGTGCGCACCAACGAGAACGCGCTGGACCCGCTGTGGGAGCTGCGCGAGTTCCGCTTCGGGCCCACCGGCCTGGCCCCCGCTCCCGTGGCCCTCACGCCGGAGCTCTTCCACGCCGGCACGCCCCTGGTGTCGAACTACGTGCAGCAGAACGTGGTGCCCCTCATGAACGGCACCCACGAGGTGCCGGCCTTCTTCGAGGGACAGCCCTTCCTGGCGGGCTCCGCGCTCACGCCGTTCTTCTTCTTCTGGGACGCGCCGGGCGCGGACCCCGAGGCCCGGCATCGCTTCTCCCTGAACACGTGCAACGGCTGCCACGCGGGGGAGACGCAGACCCCCTTCCTCCACATCTTCCCGCGCTCGGCCGGTAGCGCCTCGGGCCCGTCGCCCTTCATGGTCAGCCAGGCGCCGACTCCAGACCCCGTGAACTCCTCCATCACCCGCGTCTTCGACGACCTGGGCCGGCGAGACGACGACCTGGAGAACCTGGTGTGCGGAGCACCGCAGGGCTTCCAGGCGATGACGGGCTCCGTGGGCGAGGCCCTCCTCGCGCCACGCTCACTGAGCAGCGCGAAGAACCTGGACGCTGCCGTGCCGGGCTTCCCGCCCCGCTCGAACCTGCCTCCAGGCCGCGTCCACTGAGACGCACCGGACACACGAAGTGAATGGGCCGGGCTCCACCAAGGCGCGTGGAGTCCGGCCCGAATCATGTCCAAAGGACATCACGCGCTGGCTCAGAAACTCCCGAGCATCCAGGCACTGCCCACGAGGATGGAGACCGTGGACGCCACACGAGGCACATGCGTCGCCAGCTTGGAGGAGAACTGCTTGATGCGGGAAAAGGCGGCGATGCTCGCGGTGAGCGCGGACATGGCCATCGTGCTGCCGATGGAGAACCCGCCCAGGTAGAGGGCCTGCTCCGGCGCCGTGCCCGACACCGCGATGGGGAGCAGCAACACCAGCGCGGATGCACCCGTCAGACCGTGCACCAGCCCCACGGCGAGCACGCCTCGGGACGCCAGGGCCTCATCGCCCGCGCCCAGCTTCCGCCGCAGTCCCCAGACGCCCATCCCCAGCAGCGCGAGTCCCGCGAGGCGTTCGGCCCAGCGATCAACGGACTCCAGATGCACCGCGGACAGGAGCACCAGCAGCACTCCCGCGGCGATCAGGGTTCCGAGCCCATGGCCGAATCCCCACAGCAGCCCCACCCGCCACGCGCCCCGACGACGTCCCACCGAAAGAGGGGCGAGACTCAGCAGGTGGTCCGGTCCCGCCAGTGCGTGCAGCGCACCTGAACCGACAGCCGCGAGCGCGATGAGGGGCATGGTCATGGTGGTATCCACCTGCTGAGGGAGAGATGCCCATCCCCCCGCCCGCGTTCCAAGACATCGACTCAGGGGTCCCGCGAAGCCCCGCCGCCCGGTCGATTGAACGCCCGCCTACCCGCCCAGGACGGGCCCTGGGGCCAGCACTCCCGCCGAGACTTCCCGCCACCAGGGCGTGGCCTGCTCCAGGCGCAGGGGCTCGCTCGCGGCCCCCAGGCGAGGCGTGAAGAGCCGGACCTGCTGCTCGGAGGCCAGCCGGAGCAGCGTCTCCGCGGGCTCATCCCATGCGTGCAGGGCCAGGTTGAAGGTGCCCCAGTGCACCGGCATCAACCGGCCGCCCCCGAGCATCTCGTGGGCCTTGAGCGCGTTCTCCGGTCCCAGGTGGATGGTGCCCCAGCTCGGATGAAAGGCACCCACCTCCAGCATCACCAAGTCGAACGGACCATGTCTCCGCCCCACTTCGCGCAGCTCCTCCGTCAGCCCTGTGTCACCACTGAAGAAGAGGCGGTGCTTGTCACCCTCCAGAACCCAGGACGCCCACAGCGTCCGGTTCCGGTCGCCCAAGCCGCGCCCGGAGAAGTGCTGCGACGGCGTGGCGGTGAGTGTCACCGGTCCCACCGTGGTCCGCTCCCACCAGTCCAGCTCGGTGATCAGCTCCGGCGCCACACCGTAGGCCTCCAGGTGGGCCCCCACGCCCAGGGCCGTGACGAACGGAACGCGCCGCTTCGCCAGGGCCTGGATGGTGGGCCGGCACAGGTGGTCATAGTGGTCGTGCGACAGCAGCACCACGTCCAGCTCCGGCAACGCGTCCAGGGACACCGGCGCCTCGTGGAAACGCCGAGGCCCGGCGAAGGACATGGGCGAGGCACGCTCGCCGAACACGGGGTCCGTCAGGATGCGCGCGCCGTCCAGCTCCAGCAGCATCGTGCTGTGCCCCAGCCACGTCACCCGCAGGCCGGTGTCGGGCCTCCGTCCCCAGGCTTCCAGCGGGTTCTCCAGGGGCAACGGCCCCGGAGGCGTGCGCTGCGCGCCCCCGAAGAAGTACTCGCCGAGCAACGGCAGGGGGTTGCCCTGGATGCCAGGGTGCACGGGCGCGGTGTTGCGGAACCGACCCTCCGCGAACTGGCGGGAGGCGCTCACCCGCTCGAGTCGCAGCCCCGAGATATGCCCACCACGGCTGGAAGAAGACATGTCGTCGTGTCTAACGCCTTGGCCCGATTCTGGCCACCCCACCAGGAGGGCGAGCGATGGGTCGCCCTCCCGGCGGGTGGAAGTCAGTCCAGTCGGACGTGCTGCTCCAACCGCTCCTCGGCCGTCAGCTCGCGGTTGGCGACCTCCAGGTCGAAGTCGAAGGTGGCGTACTCGATGCGGCCCGTGAAGGGGAACGTCCCCCGGTCCAGGTACCCGCGGCTCACGGGCGAACGAGAGTCCATTCCGACATCCATGCACTCGGTGCTGAAACGCCCGCGACACTGACGCGGAATCGCCACGTGGCCCACGTCCTTGCCGTTGATGAAGATGCGTGCCGACGCGGGGCCGCCCAGCGTGTCGGACTCATTGGTGAACGCGAGCTTCAGCTCCACCCGCCCCGTGGGGACCTCGATGTCCGACACGGCCTCGTGCCGCTCCACGTCGAAGAAGTTGTAGTGGTACACGAGCCGCCGGTCCTTCACGTACAGCGACCAACCACCCATGTCTCCGCCCACGCAGACCAGCACGCCCTCGGTGCCCTCCGAGGGAAGGTCCGCTCCGACGGTGAGCGTGTAGCTGATGTTGTTCGTCTTCGGCGCGCTGCCCTCCGGCAGATAGGTCATGCCCGAGTAGAACGTGACGCGCTTGCGCCCGTAGAACCAGCTCGGGCGGAGCGTGACGTCCGCGCGCTCGATGAACCGGTCATCCAGGGGCAGCACGTCGTACTTCGCCGCCTCCACCATGAACAGGTCCTGGAGCTCGCGCAGCTTCTCGGGATGTCGGGCCGCGACGTCCACCGCCTGGCTGTAGTCGCCCCGGAGGTCATAAAGCTCCCAGCGGTCCTTGGCGAAGTCCGCCGTTCCCACCGTCTGCCACGGCAACCGGCCATGTCGGCATGAGGCCATCCAGCCATCGCGATACAGCGCCCGGTTGCCGAACATCTCGAAGTACTGGGTGGTCCGCGTGCTCGGAGCGTCCTCGGCCTTTTCATCGAAGGTGTACGCCAGGCTGACGCCCTCGATGGGCTTCTGCGGCGTGCCCTTCATCATCGTCGGCTCGGTGATGCCGATGACCTCCAGCAACGTGGGCGCGATGTCGATGATGTGGTGGAACTGGAAGCGCGAGCCACCTCCCTCGGTGATTTCGCGAGGCCACGAAACAATCATCGGGTTGCGCGTGCCACCGAAGTGCGAGGCCACCTGCTTCGTCCACTGGAACGGCGTGTCGCCCGCCCAGGCCCAGCCCACCGGGTAGTGCGGCGACGTGCCCGGCAGGCCTATCTCGTCCTGTCGGTCCAGGAGCTGCTGGAGGTCGGGCGCGTACCCTCCCAGCGTCAGCATCTCGTTGAGGGTGCCCGTGAGCGTGCCCTCCGCGCTCGAGCCATTGTCTCCGATGATGTAGAGCACGAGCGTGTTCTCCAGCTCACCCAGGTCGTCGAGTGCCTGGACGACTCGGCCCACCTCGTGGTCCGCGTGGGACAGGAAGTCCGCGTAGTTCTCCGCCATGCGACTGAAGAGCTGCTTCTGCTCGTCGTCGAAGGAGTCCCAGGCCGGAATCTCCGCGGGGCGCGCGGTGAGCTTCGCGTCGGGAGGAACCACGCCCAGCTCTATCTGCCGCTTGAACACCTCCTCGCGATAGGCGTCCCAGCCCTGGTCGAACTTCCCCTGATGCCGGCCTCGCCAGTCGAGTGGTGGCTGGTGCGGCGCATGGCCCGCGCCGGGTGCGAAATAGAGGAACAGCGGACGCTGTGGGGCAATCGACTTCTGCTGGCGCATCCACCCGATGCAGTCATCCGCGAGGTCTCGCGTGAGCTGATAGCCCTCCTCGGGCGTCCGGCCGGCCTCCACGGGCTCCGTGCCCCGATAGAGCGCGGGACGGAACTGGTCCGTCTCACCGCCGATGAAGCCGTAGAAGTAGTCGAAGCCCCGCTGCGTGGGCCAGTTGTCGAACGGCCCCGCCGCGCTCGTCTGGTTGTCGGGGACGTTGTGGTTCTTCCCCCACCAGGCCGTGCCGTAACCATTCTGTTGGAGGGTCTCCGCGATGGTGCCACAGCTCTTGGGGATGATGCCCGTGTAGCCGGGGTAGCCCGTGCCTATCTCGCCGATGACTCCCGACGCGGCGCTGTGGTGGTTGCGGCCGGTGAGCAACGCGGCCCGCGTGGGCGAGCAGAGCGCGGTGGTGTGGAACTGGCAATACTTCAACCCGCTCCGCGCGAGCCGCTCGGCCGTCGGCATCGAGACCCGTCCGCCGAACGCGCTGGACCACCCATAGCCCACGTCGTCCAGCAGCACGAGCAGCACGTTGGGCGCGCGCTCTGGCGCGTTCGGCTGGCGCGGGAAGTCGGGCTTCGAGTCCTGATAGGTCAGCCCGATCTTCGCTTTCGAGAAGCGGTACTCCGGGCCTGGGTAGACGTGGCGATCCACCTTCCGAGGGAACCGAGGCTTCCTGGCCATCGCACGAGTCCTTGCTGCGCCGGGCGCAAAGAAAACCGAGGGCACGGCACCATGGAGACAGGTGGGCCCCCCTGGACGCGCCTTCAAGCCACCCCCGAGCGCCGCCCAGCCCCCGGGCCTGTGTCCACCCCCTGGACGACGGGGAGGAACAGCCAGGCACGCATCCGCTCGAACCCTGGGAGGTGAAACCCGCTAGGGTGCCGCCATGATCGACGAGAAGCCGTTCGTCTCCCGCCACCGCTACGAGCACCACCATCCGACGGTGCTCGCCATCTATTGCTCGGATGGACGCTTCACGGATGCCGTGGAGGACCTCGCCACCCACCTGGGCCATGAGCGCATCGATACGCTGACCATCCCCGGTGGTCCCGCGCTCCTCAACCGCTGGGTGGCTGACTATCTGGAGAGCGACACCATCACCCGCGCGGCACGCTTCCTCATCATCGGCCACCACATCGAGGAGGTCCTCCTGCTCGCTCACGCCAACTGCGGCTACTACCAGTCCCGTCACGGAACGATGGGGCCGGAGTTCATCGCGGAGCAGCAGGTCCAGGATCTGCGTCACGCCGCCGAGCAGCTCCAGAAGGAGCACACCGGCATCCGCGTGCGCCCCTTCTTCGTCCACCCGGAAGCGGAGCGCATCCACTTCAAGCCCGTAGCCCTCCACGACTGAGGCCGCGGACGACCCTCTGGCTCAGCGCGAGTCCGTCCGCCCCGCCGCCTCCGCTTGCCCCACGCGGGAGTGCTTGCGGCCGTAGCCGAAGTAGATGACCAACCCCAGCGCGAGCCAGAGGATGAGGCGTATCCAGGTCTCCGTGCCAAGGCCCAGCATCAGGGCCGTGCAGACGAAGATGCCCAGGATGGGGACCACGGGCACGAAGGGCGTCCGAAAGGGCCTGGGCAGATCCGGCCGCGTGTAGCGCAACACCAGGATTCCGGCACAGACGACCACGAACGCGAACAGCGTTCCGATGGAGACGAGGTGCCCGAGCAACCCGATGGGAAACAGCCCCGCCACCACCATGGACACGGCTCCGGTGATGAGCGTGGACACATAGGGCGTGCGGAAGCGCGGATGGATGCGGCCGAAGAACGGTGGCAACAACCCGTCGCGCGACATGGCGAAGAAGATGCGCGGCTGCCCCATCAACATGACGAGCACCACGGACGCCAGTCCCGCGATGGCCCCCACCCCGACGATGGGGCGGAGCCATTGCAGGGCCGGGCCCCCCTCGGAGATGGCCACGTACACGGGCTCGGGCACGTTCAGCGTGCGGTACGGCGCCAGGCCCGTCATCACCGCCGCCATCAGGACGTAGAGCACCGTGCACACGATGAGCGAGCCGAGGATTCCCGTGGGCAGGTCCTTCGACGGGTTCTTCGTCTCCTGCGCGGCCGTCGAGACGGCGTCGAAGCCGATGTACGCGAAGAAGATGACGCCCGCTCCCGACAGCACCCCGCTCCAGCCAAACTCTCCGAAGCGCCCGGTGTTGGGAGGGATGAAGGGCGTCCAGTGCTCCCGCTCGACGTGGAAGGCGCCGAAGACGATGACGAGCAGGACGATGGCGACCTTCACGAAGACGATGATGTTGTTGACGCGCGCCGACTCGTGGATGCCGACGACGAGCAGCACCGTGAGCACGCCCACCAGCAGCACCGCCGGAAGGTTGATGAGCGCTCCGGTGGCGTGAGGGATGAGCGAGCCCGGCGCGGTGTCGAACGGAGCATTCGCCAAGGCCGCCGGCAGCTGCCACCCCACGTAGTCGCGAAGGAAGGCCGTCAGGTAGCCGGACCACCCCACCGCCACGGCCGAGGACGCGAAGAGATACTCCAGCATCAGGTCCCAGCCGATGATCCACGCCACCAGTTCGCCCAGCGTGGCGTAGCCGTACGTGTATGCGCTGCCGGCGACGGGAATCATCGAGGCGAACTCCGCGTAGCACAGCCCCGCGAAGAGACAGCCGACCCCGGCCAGGACGAACGACAGGACGATGGCGGGCCCCGCGTGCTGCGCCGCCGCCGTCCCCGTCACGACGAAGATGCCCGCGCCGATGATGGCCCCGATTCCCAGCAACGTCAGCTGGAACCCATTGAGGGTGCGGTGCAGCTCATGCCCCGCGCCATCCTCGTCCTGGAGCCTCGCGAGGCTCTTCTTCGACCAGATTCCCACGGGCGGCAGTCAATGCCGGCCCGCGAGCATTCGGAAGCACGGACAGCGGCGCTCGTCGGCAAGTGTCACCCGGCGAGCGAATCACCGGAGCGGCGCCCCCGGTATCGACTCAGCCGCGGCGGTGGTCGCGGCGGTCCTCACGGCGCTCGCGATGGTCCTCACGGCGCTCGCGATTGTCCTCATGAAGCTCCTGCTTTCCCTCGCGGACCTCGCGCTCCGCCAGCCGGATGAGCTCCTGGATGAGGTCCCGCTTGCGGTGCAACGCGCCACCATTCCGGCGGCCCTCCAGCTCCGCGAGCTCCCGGGCGATGACCTGCCGAGTGCGCAGCGTGGCGGCCTCCGCCTTCACATCGCGGCGGTCATCCCGGGCATCCCGCCGGTCATCGCGGAGGTCCCGCTTGTCGTTGACGTACGCGGCCCGGCGCCCCCAGGCGGCATCGTCGCGGACCTCCCACTGCTCCGCGCGCACCTCGCGCTGGCTGCGCTGGGCCTCCCGCTGCGAGGACGACAGCTCGGTGCGGCTCTCCATCATCTCCGCGCGAAGAAGCTGGCGCAGGCGCCCTTCCACGGCATCCATCTCACGGGTGTCACGACGCGCCCAGGCCTTGTCGAAGCGGGCCAGGACGGCCTTCAGCTCCTCCACGTCCTTCCGGTCGTCGCGAAGCTCGCGGCGGTCCTCATGCACTTCGTAACGGTCCTGCGCGCGCTCCCATTGGTTGGAGCGGGACTGGGCCTGCGCGCTTCCCGCGAAGAGAAGTCCCGCGAGCACGGCGGATGAAAAAGCGTTCATGGTGGGGGTCCTCGTGAGCGCGAAGCTCGCTTGTGTGTACAGGCCTACTGACGCGGCCTGAGCCATTTTATTCGAGGCTTCGAGCCCCCGGGTGGAGACAAGGTAGGACTCGCGCCGACTACTGGGCGGCGACGGTGCAGTCGCCCGTCACATTCGGCGCGGGGTTGCCATTCACCGTGTTCCCACTGAAGACGTTGTCGCTCTCGACCACCAGCTCCACCGCGCCGCTGCCTCGGTTGCACACCACCACGCCCCCCGCCCCTGCCTGGTTGTCCAGGAAGCGGTTGTGTCGCAGGGTGACACCGCGAGTGCCAACATCCTCCACGTAGATGGCCGCCGCGGGCCCCTTCGTCACGAAGTTGTCTTCGAAGAGGTTGTCCACGATGAGGTCGTTGTTCGGCTGGAAGTAGTGCAGGGCCGCGCCGCCGCCCAGGTCGTAGATGTTCTGTGAGTTGGGCCAGGCGAGCACGGGCCTCACCGTCAGGCCGCTCCACACACTGCCCCGGAACGCCTCCAGGCCGTTGTTCCGGAAGGTGTTGCCGCGCACCACGGAGTCACGTCCGTGCGTCACGCACATCGCCCCGCCACCCGCCATGGAGGACGTGCCCGCCTGAGCGAAGCGGTCGATGTCCGACGTGCGGTTGCCTTCGAACAGCGTGCTCTCCACGCGAGAGCCCACGGTGAACATCAGGTCCAGCGCGCCGCACTTCGCCGCGGACACGTTGTCACGGAACACGGAGTTCCGAATCGTCACCGGCCCCGGGTAGTAGGCCCACAGCGCGCCACGCGTCCAGTCTCGGTCGCCGTTGTATTCGTTCTTGCGCACCTTCTCGAAGACCATGTGGTCGAAGACGGGGTGTCCGTCTCCCACGGAGTTGTCTCCATAGAAGTTCATGCCCCACCAGCCATACGGGTTCGTCGAGGTGAGCAGCACGGGCTTGTCCGCCGTGCCACTCACCTGGATGCCGCCGTACACACGCACTTCCACGCGGCCCTTCTGGTGGTTCATCACGCTGTCCGGCGCACCCGCCGCGACATCGGCCTCCGTCACCTCCGGGCGCCCCTTGAAGTCGAGGATGACGCCGGGCTGCACCTTGAGGACCTGCCCCTTCGGAATCGTGACGACGCCCTGGGCATTGCCGATGACCCGGTAGGGGGAGCCCGCCGCCGTCAGCGTCCCGGACAATGTGCCCGTGACGACCGTGCCGCCATCCGTCGGCACCTCGACGGGCCCCGCATCCTGGCCTGCGTCCAGGCCACCATCCAAAGCACCGCCATCCGTCCCAGCATCGGCTCGGCCCGCATCCACGGGGTCAGGACCACTGCCACCGTCCACGCCGGAGTCGCCTCCATCCGAGGTCCCAGGGCCAGCGTCGCGCTCAGGTTCGCCACCAGCATCTCGCTCCGGTTCGCCGCCAGCGTCACGTTCGGGCTCTCCACCGGCATCGCGCTCGGGCTCTCCACCAGCGTCGCGTTCGGGCTCTCCACCAGCGTCGCGTTCGGGCTCGCCACCGGCGTCACGTTCGGGCTCGCCACCGGCGTCACGTTCGGGCTCGCCACCGGCGTCACGTTCGGGTTCTCCGCCAGCATCGCGCACGAGCCCGCCACCATCCTCCACTCCCACGCCGTCTTCAGGGTCCGTCGACGAATCTTCGCCGGAACAAGCAAAGGCACTCACCGAGAGAGACACGGCGACGACGCTGGCAATCAAGAAGGAAAACGAAGATGTCTTCATAGGCGGGCTGGCAGGTAACACGAGCAGGAGTCAGCCACCATTGCATGAGGGTCCCATCCCATGCGGACCAACCTTCGCTCCGAATTCCTGCACGAAGGTACGTGCCCGCCTCACGCGCCAGGCACTTCCCCACCCCCGCGGTCGGGCTTCCCTCCTCCAGTGACCCGTACATGCCGCGCACTCACCTCACCTGCATGGTCGGTTTTCATGCACCAGGTGGAGACATCCCGTGCACTGAAGCCTGCTCCCTCGCTTCGCCACACCGTGGCTGACGTACCGGGTCTGGAATCCGACCGCGAACGGGACGCCTTCCTCGCCGGGGGTCGCGTAGACTCCGCGCCACGATGAACCGCGAAGAAGCGAACCAGGCCCTCGAGCTCATCCGCCGCGTCGTGTCCCAGGCGCGTGACGACTCGGCCCTCCAGAACTGGGGCGTCATCTGGATGCTCCATGCCTTCACCAACGCCGCGGGCTTCGCCGCCACTCAGTGGCTCTGGAATCGGGGAGACCGGACGCCCGGCGCCTACGTCGTCCTCTGGAGCGCCATCCTGGCCTTCAACATCTCCAGCATCTTCCTGCTCAAGCGCGGCCAGACGGCGGGCGCGCGCTCCTTCGTCGAGCGGCAGATCTGGGCCATCTGGACCACGTTCATGGGCGGCATGGGGCTGGTGGCCCTCATCAACTGGCTGCTCGGCCTGGACCGGCTGTTCATGCCCGCGGTGGCCTGTGTGTTGTTCGCCACCGCCTTCTCGATGATGGGCGCGCTGATGGGCCGGGTGTGGTTCACGGTGGCGGCCTTCTTCGCGGTCGTCTCCCTGATGATGACGCGCTTGCCAGAGCACGGCTTCAGCCTGCTGGCCGCGCTCTGGTTCGCGGTGCAGTTCGGCGGAGGGCTCGCGCTCCACCGCGCCCGCTTGCGCAGGCTCGCGGCCCGGACGCCCGAGGCCCGGCTGGTATGAAGCCGGAGTCGCTCGCCGCACTGGTGGCCCTCGCAACCGAGCCGTGGGGGCTGGACGAGCTGGAGCTTCACTCGCGCCTCGCGGTGGCTGGAGTGACGGACCCCGCGTCGGCGCTGCGCGCGATTGCCCTGGCGGGACTGGCTCGTGAGGAGCGACGCCGCTGGGTCCCTACGCCGTTGGGACACGAGGCCCTGCGCGAGGCCCACCTGCTCCTCGCGAGCAGCCAGGACCCGAGCCCCAGTCCCCCCGGCATGGAGGAGTGCCCATCCGTGCCCTGGCTCACCCAGGTGCAGACGCACTGGGTGGAGGCCGTCTCACTCAACTACGCGGTGGACGCGGAGCGACTCGCGCGCCTGTTGCCCGCGCCGCTCGTTCCAGAAATCCATCGCGGCACCGCGTGGGTGCAGGTGCTGATGTCGTCCCTGCGCGACATGCGTCCCCAGGGCGTGTCTCCCCTGCTGGGCGTGTGCTTCTACCAGGTGAGCTATCGGGCGGCGGTGCGCTATCGCAACGCGCGCGGGGAGTGGCGACGCGGCGGCTACTTCGTGCGCAGCGAGACGAATGACCCGGTGATGCGCCGCGTGGGCAATGCGCTGGACGAGTTCCGCTTCCACGAGTTCGGCGAGGCGCACATGGTGATGGCTCGCGAGGGTGAGCTGCTCACCGTCGCGGCGGACCCGGAGGCGGCCTTTCCCGGAGGGCGCCTCGTCGGCGTGTTCGACACCCGGCCCCAGACACACCCGCCCCAGGGCAGCGTGTGGACGGGGCTGGAGGACCTGCACGAGCCGCTGGTCGAGTGCTACGACGCGCTCGGTGTTTCGGGCGACTTCGTCTACGTCCTCACCATCGACCGTGCCCCGTGGAACGCCCGCTTCTGCACCCCGGTGGAGCTGTACTGCGAGTACTTCGAGGAGGGCCCTCTCGCCCCGGGAGCGCGGCTGGACTCGGTCCTCCACCTCACGGAGTGTGCCTACCGCTGGCGGCCTCTTCGCAGGGAACGACATACCGTGGAACCGTGAGCGACCCGGCGGAGTCCAACGCGCGATGAAGACCTCTCTCGCAATCGTCGCCGGCCTCCTTGGCGCCCTTCTCTCCCTGAGCGCCCATGCAGGGGACCGCGTCGCCACCGCTCGCGCCTCGCGGATGAAGGACGTCACGGCCCTCTTCGCCACCGCCGGGACACCCTGGCCCACGGACCAGCTCTATGTCCGGGCCTTCAAGCACGAAAAGGAGCTGGAGGTCTGGGCGGGGCCCAAGGAGGGTCCGCTGGTGAAGGTGAAGACGTACCCCTTCTGCGCCGCCTCGGGAGAGCTGGGGCCCAAGCGTCGCGAGGGCGACCTCCAGGTCCCGGAAGGGTTCTACACGCTCGACCTCTTCAACCCGGTGAGCAACTTCCACCTCTCCGTGCGGGTCAGCTATCCCAACACGGCGGACAAGCACCACCAGAAGCCGGGCGTCCGGCTGGGCGGCAACATCTTCGTGCATGGCAACTGCGTGAGCATCGGCTGCATCGCCATCGAGGATGGCCCCATCGAGGAGCTCTACCTCATGGCGCTGGACACGCGCGCCCGGACGAAGCGGGACGCGCCCATCCACATCTTCCCGCGCAGGCTCGACGCGGCGGGGATGGCGGCGCTGGAGAAGCAGGCAGGCGCGGACACCTCGCTGGTGTCGTTCTGGAAGAGCCTCCAGCCCGCGTACACCCTCTTCGAGGAGAGCCGCCAGGTGCCTCGCACCTCGGTCGTCGCGAAGACGGGTGCCTATGTCGTGACACCCGCGACGAAGGCCCCTCGCGCGGGACGATGACCGCGCGAAGGGCGCCGCGCGTCACAGCGGATACAGGAACCCCGCCGCCGTCTCGTCCTGGGCGCTCAACACCAGGTCTCCCGCCGTCACACCGCACGAGTAGTTGACCATCACCGAGTTGGGATCCGGGGTCTCCGTCAGCATGCACGTGCCCGTGGTCCGCGGACAGAGCACGCTGCCCGGCTCATGCACGAAGCCCAGCACATGCCCCAGTTCGTGCCGCAGGAGGCCCCTGAGCGTCAAAGGGGCGATGTTCCCGAACGCGGTGTTGTCGATGAGCAGGCTCCGCGCGGAGCGGGCCGCATTCGGGAAGAACGCGCGGGCCAGATACTGGCCGCCCGTGTTGACCGGTCGGATGTCGAAGACGACGCCCTCCTGAGAGGCAATGCAGGCCCCGTCGAGCGAGCTCTCGTGGATGAAGTTCACGCCCGCCACGGCTTCCCACGCCTTCGCCGCGCTACTCATCGCCGCGATGACGTCGGCCTGGCGCGTGCCGAACGACCTGCTGACGCAGTACCGCAAGTCGCGCACCGCCGCGGAGCCCCACATGACGAGGACGCCATTGGGGCACCCCACGGCCAGCGCATCCTCGCGAGTGCCCAGTCCGTCCCGCCGCACGTAACGGTCGTGGTACGCGCGCAGCGCCGTGTCGCCGTCGAACGCCAGGTCCGGCGGCACGACATAGACGTTCGAGTCGGGCTCCCGGTATGCCCTCGACTTGAACTCCTCGAAGGCCGCATCGGAGGTGCCTGCCGGCGCACCTGCCGGCTCCTGTTCGACGCTCCCGCATGCCGAGAGCAGGACGGACACTCCGAGACACAACCCCACGAAACAGACATTGCGCATGACTCCCCCTCTGACGGCTCCCAAAGCCGCCCAACCAGAAATAATAGCAAATCTGGAAGGTGACCTGGGAGCCGGGGGGCTGAACTTCAATCCGGAGTGGGGTGCTCTTCTTCCGGCGTGGGGGTGGGGGCACCAGGCGGCGGAGACGCGGGCGGCTCCGTCTTCAAGACATTCACCAGGGCCATCATCTGGGCCACCAGGGTGGTCAGTCCCTGGCCGTCCTGCGCGCCGCCGGCGCCGCCGATGGACACCGAACGCAGCTCGCGAGGCTGCGGCAGCTTCTCCGCGATGGCGGGCAGCAACTCCACCAGCCGCGCCTGCACGTTGGACGCACTCAGCCCGTTGAGGATCTGCTGGCGCAGCTCCAGGTGCTCCAGCTCGACCCGGGCCTGACGGTTGGCCGCGGCGCGCTCCACGTCGTGAGCGTCCGTGCTCGCCAGCGCGGTGCGCTTGAGCCTTGCCGCCTCCACCTCCTGGTGCAGTCGCGCCAGCTCCGCCTCACCTGCCAGCCGGGCCTTCTCCAGCTCCGCGGCCTGGAGCACCGTCTGCTGCCGCTCCGTGGCCAGCTTGCGCGCGTCCTCTTCCTCGCGATGCTGTCGCCGCTGCCGCTCGGACTGCTCGCGGTCGTACGCCTGCGCGTCCTTGCTCGCCCGGAGCGCGGACAGCTCGCCATCGCTCTCCAGTTGCATGCGCTCGCGCGTCTGCTCCACCTCCAGCTCACGCTGGGCCAGCGACTCCTCCTTCCCCAACGACGCCAGCCGGGCGATGCGCTCCTGCTCGGCGCGGAACGGCGTCTGGAGGCTCTCCCACAGGCGCGCGGAGCTGACCACGGCCTCCTTGATTTGCACCGTGACGATGCGCAGCCCCAGGCCCTTGTCGGTGCCTCCGCCGCCCTCCGCCACGTGCCGCAACCGGGCCGTGAGTTCCTCGATGATGGGCTGCTTGTCGGACAGCACCGCGTCGATGCTCATGGTGGCCACCTTGTCCTTGATGGCCGCCTCCGCCTGCTCGCGCAGCTGCACGTTCACCACGCGCATCGGGTCCTCCACGTCGGTGAAGTCCAGCTTGCGGTAGGCCGTGCCGAAGTCCTCGATGATCCACTGCACGTAGCCCTGCACCAACAGGCCCTGCAGCTCGCGGCAGATGCAGTGCGCGTTGATGAGGATGGTCTGCATCGCCCCCGGCACCACCAGGAACGAGTCCTTCGAGGGGTCGTATGCGAACGACACCCCCAGGCCGAGCGTCAGCGGCTGCGCATGCCCACGGCGCGTCTGCACCACGTAGGCATTGGGCGGGACGACGACCGTCTTCCAGCGCCAGAAGCCGGTGATGCGCACGTCCACCGCGTTCCCCGGGCTCGCACCACCACCTCCTCCTCCTCCTCCTCCGCCCCCTCCTCCGGGTGACGCCGGGCGGGACGCGCTCGCCGACGCCATGGCGATACCGCCCACCATCTGCTTGCGAGCCCGCAGGTCCACCTCCAGGCGCTGCTGCTGCTCCCGCACCTGGTCGAGATACGCGTTCTTCACCGGCTCCTGGGACGACATGGACGCTCCCCCTGAAAAGGGGCCCATCCAAGCACACGTCAGGAGCCCCGAGGAGGCGGGGGGCGCTACTTGCCCTTCACCAGCAGGATGTCCACGCGGCGGTTCAGCTCGCGCCCGCGCGGAATCAGGTTGGGGGCCTTGGGACGGGTATCGCCCAGGCCGGAGGCGTCGATGCGCGACGGGCTCAGGCCCGCCTTCACCAGCAGGTCCGCCACGGCCTTGGCGCGCGACTCGGAGAGCGCCTGTCGCGCCGTCGCCGGAGCCTCGCGGTTGTCCGTGTGTCCCTCCAGGCGCAGCTTCAGCGTCTCGTCCCGCACCAGCAGGTCCACCAACAGGGCCAGGCCCTCCGTGGAGTCCTTGCGCGGCGCGGCCTGCTTCTCCGCGAAGCGCGGGGGCTTGGGCAGCTCCACGCGCTCGTTCTTCACCTGCGGCTGCTTCGCCTTCTGCGCGGGCGCGGGCGCCAGCACGAAGGCCACCGAGGCCTCGCGGTCTCGGCTCACCTTCACCTGACGCGTCTGGGCCAGGAACCCCTTGGAGAGCACATCCACCGTGTACTCACCCGGGGGCAGCATCACCGGCACCGGCTTGCGCGCGTTCTTGTCGAGGAGGACCTGCTGCGGCGCGCCCTTGCCCCGGACATACGCCGTGGCGGCCACGGGCTTCTTGCCCGCGAGCACCTTCAGCAGCAGCCGCCCCGGCGCCACCGGGCCCTGCTCCGGAGATTCCCGGGGCTTCGTCCCCGCGACTGGCGGCGCGGTGACAGGAGGCGCCGTCACGGGCGGCGCGGTGACAGGCGGCGTCACCTGCGCCACGGCGATGGGCGGCGCACCCGCGTCCTGGCCTTCCACCAGCGTGGCGTCCGCGAGCGGCGCGGTCATCTCCGCCGATACATCGTGCGACAGCTTCAGCTTCAGCCGAGGGTCGGGCGCGGTGGGGTTGATGCCGGGAATCACCTTCACCCGCATCCGCAGCCCCTTCTGCGCCTGGAACGTGACGGAGGCCGTCATCTTCCAGAGGAAGCCGCTCTCCTCGCTGAAGAGGTTCCACGCGTCGTTGTTCGTATAGGTGACGCGCGACACCAGCGTGTAGGAGCCCTCCTCCACCTTCAGCGACGCGAGGCGATGGATGCCCGGGCCGGAGATGACGTCCAGCCCCGGTACCGCGAGGGGTTGGCCGTTGAGGATGAAGTCCACCTCCAGCAGCTTGTAGGCCCGCGCGGTTCCCGCGCCCGGGAGCCCTTCGTAGGTGATGACGACCTCTGGAGGAGGCGTCTTGACCAGGGCCTGGAGCTGACGGTCCAGGTCCTCGCGGGCCCGCTGCTCGACGGTGGACGGTTCAGCCGCGCGAGCCGTGGCGCCGACGAGGGCCAGGATGCAGAGCCACAGTGCTTGTACGGAGGAATAAGCCACGGGGGTCCACAGCATCGCACAACCTGGGCCTGCCGCGAGTTGTCAGCCGGGCGGGCTGACCACCAGCCGACCGTCGGCCCCCCTCCCCTCACTCCAGGTCCCGGCCGGACAGGGGCCTGGGGTGTGGCCCGGTCCACGTTTTTGGCTCCCATCCCGCCGCCAAGGGCGCTACTCCTGGGCGCCGAAGACTCCCCCGAAGAGGCGCGCGCGATGAACGACTTCCAGTTCCAGGAAATGCTCCCGCTGGGCAAGGACGAGACGCCCTACCGATTGCTCACGAAGGACCACGTCTCCACCTTCGAGGCCGGCGGACGCACCTTCCTCCAGGTCGCCCCCGAAGCGCTCACCCTGCTGACCCGGGAGGCCATGCGGGACATCGCGCACCTCTTGCGCCCCGGGCACCTGGGCCAGCTTTCGAAGATCCTCCAGGACCCGGAGGCGTCCGCGAATGACCGCTTCGTCGCGCTGGAGCTGCTGAAGAACGCGAACATCGCCGCCGGTGGCGTGCTGCCGTCCTGCCAGGACACGGGCACCGCCATCATCATGGGCAAGAAGGGCCAGCACGTCCTCACCGACGGCCATGACGAGGAGGCCCTCTCCCGCGGCGTCTTCGAGACGTATCGCACGTCCAACCTGCGCTACTCGCAGATGGCGGCGCTGGACATGTACAAGGAGGCCAACACCGGCAACAACCTGCCCGCGCAGATCGAGCTCTACGCGACGGGCGGCGACGCCTACAAGTTCCTGTTCATGGCCAAGGGCGGCGGCTCGGCCAACAAGAGCTATCTGTTCCAGGAGACCAAGGCGCTGCTCAACCCGACGAGCCTCTTGGCCTTCCTCGACGCGAAGATCCGCTCGCTGGGCACCGCGGCGTGTCCGCCGTACCACCTGGCCATCGTCGTGGGCGGCACGTCCGCGGAGTTCGCGCTGAAGACGGCCAAGTACGCCTCCGCGCGCTACCTGGACACGCTGCCCACCGAGGGCAACGCGCTGGGCCGGGGCTTCCGCGACGTGGCGCTGGAGCAGGAGGTGCTGAAGCTCACGCAGCGCATGGGCATTGGCGCCCAGTTCGGCGGCAAGTACTTCTGCCACGATGTGCGCGTCATCCGGCTGCCGCGCCACGGCGCCTCGTGCCCGGTGGCCATCGCCGTGTCGTGTTCGGCGGACCGGCAGGTGCTCGGCAAGATTACGCGCGACGGTGTCTTCCTGGAGCAGTTGGAGGCGGACCCGGCGAAGTACCTCCCGGAGACGACGGACGCGGACCTGGCCGGCGAGGTGGTGAAGCTGGACCTCAACCGTCCGATGAGCGAGCTGCGCGCGGAGCTGTCGCGCTACCCCATCAAGACGCGCGTGTCGCTCACCGGCCCCATGGTGGTGGCGCGCGACATCGCCCACGCGAAGCTCAAGGAGCGGTTGGACCGGGGCGAGGGCATGCCGCAGTACCTGAAGGACCGCATGGTCTACTACGCGGGCCCGGCGAAGACGCCGGAAGGGTATGCCTCCGGCTCTTTCGGTCCGACGACGGCCGGCCGCATGGACGCGTACGTGGACCAGTTCCAGGCGGAGGGCGGCAGCTTCGTGATGCTGGCCAAGGGCAACCGCTCCCAGGCCGTCACCGACGCGTGCAAGAAGCACGGCGGCTTCTACCTGGGCTCCATTGGCGGCCCGGCGGCCCGGCTCGCCAAGGACTGCATCACCAAGGTGGAGGTGCTGGAGTACGAGGAACTGGGCATGGAGGCCGTGTGGAAGATTGAAGTGGTCGACTTCCCGGCCTTCATCGTGGTGGACGACAAGGGCAACGACTTCTTCGCCCACCTCAACAAGCCCTCCGCGAAGAAGGGCTGAGGGCACGCCGTGGAGTGGCGGGACTGAAGCGCCACCCCTCAAGTGGCGCTCCGAGGGCCTCGGCTCAGCGACGCCGGCGAACGAGCGTCGGAAGCACGAGCAACAGGAGGCCGAAGAACAAGGAGCCTCCTCCTCCCGCGCAACCGCACGACTCGGACTCCTCCGGCCTGGGGACGATAGCGCCACCGTCCACCACGCCACCGTCTCCTGCCCCTGCGTCACCGGGACCCGCGTCGTCACCGGGACCCGCGTCGTCGCCAGGACCCGCGTCACCGGGTCCGGCGTCCGCAACCGGGCGCTCGGTGATGGTCACCGGAAAGTGACAGGTCGCCTGATGGCCGGCGTGGTCCGTGACCACCACGTCCACGGTGCTCGTCCCGACTGGGAACACAGAGCCCGAAGGAGGAACGCTCTCCACCGTCGGAGCGGGGTCCAGCGCATCGCTCACGGAGACATCGAACAGGACCGCCGCTCCCTCGATGCCGTTCAACCCCACCGGACACGTCAGCGTGGGCGGCGAGGTGTCACGCCGGATGGAGACCCGCTGCGACGTCGTACCTCCCTGCGATGTCGCGGAGCAGGTGAACACCTGCTCCAGGGTGTCCCTCGTCACCGTCTCGGCTTCGCAGCCCGTCGTCTGGGTGACGCTCGACTCTGCTTCCTCGATGGACCACGCGAGCGAGACGTCCCCCACGTAGAAGCCATTCGCGCCGAGCACCCCTGTCACGTTCGCCTTCACGACCGGCGGGGTGACGTCGACATCCACCGCGAACGGCTCCATCCCATATTCAGGGTGAACCGCCGCCAGGAACAGCGTGCCAGAGACCGTGATAGGCGCTGACGGAGACGAGGGCATTGCCCCTGGCCAGAGGTCCGCGACCAACGAGGGCTCGCCCGCGCCCGGGTCGAGCCGACAGAGCTCCAACCCCACGGCTCCCAGCTCACAATCCAGGAACACCGTGTCCCGGTACGTGGTGAGCCACGACGACCCCAGCACGGAGTCCACCACCGTGGTGCCTTCGGGGGTCCCATCCGTCCTCGCCAGATACCGACCCGAAGAGGTCTGGATGAGGAGCACCGTGCCCGTACCTTGCCGCGTGGCGGCGAGCAGCCGCGTATCCCCTGTCCCCGGCTCGAAGTCGCCCAACCGCTGTGCACGAGTGCCACGCAGCACCCAGACCTCGCGCCCCACCTCCGCGCCCTTGGCCGTGAAGAACAACAGCGGACCGACCGCGTGCAAGTCGGCGGGCTCCACGTCCTGCGTGCCAGGAACGAGCGCCGTCCCCATCACGGAGCCGTCACTCGACCAGAGGGATGCGCCCCGAGTGACGAACGCCACCCGGTCCTCATAGGCGACCGGCTTCCCCGCGGGGACGGTTGCGAGCCTTATCACCGAGCCCGCAACGCGGGCCCCGTCCGTGCGGTACGGGAAGTAATCGCTCTCGCTGGTCAGGTACTGGCGGAAGAACACCTGGGTGCCGGCCACGGCGAGGAAGTCGAGCGGACGACCGGCAAGCGACTGCATCGAGAGCGTTCCATCCCGGGTGCCATCACTCTCCGCCAGTTCGTAGCCTGAATCCCATTCGCGCCCCAGAATCATCCTCGAGCCCAGGTGGGCCTTGCCAGAGGCGGGACTCAGGTGCACGGCATCGCCAGGCCCCCCCTTCGAAATATACAGCGCCGCGCCTTCACGGAAGGTGAGCGCGTCCCCCCAGCGTTCCAGCTGGGTGATGGTCGAATACAACGAGAACGCATCACGGATGACGTGCGTGCCGGCGTGCGTGCCGTCGGTGCGAAGCAGCGACGATTGTCCCAGCGCCTTCGTCGCGCTGAAGTACGCGAACGTATCTCCCGAGGTCCAGTTCTCGGGGTAGGACCCCGCGTTCGACCAGGTCCAGACTTCCGTCACGGCACCTTCCGGTCCGCCTTCGGGGAAGGCGTGAAGCAACAAGCCGCTGCCCTCGATGGAGAACGCGTGCAGCGTCCCTCCCCTCGACACGACGTCGGTCAGTCGCCCTTCGAAGACCCTCGAGGTCCCTTCCGGTGTGCCATCGGTCCGCCACACGGACTCGGCACTGCCCTCGGGAGTCCCGGAGAGCAGCACCTGGGCGCCGACCGCGGTGAACGCCGTGACACTCGTTCCAGCAGCGCCTGGGCTGAGGTCGGCGAGCAACCCGGTGCCCGCCTCCGTGCCGTCCGTGGTCCAGGGCTCCAGGCCCGTCAACGCATCGCTGGCGACGAAGTAGAGCCGCCCGCCGTTCTGGACGACCACGCTGGTGCTGGGAAGCGCGGCGAACCTTCGGACCACGCGAGGCGCTGCGACGCCATCCCACGCGAACACCGCGGGACCGGTCGAGTCGACTCCCACGTAGACGAACTGGGAGCCAATGCGGGAGACGGGGCCCACCAGTCGCTCAAGCCACTGGAGCACGCGCGTCCCCGAGGACGTACCGTCCGTCCGCCAGAGCGCGACACCCAACGCGGTCGACACCGCGAAGTGCACCTGGGACCCGAGCGGATCCAACCAGGAGGCCAGCAACGTGGTGCGATTGGACCTGATGGAAGCAATCGTCGTCGTGCCACTGACCGTTCCATCCGAGGCCCTCAACGCGATGTCATAGACGCCATTGGAACCCGACCATGCGCCGAACAAAGACCGGGGGCCGATGTCGAGGTTGGGCCCGGTGAACGGTTCGATGGTGGAGACCTGCTTGGTCCCAGCAGGGGTGCCATTGGTGACGTAGAGGTCCCAGAGGTAGATGTTGCTGTAGCCGGAGCGGAACCAGAGCTTCCCTCCTCGAATGGACAGGCGAAGCTCGCGCGAACGCGTGGACTGGTCGACCGCGTACACGAGCCGCGTCCCGGTGGCTGTCCCATCCGTCCTCCACAGCTCGTTGCGGGAGCTGAAGTACAGCGCACCCTCGAACTCGAGCAGCCCCGTCGATTCACTGGAGAATCCGTACGGACCGGCCCACGTGTCACTCACGAGGTGGGTCCCTTCGGAGGTGCCGTCGGAGCGCCACAATTCATGGCCGTGCACGCCATCGTTGGCGAGGAAGTAGAGCGCCGAGTCCCAGGTCGTCCACCCGAGGCAGTTCCCGTCACCGGAGCCAGGCCGGATGTCCTTGAGCAGCGTGGTGCCTTCCGGGGTGCCATCGGTCGACCACGGCTCCGAGCCGTGGACACCGTCGTCGGCGAGGAAAAAGACCCGCTCCCCCAGCACCCCCATGAGGCGAGGCGTCGACGAGCCCATCCCCGGGTGGATGTCCTTCACCATCCGCGCTGCCCCCCGGGAGAGGTCGGTGACCCACAGCTCATTGCCCGCCGCCGCCGTCGCCAGCGAGAAATACACGCGGTCGCCGACGGAGACGAGCACGCGGGCCCCTGTATAGGGCGTCACGGGCGTGGGATTCAGGTCGGCAATCAGTCGTGGCGTCGCCGAGACAAGACTGAGCACCAACAAGCTGCTGTAGAGCATGCGTGTTCCTCAGGGGGTGTGGTGCGTCCAGGAATGCGGGCGCGCGATGCACCTCGCTTGCCCCGTTAGACGACACCCGCCCTCCCCTGGTGGCTCATTCCCGCCACGAGACGAGGCCCACCGATTACGCCCCTGCGTCCCGAGAACCTCGTCCCAGGACGAGCCCTCAAGGGACCGTTGCGGAAAACCCTTGCGAAAGAGGCGTGACGCGGGGCGCCCTCACGCGCGCGGCGGCGCTTCTTCCACCGGCACGGCCACGGGGACCTTCTTCTTCGGGATGATGCCGCGACGGGGGCCCTTGAGGGCCACGCCCAGCAGCATGCTCGCGGGGAGCATCATCCCCAGTCCTTGCGTGAGGTTGTCGGGAGGATGAACGACAGCCCCCAACACCAGCGCGGAGAACAACAGACCACAGACCAGTCGAAGCAACAGGGAGCTCACGAGAGGGACCTCGGTGACGGGGTGCCCCAGCGTAAACATCCCAGAGGCCCTGTCCAGGCGGCCTCGTGGGGCCCTTCAGGGTGGGGCCGAGCAAGCACCCCACCCTGTCCCACCGCCCACGTCGGACGGTGGGAGCGTCAGGGAGCTACCAGATCTTCACGCGCTTCTCGGGGGCGAGCCAGCCGGCGTCGCCTTCCTTCACGCCGAACGCCTCGTAGAACTCCGCCATGTTCCGCACCACGCCGTTGACGCGGTACTGCGGCGGCGAGTGGGTGTCGGTGAGCAGCATCTGCCGCATGGCGTCGTCGCGGTACAGGCCACGCCAGACCTGCGCCCAGCCGAGGAAGAAGCGCTGGGGGCCGGTGAAGCCGGCGATGGACGGCGCCGCCTTGCCCTGGAGGGACATGTTGTACGCCTTGTAGGCGACCGCGAGGCCGCTCAGGTCGCCGATGTTCTCGCCCAGGGTCAGCTCGCCGTTGACGTTCATCGACTCCAGCGGGCTGAAGCCGGCGTACTGGGCCACCAGCACGGACGTGCGCTGCTTGAAGCCGGCCTGGTCCTTCTCCGTCCACCAGTTGCGCAGGTTGCCGTCGCCATCCGAGCGGCTGCCCTGGTCATCGAAGCCGTGGCTGATTTCGTGGCCAATCACCGCGCCGATGGCGCCGTAGTTCGTCGCGTCGTCCGCGTCCGGGTTGAAGAACGGCGGCTGGAGGATGGCGGCCGGGAAGACAATCTCGTTCATCGTGGAGCTGTAGTAGGCATTCACCATCTGCGGCGGCATGCCCCACTCCTCGCGGTCGATGGGCTTGCCCAGCTTGTCCACCATCCGCTGGAAGTCGAACGCATCACCGCGACGGACGTTGCCCAGCAGGTCGCCCGCGACGATCTCCAGGCGCGAGTAGTCCCGCCACTTGTCCGGGTAGCCGATCTTCACGTTGAACTTGGACAGCTTCGCCTGGGCCTGCGCCTTCGTCTCGGCGCTCATCCAGTCCAGCCCGTCGATGCCCTGACGGAAGGCCTCACGCAGGTTGTTGACCAGCTCCACCATGCGCTGCTTCGACGCGGGGCTGAAGTGGCGCTCCACGTAGAGCTGGCCCACGGCCTCGCCCAGCGAGTCCTCCACCGCCGACACGCCGCGCTTCCAGCGCGGACGGTTCTCCTGAAGGCCCTGCAGCGTCTTGCCGTAGAACTCGAACGAGGCCTGCTCGAAGGGGCTCGACAGCATCGGCGCGCGGCCGGCCAGCACCTTGAACGTCAGGTACTGCTTGAGCACGGGCAGCGGCGTCGTCTTGACGAGTCCCGACAGGGCCTCGAAGTACGTCGGCTGGCGGACGATGACGGCGGGCGTCGCCTGGGCACCCGCGGCCTTGAAGAAGCGCGTCCACGAGAAGCCGGGGGTGAGTGCCTCCGCCTCCTTGACGCTCTTGAGGTTGTAGGTGGCCTCGCGGTCCCGGCTCTTCACCCGGTCCCAGCTCTTGTCGGCCAGCGTCGTCTCGAGCGCGAGGATGGCCTCGGCCGCCTTCTTCGCGTCCTTCTCACCGGCCAGGGTGAAGAGCTTCTCGATGTACGCCACGTAGGCGGCGCGAATCTCGATGAAGCGCGGCTCCTGCTTGGAATAGTAGTCCCGGTCCGGCAGGCCCAGGCCGCTCTGGCTGACGTACGCGATGTAGCGCGTGGCCTGCTTCTGGTCCTGGCCCACGAAGAAGGCGAAGGGCGTCTGGATGCCGCTGCGCTGGAGCTCCGCGAACAGCTCCGGCAGCTGCGCCTTGTCCTTCAGGCCCTTCACCCGCGCGAGCTCCTGGGCAATCGGCTTCACGCCGAGCGACTCGATGCGCTCGGTATCCATGAAGCTGTTGTACAGGTCGCCCACCTTCTGCGCGGTGGAGCCCGGCGCGCGCTCCTTCGCGGTGGCGGACTCCTCGATGATGGCGCGCAGGGCCAGCTCGGACTTGTCCGCCAGCTCGATGAACGAGCCATAGCGGGCGCGGTCCGCGGGGATGGGCGTGTTCTTCAGCCAGGTCCCGTTGACGAACCGGTAGAAGTCATCCTGGGGACGGATGCTGCGGTCCAGGTTCTTCAGCTCGACGCCGAGTGCACGAACCGCCTCCTCCGACACGGCCTCCGCGACGGGCGCGGGCGTGGACGCGGCGGGAGGCGGAGTCGCCTCGGTGGGCGCGGGCTGCGGCGCGCTGGCGCAGCCGGTCAGCAACAGGGTTCCGAGGGCACTGGTCGCCCAGGCTCGGTGGGCAATGGACTTCTTGGGGCTCATGAGGTTCCGAGAGGAAAAAGGGACGGGGGATGCTGCCGGACCCGAGTGGTCGTCGTCCATCCGGGCAGGCAGGAAAAACACCCGCGCGCCCGCCCTATTCCTCGGGGAGTCCCCCGCCCTGGCTGCAATTTCGTGGAAACAGCCGTTTCCGGCCCCGCCCCCGTTCAGGAGGCGAGGCCGCGAGCGCCCACTCCCGCCTCAGGCCCTCAGCGCTGGCCCATGACGGGAGCGGGCACCGAGGTGGCGGGGGCGGGCACCGGAGGCACGACGGGCGCGGGAGCCGGCGTCACCGTCACGTCCTGCGACAGGGCCTCCACGTCATGGAAGCCCTTCGTCGTCACGTCGCCGTTCCGGAACAGGGCCCAGCCCTGGAGGTTGCGCTGGTAGGTCCGCGTCATGTGCCACAGCTGGATGCCGCTGTTGGCGACGAAGAGGTACAGGGCGCGCTTGGGGTTCCAGGGGTTGGGCAGGGCCAGGGCGATGCCGTCGTCCGGGCGGCCATACGTCTTGCCCTGCCAGCGGAAGAAGCGGCGGCCCAGCTCCATGGGGAGCTTCTTCTCCTGGGCCAGCCGGGCGAGCAGCGCGTTGTCCTCCGCCCCGCCGAAGACGACCAGGTCGCGATCCGCCAGCTGCGCGTCCGTCACCTCGAAGTCCGGCGCCACGGGGACCAGCCGCTCGGTGAAGACATCCGCCAGCGACTCGCGGTAGCCCAGCACCAGCGTGCGCATGGACTCCGTCTGCCGGGCGGTGCCGTGCACCATCAGCAGCTTCTCCCAGGCATCCGTCTGGTTGGCCAGGACCTGGTAGCGCTCGCGCGGCACCGGAATGTCATTGCCCGCGTTGAAGACGACGCGCACGGGCGCCTCCTTGGTGCGCAGGACGAACGTCTCGCTCGCGGTGCCCTTCACCTCCACGCGCTCCAGCGTGGAGCCCTTCGCCGTGTGCACCTCCACCAGCGTGACGAAGTGCCAGGGCTTCGGGCCGGGCTGCTCCACCTTGAGCGTCACCTCATAGCCGTCCTTCACCTGCGCGGCGGTGGCGCGGAAGCGCGGCTGCGGCAGGCCCGTGCGCTCCAGCCACTGGCCGACGAAGGAGCCCACGTCCTTGCCCACCGCCTCCTGCGCGGTGCGCTTGAAGTCCGCGGTGGAGATGTCCTTGTTCGCGTAGCGCGCGTGGACGGCGTTCATCACCTTGGAGAAGTCCGCGTTGCCCAACAGCAGGCGCAACTGGTGCAGCGCGAAGGTGCCCTTGATGCGCGGCACCAGATAGGTGCCATAGCGGCCGTACTCCGTCTTGACGGAGGCGGGCAGCACGTCCGCCTCTCGCGAGGTGGTGAAGAGGTAGCGGTCATTGAGGTCCGCGAGCACGTCGCGCTGCGCGTCGAAGGCCTTGTCCTGCTTGTCCTCGTGCGCCGACACGTCGCGCAAGAGCTTCCAGTACGCGGACGTGCCGCTGATGAGCCAGTTCTCCCCGTCCGACGCGGGGAACAGGGTGTTTGCCCACAGGAGCGACTTGTCGAAGCCGACCGCGTCCTTCACCCGGGAGAAGTCCCGCTTGGCGGCCTGGGGCTCCTCGGGCGCCTTCCACGTCTTGCGCGCCTCCTTCAATTTGGCGGCGACGTAGATGGGGCTGAACGTCGTGTAGCCCAGCGACAGGTGCGGCGTGGCGCCGGGAAGGTCCGGCATGAAGCGGCTGCCAATCATCTTCTCGCGCAGCGTCGTCTTGCCGTAGTGGGCCAGGAACATCAGCTTCTCGGCCATCTCCGACGTGGTCACCTTGCCGTCGCACGCGTGCGGGCGGTTGATGGGGCTGGAGGCCATCATCCGCGTGGCGGAGTCCAGGTCGAACCCCTTCTTGCCGAACTTCGCGTAGTGCTCCCAGAAGGCGATGTCGCGGTTCCAGGTGTTGAAGGCCAGGTCCGCGGGCGCGTTGTCCGGGCTGGAGACGGACTCCTTGCGGACCTCCAAGTCGCGGTTGTTGTTGTTCGCCCAGATGAAGTCCTTGAGGTTGCCCGGCGTGTCGGAGGTGTTGCCCTTGCTACCGGTGCGCCACAGCCGCGTCTTCTTCGTGCCGAGCAACAGGCAGGCGCCCTCGTCCGTCTTCGTGTCCGCGAGCGTCCAGTCGTTGGTGTACAGGCCGTTGTTGTTGTCCTTCATGATGCGCGCGACGTCATCGATGGAGGACGCGTACTGCGCCGCCTTGCGGATGCGGTTGCTCTGCGGGGAGCCATTCAGGTCGAACGGGGTCTGTCCCACCGTCGTCTCGCCGATGACGATGCCCGCGGAGTTGATGAACCAGTCCGCGCCGCTGTGGATGCCGCCCGGGAAGGTCTGCATCACGAAGCGGTGGCCTCGGGTGGGCTGCACGTCCAGCACCACGTCCCAGTGGACGCCGGTGTAGCCGTTCCACATGAAAATCTGCCCGATGATGGCGCGGCCGTCCTTCGTCGCGGACTTGGTGGCGACGAAGGAGGAGCAGTGGTCACCCTTGCCTCCGCGCTCGGCCTCCTCGTCGGCCTTGAGGAAGGTGCGGCCGGACAGCGAGGTGGAGGTGGCGCGGTTGGCCTCCTCCAACTGGCCCGCGTCCACGGCGGTGTTGAGCGTGACGATGTCGAGCACGTCCAGCTCGCGGTCCTTGAACTTCGCGCCGGCCTTGTTCGCGCCGTCGGCGATGCCCTTCATCTCCTCCAGGTACTCGGCGTCGAACTTGCGCAGGAAGAGCGAGTCCGCGAGCAGTCGCTGGTGGCTCCATCCCTTGGCCGCATCCGTCTTGTCCTTCTGGATGCCGAGCTTCTCCATGTACCGGACGATTTCCTGCGAGGTCAGTTCACCGAACTGGACGCCGCGCTCGTAGGGCTCGCCCTCGATGTGGACGTAGATCCACCCGCCGTCGTCGTAGCGGAAGCCCTTGCCCGCCCAGCGCACGGACTCCATCGGGACATACGCGGTGATGTCCTCCACGGGCTCCAGGCGGACATCGTCATACCAGACGGAGCCGGTGGCCTTGCCGTTGCGGCCCAGGTGGAGCTGCACGCGGTCCGAGGACTGGGTGGCGAAGAAGAGGACGGAGGCGCGGGTGCCGGCCTCACCGCCCGGGGCGGGTGCGCAGTTGGTGAAGGGGAAGCTCTTCATCGAGAAGCAGGCGCCGTGGGCCGTGGGATAGCGGGCCTGGGGGTCGACCTGGACGCCCTTGGTCCGCACCCAGGCGCTGAGCCGGTAGAGCTGGCCCACCTGGAGCTGGAGGTTCTCGGACTCGACGGTGGTCTCGCCACCGCCCTGAGGGCTCTCGATGAGCAGGCCGCGCGAGCCCTCCACCTTGCCCTCGGCGCTGGAGGCCACCTTGCCAGGTCCCTGCGAGCGCCAGAACGCGGGCACCGAGGAGGACCCTCCGGCCACCTCGAAGTTTCCGTTCGGCACCGCCGAGGACTTGACGGGGGAGGCGGCCACGGCGGGCGCGGCCTGGAGCAGGCTCGCGGACAACAGCAGCACGCCGAGGAGCTTCGACGTCTGGGGGAGGTCGGTCATGTCGTTCCCTTCCCGAGCAGGGCGGGGCAACAGCTCGGGGAATCGGGGCGCATGACACTGCCGCGCGTTTCGAGCGTCAACCCTTCACGTCATCCAAGGCACCATGACGCGAGGTGACTTCCACACCCACCCCGACACTGCGTGCGCCCCCTCCCCTGTCAGCGCAGCAACCGGCCCGACGCGTGGAGCACACTGCGCGCGGCCCGGCGCACCGCGTCCACGCGCCGCGACTCCACCCAGGGAGGGTCCACGGGAGCGTCCCAGTCGAACACGCGCAGCCGCGACAGGAAGCCCTGCTTCACGCAGCCCTCCAGGCTGAAGACGTGCAGGTCATGCGTCCAGCGCACCGCGAGCCGCAAGTCGCGCGACAGCTCCGTCCAGTCCAGCGGCGGCGCCGAGAGGACCCCTGGCAGCTCCACGCCGCCCCCTGTGCTGCCCACCGCGAGCGAGCCCGTGCCCGGCGCGTAGCTCCACAGGAGCGCGGCGCCTCGGGGACGCACGAAGCTGGTGTAGAGCATCAGCACCTCCCGGTCCGCGGGCACGTCCACCAGACCCGCCACGCGCCGCAGCACGGAGGAGCGCGCCTGGCGCTCATCCACGATGAAGGGGAACTGGTACGCGTCCACGCGGTAGCCATCCACGCGGATGCGCTCCACCAGCGCGTGGTAGCCCGCCCTCGCCTCGCGGGAGCGACCTCCTCGGAGGATGAGCCGCGAGAGCATCCCAGGAAGACTCCGCAGCGGCGCTTCGGCCCACCTGCGCAGCTCCTGGATATCGGGCTCGATGTCCAACCCCACGCCGGCCCACTCGAGCTTCTCGTCGTCCGTCCACGTCCTGAAGGCTTCGTAGCGCGCACGCGCTTGCAGCACGTTGCCCGCGTGGAACCAGTAGCCCTGCTCCGGAGGGAGCAGGAGCCACGCCGTGACGGGGATGCCCGCGCGGTTCAGGCGGCGCACCACATCGGCTCGCTCGGGGCTCAAGTCCAGGAGTCCCAGGCTCACGCCGGCGCGCATCGCCTGGAGATCGTCGATGACGCCTTCGGTGTTGAACAGTTCGCGAAGTGGCTCCGGAGCCAGCTCGCAAAAGAAGGTCAGGAAATGGGGTTTCATGGCAGCCTCGCGCCTCCACGCGTACCCCCTCAGGGGCGCACATTTCCGCGAGGAGCACCATGGAATTTCACAGAGGCCGGATGCTCGACCACGTCCACCTCCGCGCCAAGGACCTGGCGGCGAGCAAGCGGTTCTATCAGGCCATTCTCGAAGTGTTGGGCATCCCGCTGGGCTCGCATGGCCCCGACAACTTCTTCGCGGACGAGCTGTTCGTCAGCACCGCGGACCCCGGTGCGCCGAGTGGACGCGGCGTCCATCTGGCCTTCCAGGCGAAGGACCAGGAGATGGTGAAGCGCGTCTACGAGGTCGCGCTCGCGGCCGGTGGGAAGGACAACGGCGGCCCAGGTGAGCGGCCCTACCACCCGGGCTACTACGCGGCCTTCGTGCTGGACCCGGACGGTAACAACATCGAAGCCGTCTACCATGGCCCGGCGAAGCGCTCCGCGCCGTCCGTGGTCTTCACCGTGTAGGCAGCTGAAGCATGTGAACGGCCCGCTCTGGGGTGTCTCCGAAGCGGGCCGAGTCTCACGAAGCGAAGCGCGGTTCAGTAGCTCCAGGGGAAGCGCTTGAAGTCGCGCTTGCGCTTCTGCACGAAGGCGTCGCGGCCTTCCTGGGCCTCTTCGGTGCCGTAGGCCAGGCGCGTGGCCTCGCCCGCGAAGAGCTGCTGCCCCACCAGACCGTCGTCGGGCAGGTTGAAGGCGTACTTCAGCATCTTGATGGCGGTGGGGCTCTTGGTGTTGATCTCCGCCGCCCACTCCAGCGCGAAGTCCTCCAGCTTCTCGTGGGGCACCACGGCGTTGACCATTCCCATCTGGAAGGCCTCCTGCGCCGAGTAGTTCGCGCCCACGAAGAAGATTTCGCGCGCCCGCTTCTGGCCAATCTGCCGCGCCAGCAGCGCCGAGCCATAGCCACCATCGAAGCTGGCCACGTCCGCGTCGGTCTGCTTGAACACCGCGTGCTCCTGGCTCGCGATGGTCATGTCGCAGACGACATGCAGGCTGTGTCCACCGCCCACGGCCCACCCCGGCACCACGGCGATGACCGCCTTGGGGAGGAAGCGGATCTGCCGCTGGACTTCCAGGATGTGCAGCCGTCCGAGGCGTGCCGGGTCGGACTCGCCTTCCTCTCCCTCGTACTTGTAGCCGTCCTTGCCGCGGATGCGCTGGTCTCCGCCCGAGCAGAACGCCCAGCCGCCGTCCTTGGGGGACGGGCCGTTGCCGGTGATGAGCACGCAGCCCACGTCCGTCATGAAGCGCGTGGCCTCCAGCGCCTTGGACAGTTCGTCGACGGTGCGGGGACGGAAGGCGTTGCGCACCTCGGGACGGTTGAACGCGATGCGCACCGTGCCCTGGTCCACCGCGCGGTGGAAGGTGATGTCCTTGAACTTGTGGCCCTCGACGGGCGTCCAGCGGGCCGGATTGAAGATGGCCGAGACCATGGGTTTCTCACTCGGGAGAAAGGGGGAACGGGCGCGGACCCTACGCTGGCACGAAGGGAGCGTCCATCGTCCATCCGAGGATGGCGAGGTTCATTCCCCTGGGCTGGTCCCGCATGGGAGCGGTGAGACACTCGCCGCCTACCCATCCGAGCGCGGCGATGCGCAGGAGTTGGTGCAAGAGCGCTTCAAGTCGTTTGGCGTCCATGGTGCGGCACCGGAGGATCGAGCCCGCTGGATGGTCGACGTCAAGCAGACGTCTACGGCTGCGCTCCGCGATGAGGAACAGGCGGAGGCGTCGTCGGAACCTCCACCGCGAGCACTCCGCTGAGAGGCAGCAGTTCGCCAAGGACCTCGACGCACCGCTCACTCGCCAGGATGAGGGTCGGCATCATGGCGAAGCGGACCAGATCCAGGGACGGAGGGCTGGTCGCGTCCATCCACCACGGTTCGGGGATGTCGTACTCCTGCATGCCACAGTTGGCACAGGGACCACTGCCGTAGAATCGCGGCTGGCATTCTGATGCCAATCTCCCTTGCGGCATGAGTGCGAGTTCGTACAGAGGGCCGCGCTTGCTCCCGCTGATGCGCGCCTCAACGGGTGTGATGCCCGTGAGTTTCGCATCCTCGAGTTGCTGGAGCACGTCACCATGAACCAGCAACCTCCACGACTCCTGGAGCACGACAGGCGGCAGGTTGCCGCGGGCCCTGCCCACCAACGGCCCCAGGTGCGTACCTGGCGCAACCAGCGCACCCGCCGGTAGCAACGGCATCACGGCATCACGGAGCCGCGAGTACTCGTCCCACATCGTCTGTCGAGCCTTGCGATACTCGCGCTCACTCGACAGCGTGGTCAGGTCGACTGCCGGATAGTCGAGTCCAAGTCTGGCCCACTCGCCATGGCAGGTGGGACACACCGCACCTGGAAGCCCCCATCGATGCTCGGCTTGATACCCCCCTGGGTAGGCCGGGTCGCGATGCGGCAGCGAGCGACGCAACTCGAAATAGCGCATCACTTCCCTCCAACTCCGCTTGTCGGCACAGCGAACAACTCATCGAGCTTCGTCCAGTAGGACATGGGCATTCCGACCAGATGATACTTCTGAATCATGAAGCCCGCGTGCTCCATCAGTTCCCACTTCGTAGCCTTACTGATGCCTCGCTCCTTCGCCTCAATGAAAGCGCGCCAATCCGCGTTCCACGGTCCGCCGTCTTTGCCATCGTGGATTTGGCGATGACGCCGCACGTCGATGGCAAGGGCGAACTCGTGGATGTTGATGCCACGCAAGGTGAAGTAGTTCTCGAGCGCGCGAGGGAAAATGTGGTGCTTCTCCTTCGGGACACTGGCCCACTCGGCATACGCCTTTCGGAGTCGCGCCTGGCTCGGCAACTCCTCGGCACGATGCCACGGGATGACGAGCACGGGGCCTCGGCCCGGGAGAGGTTGGGCTGGGCCCCGCATTCGCTGCTGTGAGGCCGCGGCCGACGCCGGCATCGGCCCACGGAAGGCCACCGGAGCGGAAGCAAGGTCCTCGCACCGGTACAGACCGCATTCGCCACTCGCGCACGACAGGGCGACACACCCGCTGTCGTCCTCTGCTGCCGCGGCACACTCTTCGGCGGACACGTCATCAACCGGCAGCAGCGCGGCATCGCGGTGCACCACACTCGATGGCGTCGCGCAGGCCCACAGCAGAATCCCGAGGCAAATCACCCAGGTTGTCCTTCGCATGCGCACTTCCCCCCGCCGGACGTCGGCACTTGTTCACCATGCCCGTCCCGGCATCGGGCCGACCCTATCAGCCCCCGACCGGACAGGCAGGCCCTGCCTTCAAGCGTGTCAGTGGCCATGCTTCCCGTGGACGACTGCTCCGCTCAGCCCAGGAGGTCTCGAATGAAACGATGGACCCAGCACCTGCTCCTCGGACTCCTGCTGAGCACGCCTCCCCTGGCCCTGGCCGTGGACACCCAGGCGAGCGGGGACTCGGCCCGTCCCTCCCCTGCCCCGGATGCCGAGGGCACGAGCGGCACACCTCGGGCCTTCTCCGGCCCGGTGCTCGGAACCGCGCCGGGAACACTCTTCGTCACCGGTCCCAGCGGCGCTTCGATTCCCATCCGCGTGACACACCAGACACGCATCGCCGGAGCGACTGTCCCGCGCGACCAGGACATCGAGACCTATCTGCGCGAGAACCTGAAGCCCGGCCGCTCCGTCCGCGTCCAGTTCGACGTCAGGCCCTTCTCCGACGGTACCCCGCAGAACGTCGCCTCCACCGTCGAGCCGAAAACCTCCCGCGAATCCCCTTCGCCGTGAGCCACGTCGCGAAAGCACCGCGACTCGTTGGAGCCACAGTCATCCGGCCGGGCCCTACTTTTCGGCCCTGGGAAAACCATCGTCCCGTGACACGGTGACGCTGGGCGAATTGCTCGGAAGGTGCCAGCCTGCGGAGCGCACGGTGCAGCCCTTCGCGAGGAACTCCGCGTCATGCCCGCCGACGTCGCCCTGCTCAAGGAAGTGCCCCTCTTCGCCGCCCTCGATGACGAGGAGCGCGCGCTGCTCGCAAACCAGCTCGAGGAAGTGCGCCTGTCCGCCGGAGAGAAGGTGTTCAGCCGAGGAGACCCCGGCGGCGCCATCTACATCGTCAGCTCCGGCGAGGTTCAAATCTCCGTCGAGGACACCACCGGCCAGGTCATCGTCTTCGAGACCGCGCGGCGCGGCGACTTCTTCGGCGAGCTGTCCCTGCTGGATGGAGACCCGCGCAGCGCGGATGCCCGCGCCATCCAGGAAACGTCCGCCCTCAAGGTGGACCGCGCCGACCTCGAGCTCCTCTTCCGGCGCCACCCCTCCAGCGCCATGGACGTGCTGACCGCCATCGGCCGTCGCCTGCGCGAAGCAGACAAGATGCTGCACAGCCGGCCATCACTCAGCCCCAACGAGATGGTGGAGGAGCGACTGACGACCATCCAACGACTCGCGGATGGACTGGCCGCCTTCAGCGGTACCTTCACCTTCATGATGCTGCACGCCGTGTGGTTCGCGGTGTGGATCACCATCAACCTGGGATGGATTCCCACGTTCCACGCGTTCGACCCGTTCCCCTTCGGCCTGCTCACCATGGTGGTCAGCCTGGAGGCCATCTTCCTGTCCTGCTTCGTCCTCATCAGCCAGAGCCGGCAGGCCGCCAAGGACCGCATCCGCTCCGACGTCGAGTACGAAGCCAACATCCGCGCCGGCATGGAGGTCACCCAGCTCCACTCCAAGCTGGACCACCTCTACGCGCAGACCATGGCCCGCCTGGACGCCGTCGAACGCGGGCGCCCACCCTCGGCTCCGACGACCTCCAAGCCCGGCCAGCCCGCGGCATCCCAGGGCTGACCGAGCCACCGCTGGCTCCAGGCTCAGTTTGGCGCGGAAGCCCAACTCGCCTCCATCGAGCGGAAGTGCAACGCCAGTTGGCGTCAGGGGGCGCAGATGATGACCGAATCAACCTCCAGGTCTGGCGGGTCATAGACCGCCGCGGTGTCCGGCCCGACGTTCCAGGTCCCCTCCGGCTGCACCGCGAAGTCGATATAGGGGCGCCACCCATCGGCGAGCGCCGTGCGGAAGGCCTCGTCGGTGACCCTCCCGTTGAAGCCAGACGTCTGGTAGGTCGCGGTCCGCACCAGGATGCGCGAAGAGCCCAGGCTGTCCCGATAGTAGTATCGGGCAATCGCCGGAACCGCGGCGGCGTCCCACTCGACTTCCCAGACGTGGGCCGCGGAGACCAGATTGGCGAAGGGGCCGACTTCGTTGTTCGAGGTGTGAATCATCGGGCTCGAGCCGACGTGCGTGGTGGCCGAGAACTTGTTCGGGTCATTGGCCGTGCCCTTGGGGGAATCCCACCAGGTCTCGATGAGGTCGAGCTCGCCATAGCGTGCATCGCCGAAGCTGTTGCGGGCCCACAGGGCGGGGAACGTGCCGGGCATAGGGGTCGGCATCCTCGCGTGGAAGGCCATCGCGCCCCTTCCCGGAGCGAAGGTGCCCTTCCCCTTCAGCCATGCGCCCGAGTAGTAGTTCGTGCCCGCGCACCTGGCGGGATTCTCCGGCGTGATGTTGGGATAGGGGTCCGCGCAGTGGCGCTTGGAGGCGACCTTCAGCTTGCCGTCCTCCACCTTCACGTTGGCGCGGAGCATCTTGGTGAGCTGCGTGAACGCGCCCCCGCTGGGGTTGTTGTTTCCCTGGATGACGTCCCACTTCGTGGTGTCGAGGGCAGTCCCGTCGAAGTCGTCGCGGAAGAGCTCGTTGGTGAAACCCGGAGGGCAGTCGAGCCTCGTGACAGGGATGGGAGGGCCCACGGGGCCGGGGAAGAGGTTCTCCTTGGGGATGATGCCCTTGGGCGTCGACGGCGATGACCACGAGAGTGTGGCCACGGCGTTGCCAGTGTTCTCGAAGTACTCGAGCACGATGTCGTAGGGCTCGCCGGCCTGGAGCGCGCTGGTCCCGGAGTTCTCGATGGCACCGTGTGCGGTCCAGTTGTCGATGATGCGCGTGCCATTCACCGTCAGGCGGATGCCATCGTCGCTGGTGGTGTAGAAGGTGTACGTCTCCGTGTGGTCGGCGCTGACCTTGCCCGTCCAGCGCACGCTGAAGGTCTCGGCGCCGAGGTCGGCGAGAGGCGCGGCCGCTCCCCAATTGAAATCGACGGTGGCATCCACTCGACTCACCGAGGCGCCAGTGAATTCGACGTTGTCGAAATATTGCCCCTGGAGCCCGGTGCCGCTGCGACCCGTGACGTCGAGCCAGATGATGGACGAGACCAGCGATCCGGCCGCCGCACTGTTCTCGAAGAGCAGCTCGGTCCGGAGCAACCTTGCGTCCGCCACATCCAAGCTGGCGAACGTGTCGCTGAAGTTCCCGGGAGTGGTGGTGAGTCCGTGGAGGGGCCCCGTGGCGAGCAGGGTCGCGCCATCGTAGAGCTTCACGCGGAGCGAGCCGGCGCCTCCGTTGATGGCCCATCCGTCGTAGTTCACGACGACTTTCGATGCGCCGCCGGGCATGGCGCTGTCGTGATAGCCCAGCGTCAGGGTCGATGACGTTCTCGCGGGGGCGCTGCGCGCGAACGAGCCGCCGCGATCACTCGCCGCGAAGGAGACACCGTCATCCATCAAGCCATGGATGGGCGCGCTTCCTCCGCCCGCCCAGATGCCGCTCATGGCCTCGTCGCTGCTCGGAGACACACTGGACGAGACGAGCGCCGATGGCACTGTCTCACTCGCTTCGAGGTCGTCACCCTTCTCGGATGAGGAGCCGTGGCACGCCGCGAGGAAGGCAAGGGAGAAGACAGGGAGAGTCCGGAGCGCACGTATCGCTCTGTTCATGAAGAGCACCCTTGGTAGGCACAGCGCCAGGAATTCCAGATGTCTCAAATTCCATGTAGCGCGGTTGCACCAACAATTGTGCCTGGGGCTTTCTCACCCCGTCAAGCCATCGCTTCGCTTGTCTTCACGAGTGCGTCGCAATTCGGAAGACTTCTCCACCAGGGGCGGAACCATTCCTCTCTCATGATGACAATGGCACCTTCGCAAGGGATTGAACCGCTCCAGCGCGCCCGCGTCGAAGTCGCTGTCGAGGTGCGCCCGCGCGGTGCGGCGCCGGCGCATGAGCTGTGCCTTGATGTGCTGGGCGACTCCTCGCGCCTGCGAGACCTGGAGCTGTTTGTATCAGTTCGCGTCGGTGGCCTGGGCGACCGGAACGCGGCACATCTCCAGGAGCTTCTTCTTCTGGACGGCCGAGGCGCCCGCCCAGTCCGGATGTTCCGAGGCGACACAGGTCGGCTGGGAGGGGGCCTCGGGCGGAGCCTCCGGCCTGGCGATCAACGCACCAGGGCCGCTGGTCTGTCCCAACTCCAGCTCCAGCAGCATGCCGCGGATGGCCTCCGCCTCGTCCTTCCCGGTCATCTGGTCCCGGCCGTGCCAGAGCGAGCCGGTGATGACATTCTTGTCGCATCTCGGCACCCAGGCGGGCGGAGCGTCACTGCACACCGCGCGGCCATCCAAGGTGGGGTTGCCGAACAAGTCCATCCGGGTGACGCCGTCCTCGCGTGGCGTCAGCAGCACGAAGAACATGGACCCCACCGTGTTCGTGGAGCCGTAGACGATGTCGCCCCCCGACACCGTGGTCAACGCCGTGCGCAGTCCCTTGAAGACGTAGACGAGGCTCCCGTCCTTGCGGACTTGCTTCTCCGTCACCGGGAAGCCGCGCTTGCTCATCAACTCCGTGATGCGTCGCGCGGCGTCATCCGGGCCTCCTTGGAGGAGTGCCTCGGACTTCTTCGCGTCCAGGAATGAGTGACTGCTGGTCCGAATGCTGGAGATGCAGCCGCTGCCCAGCATCACCATTCCCGCCAGGGCCCATGCTTGGATTTTCATGGGAAGGCTCCCTAGCATTTGTCATTCCAAGCCCATCGCTCGTCAGGCTTTCGAGCGGAGAGGGCCCCGGCACCTCGCATCCGCGCGCCGCGTGTCTTCATGACAGACCTTGATGCGGGGAAGTACGTAGATGCTGATTCCGCATGTTTTGCGGAAATCGCACTGCCATTTCTTCCACGCGCGTGTCTCCACCCGCCCGGGCCCCGAAGTGGCCAGGGACGGGCGGGCACTGACTCCGGGCGTTGAGGACAGCCAGCTCAGGGCTCGGGGAAGCCTTCGCGCACCCACACGTTGGCGGTGTCCCTGTTGAACTTGAAGTTCATGGGCACGCGATGCTTCGCGACAGTCGCACCCGCGTCGTCGGTGGCCGAGAGCAGCGCGTGGGGCTCATACTCATCGGCCACGATCTCCAGCAGGACCTCGTACCAACGGCCCTCCCAGGCGATGGAGAGCTTCCGGGTCAGGGCCTGGTCGCGCTGTCGCGCGGAGCGGTCGAGGACCTCCGAGGCCGTCTTCACGAAGGTCGCGAACGCTGGCGCATCGAAGGGCTTGGGGTTCTTCTTGTCGCGGCCCATCACCCACGGACTGATGAGGACGGGCTCGGCAATCCCCTGCTTGCGGATCTCCACGGCCCAGCCGTCATCGTCCTCGTTCTTGATGACCCGGGCCGACCAGCCATTCTTCTGCCAGAACGTGGGCTCCATCACTTCAGGCTCGGTAGGCGTTCGCTCGTCGCTCATGGGGTTCCTCATACCCTCCGATGGCCATTTGCCAGAGCAGAGAATGAGCTTTCCCCTGCACCACGGAAGTCGACCGCGCGCTCGACCGCCTCGCGGCCGAGCGCTCCTCGCTGGATGGGAGGCGGCGGGGATCGAACCCACGGCCGGCGTTGCGAAAACCCCAGCAGAATCGCGCCCTTACCTCGCAACCGCCCGGAACCACTCGGATTCGACTTCCCTCCGCGTACCGCCCTGTCCCGGTTCGTCCCAACCCGTTCCGCAGCCTTCTGCGACATACCTGCAACATGGCGCCAGCCCCCGAGCAGTGAGGGCCGGCACCTGGGCGCCGTCCTAAACGACGGAGCGCGATTCCCGATCGGCCTGGAGAGTAGGCGGGCGCCAGCAGCGCGGTGATGGGGCTGCGCCACCTCCACCGTGGTGGCCGCCGTGCTGCGCTAGCAGGAGCGCGGCCGTGAGGGACTGCGAGATGGCAGAGCCTTCAACGGCCAGGTCGCCCGCGACCATGGGACGCGCGCTGGCCTCGGTGGGCGCACGTCGCAAGGGTGCGCTGCCCCTGGCCCGCGCGGCGGCGGCGGCACCAGCGCCAGTGGCAATTGAAGTGCCGGGCCACCTACGCCCGTCCCCAGGAGCCCGTCCTCTACGAGGACGAGATGGACGTGCACCTCAACCCCAAAATCGGGCCTGAGCTGGGGAGAGCGCCCGGGCTGTCCGGCCACGCTTCATGCCTATCTCAAACATGTAAAACATGCAATAATTGAATAGACAACAAATACGGCAAACTGCAAGAAGGAGGCAGTTGGTGTGATGCCAACTATTTGCACACAAAGGAATTCTATGTCCAAGCTTCACAAGGCGCTGCTGACAGCTTCCGTTGCGCTCCTCGGTTTGAACGGGTGTGGCGGCGCCGACCTCCCGGACGCGGAGGTGGTCAGCACCCGCCAGGGGGTGGAATCCGCGACGGCCATCCCTCTCCCAATCCCCGCCTGCGCGCTTCTCCCCGATACGGACCGCGACGGCGTCTGCGACGTGGTGGAGCTGTTGCTGGGCACCAATCCCAACAACCCCGACACGGACGGAGACCGCCTCAACGACTACGCGGAGTCGTTCGGCTTCGGCGGTGGCCTGGACCTGACGGCCCTCGGCGCGAACGCGCGCAGGAAGGACGTCTTCGTGGAGGTGGACTACTATCCCAACCTCAGGCCCAGCCAGGCCACGCTGGACAAGGTCATCACGGCTTTCGCCAGCGCGCCGGTGAGCAATCCGGATGGGTCCACTGGCATCACGCTGCACCTGGTGCTGGATCAGCAGATCGCCGCCGCGGACGCGGACATGAACCTGAGCCCCGTGTGGACGGAATTCGACGTCATCAAGGCGAAGTACTTCGCCGCCGCCCGCGCGCCCTACTTTCACTACGCGGTGTTCGCGCACCAACACAACGGGAACTTCTCCAGCGGTATCTCTCGCGGCCTCCCCGCGCATGACTTCCTGATGACGTTGGGCTCTTTCAATGGCACCGAGCAACAGCAGGCCGGCACCCTCATGCACGAACTGGGTCACAACCTGGGCCTGGACCACGGTGGCAACGACGGAGCCAACTACAAGCCCAACTACCTGAGCATCATGAACTACGAATACCAGTTCTATGGATTCGAACTTGGCGGCACGGTCGGCGCGCTCGACTACTCGCGTGTGCACGTGGATTCCATCAACGAGGCGGCCGTCAATGAGCTCACCGCGTTCGCGGCCGTCGCCCCGTCCACCGGGTCGGAACTGACTAGGTACTACGGGCTGCGCTTCAACGACGCCCAGGTGGCGATGTTCTCCGCAGCCGACTTCGTCGACTTCAACAACAACCGCCAATACGACTTCAACACCATTGCGTTGGACTTCAACCGCGACGGCGACGCGACGGATGTGTACCCCGTGTCGCAGAACGACTGGGCGGCCCTGTTGTACGACGGCGGCGGCCAGATTGGCTTCGCCACGCCGGGCATCACCCAGGACCTGGGCCGCGAGGAGCTGTTCCTCGTCGCCCCCGAGAAGATGGAGCCCTGCCTCACCGGGGACCCGCGCGACGCCCGCTAACCCGCTTCAGGTAAATCGGTGAACCGTGCTCGGAGAGGGAGCGGATGACCTCTCCGAGTGCGCGGCCTTTCCCAGCCCCGTGCTGCGTGCCGTCACCGCACGACGCGCAGCATGAGACCTATCGAGAATCGCGCTCCGTCGTTTAGTTCGTGCTGATTTCGTCCTGGGATGCCTCAAAGCCTTGGGGACGCCGAATTCCCAGCTCGGTCAGCGCCTCGCCGGCCAGCTTCATGAGCTTGAGCAGCTCGGCTTCCGCGTCCTCCTGCCCGAAGACCTCACCGTCCCCCAGCCAGTGGCGCGGGTCCGCCGCCAACTCGCGCGCCGACTGGTAGCGGTCAGCGGGCTTCGCTTGAAGAAGCCGGCCCAACGTCACCCGCAACCCCTGCGGGAGGTTCTCCGTCAACGCGTCCAGGTCCGCCTGCGAGTAGGTCGCCGCGCGCCAGATCACGTCTTCAACCATGGGGTGACTGTTCGCGAGGCGGGCCCGTCGGATGGCACGCCGGACGCGCACGCGCTGCCTGACCGACAGCGAGCCCTTCACCTCTTCGGTCAGGTCGTCCGGAGCGTCGAGAAGGTTCCTCCCCGTCGCGATTTCGAGCATGACGACGCCGAGCGCGAAGAGGTCCGAACGCGCATCAACACGACCGGTCAGGAGCATTTCAGGAGAAGAGTAGAACGCATCCCCCAGCGGACGGCGCACCGTGGATGAAACGCGCCCAGGCAAGTCCGACAGGGCGAGTCCGAAGTCGGCAACCTGCACGCCACCCTTCCAGTCAACGAAGATGGTCCCCACGTCGACGGCCCGGTGAACGATGTTGAGGGGCCTCTCCTCGCCGTCCCTGGCCTCGTGGGCGTGCTCAAGAGCCGCAGCCACCTTGGCCCCCACGTACAGCGCGAACAGGGGCGAGAACCGGCGCCCGCACTCCGCAGCGAGCGTCAGCATGTCGCTCACGCTGTGCCCTGACGGATGATCGGTGATGACGTACCAGCACCCTTCCGCCTTGTGCATCCCGTGGACGCGAAGGATCCCCGGATGGTTGAGGAAGGTCGCAAGACGCACCTGCTCTTCGAGCCTTACCCTTGCCCGCTTGACGCCCGCCCCCTCCTGGCCCGTCTGGGGGCCAACCGCATTGAGCAGCACCTTCCCGCGGGGGTGGTTGCCCTCCAGCGTCCGGCGCCGCGCGACGAAGAGGCTCAGCCCGTGGTGCGCATCGAACGCATCGCTCCTCTGTCCTCGGGAATGCCGAGCCTCCGTTTCCCCTTCCCCGAGTAGTGCGGAACGCTGCTGGAAAGTGCGCCTGCGCGTCGAGGGCTCAACGCCAGCGCATCCCGTTACGAAGAGAACGGCGCACAGTATCCAGCGGACAGCACACATTCTTCACCCCCATGCCTCTCTCCAAGGAAGGCAAGTGGGTTGAATGCTGGCATTCCCGTCTGACAAACGGCTAGGAACCGACTGCGCGGCGGAACCTTACAACGTCACCCCGACATGCCTCGAAGGCCCGTCAGGGGAAGGTCACGTTGCTAATCGTCACCGTGCGCGGCCCATTGGCCTCCCACAGCTTGAGGGCGAAGGGGCCGCGTGCGGATTCGCCGGAAGCCTCTGTTTCAATCACCACTCGCCCCTTTCCACCTGGGGTGATGGGTGATTCTTGCCAGACACGAAGCACCTTCAATTCCGTTCCAGGAACACCGCGTAGGGCGGCGCCGCTCGCAATCCACGGCAGTTCTCCGCGCAGGCCACTCAGTAAGACTTTCAGGGCTACACGCCCTGTCGAGCGATAGCTTTGCACCTTGAAAGGCTGAAGTACGCTCTTCGAGTCCGAGGGAATCGCCTCCGTCACAATTCTCCCGGCCACACCACTCACATCAATGCCGCCCATCGCGAGCAAGCCTACCAGCCCCCGGGACTCCATGTTCCGAGACCAAGCGCGCGCTTTCCTCCTGGCACCGCTGTGTCTCGGCTCGCGCTTCTCTTGCCTCTTGCCGGTACGACTCGACGGTTCTTGTATTCCGATACACCTCGACAACCGTGTCCGCACGCGCGGGATGGACGGTCAGTGAGAAGGATGCCCCGGGAGGCGCCGCGCCATCACGGAATCTCACCGAAACCCGGAACTTCTCTCCGGGACTCACTTTCGCAGAAGGGACCAACAGCATCGTCATGCGGCCCATGTCGACAATTGAGAATACCCCCCTCTCGTCCAATTCGACCCCATCTTGAGCCAGCTCAGAGTCGAAGAGAAGCATCGTGGACAAAAGTGCACATACTGAGCCGCATTGCCCGCCGGCTTATTCGCGTTTTCATGAGAGACGAGTCACAGAATCGACATTGACATACAACGTCCGCCACCTGACAAAACCCTTGTCCCATCGCACAATATCGACAATCCGACAAAAGACAGACATTGGAGTGGCTCGCGGGAGTTATCCCCGCCCCATAGCACACAAAGAAGTCGCGGCTATCACCTTGCTTCAGCAGCACCGCTGGACTGTTCTCACCTCACACCTGGAGACGAATCATGAGGCTTGTTCTATTTGCCACAACCCTCGCACTACTTGTTGGCCCTCGGGTTGCCCAAGCCCAGTGCAACACCACTGTCGTTGATGTCGGGCTCGTGACGACCGTGACAGTAACCGTGACGGGCGACGCACATGGATGCGAATGGGCAGACCTCAATCCCAATCGCTCCAACCTGACTTCCGTAACTGGAGCACTTGTCGCCTTGCCGGGAGCTACACGCCAATTCCTATTGCACGAGGGAAAGAGCTTCTGGCAACCGGGCGTCCTGGAACTAGGTGAAGCCGCGGACGGCGGTTGCAATACTAGCACAGATCCATACGTAATAACCTGCTCTTCCGCGATAGAATACTTCCCCAGTCGCAAGCCCAACTACAGATTGTGCGGAATCCGCGCTGGGCCCTTGCGCCCGCTTGAGAGCGCAACTACGGCATGTGTCTTTACTGCGCTCTAAGGCAGAGCACCTCACTCTCCTGACCGCCAAAGTCGCCGCACCCAAGCCCTCAATTGGCCTCGGTGCGGCGATGTTCGTTCTGAAGGACCACGGCGCTTCGTGCAACACCTCCCCTCGGGGGGCTACGCTACTCGCCCTCATCGGCAAGCAGCTCGCGCAACTCCACAACGGACGCTTTCGCGACGAGTGCCTCAGCATGGAATGGTTTCGTTCCAGGGTAGAGGCGAAGGTTGTCATCGAGGCGTGGCGGCAGCACTACAACCTGGTCCGGCCACACTCGAGCCTCGGCTACCTCACGCCTCTGGAATTTCGACGGCAGTGCGAAGCAGTGGTACCCGCCCCATCCCGGCCGGCACCTCTCGCGTAAAAGGATCCAGGCAGGTCATCTTCTCTGATGCGATGGTGCGCGATGTGTTGCTGAATGAGAGTCCAGGGAGAGAACCTGATGAAGAAAAACCTGATGTGCCTGACCGCCGTGTTCACGCTTTCCGTTGCCGTTCCCTCCTTCGCTTCTGAGCCACCCCCGGAGAGCAGCGCCGCCAGCATCTGCCCAATGACGAAGGTGACCGAGAACACGCTGAAGCTGAAGCCGAATAACTCATTCCCCGTGGGCGGAATCAAGGCCCCCAAGGTGTCGTGCCACGACAACAAGGAGAAGTTCAAAGCCGGGTACCACTTCAAGCTCTTCGTCTCCCCCGACCGTAAAGTAAGAATCGACTACCTTCACAAGCCCGAGGAAATCCAGGCCGCGTGCCAGAACGCCTGCATCGAGCAGTCGAAAAATTGCAAAGAGACGTTCGCGAAAGGTGACAAATCCAAAGTAGCCATGTGCACCGCCCAACTCCACGATTGCATGGCCGCCCACAACGAGTCTCATTCAGCCGTCTTCAAGAAGATTTCGGATACACACTGCACAAAGTACGGCGAACCCTGAACGACGGGTCGCAGTTCTCGAATGGCCTTATGCTGCGAGTCGAGCGGGACCAGCGCGCAGCAGCCGGCTTGCAGTCCGCTGCGCGTTGCGAGCTGCCAAGAGGCATCCACTCTTGCTGGAGTGCGGAGCCGCGTTGTCCGGGATGAAGTGCAGGCGCCGTTTAGTCGCGGGGCTTGAGGTTATGAGCAGGCATCCCATTCACGACGTAAGTCTTCGCGAAGCGTACGATAATCCGCATCACTTCACTGGCATCCGTCGGTTCGACGTGCGCCACTCGCCCAGGACGAAGCCGTCAATCAGCTCTCCGGGGCGCAGTTCGTCCGTGCGAATCCAGCCGCACGCCACCGTGCGCCAGCAATGGTCGGGCGTCACGACCAGCACGCGACCATCCATCATCACAAGCTTGCAGCGGGGCTGCGACAGGGCGAGATTATCGGGCTCCAGTGGAACGATCTGGACCTGCCCCAGGGCTTGCTGAGCGTCAACCGGACCATTTGGCGCGGTGTGGAGGACTCGCCTAAGAACCTCCAACAAAAGTCAGGATAGAGGCGGCGAAGGAGCATAAGGCAACGGCTCAGGACGAGGAATCCGAAATGGACGTCGTCCCTGCGCTCATCTCGAACACGGACACGGCCGAGCTGATTCTTCCAGGCCAATGGGCGCTCCACCACCCAGCGGAAACGCCCCAGACGCTCCTTCGACAGGCTCCAGCGCTACGTGAGGACCCGCAACGGCGTGGCTCCCTCTAACAGGTCGTCCCATAGCGCACCTCAAGAGGAGAACTCGGTGAGCGTGTCACGCCGAGCCGGTCCTTTCGCGTTTCGACGTGACCGGGAAGCCTCTGGTACGGATGTCGTGCAGCTCGAGGCGATGCTGCGACGGGGCGACCTCAAGTCCTCCGACCTGGTGCTCATGGATGGGAATTGGCAGACGTTTCAACAGGCCATTCCCTTCGAGGAGGTTTGTTTCGAGCTGGAGCGTCAAGCGCGCCCCTTCCAACTGGCCGCGTTGGCGCTCTCCCTCGTGTTGGGGTTGCGACTGGCGCTGGGGCTGACCTGGTTCGTCTGCTCCATCCCCGACTGGATTTTCGACTCCTCACGGTGACGCAGAGAGAGCGAAGTCCTGGAACCAGAAGTGGCAGATGGCGCACCAAGGGGGCCTTGGAGTTGCGGACCTCCGAGTCCGCGGGGTAGGAGTCCTCCTGTCTCGGTCCTCTCCCTTTGGCCGATTTTCACCTGACCATTGAGGCCCTGAAAGCCCTTCAAGCCCGCCGCAGAGCGGCTATGCGCGCTCCCCGGATCCTCACCATGCTCATGCCCTCCCTTCCGCTGACCCCTGACACCGCGAGGCACTTGTCCCTGCTGCGAATGCTGGGGCCGCCGGAACGGTCGACGTCCTCGCGGTGGCAGCGGTTGGCCTGGGATGCGTCGTCGCGCTATCTGTTGTCGGTCCAGAATCGGGGCGGTACGCCGCTGCGTTGGTGGGACCTGCACTCGGAAGAGTCGGCTCCGCTTGTCGCGCACCCCGTCTCCCAATGCGTGGGCGCGTGGTTCCTGCCCGACTCCCAGCGGTTTCTGTCCGTGACGAGGCGCGGCACCCTCCAGACCTGGTCCGTCACCGACGGCAAGCTGTTGTCCTCGGTGGAGCTTGGTGGGTCCGTCGCCCGTGGGTGCCTGTCGTCGGACGGCACGCGCCTTCTGGTCACGGCCAGCCAGGGACGCGTCCTACTCTGGAACATGGAGCGCGACTGGCTCATGTGGCGGCTGGAGGACCCGGCCTTCCTCTACGGCTGCGCATTGTCGCCGGATGGCCGGTTCGCGGCTGTGGGCGTCGCCGAGGAGCAGGACGGCGCCACGACACGTGGCTCGGTTCGCCTCTGGGATGCGCGGACCGGTAAGCTCGTGGGGGCCCGCACGTTCGACTCACAGGAGCTCTGGACCGTGGCGTTCACGCCGTCCGGAGCGTCGCTGGTCGCCGCGAATTCCGCTGGCCAGTTGTTGTTCCTGGACCTTCCCGGACTTGAAACCACTCGGATCATCAGGGCCCCGGCCTCCGGGGCCCTGCAGTTCGAGTTCAATCGGGAGGGCACCTTGCTGGCGGCTGGTCCGGACACGAGCGCGTTCGAGGTCATCGACGTTCGTGAGGGACGCAGCGTCTTCTCCTATTCGGACCTGGACGACCAGGAGGGAAGCACCGCGAACTTCTCGCCCGACGGACGCTTCGTGAGCTGGGGCATGGACGACGGCAAGGTGGGCGTCTGGGGCGTGAAGCCGCGGCCCTGACGCCGCTTGAGGTTGTTCAGCCCGGTCGCCTGACCGTCCTCGACGACTTGTAGCGCCGCAGCTCGCGCCCATCCTGCCTGGCCTTGCGCTTGCGGCCCCGGCGGTATGTTGCCTCATGCTCCTTCGGCGCCTCCATCCTGACTTTAGTTCGAGGTTCTAAGGGTGGACGCGAGCGGACGGTCGACCTGCCCCGTTCGGTGGTGGAGGCGCTCAAGTCGCACCGGCACCTGCGCGATCGCTTCGTGTTCTGCCAAGAAGACGGCCGGCAGCTCACCGACGGGAAGATGGAGGCGCCGCTTCGACGTGCGCTCCGGGTGGCGGGCATCACCCGCGAGCAGGGGCAAATAGGCTGGCACGACCTGCGGCACACCTACGGGAGCCACCTCGCAATGAGGGTGGTTCCGCTGAAGGTAATTCAGGCGTGCCGCTCCACGCTGTCGTCAGCGAGCCTGGGGCGCGTGGATCTCCCACGCGACCTCGAGGCTCTCGTGCCTCCTGACGGTGACGCTCCTCAAGAAGCCCGGCGTCTGCCCTGGCACCAGCCGGAGCCCCGGGAGACTCCGCAGAAGGGCCTCCAGCGCCAGGCGTGCCTCCAGCCGCGCGAGCGGCGCGCCGATGCAGAAATGGAGGCCCTGCCCGAAGGCGAGGTGCTTCTTGACGTCAGGCCGCCGGACATCGAAGCGCTCCGGCTCGTGGAACCGGGCCTCGTCGCGATTGGCCGACGCGTAGACGATGCGGATGTGGGCTCCCTTGGGAATGGAAACGCCCCCAAGCTCCACCGCCTCCAGCGCGGTACGGAACATGGCATGCACGGGAGAGGTCATCCGCACCGCCTCCTCGACCGCGCCCGCGATGAGGCCCGGGTCGTCCCGAAGGGCCCGCAGCTGCTCCGGATGCTCCAGCAGCAGCTCCACCGCTCCCACGATGAGGCCCGCGGTCGTCTCGTGCCCCGCGAAGTGCACCTGCATCAGCATGCTCACGAGCTCCGACATGCTCATGGGCGGCGTCATCCCCTGTGACCCGGTGACGATGTCGCTCATCAGGTCATCCCGGGGAGACGTTTTGCGTTCCTCGAGTGCCGCGGCGAGGTAGCGCTGGAAGTCGACCACGCCTCGCGCGCATGCGACCTGGTGCTCAATGGGGCCATGCGCCGCGAGGACCGTGGTCAGCTCGTCGGACCAGCGCCGGAACCTGTGGATGTCCGCGTGAGGGATTCCGAGAATCTCCGCGATGATGCTGCACGACAGTGGATGGGCGAACCGCAGGAACAGGTCCGCCTTCCCTTCCTTCCGGAAGGAGTCGATGAGTTCGTCCACGAGGGCGCGGATGAAGGGTTCCTTCTCCGCGAGACGCCGCCCGGTGAAGGCCTTGCTGACGAGGCTCCGGAAGCGCGAATGCGCTGGCGGGTCATTGTCGACGAGGCTGGGGACCAGCGGGTAGCCGTCCATCAGCGCGGCAACCACCTCCGGAGGCGTCGTCGCGGCGCCCACGGTGATGGACTCGGCGGACGAGAAGCGCTCGGTATCGGCGACCACTGCGCTGATGTCCGCATGGCGCGTCACCACCCACGCTCCCAGCGCCGGGCTGAAAAACACCGGCTCCTCCCGCCGTGCACGCGCGAGGAACGGGTGGGGATTCTCGAGCTGGGGAGAGTCGAGCGGGCGATACTCAGACCCGAGTCCTGAAGCGGCGCTGTCCTTGAACATGCGTGCTGACCTCACTCAAAGGTTCGTCGGGTGTTCAGTGCGGATGGGAGGCCCCGCGAATCCTAGCAGGCCAGCAAGACGCACCCGCATCCCGACGGTGACGACGACGCCATGACGAAGCTGGGACAGGAACGGCCGACTGTCGCCTCCGGGTGGTAGGTTGCCGTCACCTACCTTCTTCGAACAGGGCGTGAGGATGAGCATGCGCGGTGTGACCGCCAGGCGGTTGGGTTTCGTGGGGTTCTGGGGCGCGGTGCTCTGTGCGCTCGCGCTCTCGGGCTGTGCCACCCGGGCGGCGACTCTCCGGCCGATTCCCCCACCGCTGCCACCAGGCCCGCTCTTCTCCCCGCGTGCCACGTTTCGCTTCGCCGTCGTCCACACGCCAAAGCCTGGCATGCCAGTCCTCCCGAAGGTGGAGGAGCTGGTGCGCGAGCGCTTCACCGTGCTGCGGCTCGCTGGGAAGGGCTTAGGGGCAGCGCCCCTGCCCACCGTGCGCGTCTCGGAGCGAGCCCTGAAGGACCATCCTCTCCCCGAGCAGGGGATGCTGGAAATCGCCGCGCGCGGCCTCTCGCCCCAGGAGCAGGCGCAGCTCGCGGCCTCCGAGCGCATCACCGTCCTGGAGTTCACCACCGAGCCCCCGGCTTTCGAGGCGGTGCGGCAGGCGCACGCGCTGGCCCTGGAGCTGGCCCGCGCCAGCGGCGGGCTGGTGTGGGACGAGCATGCCGGGGAGTTCTTCTCCGTGGAGGGCTGGCACGAGCGCCGGCTCGAAGGCTGGGACGGCGGCGAGCCGATGCTGCCACGCCACTTCAACACCCGTGTCTACTCGGAATGGGACGGCACCGCACGGCTCATGACCGCGGGACTGGGCACCTTCGGCCTCCCGGACCTGGGAGTGCAGCAGGTCCCGGCGCCGCTCGCGCACACGGTGGGCACGTTCATGAACCTCGTCGCCCAGCTCATGGTCGAAGGCACTGCCATCCGCAAGAATGGGGTCTTCCCCATCACCGTGGACGCACTGAAGCTCGCCTCCTATCGCGAGGCCCTGCTGGAGCAGGTACCGCCCGAGGCGCCACGGCGCACCTTGATTGGCCTGCTCCCCGTGGACCCGAGCGACGTGGAAGGTGAGAACCGGCTGGTGGAAATCATCTTCAAGGCTCGGCCTGGCGACAACCCCTCGGAGCGCCCCTATGCCGCCATCTCCGAGGTCTTCGGCACGCAATCCGAGATTGTCCATGTCGACGAGGACCCGGAGCTGCTGGCCGCGAGCCGCCGCGCCGTGGAGGCCCTGCTCACGCGAATCAAACCGCGCTTCCAGGAGGGTCTGGAGCTGGAGTCGAAGCTGCTCGTGAAGGCCCGCTTCACCACCCATGACGGGGGCATCGAGTGGATGTGGGTCCACGTCACGCGGTGGGAGGGCAGCGTGCTCCATGGCGTGTTGAACAGCGAGCCGGAGGCCGTGCCCGAGCTGAAAGCAGGCTCGCCCGTGACGGTGGGGGAAGACTCGCTCTTCGACTACATCCTGGAGCGGGACGGTGGCTCCGAGGGCAACGAGACGCAGCGCCTCATCCTTGAGCGCTCGGGCAAGACGCGCTGACCGGGTGGAGGCGACCTCGCCCACTCGCCCACGGTCAGGCAGGTGCTCGAGCACTTGAAGCGGCCCGTGGATGTGCCGCCTCTTGCACCGGCACCAGGGCCGCCGCAGCCAGACTTCTGGCAGTCAGCGCCCCACCCTTCCGCGCCGCGCACTCCCGCGCAGCGCTCGGCGGCGGTGTGTCCGTTCACGTGCCACAGGGACCACACCCCCTTGAGCCGACCTCTCCAAGAGGTGCGCTTACCCGTCCGCTCACGAGCAGGACAGCACCATGGGCTTCTATCGGTCCGATGTTCCGGGAGAGCACAGATACGTGGCCTCCACGCAAAACAAGGCCATGCGCCTCGCGTCAGAATTCCCTTCCAGACATGTCAGTCCGGTGCGGTTTCATCCAACGCATCAGTGAGGGGTTCTCCAACATGAATATCCAGAAGCAAGGCGGACGTTCCGCGTCCGTATGTTCCACTCCTGCATCCGGAGTGAGAGGTCTTTTCCTACTCACACTGCTCACCTTGGGCGCGGGCTGCGGCCCGGAGGCAACGGAGCCGTGGGCTCCCAAGCAGGAACCAGGTCCCCTCAGGGAGGCGCTGGACGAAGGACCCGCCTTCCTGGTCAAGGACATCAACACCTCGACTCCGGCCAACGTCGGCTCCAATCCGAAGCACTTCGTCGCGCTCGGTGGGGCGCTCTACTTCGCCGCCGACAGCCACACCTCGGGCGAGGAGCTCTGGAGGACCGACGGCACCTCCGATGGCACCGCGCTGGTCGCGGACCTCTGCTCGGGCCCATGCGGCTCAAACCCGCGCGGTCTGACGGTCATGAACGAGGCGCTCTATTTCTTCGCCTCGAATTCCCACGGAGCCCTGGGGCTGTGGCGCAGCGATGGCACTGTCGCCGGCACGCAGATGCTCAAGGCAATCAACATCAACAACTTCAGTCCAAAACTCACCCCCATCAACGGGACGCTCTACTTCAGCATCTACGACCCCGCCTCGGGAAACGAACTGTGGACGAGTGATGGCACCGCCGTCGGCACGAAGATGCTCGTGGATATCAACCCGGGCACCGGCGACTCCTACCCGAGTGGCTTCCTCGCCTTCAACGGCACGGTCTATTTCAGGGCCACCTCCGGGGTGGGGGCCGAGTTGTGGGCGACGGACGGCACCGCCGCCGGCACCGCCATGCGGATGGACCTCTACCCGGGCACCAACGGCTCCGCGCCAGCTGAACTCACCGTGTACAACGACATGCTCTACTTCATCGCCTCGGATGCTCCCAGCCAGCGGAGTCTCTTCAAGTCCAATGGGACGGCCGCGGGGACCGTCAAGGTGAAGGGTTTCGGGACCATGGGCGCCCCCCTGCTCTTCAACGGGCTGATGTACTTCCCGGCCTCCGACACCGCCTCCGGATACGAGCTGTGGAAGAGCGATGGCACCACCGCCGGGACCTTGCTGGCCGTGGATGTCTTTCCTGGCAGCGCCGCCTCCCACATCAACAACATCAAGGTGGTGGGAGACAGTCTGTTCTTCACCGCCTACGACTCCACCGCTACCTATGCCCTGTGGCAGAGCGACGGCACCCAGGCGGGCACCCAGCGACTCCTCACCGCGCCCTCGAACCTGAACAACGTCAACGTCCTGGGCGGCTCGGTCTACTTTTCCGCCCGGGAGGCGAGCACGGGCTCGAGCGTCTACGCGGAGCTCTGGGTGAGTGACCTGACCGCCGCGGGCACCCGCGTCGTGAAGGACATCAACCCGGGCACCTCGCTTGGCGCCTTTTCAACCCTGGCGACGAGCTACTTCGGCATCCTGGACGGCGTCCTCTACTTCGGAGCCAACGACGGCGTCTCGAACACCGAGCTGTGGCGCAGCGATGGCACGGCCGCTGGCACCACCCAGGTGAAAGACCTCTTCGGGCCCGTGAGCGAGTCCTCCCCCGCGAATCTCGTCGTGTCGAACGGCCGCGTGTTCTTCACCGCCAATGAAGGGAGCCATGGGGCGGAGCTGTGGGAGAGCAATGGCACCGCCACGGGCACCCGCAGGTATTGGGACATCTGCACGGGGAGCTGCAGCCCGACCCTGTCCTCCTTCACCCTGCATGGCTCGAGCATCTTCTACATCACCACCACCAATTCGATTGGAGGCAGCTCGCCCGCGAGGCTGATGCGGAGTCCCACCTCCTCGGGCACCGCTGGCGCCATCCCCGTGGCCAGCTCGCTCACCGTCACCTCGCCCCGATTGGTGTCGTACAAGAACTGGCTGTACTTCCGCGCCAATGACACCAGCTACGGCGACACCTTGCGGATGACGGACGGCTCCTACACCACCCAGACGAGTGACACCGCCGGTCGCGGGCTCAGGACCCCGGACCAGATGGTGGTCTCCAACGGGACGCTCTTCTTCACCGCCGATGACGGCACGAGCATGGGGACCGAGCTGTACAAGACGGATGGCACCTACTCGGGCTCGACGCGGGTGAAGGACATCTGGCCGGGCGTGAACAGCTCCTCCCCGTCCAACCTCACCGACGTGAATGGGACGCTGTTCTTCCGCGCCCAGGATGGAACCGGCGCGTACAACCAACTCTGGAAGAGCGATGGCACCAGCACGGGCACCGTCAAGGTGGCGACCTTCTTGCCGGCAACCGGCGGCGCGTTGACCAACTTCAGGAACATGTCGGGGACGCTCTTCTTCTTCGTGTCCGACTACACCACGACCGAGCTCTGGAAGAGCGATGGCACCAGCGCGGGCACCGTCAAGGTGAAGGACCTTCCGGTGCGCTCCTACTCCGAGTCGACGTACTTCGCCACGATGGGCGGCGCGCTCTACTTCGGCCTGCGTGACGATGCTCACGGCTACGAGTTGTGGAAGAGCGATGGGACTGCCGCGGGCACGGACATCCTGGTGGACCTCCGACCCGGTCCGAATGGGGGATTGGCGACGCAGTCCTACAACAATGGCGCGCTCGTCTCGAACCTGCTTCCGTTGGCCGAAGGGCGGCTGTTGTTCTCCGCGTCGGATGGGGAAACCGGAATGGAGTTGTGGATGACGGACGGGAGCGCCGCGGGAACGGTGCGCTTGACGGACCTGGCACCGGGTGACGCCTCCTCCACTCCGACGTCGCTGACTCGCGCGGGCACCCTGGTCTACTTCGCCGCCAACGACGGGGGGCGTGGCCGCGAGTTGTGGGCCCTGCGTGTCGCCGACATCATGGACAGCAGCCAGACTTCTGGCAGTAAGGGCCCCACCCCTTAGCCCCCTACCCTTCAGCGCGGCGCTCTCCCGCGCCGCGCTCGGCAGCGGTGTGTCCGTTCACTTCCCTCGGGCACAGCGTATCGTCGTGCGCCTGCGCCCCGGGCGCGGCTCGAAGTGACCCGGATGGCGCATACCCGCGTGGCTATCCGGGGTCTGTCATTGGGTGCGTTGAAGCGAAACCGGCGGCCCGGAGCACTTCTGTCCGGGCCGCCCATTGCCAACGGGGCGATTACGGGCTGAGGGAGATGCTCCCCGCCCAGTAACCGTAGGAGTACGAGGTCACGCCATTGCGGGTGGTGCCCGCGTAGCCACCCTGGGCCGGCTGGATGGTGACAGTCACCTGTCCGCCGCTGGAGGCAATCACACCCGCGTGCACGGACGCCGTGCAGACATCCGAGTCATCGGTGTAGAGGTCCGTCCCCCAGATCGCCGCTCCGAGGCTCGCCGTCGGGCAGTTGCACCGGATTTGCGTCCCGTTCTGCCCGCGGTAGGACAGGAAGTTGAAGCTGGAGCAGATCGGCGGAGTCTGCGGCACCTGAGCGCCGATGAGGCGGAAGCTCCCCGCCCAGGCGCCGTAGGAGTTCGTGGTGACGCCGTTGCGAGTGGTTCCCACGTAGGTGCTCTGGCCCGGCTGGATTTCGACGACCACCGTCCCACCGCTGGTGGAGATGACACCCGCGTGCACCGCGGCGGTGCAGATATTCGAGTCATCGGTGTAGAGATTCGTTCCCCAGACAGTGCCTGAGGCCCCCGGGGAGCAGGTGCAGCGACCCTGTGCCCCCGTCTGCCCTCGGAAGACCGTGAGGTCGACGTTCGAGCAGTTCGGGAGCTCGCTCGGGCCGTAGAGGGCTTTCAGCGCGGCCTCGTCGGCCTGGGTGAACTCGCCGGTACTGCCGAAGTTGGGGCAGGCGTTCATGACGGACCCGTCCCAAACGGCGGCTTCCGGCGACCCCGGGATGAGGATGGCGCCCACGCCCATATCGCCCTCGTTGTAGCCGCTCGGGCAACTGATGGCGCTGTTGTAGTAGTCCGTGTGGCGCAACCCGATGGCGTGGCCAATCTCGTGGGTGATGGTGTGCTCGTTGATGTCGAGCTCGTAGTTGGCCAGCAAGACAGTCATGTAGATGGTCCCGTGGGGGAGACCGAGCGCAGGGAAGAACGTCCAGCTATGGTCCTCGGTCGTGGTCACCATGTCGATGTTCGCGGAGCAGCCGGTGGTCGGGCCGCGCTCGAAGGTGAACCGCAGACCCAGCGCGTTGTAGTTTTCGATGGCCATGTTGAGCCCCAGCTTCAACTTGGGATGCTCGTTGAACGAGTCCGATGGGTTGAGGCAGATCTTCGTCACTGAGGGGCCGACGACGTTGGTCGTTCTGTAGTGCTCGGCGCTCCCCGGGGGGGCCTGAAGCATCTCTCGGGAGGCCTGGAGCGTCACACGCGTGTCGCCGCCCACGAAAACAGCCTCGTTGATGACCTGGATGTCCTTGGCCGGATAGCCGGCCTCGATGAGGTTGGAGATGATCTCCTCATTCTCCATTCGCGGATCCATACCGCCGCAACCGACCAGCAATGCGACACCGGTCACCGCGAGGACTGCTGCCTGCTTGAACATGGATGCTCGTCTCTTTGACTTCGGGGGAATGCGCCGCCCGGCGAGGGCTTCCCGCCGGGGCCGCGCGCCAGGTTTCATAGCGCGCCCCCACCCCAAACCCTCAGCGACAACCTTGGATGCTTAATCCGTCTCAAGTCTCGGGATTCGAGACACCCACGCGAAGTCGGAACTTGCTGCTGAAATGACCCCGCGGGCTGTTGAAGACCGGGGCCTCCCGCCTCGCTGGGCTGAGGCGCCAGACGCGCAAGGGAACGCGGCGGCGTGCTCAGTCCAGGATGAGTGAGTAGGGGCCGTACGTGAAGCTCCCGGACGCAATGTCAGGCCGGACCCGGAGGTGGTGGAGGCCCGATTGGGTGGGAGTGAAGTCCCCCGCGAAGCTCCTGGGCACCGCCGTTCCATCCGGGGCCACCACACTCACCACCGTCCCGAAACCGGCCGTGGCCTTCACGCGACGCGGCTGCCCGGCGAGCAGGCTCAGCGAGAACACGTCCACGTCGAACGCGGAGTCCAGCACCGCGGGCAGCAGCAGCGGATAGGTGATGGGCGTCGCATGGACCAGGTCATCCCCATGGTCGTCCGTGCCCAGGTACTCCAGCGTGAGCTGGTAGAGCCCCGCCCTGACGACGACGTAGACCGGAGCCGTTGCGTCGGCGTCCAGGTGGTAGCTGATGGTGGTGCCCTGGGTCGTCTTGAGCGTGCGAAGCAGCCCGGCCGGTGACTCGAGCTTCGGGTCGCATCCGGTGCAGCTCACCCGATAGAGGGCATTGGCCTCCATGGAGAAGGTGAACACGTCCACGTCCGTGCTCACGTAGCACGCGCCAGAGACAGGCAGGCCCGGTTCGAGCGGCGTGGCTGTCGCGGGTGTGTCCCCGTGGTCATCGGGTCCCAGGTCACGGGCCCAGATGGAGAAGGTGCCCGCACGCCCGAACGGCGCGACATCCACCTCCAGGAAGTAGACCGCCTCCTCGGACGACAGGAAGGTGAAGCCACCGGACAGGGTATGGAGCACCGTCCCCTGCGCGTTCTTCAGCCTCACTGCGCCCGCGTTGCCGGTGCCTCCCATCTGCTGAAGGGAGTAGTGGTGCCCGGCACGCACGGAGAAGGAGAAGACATCCACGTCGAGGCGCGTCTCCATGTGTCCCGTGAGCAGGGAGGGAAGCAGCACTTCGGTCGCATCCACGAGGGTGTCCCCGTGGTCGTCTGAACCCAGGTCTTCCAGGCGACAGGAATAGGGGCCCACGTAGGCCCCGAAGCCCACCTCCACGAAGTACTCGGCGACAGCGGCCGCATCCACCGAGACACGTGTCGGCTGGTTCTCGACGTACGTGTGGACATCCACCATCTGCCCCGTGCCATTCGTGAGCATCAGGTGCGGCCCCACGCTGTACCCAGGGACGACCTCGCAACTGAAGAGGTAGATGTGTCCCACCTGGGTGGTGAAGGAGAAGACATCCCGGTCCAGTCCACCGGAGAGCTGCCCCGTGAAAGGCACGGACGACGGCGTCACCGGAGTGGCGTACTCCCGCGCATCCCCGTGGTCGTCCGTGCCCAGGGTCGCGAACTGGAGCGTATAGGCCGCCTGGACGATGAGGTCCTGCGCGAAGACCGACGTCACCTCCACCCGGTAGATTCCGTCATGCGTCGCATTGAAGGAGACCGTGCCCGTGGGATCCCCCGTGGACGAACCCGTGGGAGAGAGGACCTTCACCTTGCAGGACACGGCCGGGTTCTGGGACGTGCAGGTGACGCCATGGAAGGCCCCGTGCGACAAAGACACGGTGAACACATCCATGTCCGTGCGCAGCTCCATGACGCCCGTGGCCTGGGTGCTCGGGAGCCAAGGCGTGGCCGTTTCCACGGTGTCACCGTGGTCATCCTGCCCCACGTCCTCGAGCACGCAGCTGTAGGAGCCCGACAGCTCCTCATGGACGGCGAACATCCTCAGGTAGGTGGTCTGCGCCGAGTGGGTCTTGAAGTAGAGGCTGCGCCCGGACGAAATCCAGACAGGGACCCAATCCAGACGCCTGCCCGCGGAATCGATGAGCTCGAGCCCCCAACCCACGAGCGGCTCCGGAAAGGTGCAGTGGAAGCGGTAGAAGTGCCGGGCCCCCGACTGGAAGGCGAAGACATCCCGGTCGAGGGAGCTCTCCAGCGTGCCTCCGAAGCTGGCAGAGGAGGCAGGGAGGTGCGTCGCGGTGGCCGGAGTGTCTCCGTGGTCATCGAGCAGCGCGCCTGAAAGGGAGACATTCGCCGGCTGGAAGGACTCCGCCTGCATACCCGGGGCGCCCTCCTCTATTGGCTCGGGGAGTGCTCCACCGCAGCCCAGCGCGAACATCAGAATGGGCAGACGACGCCAGATGCTTCGTAGCAGGGGTGTCATGGTCGTTCCTCCAGACAGCAGGTGGGATGGATGGGCCAACGGCGTGGGCCCCTCCTTCCTGAAGGAAGACGCGGCGGAAAGCAAAAACACTGGCACACGGAGCACATGTCAAGCCATGGCAACTCCATGGGACGTCGGAGCGCCGCGCACCAGGACACACTTGGCTGAGGCGGAGGAGCCGAGGCGGGGCGCGGATGGGGGCCGCCGAACCGTGCGCCACCTCGGAGGAAAGGCCGTCTATTCTCGGTCGCCAAGATAGAGCCAGAGCACTCTTGTCCATCCCCGCACGGGCCGGACAGCATCTCCCAGACTCCTGGGATGGACACGCCCGCCTGGAATGACGACCCTCGCGGGAGATCGGCGATGTGATTGCAATGGCATCCGCAGAAACTGGGGCGTCAGGACCAGTCACTACGAGTTCACCAAAGTCGAGTGCCACGAACGGCGGTAGCGTGGAATGCGGCCGCATTCAGTGCCGCGAGGTGTCGCCCCAACCCGTCAGGGCGTCAGGCTCAGGACCGCGATGACGCGTGCGTCGCCGACTGGCCGAGATCTGGAGGTCGCTCCAAGGGGAACGTCAGAGGGTCGCGGTACATCGGTGCGGTGTGGCGAGCGCCTGTCACCTGGTTGCAGGTGCCCTCGCCTATCCGGGCGCGCATGACCCCTGTCCGTACAGGGGCTCCGTCGACGCGTGGTCCCTCTTGCTGCTTCTTGGTCCTGTCGTCGTCACCCGAGTCGCGGGAACGGAAAGCGCCGCACGAGCCGTTCGGCCCGCGACATCCCCCCTATGACATTGAAACCCTCCTGGATGAGATGGGCCCTGGTTGTCCTGGGCCTCATGGTGTTCACCCCTGCCTGCAAGGACAACACGCCGAACGACAATGACCCGCCGGACGCCTCGGGCGATCCCGACGCTGGAGGCTCCGATGGTGGCTCCAGCCCCACGGGGGACGGTGGGACTGGAGACGGTGGCTCGCAGCCTTCGGAGAGCCTGGGCTTCATCGACTACGTGTTGCCCGCGTTGGACGCGGAGGCGGTCCCTCGCAACGCGCGGGTCATCGTGGGCTTCACGGAGGCGCTCGACGTCAGCACGGTGAACGAGCATGTCCTCACGGTGTCGGAGAACGGGGTCTCGCTCCAGGGCACCCTGACTCATGACGCCACCACCCGCACGCTGACCTTCACCCCGGCGCGTCCGTTCACCGCCGACGCGTTGGTGACGGCGGTGGTCTCCTCGCTGCTGCGCTCGGTGACGGGCAAGTCGCTGAGCGTGCCCCATCACTCCATCTTCACGGTGGGGTTGGAGTCGGACTCGTCGCCGCCGAGCGTGACGGCCACGAAGCCCCTCCTCGGAGTGACGGACGTGCCGTCGACCTGGCCGGTGTACGTCCTCACGTTCAACGAGGCCATGGACCCGCGCACCCTCACGGCCGAGTCGCTCCAGTTCGAGCAGTTGCTGGGTCCGAACCCCGCGTCGCCACTCTCCGGGACGTACTCCTATGAAGCCGCGAGCCGGTCGCTGTACTTCCGGGTGAGCCCCCAGCCCGCGCCGGGCGCACGTGTCACGGGCACGCTCTCCACGAAGGCGAAGGACCTGGCGGGCAATCCCCTCGTTCAGCCGTACACGCTCACGTTCGTGGTGGCGTCGTCGAGAGACACCACCTCGCCTCGCGTGCAGGCAACCCTGCCGGAGGCGACCTCGGTGGGAGTCGCCGTGCGCAACGCCCCCATCATCGTCACGTTCAGCGAGCCGCTCCGGCCCGCGAGCATCACGCCGGACCGTCTCTACCTGGAGGAGCTGAACGCGGATGGCACCCAGGTGGTCGGCCTCGTCCCGGGCGCCCTGCGCTACGACGACGCGCGGCTCCAGGGGGTCTTCACTCCTGCCCAGCCCTTGAAGTACCAGACGCGCTACCGGGGACACGCCCGCTTCGTGGAGGATATCGTCGGTAACCGGCTGGTGCCGTTCGAGGGTTTCGGCTTCGTCACGGAGCTGCCCCCCTCCCCTCCACAGGTCCTCGACGCGACGCCTGCTCCGGACACGCGCTTCGTGCCGCTGAGTGGCCCGCTGCGCGTGCGCTTCGACCGGCCGCTGGACCGGGACTCCATCACCCCGGAGACGGTCAGCGTCGCGGGTGTCACGGGGGTGGCCAACTACGAGTCATCGACGAACACGGTGGCGTACCGTCAGTTGTCGCCCTTCGCGCCGGCGACGAACTACACGGTGACCGTGAGGGACGTACGCACGCCGCAGGGGGCGAGCCTCGCTTCGCCCTTCACGTACACCTTCCGCACGGTGGCTCCGGGGGTGAGGGTGAGCGCGGGCAGTCCTGGCCAGCCGGGCCCGGCCGTGTTCGCCACCGGGCCGCTGGGGACGCTGGCCGTGTGGAACGAGAACACGGGCACGGGCGTCCAGGTCCGCGCCTCGCTCAACCGAGGCTCTGGCTTCGGAGCGTCCATCCTGGTGGGCGAGGGGCGCTCGATGAAGGAGTCGCCGCAGGCGGCCGTGTGGGACCAGCGGTTCATCGTGGGGTGGTCGACCCCATCGCCCAACGACGATGCGGTGGCGACCTTCGATGGAACGGCCTTCACCCCGGTGACGCCTGGCATCCGTGGCCACCTCTTCGGCTTCGGCGACAACCTCTATGCCTATGACTCCGTAGCGAAGTCCTTCCGTGTGCGCTCCGGAGCGCAGTGGTTGGAGGTGACCCGGAAGAACCTGGGGACGTCCCCCACCCTCGTCTCCAACGCGGGGGCCGTGATGTTGATATCCGGGCCGGACTCTTTCGAGGACGTCACGACGATTTTCGATGGTGTGCAGTGGGTGCATTCCAGCGTCGTCTCCTCGTCCGTGGAGGAGCAGTACACCCTCGTGGGAGACAGCTTTGGCCGGGCGTGGACCACCTCGGAGGGGACGTGGTTCTCGCTCTTCAATCGGACCACCCGGGCGTGGGGTCCCGCCGAGTTCATCACCTCCAGTCAGGCGCGCAACCTGCGCATCGCCTCGGATGGCAGCACCGTCACGGCGCTCTTCATCCGCTCGGATGAACTCACCGCGTCGGTTCGCGTCAATGGTGAGTGGCAGTCCCTCGTGCGGCTGCCGGACAGCGGGCCTCTGCTCCTCCCCGTGGCGATGGTTTCGTACCAGGGCAACTACGTCGGGTTGTTGTCGGGCAGCTCCTCGGGGCTGCACTCCATCACGCAAGTGGGGGGCTCGTGGACGTCGGTGACGAGGAGTGTTGTCGCGACAGGGATGCACGCGGTGCTCGAGACGCGCGCGGTGGGCAATGAGCTGCTGGTCCTGATGAAGAAGAACGGCCCGACGTCGTCCCTGCATGAAGTCTGGGGGACCGCGCTCACGTCGCAGGGGTGGCAGCCGAGCGTCCAGCTTCGAGGCGCGGAGAGCACTCCCGTGGTGCCGCATCGGGTGGGGGACCAGGTGAGTGTGTCCTATGTGGCGCCGGGGCAGCTCTCCGTGCGTGGCTATCAGGGCGGCGGCCAGTGGGGCGCGGCGAGGCAGATGGTGACGCCGCCGCTCGTCGGTGGCGTGCGGGAGGCGGTGGTCCACTTCGCGCCGGACGGGCAAGGAGCCGCCGCGTGGGAGCAGTTCGATGGGGGCGTGTGGAGCCTCTTCCTCGCGGAGTACGACGGGGAGGTGTGGCACCAGCCCGTGCGTCTGGGGCCCGTGGGCTCCAACGTCCGGGTGGCCGTGGATGGCGACAGGGTGGTCGTCGCATACCTTCAGCCATCCACCACGGCGGGCAAGATGGACATCTGGGCGGTGTCCTACGCCGCGGGGGCGATGGGGACGCCGGTCAAGCTGGACAGCGTGACGGCTACGGCCCCCGACCTGGTCCTGGTGCACGGAGCCAGTGGCTTCATGGCGGCGTGGGGCGAGTGGGAGATTCGCTCGGCGCAGAGCGTGGACGGGACGACGTGGAGCACGCCTCAGCTCGCCGCCGAGCGCACGTCGACGATACTGCGTTGGAGAAACACCCAGTTGATTCCCTCGGGAGCCTCCTTCGCGTTGTCGACGAAGCGGGAGGACCGCGAGCTGAACATCCTGCGCATGCACACCTCGGGCGTCTGGCAGCCGAGGGTGGAGCCGGTGCTGCGGACCGGCATCTACGACATCGTGGCCACGGACAGCGCGGTGATGGTGATGGCGCCCCTCAGCCATGAGTTCCGCTACATGGTGCACAACGGTGTCGCCTGGTCCAACGAGAACACCGTGGCGTCGTCAGGGGACGGCCAGGGCTTGCTGGCCGTGTCCCCGAGCGGGATCCGGATGCACACGGACCTGAGTTGGTGGCGGTGGACTGGAACGGAGTGGTTGAAGGAAGCGACGAACGTCAGCCGCCCCTACCCGTCTGGCAGCCTGCGGTGCGACGCGAAGGGCTGTGGGCTGATGACGGGGCCCGGCTTCGGGGAGTCGACGGACCTGGGCTTGTCCTACGCGTCGGGCACACGCTCGTTCTGGAGCGGCGCCACGCCCCACCAGGGGCCCTTCCCCGTCCAGACCTGGAGCGTGACGTGGGACTTCGCGGGGGGCACCTACCGCGCCACCTGGCGGCAGCCCGTGGAGCCGGGAGTGACGGCGCTGCACGCCAGCACGGAGCTGTGACGCCGGGCGCGCGGGTGTGAGTCCGTGAGGACGGAGCGGGAGCCGAGGCTTCCGCTCCGTCCTCGCGTCATGAAGTGGCCCGTCACACAGCCCCGAGGATTGGGGCGTCGTGCCTACCGGTAGAGGCGGACGTCACAAATCTGGGAGAACTGGGTGATGCCGGGGAAGGTGCCCGACGCGTAGAACCGCACGTAGCGCGTGTTCACCCCTCCGCCCGAGCGCTGGCTGTAATCCCTGATGAGCGTCTGACCGGACGCATACGACAGGGAGCCGCCGTCCTGAATCACCCAACTGCTCCCGTTGAGGCTGAGGCCCATGTACCAGCTCGGCGGATTCGCGCTGCCGAAGAGGACCTCCATCCGCTTGACCAGGTGCACCTGTCCCAGGTCGATGTACACCGACTGCTCGTTCCCGTTGCTCGTCCACCAGCAGGAGCCCGTGTTGTCATCCGTCACCGTGTAGGCCGCGATGGCGTTGATGGTGGCGTTGCTGGACGTCGCGGGAATCTTCTGCTCGACGGTGGCGTCGACGAAGAAGGGCCCCGCGATGCCGAAGCGGCCCGAGTCGTTCTTGTCCACCACCTTGAGCAGCACGTTCGAGTTGCCCCAGCCGCCCGTGTAGAAGTTCCAGTACCTGTTCGTGTTCGCCACGACGTCCTCGCCCACCTTGGTCCACGTCGCACCGTTGTCTCGCGAAGCGAAGTAGTCGACCGCCACACCCTGCGGATGGGACCAGTGGACGGTGACATTCACGCCATCGTGCGTCGTGGTGCCGACCCAGGGCAGTTCGGCCTCGATGCCATTGGCGATGGTCAGCGTCGTCGCGTTGGAGACGATGGTCTGCTGGTGGGGGTCCACCACCCTCCAAAGCGAGGTCGTCGGCAGCGTGGCGGAGTCGATGGGGTAGTAATAGTTGTTGGTGATGGTCCCGACGGTCTTCCAGTCAGGCGACAAGGGGTTGGTCGCGCGCTGGAGGATGAGGCTGTTACCACCGCCGTTGATGAACAGCATGGGCACGAGCTGCCGGTTGATCACCGGGTGCTCGAAGGAGACGGTCGGCTTGCTGACGGGATTGGTGACCCAGATGGGGGCCATGACGACTTCGGAGTTGCCCCAGTTCTGGGTGAGCGTGACGACGTAGATGGACTCGTAGGGCGTCAGCGAGAACGCCTCGCGCACATTGATGAGGTTCGGGTCGGAGTAGGTGATTTCCTTGAGGGGCGCGCCGGGCTGGAAGGGGTTCCAGACCTGGAGCTTCGTCCACTCGTTGCCACCATACCCGGTGCCGTCCTTGGTCGTGCCCCACACGGTGAAGTCCAGCCTCCGCTCGTTGGCGGCGCGCTCGAACTCGGAGCCCATGGGGCGCCCGTTGACCATGAAGAAGCCGGAGGCGGGCGCGAGCCCGGTGCGAAACACCGAGCGGTTGCGCAGCGCGGTCAGGAAGTTGTTGTAGTTGAACGGCGTGCCGGGTGGCAGCACGACACCGCCGCGCCCCTGGGCGAAGTCATCGCCGTAGAGCTTCTCCCGGGGCACGCCGGGCTCGTCGATGAAGGGCCTGACGAAGGAGCCGTCGGGATTCCGGTCCAGGTACTCATGCGCCAGCAGCTCGCGGGTGGTGGCGTGCGCGTCCGAGTTGGAGACCGGGGCGACGCGGAAGCCTCGACGCAGCAGCTCGAAGTACCTGGGGAGCCCGTTGAACTCGGTGAGTTCGATGGCGTCACGAACGTTGCGGCGGCGGTCCGGCTCGGTGGGCAGCGTGAACCAGACGTTGTCGCTGGGGTGGTTCAACTGGACGTGGGTGCTGAGCAGCGGATTGGTCGAGTAGTTGTTGAGGATTTCGTGATGCATGTCCCAGACATCGTCCGAGTGGACGTGGACGTGCCGGTTGAAGCTGTTGAAGTGGTGGTCATGGGAGGGGCCGGTGCCGTCGTCGGGACCGACGTGGCTCTCCACGCCCGTGAGGATGAGCAGCTCGGGCTGACCGTTCGCATCCAGCTCCGGGCTCAGCTGGGAGATGGGGTCATCACCGTCATAGCCGTCGTCCCAGGACGAGGTGTGGTTGCTGGTACCGAAGAAGTCATAGCCATGGCGGAACGCGGACTGGAGTACCTCGCTCCGCAGAATCTGGGGCGTGAAGTCGAGCTCCGTGTCCTCGTTCTCCGAATGGCCTCGGGGGTGGCTGTGCAGGTCGCCGAGGAAGACCTGCCAGCCCCCGCCGCCAAGCTCCTGAGCGATACGATTGCGATACTTGCTCTCCCGTTCCGCGGGGAGCGGAATGCGGTCCGAGGCGACCACGTTCGTCACCTCCCCCGCGAGGGAGGGACCCGCCACCAGGGCAGCCGTCAACAACAGCCAGGGGCTGCGACTTCCACGTCGAGACATGGGATTTCCTCTGAAAGAGCCCCGTGAGCGGGGTGTTTTTTCAAGAGGCATTACGGAGGCATGACGGGAAGCTGGTCGTTCGGACCGCGAGCGAAGGTGCTGGTTGAATGCGGGAGGACCCGTGGCGCACCCGAGTCCCAGGGGGCTTCCACCCCACCTCGGAGCCCCCAGAAGGATTGAAGGCTCAACAGCGTGGAGTCACCGGGGCTGACGGGGCTATCGCGGATTTGTTCCAGCGCCCCGAAACGCAGTAGAAACATCGTCTTTGGGCCGGAAAGCAGTGGCGGGGAAGCCGACATGAGTGACGCAGTGTCTCGAGAAAAGAAGAGTCCAACCGCCGTGACGTACCTGCGCGTCCCGTTGTTGCTGATGACGGCGATGCTGACCATGGGCAGTGGCATGGGCAATCCGGGGTGCGGCAGTGGCGACGACAAGGACGACGACGACATCGGGCCCGAACGCTGTGAATCAGGCTGCGCCATCAGCGGCGACTATGTGTTCCGCTTCCAGGACCCCACGCCGTTGAGCGCCGACTGCGGCCTGCTGGGGGTGTCGCTGCCGGAGGGCGAGCGGGTCGTCGTGGTCCAGAAGGGCAGCGAGGTGGACATCACCGCGACGCTGGGAGAGCTCCAGCTCACGGGCTCGCATTACGGGAGCACCACCAAACACATCGTGCTGAGGGCCATTGTGCAGCTCCAGCGCCGCGAGGGACCTCCCACCGAGTTGCTCTACCTCATCGAAGGCCAGTTCGCGGAGGGCCCCGAGAGTGTCGACGCGCCGGCCTCTTTCTCCGGGACGTTCAATGCCAACCATGTGAACACGGTGGCGGGCGACCCGGAGTGCCGCGTGGTGCGTCGCTTCACGGCGACGCGCTGACCTGAGTCGAAAAGGTCGCGTCGCTGTCCTCGGTGGGCGGCGACGCGGCCTGGTCGTAGGTCAGTAGCGGGGCGGCGCGCTACCAGCGGTGCTCCCACTTCTGGTTGTCACCTCCGTGGCATTCCCACAAGAACGGCAGCGTCCCGTCGGACGTGCTCCAGGGGTTGTCGAGGCACAGCCCGCCCGGCCCCCGAATCTCCCCTCGCAGATGGAACTTCTGCGCGGATGAGCCATTGCAGTCCCAGAGCCGGAAGGGGGTGCGGTTGGTCGTATTCCCATCGGCGAGGTCCAGACACTTCCCGCCGAGGCCGCGAATCTCCCCGCCCTGGTTGAACGTCCACCGCTGGTTCGCGCCGCCATGGCAGGCATAGGCCCACACCGGCGTGCCATTCGCGGTGCTCCACGGCACATCCAGACACCGGCCATCCGGCGCGCGGATGAGGCCTGAATCCGTCACCGTCCACTTCTGGTTGGGGCCCCCCCAGCAGTCGAAGAGCCAGGTCCCCGAGCCGTCATACGCATAGGGGACGTCAACGCACTTGCCGGAGATGTGACGAAGCTCCACGTTCTCCATCCGCCACTGCTGATTTCCAGTCGCCCAGCAGTCGAAGAGCCAGGTCGTGGTACCGGCTGTCGCAAAGGGCGCGTCCAGACACTTGCCCGCGTTGCCGACAAAGGCCAGGGCTTCCCGCCGGAACGTCTGCGCCGAGGAGCCGTTGCACGAGTGGAGCTGGAACGGAGTGCGGTTCGCGGTGCCGCCCCCCTGCGCGTCCAGGCACTTGCCGCCCCACGCCTTCAGCTCCCCGGTGGGCCGGTGCGCCCGCCAGAGCCACCCGAGCGAGGTGTGGTCCAGAAAGATGCCCTGGTTGTGGATGCCATTGTTCGAGTGGTTCACGCCGACGACCTGCAGTGAGTCGTCTTCGATCACCGCGGCACCGCTGCTTCCAGACTCCGTGTCGCAGGAGTGGAGGAAACCGGCGGCGAGAGGGGGGATGTAGCAAGTCTGCGACCACTCGAGGTCCCTGCCCTGGGGGTGACTGAAGATCGTCCCAGAGGAGCCCACCGGATTGTTGATACCGCCCGCGTTGGACTGGAATCCCACCGCCGCGGGGGGCGGCGGGCTCACCTCGAAGAAGGCGTAATCCCAGGCGCCCGAGTTCTGCATCGCCAGGATGCGGGTACAACTCGAGACCAGATAGGGGCCGGTCCCCGCGCGCTTTCCCCAGGAGACGGTCGTGTCCGCGGGACACGCGAGGTTCGACTGTCCGCCGGAGCCCGCCGCGAAACAGTGGCCCGCGGTCATCACCACGCCGTTGCCCAGGTGGGTCGCGGTACAGAAGCCCGCAGTGCCGATCTTCAGCAGGCCGAAGGCATCCAGCAGCGGGCGGTACCTCGCCGGGATGTTCGAGCCATCCGCCGCCACGGGGATGAGGTCATTGCCGCCAACGATGAGGCCTTCCCTCTGTGACTGCAGGGGTGTGTCCTCCATGGGCACACCTTCCATGACCTCGAGCTCCGTGCCACAACCCACCAGCAGCAAGGCCATCACTCCCGCCATTCGACGCAACATGCACATCCCCCCATTCCTCGTAGCGCTGCCTTGAAAATGGCCGGAGCGCCGAGGTCTCGTGCTGTCAGGAACGTGCACCGTCCAGATCCTTGGCTCCCGCGCGGGCGGACGCCGCTGAGTCGTCAGCCACCCTCCGCCTCATCCTCCTGACGCATTCGCGGTCCTCGTTCGATACATGGGAGAGAGCGCGTATGAGAAGGATTTCGCGCCGGAGTGCGCGACGTGCGGACACAGAGGAGCGCCGCACGTACGTGTGAGGCGCTCCCAACCCTGGCAGCTCGCTGTCAGTGCAGGCACTCGCTACAGGAGCCAGACAGCTTGGTATTGGCGATGAAGGAGGTGTAGTCCGCTTGCGACGTGACCACCGCGGAGCCGAAGTCAGCGTAGACCGCCCAGGTGGATGGAGTGGCCGCGGCGGCCTCGAAGGTTCCGCGATAGTAGCCCACGTCATTGTTCGTCTTGATGAAGCTCCACCCGTAATTGCGATTCCATGGGCGGCAGCTCGCATGCGTCACCATGTAGCCCGCCGTGGGAGCACCGCCACGCCCCTTCCACAGGTAGCACGCGTTCGCGGGCACCTGCGACGAGGCGGCTTGAGCGGGCGGCGTCTGCGCACCAGCACCAGTCATCAGCAGACAGCTCCCCAATGAGAAAAACGTCACGAATCCGCGCATGCTTGGGTCATCTCCGGCAGGGCCCATGAAAGTGGGGCCAGAGGCGACACAGCAAGCATCATGCCCAAGCGCGATGGGGCCCCGTGCAGGCACGACAGGTGCGCCCAAGGCCCGCTCGCCCCTCATTGACATGTCAAACGGGAGCGGATGACGCGTCAAAGGCGCATCTCCCGGGGAGAGGTCTTGCGCTCCTCGAGCGCCGCGGCGAGGTAGCGCTGGAAGTCGACCTCGCCTCGGGCGCATGCGACCTGGTGCTCGATGGGACCAGGTCAGGCGCGGGCCGGGACGAGGGCGGCGCGCCGCCGAGGCAGCTCACCCGCCTGTCCTGGAGAGGCCCTCCGTGGCGCCCGGTGGACGTGCGCCGACGACGGCGGGGCGGCCCGCGAGCAGGAGGCCCAGGATCGCGGCCGCGCCCGCTGCATGGATTCCCCCGACCCAGGCTGGCGGCATCAACGTCGCGCCCGCACCCACGAGGAAGGCCAGGGTCGCGAGGGCCGCCGACAGGCGCCAGGCCCAGAGTCTGCGGCGGAACAGGAACCCAGCCGCGACGGCGACCACGACTCCGTGGGCCAGCAGCGCCGTGGACAGCAGCGCGGACATCTCGGCGGCCATGAGTCCCGCGAGCAGCAGGTAGGGAACCACCAGTGCCTGCATGATGGCCGCACCGGTGATGAAACCGCCTCCGCGCTGGGAGGCCTGGAGGGGCGATTCACTCGCGACCGTTTCGCTCATGGGGCCGCAATGTAGCTCGACCGCCTTACCCATGGAGTGCGCGCTCACGATAGGGTCCGGCACGCCTGGGAACGTGCTCGAGGACTGGAGATGGGGAGCGGTCATCATCGCCATCCCTCTCCCCTGCTTCCGAGCCCGTGCCTGTCAGACATCCCGGGTAGGATGCCCTCCACACCCCATGAAACCCGCTGAGAAAGCCGTCCTCCTCCTCGAGCGCCTGCGTGAGAAGCACCCCGACGCACGCTACGAGCTCAACTGGTCCACGCCGTTCGAGCTGCTCGTCGCCACCATCCTCGCCGCGCAGTGTGTAACGGACCGGGGTCGCGGACTGCGCAGTCTCGGACACCCCACGGTGGCGCCGTGGGGCCCGCACGATGTCCAGGGAAACTAGCGTGTGCCAGCGGATGGGGCCATTGGCGACGTCCGCCACGAGGTTCAGGCCCAGCGCATCCCGGCAGAAGGTCAGCTCACGTTTGGGGTTGTCATGGGGCCCTGCCAGCCGTCCGCGCAGTCTAATTTTGTTCTAAAAATAGACGGACGCGGATGAAAACTGGTCATTGTCCCTTCTTGTCACTACGAGGCTTTGTTCGAGAGCCACGCCCTGGAATGGTAGAAGCAGGCTTGCTGGATGATGGGCAAGTGCCAGCATCCATGCGCTCCTCGCAAGTGACATAACTACAGAAGATATTGAGAGGGTGCCGTTCGGATGGTGGGAGCTTCTGCACGATCCCCAGGCATCGATGGAGCAATGAACCGGAGCCGCTCTCTCCGTCCGCGTCCTGTGGCAGCCGCGCCTTGGCCTCAATGGCGCGGTGGTAATGGTCAATAGCGCCGTAGTTGTCGCCCAGTTGGTCGGCAAGTTCGGCTCGGGAAACAAGACACAGGAGTTCGTCAGGCGCCTGAGTGAGGGCAGTGTCCAGCATGCTGGCTGCCGTCGTAAGCTGGCCAAGGGACTTGTGGTACTCCGAAAAGACATACCCCTTCTGACACGTCTGAGTATCACTCGGAGTCGTCGGCGCCTCCTTGAGTTCGAACTCGAGTTGCGAACTCGCCACCCCCTTCCAGCTCGCGTCATTCGTGCCATTTCGACTGTCCAAAAAGACCTGCATCGTGTAGCGCCCGGCCGCCGGCGTGGCAGTGGCCTCGGGCGATAGCACGACGGTCAACTCCCCCCGCTGCTCCGTATCCAAAGTGAGGGACGGGCCTACGGTTGTGAGCAATCGATAAGGCCATTGTTGGATCTCGCCCTGTGAGTTCCGAACAACGAGCTTTACGAGAGCCGTCCATCTCCCGCTGGGGACAGAAACGGATATGGGCTGGACCGTTTCGCCCTTCGCTGCCGCGAGTGCCGCTTTCGGGTGGGCAACAGAAATCTCGGTGACGATGGGCCAACCCCGATACGTTCCTCCTTCACCTCCTGCGACAAGCCCCAGATCGACATCGGGTCCCTCCGCCCCAGGCGACTGTGCGAAGACTGCTCCTGGCAGCACAAGCGCCAGGGCAGAGCACCACACTGAAAGCATGCGATATTTTTTCGTCATGACCATCACCGGGGTTGAGCAGGGACCGCATCGTTGACGAGAATTTGATGAACGCAGCTACCGCGCCCTGCACTTGCATTCCCGTGGCGCGACGGCTGAGCAGGAATTCCAGTTTTATTGAATGTCTTTCCAAGGCCGTCCGTGCAAAGCACCCCACCCGGGGTTTCGCTTGGAGAAATCCAGTATCGGACATCTAGTTGACCAGGCCGCACGACGACATTCGCATCATTGTATCGAAGAATACAGCTCTCGTCACCGCTATGTTGCTTTCCGGGAGGGAGCGACGCCTTGACAGGCGTGCTTCTCTGCGGACCAGGAACCCTATTGGCGTTGTCGTGAAGGACGGCTTTGGTGGTCTCATCTATGAGTTGTCGGATAACAACAGGATTCCTTGTCCCGGCGTTGTCATCCGCCTCCACGAGGCTGCCATCGGACTTGAAGACCAAATACCGGATGACTTCGCCCCCCTCTCCATGATGGTAGACATTGAGAGAATGCCCAAGCTCGTGAGCAACATCACGAATCAACTGTTGCTGACTGAGCTGCTTGAGCGCCTGCTCGGCAATCTCGATCCTGGAGAAAACCTTGGGTGTTCCCAGGGCGTTCGTATTCGAACGCCTTGCGTGAGAGTTGCCATCCGGCGTCCTCACTGCAGTCAGAACAACCAGATGCTGATCAACCCTGTGATTCACATTGTCGTGGTTGAAATTAACAACCCGGCGATTGAGAGAGAAATCAGTTCCGCTCTGGGGTGGCTCGAACTCGCCACGATCCAAATGATGGACGGTCAGGCCAGATGCAGCTTCGAACAGGGCGACGCCCTTCTTGGCAACAGCGCTAGCCGGGGAAACACCCATGCTTGTTGGGTCGACATGAACAAAGAAATCCTTCTTGCTTGGGTTTCCTTCCACGTGCTTCCCCTGCTCCCAGAAACCTCGATACTCCTCATAGAGTGTCAAACCATCGCCATTGTTTCCATCACCAGCAGGCACAGATTCATTGTCATCGGAATCACCTTGCCCGCCGGTGCCTGTTCTGTTCCTCCAAGATATTGCGATGTTCGAATTGGGAGCACGCTGAGGAATGCGCATCTCCGTTTCATCTGCAGCAGAAAGGACGGCAACAACAGCGGTTCCGTCTTCCATTATCGCTCCTGCCTCGATCTTGCCATAGGCACCCCAGTCACGAGCGAGCACTTCGACTGTGGCCGTCTGGTGCTGGCCATCCGGAGTCGTTCCAATTTGGAGGTCGCCCATCTGAGAGAGAGCCAGGACCGTTCCAGGAGCTTGGTTCATGACAAGGTCGAAGTCACTGTTCGCCTGCCCAGGCAGTGGCGAGTTGCCTGCGATGCCAGGTACTCTCGATGACGTCAGACGAAAACTGATGGTCTTGGCCTTCTTGCTAGGTGCCCCACCAAGTGGGCCTTGAAGATGGCGCTTGCTCCCGGTTGCACGAGCGGCGGCGCGCTCAACATAGGGCGACTCCCAGGTGCAGTGAATGTAGTGATGCTGCTGTCTAACGGTGGGATGCCAGAAACATCGGGAGTGAGTCCAGCGATGCTCGCCATGGGACGCCAAGTCCCATAATCACAACCGGACGTGCGCGCCCCGTGGGGTGCACACTCACGGGAGGGCCCTGCACACCTCGGAACGTGCCCGAAGGACTGGAGATGAGGAGCGGCCATGGCCCTCCCCCCGTAACTGCTTGCCCTCCCTCAATCTGGGCATGCACCCGCCACCGCGCCGCCACTTCCGAGCCCGTGCCTGTCAGACATCCCGGGTAGGATGCCCTCCACACCCCATGAAACCCGCTGAGAAAGCCGCCCTCCTCCTCGAGCGCCTGCGTGAGAAGCACCCCGACGCACGCTACGAGCTCAACTGGTCCACGCCGTTCGAGCTGCTCGTCGCCACCATCCTCGCCGCGCAGTGCACCGACGAGCGCGTCAACCGCGTCACCGCCACCGTGTTCCCCAAATACCCGGGCCCCCAGGCCTTCGCGGACGCCGACACCGCGGAGCTGGAGGAAGACCTCAAGCCCACCGGGTTCTTCAAGCAGAAGACCAAATCCGTCCAGGCCATGAGCCGCGCGCTGATCGCGGACTTCGGCGGAGAGGTCCCCCGCACTGTCGCGGAGCTGGTGACGCTGCCCGGCGTGGCGCGCAAGACGGCCAACGTGGTCCTCAACACCGCCTTCAACCTGGCCTCCGGCATCATCGTCGACACGCACGTCGCCCGCGTCAGCCAGCGTCTGGGCCTGACGAAGCACGAAAAGCCGGAGGCGATTGAAGAGGACCTGATGAAGCTGGTGCCCCAGGACGCGTGGACCTTCTTCGGCCCCGCCACCGTCCTGCACGGCCGCTACACCTGCACCGCCAAGAAGCCGAAGTGCGACGAGTGCATCGTGAAGGACATCTGCCCACGCATCGGCGTGTAGACCCACCCGACCCACTCGAAGCGCGCGCAATTCACCGCTGCCGTGGAATACCGGCAATAAAGCTCAGGTTCAGGCGTTCTTTCCGAACACATGACCTCTGCTCCTTCCGCGGTGACCACCGCCGAGGCCCGCCCGGTCGATTCGGGCGAGCGCCTGGTGTTGCTCGACACGCTGCGCGGCTTCGCGCTGTGCGGCGTGTTCATCTCCAATACGTTTATGTGGTTCAGCGGCCGGGCCTTCATGCCCCGGGAGCAACTCGAGTCCCTGTTCGCAAATGGGACGATGCTCGACAAGGTGCTCCTGCCCGTCGTGACGACGCTGGTGAGCGGGCGGTTCATCACCATCTTCTCGTTCCTCTTCGGACTGGGCTTCGCGGTGCAGATGGGCCGAGCGGAGGCGCGGGGCTCGCCCGTCACGCGCCTCTACGTGCGCCGGCTCGGGGTGATGCTCCTGCTGGGGCTCACGCACCTGACGCTCATCTGGTACGGAGATATCCTCAGCAACTACGCGCTGCTGGGCTTCTGGCTGCTGTTGTTCCGGCGCCGGGAGGACCGGACGATTCTCAAGGTCGCCGCGGTGCTGCTCTTCGCGTGGCCCATCGTGAGCGCGGTCATCTTCAAGCTGCCGCAGTTGATGGCCGCCACGCCGGAGGCCGCCGCCGCGCTGGCGAAGCTGGAGACGGAGCGCTCCGCGGCCCTGAAGGCGGACACCCTGTCGGTGTTCCAGAACGGGAACTGGTGGGCCGTGGTGAAGGGCGGCCTGTCGTTCTACCGGCGCGAGTTCCTGCTCATCATGTGCGTCAACTCGCTGGCGCTGCTGGGCCGCTTCCTCCTGGGCTTCTATGCGGGCCGCAAGCGCCTGTTCCATGACGCGCCCCAGCACGTGGCCTTCTTCCGCCGCCTGTTCTTCTGGTCGCTGGGATTGGGCGTGCTGGGCAGCAGCGTGGGCGTGGTGACGCAGCAGCTCGTGCTGCGCAAGATCATCAATCCGGAGACGCTGCCCGTGTGGCTGCCCATGGTGCTGGCCCCGGTGCGCGCCATGGGTGAGGTGGGCATCGCCGCGACGTACGTGTCGGGCATCACCCTGCTCTTCCAGCGCGCGACGGGGCAGAAAATCCTGTCCGTGCTCGCGCCGGTGGGCCGCATGGCGCTGACCAACTACCTGAGCCAGTCCGTCGTCAGCATCCTCGTGTTCTACGGCTACGGCCTGGGGCTCGTCGGCAAGCTGACGCCCAGCATGAGCATCGTGTACTGCCTGGGGGTCTTCACCGTTCAAATCGTGTGGAGCCACCTGTGGCTCGCGCGCTTCCGCTTCGGGCCCATGGAGTGGGTGTGGCGCTCGCTGACGTACGGCAAGCTCCAGCCCATGCGCCGGAGCACCGAGGCCGGCGCGGCGGTGGCCACGTAGGCTCGGCGCGGAGCCCCAGGGAGAGGGCCCCGGGGCATCCCCAGGGGGCGGCCCGGACACCAGGCCGTCGTCCAGCCCACGGACTCCGGGTGAGAGTCATCCCCGTCGGACTCCGGGTGTGGCAGACTCACAGGGACCATGTGGGATTGGGTCCGCCAGCTGGGCGAGTGGGCGCGCGAGGATGCGCCCTTCGCCGTGGCCACCGTTACAGCGTGCCAGGGAAGTACCCCCGCCGAGCCCGGCGCGAAGCTGCTGGTGCGTGGGGACGGCGCGTTCCACGGCACCGTGGGCGGCGGACACCTGGAGCAGTTGGTGCTCGCCGACGCGCGGGCCTGTCTGGAGCGCGGCGAGTCCCGCTCCTATCGCTATCCGCTGGGCGCGAAGCTCGGCCAGTGCTGTGGGGGCGTGGTGGACATCTTCGTGGAGCCCGTCAACCACGGGCCTCGCCTGTACCTCTTCGGGGCCGGGCACGTGGGCCAGGCGGTGTGCCGCATCCTCGAGGGGACCCCCTTCCGCGTACACCTGGTGGACGAGCGCCCCGAGTGGCTCCACGGCGAGCGCGTGCCCGCGGCGGTGACACGCCACGACGAGTCCTGGGAGGACTTCGTGGCCCAGGCCGTGTGGGACGCGCGCCGGACGTACGTCGCGGTGATGACGCACCGGCATGACCTGGACCAGGACATCATCGCCGCCGCGCTGGAGAAGCCCGCGCGATACATCGGCCTCATCGGCAGCAAGACGAAGTGGGCGCGCTTCCGGCAGCGGCTGGAGGCGCGAGGCGTGCCCGCGACGCTGCTGAGCCGGGTGCAGTGCCCCATGGGGCTGGAGCTGGGGGGCAAGTCCCCCCAGGAAGTCGCGGTGAGCATCGCCGCGGGGCTGCTCCAGCTCCACCACCAACCTTTCGTTGAAACCCGCCCCGAGCCATCCGCCTCGGAGCCGCCCCGCCTGCGCGGGGTTTCGTCTGGAGAATGAGCACCATGTTCGAGTTCCGGCTCAACGGGAGCCTGGTCGGCGTCGAGGACGTGTCGCCCAACACCACGCTGCTCGACTACCTGCGCGCCCAAGGCGCCACGGGAACGAAGCAGGGCTGCGCCGAGGGGGACTGTGGCGCGTGCACCGTGGCGATGGTGGACCGCGATGCCCAGGGCAACCGCTGCCTGCGCGCGTTCAACAGTTGCATCACCCTGGTGCCCATGGTGGCCGGGCGCGAGGTGGTGACGGTGGAGGGCGTGGGCTCGCGCGAGAAGCCACATCCCGTGCAGCAGGCGATGGTGAAGCACTACGGCTCGCAGTGTGGTTTCTGCACGCCGGGCTTCATCGTCTCCATGGCGGAGGCGTATTCGCGGCCGGAGGTCTGTACCCCCGAGACGGTGGCGGACCAGCTCTGTGGAAACATCTGCCGCTGTACCGGGTACCGGCCCATCCGCGACGCGATGATGGAGGCGCTCGCAGCGAGGGATGCGGCGGTGGGATTGCAGCCACTGCCGGGTACGTCGCTCGGGGGCCCTGCTTCGCCGGTGTCGGCGCTGAGCTATGAGGCCGGCGGCCAGAAGTTCCTGCGGCCCACGTCGTGGGAGGAGCTGCTCGCGCTGAAGGCCGCGCATCCGGAGGCGCTGCTCGTGGCGGGCGCCACGGAAGTGGGCGTGGACATCACCAAGAAGGCCCGGCGCTTTCAGTTCCTCATCTCCACCGAGGGCGTGGAGTCCCTGCGCGCCATCCGCCGTGAAGCGGACGGCTGGTACGTGGGCGGCGCGGCGACGCTCGTGGACCTGGAGGATGCGCTCGGCAAGGACGTGCCCGAGGTGGGGAAGATGCTCAACGTCTTCGCCTCGCGACAGATCCGGCAGCGGGCCACGCTGTCGGGCAACCTGGTGACGGCGTCGCCGATTGGCGACCTGGCGCCGGTGCTGCTCGCGCTGGATGCTCGGCTGGTGCTGTCGTCCGTGAAGGGCGAGCGGACGGTGGCGCTGTCGGACTTCTTCCTCGCGTACCGGAAGACGGCGCTCCAGGTGGATGAGGTCGTGCGCTTCATCGTCATCCCGCAGGCGCCTTCGGCGGCCAGTGGACTCCGGCGGGTGTCGGATTCGTTCAAGGTGTCCAAGCGGCGCGAGCTGGATATCAGCATCGTCGCCGCGGGCTTCTGCGTGGAGCTGGATGCGGGCGGTGTGGTGCGCACGGCGCGGCTCGGGTACGGCGGCGTGGCGGCCACGCCCATTCGCGCGCGACGCACCGAGGAGCTGCTCGTCGGCCAGCCGTGGACCCGGGAGACGGTGGAAAAGGTGCTGCCCGTGCTCTCGGGCGAGCTGTCCCCCATCAGCGACTTGCGCGGGAGCGCGGAGTACCGACGCGGGCTCATCGTGAGCCTGTTCGAGAAGTTCTTCTCGGGGGAGCAGAGTCCCTCGCTGGACGCGGCGCCGGGCTTCGTCACGGGAGACGCCGAGGCGCCCACGGACACCAGCCGCGTGCTGCGACATGAGAGCGCGCTGGGTCATGTGACGGGGGCCGCGAAGTACGTGGACGATGTGGCGCAGGGCCGGCCCATGCTGGAGGTGTGGCCGGTGTGTTCGCCGCATGCGCACGCGCGAATCCTGCGCAGGGATGCGACGGCCGCGAGGGCGCTTCCGGGCGTGGTGACGGTGCTGCTCGCGGAGGACATCCCCGGGATGAACGACACGGGGCCCATCCGCCACGACGAGCCGCTCCTGGCGAAGGACGAGGTGCTCTTCCACGGGCAGATTGTCGCCGTGGTGGTGGGAGAGAGCATCGACGCGTGCCGCGAGGCCGCGAAGCAGGTGGTGGTGGAGTACGAACCGCTGCCGGCAATCCTTACCGTGGAAGACGCGATGGCGCAGGGCAGCTACCACACGGAGCCGCACGTCATCCGGCGCGGCGATGTGGACGCGGCGCTCGCGTCGAGCCCGCGTCGGCTGTCCGGCACGGTGACGATGGGCGGACAGGAGCACTTCTACCTGGAGACGCAGGCGGCCTTCGCGGAGAAGGGCGACGACGGCGACATCACGGTGGTGTCCTCCACGCAGCACCCGTCCGAGGTGCAAGCGGTGATTTCCCACGTGTTGCACCTGCCGCGCAGTCGCGTGGTGGTGCAGTCACCGCGCATGGGTGGCGGCTTCGGTGGCAAGGAGACGCAGGGCAACTCACCCGCGGCCATTGTCGCGCTGGCCGCGTGGCACACGGGCAGGCCGGTGCGGTGGATGATGGACCGGGACGTGGACATGGCGGTGACGGGCAAGCGCCATCCGTTCCATGCCACGTTCGAGGTGGGCTTCACCGAGCAGGGCAAGCTGCTCGCCCTGCGCGCGCAGCTCGTGTCCAACGCGGGTTGGTCGCTGGATTTGTCCGAGTCGATTACCGACCGTGCCCTCTTCCACCTGGACAACGCCTATTACGTCCCGGCCATGAGCTACACGGGCCGCGTGGCGAAGACGCATCTGGTGTCCAACACGGCCTTCCGTGGCTTCGGGGGTCCGCAGGGGATGCTGGTGGGTGAGGAGGTCCTCGACCGGGTGGCGCGCACGCTGGGCCTGCCGCCGGAGGAGGTGCGCGAGCGCAACTTCTATCGAGGCACCGGTGAGACGAACACGACGCACTACGGACAGGAGCTGGAGGACGAGCGGCTGCCGCACCTGTGGCGCGAGCTGAAGGACTCGGCGGACTTCGCGCGTCGGCGTCGGGAGGTGGAGGAGTTCAATGCCCGCTCACCGCGAATCAAGCGCGGGCTGGCGATAACGCCGATGAAGTTCGGCATCTCCTTCACTGCGACGTTCCTGAATCAGGCGGGCGCGCTGGTGCATGTGTACCGGGATGGCTCGGTGATGCTGTCGCACGGCGGCACGGAGATGGGTCAGGGCCTGCACACGAAGATTCAGGGCGTGGCCATGCGCGAGCTGGGATTGCCAGCGGACGCCATCCGGGTGGCGAAGACGGTGACGGACAAGGTGCCCAACACCTCCGCCACGGCGGCCTCGTCGGGTTCGGACCTGAACGGCGCGGCGGTGCGCGAGGCGTGCGTCACGCTGCGTGGGCGGCTTGTGCCGGTGGCCGTGAAGCTGCTGTCGGAGCGGCACGGGCGCACCGTGGCTCCGGAGGCGGTGGTGTTCCAGGACGGGCGCGTGGGGGTAGCGGATGCGTCCGTGTCCTTCGCGGAGGTGGTGGACGCGGCGTACCTGGCGCGCGTGGGGCTCTCGGTGACGGGCTACTACCAGACGCCGGGCATCGGCTACGACAAGGCGAAGGGCCGAGGGAAGCCGTTCCTCTACTTCGCGTATGGCGCGGCGGTGACGGAGGTGGAGGTGGACGGCCACACGGGCATGAAGCGGGTGCTCCGGGTGGACGTGCTGGAGGACGTGGGCGACTCGCTCAACCCGGGTGTGGACCGGGGGCAGATTGAAGGCGGCTTCGTCCAGGGCATGGGCTGGCTGACGGGCGAGGACTTGCGCTGGGATGCGAAGGGACGGTTGCTCACGCACTCGGCCAGCACGTATCCGGTGCCCGCGTTCAGCGATGCGCCGGTGGACTTCCGTGTGCGGCTGTTGGAGCGGGCGCGGCAGCACAACACGATTCACGGCAGCAAGGCGGTGGGCGAGCCGCCGCTGATGCTGGCGCTGTCGGTGCGCGAGGCGCTGAGGGATGCGGTGGGCGCGTTCGGGGCTCCGGGCGGAGAGGTGGAGCTGGCCGCTCCCGCCACGCACGAGGCCCTGTTCCTGGCCATCCAGCGGCGTGAGGCCCGGAGCAAGTCTGAGTCGGGGCTGGTGGTCGCGGCATAGCCTCCTGGCGCCCCGTGGGAACGAGGCGCCGTTCACCACACGAGAGCAGGAGCAATGTGACGACACATACGTTGGAGTCGTTGAAGCCTCGGCTTCGGAGGGCCGGGGACCTCGCGGACCTCCTGCTCGAGGAGCACGCGACGTTCCTCGACGGTGACACCTGGGTCCACGAGGGAGACCTGGTGCTCGAAGGGGAGCTTGAGGTGAAGCGGGGGGCGTTGCTGATTCTGGGAAATCTGAGGGTCAGCGATGCCGTTGGGACGGACGAGAGCGGCAAGCTCGTCGTCACGGGTCGACTCGATGCCCGCCACCTCTATCTGGAAGGCGACCTGCGGGTGCACAAGGACGTTGCGCTCCGAGGCGCCCTCTTCGGCTTCTACGAAGCGGGCAATTCACAGGTCGACGGACGGACGACCGCGAAGCTCGGTCTCATCGGCGACCATGAATGGGAGTGCGATGACGAGCACTACGAGGTCTCTGGCCGCTTCTCGAATTTCGTCGAGATTGAGGAGGGAGACCCCGATGCCATCCGCCAGCTCATGGGCGACAAGGAGTTCGCCATTCTCGCGCCCATGCTGGGTCTGTCCGACGAGGATACGGAGTGCGATGGTTACGGAATGAAGCTCTTCTTCCGGGTCTGAGCAAAGCGCGAGTCTCGGAGCAAGACGGAGACGGGACTGGTCGCGACGTAGGTCCTGGGCGCCGATTCATCGTTGAACGTGGAGACGTGACTTGAAAGAGCAGACACTGCAGTCGCTGAAGCCGAAGCTCCGGCCCGTGAAGGACGAGGACCTCGAGCAGATTGGTGATGAGGACATCGCGGGAGTCCTCGGTGATGACAGTTGGGTTCACGAGGGAGACCTCGTGATTGAGGGCGACCTCAGCGTGACGGAGGGGGCGCTGTTGGTCCTGGGGGACCTGACGGTGAGCGGCGAGGTCACGACGGATGAGACGGGCACGTTGGCTGTCATGGGCCAGCTCAAGGCCCACCACCTCTACCTGGAGGGCAACCTGGAGGTTCACGGGGATGCCACGCTCAGCGGTGTCGTCTACGGCTTCTACGAAGCGGGCATCTCCCGGGTCTACGGCAAGACGACCGCGAAGCTCGGCCTGATTGGCAATCACGACTGGTCTTGCGACAGCGAGCACTACGAAGTCTCGGGGCGCTTCAGCAACTTCCACAAGCTCATGGAAGGAGACCCGGAAGCCATCCGCAAGCTCGTCGGCGACAAGGAGTTCGCCCAGCTCGCGCGCATGCTGGGGGTGACCAAGGAAGAGGTGGAGGGTTCGTCGAACAGTGCCTGGGGACTGAGCCTCTTCCACCGGGTCTGAGCCGTTCGCAGCATACCTAGCTCGCAGGCGATCGTAGGGCTTCTGGCGCTTGGCGACGGCAATACTCTCGCGACTAGATGGCTCCTACGGGTGAGCGTCAAGGTAGATGTCGCGTGAGCGGGTTCAGCCGATGCGCTTCAACTCCTGCACGGCCGGGGAGAGGTTCGGAGAGGGGCCGAGGCGGACGGGGCCTGCTGGCGTCCAGTTGCGCGTGACGCGGCTCCATCGTTCGGGGTGACGGGCTCGGGCGCGTTGGTACACCTGATGGCGTCGGGGACAAGTTCGCGGACCATGCCCCTCAACCTGGGGATGGCCCCTCCCAGCGACCAGCCCAGCACTGACTTTCGTTAGGCGCTTTTAGAAGGGAAGTCCTGCATCTGCAATCATGCGCTCTTCGAAGGGGGCAGATTTTGAGTTAACTTAGCTGTTAGCTCTGTAATCAACCGGTTAACCCCTGGGTGGTTGCGTACCTTGGCGCAAAGTTCAAGGACATTGTGGTAGCCATAGGTCGACCCCCTGCCTGCAACCGAGAGAATTCGCACCAACGCCTGCAGCAGAAGGTGGCCTCGGAGCTTGCGCGTATAATTCTTCCTGATATCCGAGCAAGTCGCCTCCGGGGGCTCAGTGTATTGAAATTTGTCTCTCACGAGAGGACTAAAATCCAATGTTCCCTGGGGGACAATGGCGGATATGTGCAGAGCTATATTCACATCCCGGCCGCATCTGTGGTTTTCAAGCTGAAAAGCAAACCACCTCGACGCCAAATCAATCAGACTTCTAAATTCCGAGGTCTCCTCAGTAGTCATAAGCCGCTCTATATCCGAATCATGGTACAAATCATTCTCGATACTATACCCCTCGGTCCAGACGATCTCTGCATACTCTGGAGGAACGGAACTAAAAAGCCACATATCCTTGTCGGATAAAAATGCAACGGACTTTGCCTGAAACTCACTGCGACGCTTGAAGACGTCAAGCAATATGGTTCGACCACCACAAGGCAGTACGTCGGCCCGTATTCCGCGCATGAGGGACTCAATGTGCCGGTATACCGCCACATCTTCAGGGCCCTCGACGATTACAGTCGCCAATGACGTGCGCTTTAGTGACTCAACAAGTTCGTCAACAGTCGCTGACGGAAGCGGCATTATTCGCCCTCCCCTCGGGTATCAAGAAGCAATTCCTTGTCCGTATATTTCGAGTATATAAACGGCGAATGCGTCGCAATTATGAACTGATTGCTCGCATTCTGAGACAACAGGGTCGGAAAAAGGATTCGCTGCCAGTCGACATGCAAACTAATCTCAGGCTCATCAATAAACACGATACTGTTCCTGGCGAATGTGTTATATGCGAGAAAACTAAGCATCTGCTTTTCACCGGCCGACAATTTATCCGAAGCAATTGCCATGCTGGCCTCGCCGAGAGTTATTCTCGACGTAAGCCTAATCCCCTTGTGTTGAAACAGGTCGGCCACGAGAGCGCTCAGAACCGAAAAGGGCTTAAGGAGCGCCTCTTGTCGCTCTGAATGAGCCGCAATTATTGTCTGAACCTCTTCCAATATCTTGCTCGCCACGTCGAGCTTCGAGGAGTCATTGGCCGCACTGTGCTTCGTGCGATCGTATTCCTGGATAATTTTGATGATATTTTTAGAGCGAGAGTCGTTGTCCGCCTGGACACTCTCAGAGATATCGGCATACCTCTTTGTAAGCGTAGTAATGATGTCATTTGTTGATATTGACGCAATGAGTCTGTGTTCCAGCACTGAGAGTCGCTCGGACAGGCTCTGAAGGGCGTCCTCGACTCTCTGCGCCTCTCTATTTATCCTACCATTCTCGTCATCCTGACGATTTCGAGTCATTGAGAATCCACCCTCAATGCGTCGAAATGTGGGAAAGAATAGCGACGCACCTGAGGCAGCCGCCGTGAGTCGGTTGATCCTATTGAGTGCGCCTTCGTCGTTGCGGATGTTGATTTCCACCGACTCATTTAACTCGACGACTTCCGACTGGATCGCTATCTTTACTCTACCCTCTTTTTGCGCATACGCCAGCGACAGCTTAAATCTATCTGTCTCAAGCTCCGCTTCTTCTATTGGAATCTCCGCATGAATCCGCTCAATATTCCCACTCATCATATACCAAATCAGCTTAAGCAGGGTTGTCTTGCCGGATCCGTTCCGCCCCGTTATCACATTAATGTCTTGATGAAAGCACTGACTAAAATCAATCTTCCCATTGAGCTTCGTGCAACTAACTTTCTTGATCATGGCACAACCCAAATACAGGCAAATGCGCACGCGTGCGCGTAATCGAGGATACCCGTCGAACATCCCACGTCAGGGTCAACAACAAGGCTCACGCTTAACCGGGTGCGAAAGTAATGCTTTTTTGGGAAACACTAGTGCAACGGATATTCCTGCCAGCAACTAGATCCACATCACACCCCTTCTTGGTTTGAATTTCGTCCTCCCGAGTGACTCCGTTCATATATGAAGGAACTGGTGATCTGCTTGGAATTTATGAACATACCCCCTCGGAACTCAAATCCTCAAGGCACAGCGCCAAGTACTCGAAGGTTTGGCGTGCCGGGCCTGCAAGGCCAGGCGGTTCGACCTAGCAGCCTCTAACAAATGTCAGGGCAGAGCCGGCGCAGCAGCATGAGTCAGCAACCAAGGCCGAGGAAGCCGAAGTGGACATCGTCCCTGCGCTCGTCGCGGACTCGAAGTCGGCGGAGCTGGTTCTTCCAGGTAGGGTTCGTTCCGGTGAGCGTCAAGGTAGATGTCGCGTGAGAGGGTTCAGCCGATGCGCTTCATCTCCTGCACGGCCGGGATGAGGCTGGGCGAGGGGCCCAGGCGGACGGAGCCCGCGGGAGTCCAGTTGCGCGTGA
>NZ_JABUMS010000024.1:0-113174 GCF_013336705.1 Myxococcus sp. CA051A | reverse complement strand
GGCCACACTCGAGCCTCGGCTACCTCACGCCTCTGGAATTTCGACGGCAGTGCGAAGCAGTGGTACCCAACCCATCCCGGCCGGCACCTCTCTCGTAATCAGTGGTCCGAAGGATCCAGGCAGGTCAGAGTTGGGAGGTCCAGCCTCTTGACGCGGATAGCCAGAATGGAAATCGAAGTGCTTCGGCGCAAGTTGCTGACCAGCAAAGGGAAAATGTGTGTCGTCGATGTTTCCGAGTCCCCTTTGTTCCCTGGCTATGTCCGGACGATTGAGATTCGTGCTGAGTCGGTCGTTGGTGTTGCCTCCGAGCAATGGGGATATGCCGAGGGGGGGCGTGGGGCAGGCGTGCCCCCCTGTCTGGAGTGACTGGGAGTATGTCGACGATGGAACCACCCGGACGCGGCTTTCCCTCCCCGGCAGCGGCGGAGTCCACGAGGTGCTGCTCCGACGAGGGCACGACGTCCCCGCCAGACTCAAGCTGCGGTATGACAACCTGGGCGACCTGGTGGAACAGTTGAACTCCACCACCACGCCCGCGATGCGGTCGACGTCATCCGCGCGCACGCGGGGATGTCTCAACCCCCGTGACTACCAGGAAGGAGTGGTGGACAGCCTGTGAGCCGAGACGACGAGAAGACCGCGCCGGCCGAGCCCCGGCGACAAGGGCCTCAGCGGTTGGCGGACCTGATGCGCAAGGCCATGTCCCAGGCCCGTGAGCAGCCTTCGGCGGGGCTGGTCCAGCTCGAGGCTGACTGGAAGCGGCGGGAGGTGGAGTTGCGGCAGGCCGAGGCGGCGGAAAGGGTTCGGCTCGAGGTCGCCCATGCCGATGCGTGGCCGCTGCACCTGAAGCTGTGTGCCGCCCCGTCGGAGGCAGTGGAAGTCCTCACCGGGGATAAGGTGTTGGAGACGGCCGCCCTCCGCGCGGCGAGGCTCGTGCTACAGGAAGGGCTGCGCACGCTGCTGCTGTCTGGCGGCACCGGAGTGGGGAAGACAGCTGGAGCGTGCCACCTCTTCCGCTCCGCGGTGCGCCACGAGCCACGCAGTGGCCAGCATCTGCCAGTGTGGGACGCGTCCGCCGGGTTCTTCGTGCGCTGGTCGCAGCTGAAGCGCGTCAGCGACGATGAGGCGGAGGACGACCAGCTTCTCCAGCGAGCCACCCGGGTGCGCGTCCTGGTGCTGGACGACGTCGATGGGTTGCCGGGCGAGGAGTTGGGCCGGCGCGACCGGGAACTCCTCGAGGAGTTGGTGGACAGGCGGGACAGGGCCGGCATGGTGACGGCGTACACCACCCACCTCTCGGTGCAGCGGAGGGACGGCGGGCCCTCGGACTTCGCCACATACGTCGGCGCCCGCGTCGTCTCCCGCATGAGCCGCCCGGGGACGTTCCACCTGGCCGACTGCGGAAACCGGGACCTGCGCCGGGGAGCAAAGCCGTAACGCAGTCCCTGTGCGCGCTGGGCAGGGACGATAGCGGCCTTGTCCTCCTGGGTCGCGGCGGCTCTGACCTGTCGCTGGCGCACCAGCGGGGGTTGCGCGAGTACTCGCGGCGTCACGCGAGAGCGTCCAGGAAGTGGGCTGTGCGCGCGGTGCTGGAGGTTCCCTCTGAAGAGACCTTGCTCAATCCCTGTCTGGGAGGAGCGAGCCAGTACGCACGTATTCCCCCTTGTCGGTGTGAATGGCGACGAGCCCGCAGGTCGCACACGTCATTTCGACCTGGGGAGGTGGCTGTGGCATGCCCCGCTTGACCCGACTGGATTCGGGCCCCCAGATGGAGTCAGGGTCGCTCTCGCCGCCGCAGGCAATGCAGCGGAGAGAATCGAGCAGGGCCTTCCTCTCCTTTTCGTAGCCGCGATTCTCGATACCGATGAGGGCGAACAGCAGGAGGATGCCGATGCCGGTGAGCGCGAGCCACAGCGTGAAGGCATACAGGATGTCGTACATGGACACTTCCTGGCTGGCCGGTTCTCTGTGCGGCTTCGCGACTCAGGCTGCGGGAGACGCACGGTACGTGCGCTTCGGCTCCCCCGTCTCAGTGAAGACGGCGGTGAGTCCGCACGCGGCGCACGTCGCCTGGACCAGGGCTGGAGGCTCTGGGATGGACGCGCCGTGTGAAGGAGTCATTCGCGGCGGAGCGGACCGGGCAACCGACGGGGGGGCGAACTCCCCACCGCACTCCGGACATCGAAGCGGTTGGACCCAGCGTTGGAGTCGCAGTTGTTCGCGCCGCTCCGAGAAGATGATGCCCACGAGGACGATGACGGTACCGCTCAAGGTGATGCCCAACCACAGCGGGAATGCATCCATGCCGACCCCCTGACGAACTCACCGTATCAGGGCTTCTACCTGGTCTGCCTGCGGAGGTCGGAATGATGCGCTCCCGCGTCGACACGTGCAGGCGAAGCGCGTTGATGGCAAGGGCCAGGCGATGCAGCATCTCGGCCAGGCGGCATCCGGCACCACGGCATTCGGAGTCAGTGGTGACCAGGTGGAGGTGGAATGACCAGCCCGGAGGTGCCATCCGCGACTTCACGGGTCGGCGGTGTCCGGGCGGGTCGTGCGGTGGATGTGGTGTTCTACGGCGTCCAGCGAACTCGCTTCGGGCCGCCCTGGTCTACGCACCTCCGGTGTGCAAATGTGAGGCAATTGCCACATAGTTGTTGAGAGTCCCACAGGGTGTCGTTGCAGCAGCGGACACCGCAGGTGTACCAGCCCGGAACGCAGGCCTCCACGACCTCAAGTGGGCACGCGAGTTCGGCTCCAGGTACGGCGCTCTCGATGGACATCTCCTCGTGGGCGATGGCATCGGATGACTCTGACGCCTCAGGGAAAGGGCCTCCGCACGCCATCACCCACACGAATCCAACCCACAACGCACAACGACGCAGTCCCACGGTAGCCATGGTTGCCTCCGCTTTGGTTTGCGTCCGCCTATCGACCAGGAGGTCGGACGCAATTCAAGAGCATCACGGCAAGTCCGAGAACTCCATGTGGCGGAATGTGAGTAGTTGCTCCAGTCAACTATTTGTCGCCTGCCGTTGTGCTTCGCCACGTTCGTGTCGGGTGGTCGGCCGCTGCTCCCGTCAGCACGGTGGCACCAGGTGCTGCCTCCGTGGATTGACGGTCGGCGTGGAATCCATGGTGGCGCGGCATGCGCCGCCTGCCGCTGAGAGAATCCAGGCCACGTGCTGCGCCTGCTGTTCCCGGAAGGCAGCATCCCGAAGAAGCTGGACGACGCACGGGTGGTGCCGCGGGCTTTCGATTCAAGCGAAATCCTCTCCTGTGCGCAGGAGGCCGCACATGGAGATAGCGAACCGTGGGCCGTCCGAAAGGCAACATTGTCTTGGGAATGAGGATGAAGACTGTCGTCCCGATCCGGGAGAAAGGAGGCGTTGCGGACGTGTGCGGTTGGGCGTGTTGTGGCCCTGGTTCGGCAGTGTCCCTGTTTGGCTGAGCAGTCATTGCGCAAAGGACCCATCCATGAATCCCCAAGTCATCCGCCTCCCGAGCCTTGTTGTGGCGCTCTTCCTTGTGTCCAGCTCCGCTTGGGCGGGAGAGAGTCGCCTTGCGACGTACTTGCGGCCTGTCACCGTCAAACCCTTTCCGGCGATGGCCTGCACCGACCTTGCGGCGGAGCTGGCGAGCGCCGCGGATGAGCGTGGCATCTCCATCAACAAGGAGCAGATTGTCACCACCACCGCGGAGAATGTCACCTTCGCGGGGACCAGCATCGCGGGCTTCGAGGAGGTTCCCGCGACGGAGTTCCCGAATGGGGTCGATGTCGGCTTTGTCTATGTTGATGCGCCGGAGCTCGATCTCCCCGCGGGCTTCTATGCGTTGAACGCCCATGCGAACGAGGAGGACATCCGCGAGGGCTCCTACGAAGGCACGGTGGGGCTTGTCGACCAGGATGGGCAGGAGGTCGCTCGGGTCGCCGCGACGTTCCAGACCTTCTCGGTCACCGTTCCGAAGCCGCTCCCTTTCGAGCGAACCCAGGTCGAGGCCCGGACGGAGATCGAGGATGTCCAGGGCATGCTCATGCGCCGAAGAATCGTCATCGTCTTCAGGTGCCCGAACGGAACCACCATCATCATCGTCATCAGCTTGGGCCGCAGATGATGCGCGGCCTCAGCGCGGGGCGGACGGTGTTCTTGTCATAGGTCAGCCTCGGGCGCATGCGCTCCCGTGCCGTCGCAATCCCTGTCAAAGGCCCCCGCCGTCACTATCGGCGGGGTGCCTCGGGCGCTTCCTCGCGTCGGCTTCGTTCGCCACCGCGCGCTGCACGCCCTGACGTGCGTGTACCTCCGCCCCATGGGCCCACAGGCCCATGGGGCGGAACGGCCAGCCATGCTGCAGTGCACCCTCTGGCGCTCCCTGTGAGGATGGACGTCTGAACGTCGCCCTCCGCCTGGCGTCCTCCGTGCTCGGAGTGGGAGGGACCGGCGAGTACAATCGCTGACGAAGCGGTGGCAGAGGCTACTGCGTAAGGGCCATGTCGCAGCGCCACTTCCCGATGCAACGGCAGTAGAACTCGTAGCCGTCTGTGCAGCAGGGGACGATACCGCCCTGAGTAGACGAGCAGGCCTGGCGCTCCATGTACGAGCATTGTGGAGCGCTGCACGTCGGCTCAGGGGGATTGGGGGGCGTTGTCGGGCAGGCGATGGCGACGCCGTCACAGGTCACGCCCACGTTGTTCGTCGCGCTACAGGTCGTCGCCGTCGAGGGGCAACTGACGGATCCGTTTGCGCAGGACGCTGTGCAGGTCGACAGCGTCTCCGAGGACACGCTCATCTCCCGCTGCTCATCGGACACCTCGGCCGGCGCCGCTCCACACCCGATGGCGAACACCGCGGCGCAGCTCAACAGCAACAGCTTCAAGCTCTTCATGGTGAGTCCCCTGTCATGAAGGTGTGCGAGCGGAGGACGACCAGGCTGTCGCCATCTTCTGTAGTTTAAGAAGCAATTGCAATTTAAGTGCAGTTTGCGCTGCCCAGCCACGGGGACCTGCGTCACCACTCAACTGCTGTCGCAGGTGGATGACTGACTGGAGCCGGGCCTCTTCTTGCGGACCACAAGAACATGGATGCGGACTCCTTCCGACCTCGTGAGTCTTCCAGGGCGGTAGCCTCGCGTCGGCGCACTGTGCCGGGGCCTGGTTTGAGCGGGACGTGAGTTTGAAGTATCCTGTCGGACGGCGCTGATTGCTCGGGGGACATATGAGCGAAACTGGAGAGACGCCTTCAGAGGAGCAGCTTCGCCTGGAGCGTGAGCGCTTGGAATTGGAGCGCAGGCGGGTGCTGCTCGAGGAAAAGCGGTTCGAGCATGAGCGGACCACGTCGACCTCTCGCCAGGGGCTCCTCAATCGAAATCTGGGGGCCGTGATTTCGGTGGCGACGATCTTGATTTCAGGCGTCCAGGTCTGGGTGGCGGTGGCGTCGAAGGAGAAGGAACTCGCGCTCGCGAAGGAACAGAAGGAACGGGAGCTACAGCTTGCTCAGCTTCAAGCGGAACGTGAGCTGGACAATGGGTGGCGCAAGGACTTCTTCGAGTATCTGAAGCTCAATGACGAGGCCATCTTCGGAGCGGATGCGAAGAAGCGCATCTTGAAGCGCAACGTCCTGGTTGCCGCCTTTCCAGAAAGTCTGGTCGGGCAGATTCGGGTGGCGCTCGCCGAGAGCGCGGGCTCCGCCGGTGAGCTGAGCCTGGTGTCGGCACAGACTGAAATGGTCGAAAGGCCGCCACCGCGTGTGTATCTGGCGGAGGCCATCAAGTCAGGGCCACCGGCCTCGGATGTGCCGGCTGGCGCGCGCAGGCTGGTTGCCGCGGCCCAGGCGGAGCGAACACGGGTGTTCGTCCACTACGCGGACCCGAACGACAGATCGATAGCCACAGCACTTTCCCTGGCGCTGGACGGTGAAGGCTACGGGGTTCCGAGTCCCGAAATCCTCACGGAAGGAGCGTCATCGACAGGTGACGTTCGCTACTTCCACGCCGATGACAAGCAGCTCGCCGACAAGGTGGGAGCGCTTGTTCAGCAGGTGCTCGGTGAGAAGGGCGTGGCGCTCAGGGGAAACGTCCGCGTGATCGGGCTGCAGGGAAAGTACGGGAACATGCCGCGCAGGGTTCTCGAGGTGTGGCTCCCCGCGCTGGGCAAGCACTGAGTGTGTTGGGATTCGTCACCGTCGCACGGGCCCGCCCGGAATCCTCCCAGGCGGGCCCTCACGACGACCTGATTACAGCAGGGAGCAGAGCAGTCCGCGTCCCGTCGTTCCCGAGGGACAACCCACGCCCTGGCAGTACGTCACCCCGGAGTCGACCGCGGGATTGCCCAGCAGCGCGGGGACGCGGACCTGACACGTGCCCGTGGTCTCATTGCCCGTCGCGTCCTTCACACCGTAGGTGAACGTGTAGACGCGTCCGTTGCCCAGCAGCGCCGACTCCGCGCGGACCAGCGCGGACTTGCCATCAGCCGTCAGCTTGATGTCGTCACACGCAAGCAGCCGCAGCAGCGACAGCGCATCGTTCGGCTCGTCGGAGCTGACGCGCAACAGCGTGCCCGCCTGCGCCAGCGGCAGCTCCCCACCACAGTTGTCCACCGCCGGCAGCGCGCAGTCCGCCAGTGACACCAGCACGTAGTCCGAGCCCACCGACGGCGTCAGGACGCGCCCCCGGCTGGCCCCCAGCACCGGCGCCGTGGTGTCGACCACCGTCACCGTCGCCGAGCAGGTGTTCGCACTCGCCCCGTCCGTCACGTCCAGTTGCACAGGCGTCGTCCCCAGCGCGAACGGGCCCGAGGGAAGCTGCGTCACGCTGAAGGGACCCGGAAAGCCGTCCGGGTCATGCGAGCCGTGGTCCACCGAGGCCACGCCCTCGCAGGCCGCGTCCGCCGCCACCGTCACGTTTCGACAGAGCGCCACCGGACCCTGATTCGTCGCACAGGGAATGGAGAAGTCGACCGCGGCGACGTTGTTGGCCTCGTTGTCCTCGTTGAAGACCCCGTCGTCGTCCGCGACGACCACCACCCGCTGGGTGCCCTCCGGCACCGTGAAGGAGAGCTGGAAGGGGAAGCGCTCACCACCCACCAGGAAGGGCACGCTGAGGGTTCCCAGTCGCGTACCGCCCGCGCCGGTGCCGCCCGCGTACACGGCCGCCGTGGAACCGGCGATGCCCGTGGCCCCGTGGTTCTGGATGGCCCCCGAGAGCGTCAACGCCGTGGCCTGGCACGACGCCACCAGGTCCTCGACACTCAAGTCCAGCTCACCCACCGCCCCCTCATGGACGCCCAGTTCACCCACGGGCGCCGTGGCATCTTCGGGGCCTACGCCTTCACAACCGCCCAACAGCAACAACGCCGCGAGCGCGGGAACTCCCAATGCACGTGTCATGTCTGGCTCCGGGGATGGGCCTCGAATCGAGGCATCCAAAGAATACGCGACGAGCCGGTGCCTCGCTCATGGGTCATCCTCGGAATTATGCAATGACTCACGGCGGGTGGGTTCTCACCCAACCTTTGACGTCGGAGCCCTGGGGAGAAGGCCTTTCGAGCAGGGGAGTTTCAGGGTTGATATTCATTTGCTGGGGTGGCTGGCATTGTTTCCAATGCCATTCATTCACCGGCGGCCTCCGTCGAACGGGTCGCGTCAGCCTCGCTCGCGGCATGACCTCATCGTGGCAGCCCCTGCTCACGAGGCTTTGACGCCCGCGACGATGAGTCCCACGCCGGCCGTAAGCAGGCCGAGCGTGAGGCTCCCCGCGCCAATCCACAGCAGGGCCAGCAGTCGGTTGGGCCGCTGGGGGTCCTTGCCGAGCACGGAGAGGAAGAAGCCCGCGGGCATGAGCAGCGCGGCCACCGGGACTCCAAAGCGCGCGACGACGTCGTAGCCGGCCGGCAGATGGGCCGCGTCGAGCACCACCAGGATGACCAGGCTGAGCATCAGCAGCACGGCCGCATGCGCATGACCCGCGCGGAAGAAGTTCTTCTGCAGCGCGTTCGCGGGGATACTGCCCCGCCCGACACGGGTGAGGAACCAGCCGCCTGATTCCACGGTGATGAGCGAGAGAAGCAGGACGCCGAAGAGGATGAGGGTGTGGGGTTGGATAGCCATGGTATCCAATATTAGATACCGAAGGTATCCAATGCAAGGGGCCGTGCATGCGCATCTCTGAACTGGTGGAGCGGACGGGCGTTCCGCTCGCGACGCTCAAGTTCTATCTGCGGGAGGGGCTGTTGCCGGCCGGAGCGGCCACGTCGGCGACGCGGGCCGAGTACGGCGAGGCCCATGTGCGGCGCATCGCCGTGATTCGCGCGCTGACGGAGACGGTGGGCCTGAGTGTGCAGAAGGCGCGGGAGGTGCTCCAACTCATGGACCGCCCAGAGAACGACCTCTTCGAGACGCTGGGCAAGGCGATTGCCGCGCTGCCGCCCAGCGTGACGCCGGAGGCGGCGGAGGATTATCCCCGGGCCCGCGCGGTGCTCGAGAAGCTGGGCCAGGTCTATGACCCCCGGTTCGCCGCGGTCGCCCAGTTGGAGCTCGCGCTGGCGGCGGCGGAGTCGGCGGGCATTCCCTTGGATGACAGGCGGCTCGCCGTCTATGGGCCGCACATCCGCGCCATCGCCGAGTTCGACGTCGGCAGTATTCCCCGGGAGGCCACGGCCGCCGTTGAGTACGCCGTGCTCGGAACGGCGGTCCACGAGCCCGTGCTCATCGCGCTGCGGCGGCTGGCGCATCAAGACGTCGCGGCGCGGCGACTGGGGCAGGGGAGCGCGAAAGCAGGTGCTCCGACGCGGCCCCGGTCCAAGGGGCGCTGAGGGCTGGCTGGGCGTTTCACGCCACGGAGCTTCCGTGCGCAATCGACGCGGGTGAACGACGTACCCGTTGCGGCCGTGGGCGTATCATTCGCCTGCATGCTTCTGGCCTCGAGCGAGGAGCGGTGGGGCCTCTTCAAGGAGCGCTTCATGAGTCAGCGTGGAATCGTGACGAGGTGCGGTATCGCGACGGCGTGTCTCTGGGGCGTCGCTTCGAGCGGCAATGCCCTGGCCGCCCCTGAGTCCGCTGCCGTCGTGCCCGAGGTCATGGCCGTGGGCGAAATCACAGCCGCCTTCGCGGACTTTCGCCGGACCTGTGAAGCCGATGGGCGGCGACTGTGGGGGCACTCGCTGTGCGCTCCGTTGCTCGTCGTACATCCTGAAACGCGGGCCTTCGTGGCAAGCGAGTGGCCCGGGAAGTCCGGAGCGGGCCCCTGGGTGGGCGTCCTGCCCACCGACGTCACCATCGCCAACACGGCGCTCACCTGGGCCGGAGTCTCATGGGTGCAGCTGAGGGCGCCGCTGCCCGAGGCCCCCGCGCGTCGTCGCGCCCTGCTGGCCCATGAGGCCTTCCATCGGCTCGCGAACTCGTTGGGACATCGCGGCCAGGAGGGGGCCAATGCCCACCTCGATGACTTCGAGGGCCGCACGCTATTGCAGCTCGAGTGGCGTGCCCTCGCGTCCGCGCTGCGCTCAAGCACCGCGTCCGCGCGCCGCACCGCCGTCGAGGACGCGCTGGCGTTCCGGAGCGAGCGTCGAGCGCGCTTCGCCTCGGCGACCTCCGAGGAGGGCTCGCTGGAGCGCCATGAAGGGCTCGCGGAGTACACCGGCGTGAGCGCGGCGGCCGGCCAGGCTCGAGAGCGCAGGGCGCTGGCGCTGGAGAACCTGGACGACGGCGCTCGGCGAAACTCCTTCGTGCGGGCCTTCGCCTACGCGTCAGGCCCCGCCTACGGCTTGCTGTTGGATGAAGCGGGCGCCTCCGCCACGGGCTGGCGAAAGCGGGCGCTGGAAGGCGCGGACCTGGGGGACCTGCTCGGGGAGGCCCTCCGGCTGCCCGCGCCAGGGCCCGAGCGGAACGTGGCGCGGCGCGAGACGCGTTATGAGGGCTCCGCCCTGCGCGAGGCCGAGACCACGCGTGCGCGGCTCGCCCGTGAGCGCGCGGAGGCCCTGCGCAAGCGCCTGGTGGAGGGGCCCGTGTTGCGCCTGCCCCTGCTGCGCATGCGCATCCAGTTCAACCCGGGGGAACTCGTCCCGCTGCTCGAGCATGGCACCGTGTATCCGGGAGCCCGCATCGTGGATGAATGGGGCTCGCTCAGCGTGACGTCCGAAGTGCTCGTGGCCCAGGACTGGAAGTCCGCCACCGTCGTCGCGCCACCCGAGCGTGCGCAGGGCTCCCGGTGGCAGGGCGATGGCTGGGTTCTGGAACTTGCTCCAGGCTGGAGCGTGCGCGCCGGAGCACGCCCCGGAGAGCTGGCCCTCCAGGCTCCAGAGTCCCGCTAGCCTGGAGGTGCGTGCTCAGCCCTCCTCGGGCTTGGCCTCCGGAAGGTGGATGCGCACCGAGCGCACGCGCCGGGGCGTCGCCTCCAGGACCTCCAGCTCCAACCCGTCCTTCGTCCGGAGCTTCGTGCCGGGCTCGGGAATCGCGCCGCCCGCCAGCGCGATGGTCAGCCCCGCCACCGTGGAGTAGTCGTCGTCCTCGGTCAGGTCCAGGCCCAGCTCCCGGTTGATGTCCCGGATGGCCGCGCTGCCCTGGACCACCGCCGCCAGGGGGCTTTCGCGCAGCACCAGCTCCTCGGGCGTCTCCGACTCGCTGAGGATGTCGCCCACCAGCTCCTCGACCAGGTCCTCCACCGTCACCAGGCCCACGACGCCGCCGCGCTCGTCCACGATGATGGCCAGCTGCATGCGCCGCCGCTGCAGCTCCTTCAGCGCGTCCATGGCCCGCATCGTCTCCACGAGGAAGAAGGCGGGCCTCACCACGTCCTCCAGGACGATGAGGTGCCCCTCCCAGGCCACCCCGAGCAGGTCCTTGGCGATGACGTAGCCGACGATGTTGTCCATCGTGCCCTCGAACACCGGCATGCGCGAGTGCCCGTGCTCCAGCAGCGTCTGGCGAATCTCCTCCGCGTTCGCGTGGCGGCGCAGCGCGACGATCTGCTCGCGCGTCACCATCAGCTCGCCCACCGTCAGGTCGCCCATCTCGAACGCACGCGCGGCGATCTCCCCGGCGCGCGGGTCCAGGGAGCCCTGCTTCGTGGCCTCCTCCACCAGCGTTTGCAGCTCCTCCGCCGACAGGCGGCTCTCGCTGAAGGTCGTCCGGTCGCCGAACAACCGCAGCACCACGTTGGAGCTGGCGGTGAGGAACCACACCACCGGCCGCATCAGCCACGACAGCCCGTTGAGAGGACGGCCGATGAGCAGCGCGTAGCGCTCCCCGGCCCGCAGCGCGAGCGACTTGGGCACCAGCTCGCCCAGCACCAGCGACAGGTACGACACGACGATGACGACTCCCGCGAGAGCGACTTCGTCCGCGGTCTCCGTCGGAAGCCCGAAGCCCGCGAGCACGGGGGCCAGCCGGTTCGCGATGCTCGCGCCGCCGAAGGCCGCAGCCGTGGCGCCGATCACCGTGATTCCAATCTGCACCGTCGCGAGGAAGCGCTCCGGGTCCTTGCGCAGGGCCTCCACCGCCTTCGCGGAGCCGCTGCCTTGCTCCACCAGTTCCTTCAGCCGCGTGCGGCGCAGGGAGATGACCGCGAGCTCCGCCCCGGCGAACACGCCATTGGCCAGGACGAGCAACAAGATGATGAGCAGCTCCGAAACGATGATGGCCCTCCTCTCAGGAGCCCTCTACCGTAACCCCGGATGCCCGGCCGCTCACTCACCAAGTGACTGCAAGAGGAGAGACAGTTGATCCTGGCTGGCGCCCTTGGGCAGGTAGTAGTGGGGGCCGGACAGCAGGGCGTCGCCCACGTCCTGGGCCGCCGCTGACGTGAGGAACACCACGCGGGGCAGGGGACCGCGCGGAAGCCGCGCCACGACCTCCAGGCCGCTCATCCCCGGCATGTTGAGGTCCAGGAGCATGACCTCGTAGCGCTCACCGCGCCGAAGACTGGCCAGGGCCTCGTGGCCATCGGCCGCTTCGGTGGCTTCATACCCCAGATCCTCCAGGCTGAGCCGAAGGAACTCCCTCCAGTCCGCGTCGTCATCGACGACGAGCACCCGTCTCGCGCTTTCTTCATCCGTGTCCAGTCGCGCCAAGCATCCTCCCCGACACGGGAAGAACCTCCCTGCGCACCCTCGACATTCGCTTCCTCGGGAGAAATGGCCCCTGCCTGGAGAGCAGGGGGGCGGGCTCAGAACAGGGCCATGCCCAGCTGCGTCACCAGGTACTGAAGGGCAGGTCGCACATTATGCCCCGCGGTCCGGGGACGCTCGGGCTGCGTCGAGTGACACCACTGGGGCTCACCGAGCAGGCGGCCGTCCGAGTGTTGGAACAGCCGGAAGCGCCCCAGGTCCGTGGAGCTGCCCGCGTTGAAGACGCGCAGCGGCCGTCCGTGCGCCGTGTCCAGCACCGTCTCGCAGGGCTGGTGACGGTGGCCATGCAGCACCAGGTCGCACCGGCCCTGCACGCGCGTCACCAGCTCCGCGCCCAGCGTCAGCTCGGAGGCGTGGGGCCAGCCCATGCGCGTGGCCAGGCGCTCCGGGAAGCTCTCCTCGGGCAGCGGCAGCACGTGGTGATGCACCAGCACCGCCACCAGCGCGTCGTGCGGCGCGGCGTCGAGCGCGGCCTCCACCCGCTCCACCGTGTCGAGCGACAGCTCTCCATGGCTCGCGAAGTAGTTGCGGTTGTGCTCACCCGTGGAGTCCACGCACACGAAGTACACGCCGGGGCGCTCCACCGTGCGGACCTTGAGTCCGTCCATCCACGCGCCACCCACGTCCTCACCAGGACGGTCATGGTTGCCGGGGATGAAGGTGAGCCGTCCGGTGTCCAACAGCGGCGCGAAGATGTCGACGAACCGACGGTACTCCTCGCGCGAGCCCTGGTGCGTCAGGTCTCCGGTCAGCACCACGTGGTCCGCGCGGCTGGCCTGGACGGCCGAGAGCAGCGCTTGCGCGGAGGCATCACTGTCGGGGCTCAGGTCCAGGTGGAGGTCCGAGAGATGAGCCAACGTCCGAAGGGGCATGCGAAGCAAGGTAGGCATTGCTCGCGGCGCCTTCACGTCCGTGCGGTGAAACCGCCGCAAGCGGGATGAAACAGATGTGCATCACCCGGCGACCCACTCGTCCCCCGGGGGGAGGGTGGTGTTCACCGTGGACACCACCGCGCGCGGCGGCAACAGCCGGGTGCCGGGGCCCACGCGAAGGCGCGTGCCACGCCAGTCCACCGTGCGGAAGAACGCGCCGTGCCACCACGCGACGAAGAGCAGCAGGTCCTTGGTGAGCACCGCTGGCGCGGCGCGCCACGACACCGACTGCGGTCGCAACGCGCGAAACACCGCGAGATCCACCAGCACCTTGCCGAGGACGACCGCCGTCGCCACCTTCACCGCCTCCGGGGTGGGGCTGGCGAGCACGCCCAGCAGGGCCAGCGGAATCGGGTTGAGCAGGGCCTGCGCCAGATAGGTGGGCGGCGCGACGGCCGTCCGGTGGATGACGCTCCAGCGCAGGTAGCGCTGGAAGAAGGCGCGCACGCTCTTGCCCAGCGACACGTTGTAGACCGGGGCGCACGCGACGACGACGCGCCGGCCCAGCTTCCGCGTCACCCACTGGCCGATGACGTAGTCCTCCGCGAGCACGTCGCGCACCGAGTAGAAGCCGCCCAGGGCCTGGACGTCCTCGCGACGCAGCGCCATGGACTTGCCCACGACGATGTCCTGGTCCGCGCAGCGCTTGGCTCCAATCATCCCCGCCGCCGCGCTGGACGTCAGGTAGAGGTTGTCCAGCAGCGAACCGAAGCTCCGCTCGCCGATGCCCGCCACCGGGTGCGTCACGCAGCCCACCGTGGGGTCCGCGAAGCTGGCGGCAATCTCCTCCAGGTAGCCGGGCCCCACGCGCGTGTTGCTGTCGCTGATGACGAACAAATCAAACCGGGCCCGGTCCGCCAGGGTGATGAGCTGATTCACTTTCGGATTCAGCCCCGGCGCGCCTTCCTGAAGCTCCAGCCGCATGACGCCGGGCCAGCGGCGCACCGCCTCGCACGCGACTCCGTAGGCCGAGTCGCGGGTGTCCTTCACCCCCAGCACCACCTCGTACTCGCCGGGGTAGTCCAGGTGGGCGAAGTGCTTCAGGTTGGTCTCCAGGTCGTCATCCGTGCCGCACAGCGGCTTGAGGATGGAGATGCCCGGCCACGCCGCGCCCGGAGGCAGGGCCCGGGGCCGCTCCCGGCGATGGCGGAGCACGAGCACGTACTGGATGACGAGCGCGGTGAGGCCGAAGCCGGCGGCGAAGAGCAGGAGGGCGGAAGCAAGCGACATGCGCGGGCAGTCCCCGAGGAGGCGCGCGGTCATCGCGCGACCTGGGTTCCACGCTAGGGGGCCCGCGCGTCAGGCCCGCGGAGCGCTCGCGGCGCCGGGGCCAATTCGACGTGACAGCGAAGTGAAGCGGGCGGGCTAGTCGCCCAGGTTGCGGCTGCGCGGGTGGCGGATGTCCTTGCCCCGCACCATGTAGACGACCATCTCCGCCACGTTCATCGCGTGGTCGCCGATGCGCTCCAGGTGCTTGGCGATGAACATCAGCGCGGTGGCCCGGCGGATGTTCTTCGAGTCCTCCATCATGTACGCGAGCAGCTCGTTGAAGATCTTGAGGAAGAGCGCATCCAGCAGGTCATCCCCCTGGAGCACCACCTCTGCCTTCGCCACGTCGCCGGAGACGAAGGCATCCAGCGAGCGCTTCACCTGCTGCTGCGCCAGCTCCGCCAGCTTCGGCGTGTCCACGTAGGGCGCCAGCGGGGGGACCTGGTTCAAGTCCATGGAGCGCTCGGCGATGTTCACCGCCAGGTCGCCGATGCGCTCCAGGTCGGTGACGATTTTCAGCGCCGTGGTGATGAGGCGCAAGTCACTGGCGGCCGGCTGGCGCAGCGCGAGGATGCGGCGGCACAGCTCGTCGATCTCCACCTCCAGCCGGTTGACGTCCTTGTCCGCGGCGACGACCTTCTCCGCCAGGGCGCTGTCGCGGTCCGTGAGGGCGCGCATGCTCTGGACGATGAGGCCCTCCACCTTGGCGCCCATCGCGAGGAGCTTCTCGCGCAAGTCCCTCAGGTCCTGCTCGAACGCCTTGTCCGTGTGAGTCAACGCCATCGCCGCCAATCCCTTCTCTTCGCTCACCCGAACTTCCCGGTGACGTAGTCCTCGGTGCGCTTCTCGCGCGGGTTGGTGAAAATCTGTTCGGTGGCGCCGCATTCCACCAGTTCACCCATGTAGAAGAAAGCCGTCCTGTCACTCACCCGCGCGGCCTGCTGCATGTTGTGGGTGACGATGGCGATGGTGTACGTCGCCTTCAGCTCGTGGATGAGCTCCTCGATCTTCGCAGTGGCGATGGGGTCCAGGGCGCTGGCGGGCTCGTCCATCAGCAGGACCTGGGGCTCCACGGCCATTGCCCGGGCGATGCACAGCCGCTGCTGCTGGCCGCCGGACAGGCCCAGGGCGCTCTCGTGCAGCCGGTCCTTCACTTCATCCCAGAGGGCCGCGCCGCGCAGGGACTTCTCCACGCGCTGCTCCAGCGCGGCCTTGTCCTTCATGCCGCCCACGCGCAGGCCGTAGGCCACGTTCTCGAAGATGCTCTTGGGGAACGGGTTGGACTTCTGGAAGACCATGCCCACGCGGCGACGCAGGTCCACCACGTCCACGCTGCGGTCATGGATGTCCATGTCGTCCAGGAGGATGGTGCCCGTGTGGTTGGCGCCCGGAATCAAGTCGTTCATCCGGTTGAGCGCGCGCAGGAAGGTGGACTTGCCGCAGCCGGACGGGCCGATGAGGGCGGTGACGCGCCGGTCCAGGATGGCCAGGGAGACCTTCTGGATGGCCGCCTTCGTGCCGTAGCGCAGGGTCAGCTCGCGCGCCTCCATCTTCGGGCGCGGGGCGTTGGGATTGAGGGACATGGAGGGCGTGTACCGTTGAGTCAGTGGGCGCCCGCGGCCTTGCGGCGCGTGCGGGTCCGGATGATGACCGCGACGAGGTTGAGGGCGAACGTCAACAACAGCAGCACCAGCACCGTCGAGTAGAGCAGCGGGCGCGTGGCCTCCACGTCCGGTGACTGCGTGGCCATCACATACGTGTGGTAACCCAGGTGCATGAACTGGGAGTTGAGGTGGCTGGGCAGGTCCGGGAGGAAGTAGGCCGCGCCCGTGAAGAGGATGGGCGCGACTTCGCCGGCGCCTCGGGAGATGGCCAGCACGGCCCCGGTGAGGATGCCCGGCAGCGCGCCCGGGAGCACCACCCGCCCCAGCGTCTGGGACTGGGTGGCCCCCAAGGCGAGGCTCGCGGTGCGGTGGTCCATGGGGACGGCGCGCAGCGCCTCCTCGGTGGAGACGATGACGACGGGCAGCGTGAGCACCGCCAGCGTCAGCGAGGCCCAGAGGATGCCCGGCTGCGCCCAGTACATCTCTTCGTGGCCGAGCGCGCGGTCCATGCCCTGGCCCACGAAGAGGATGAAGAAGCCCAGGCCGAACAGGCCGAAGACGATGGAGGGCACGCCGGCCAGGTTCACCACCGCCACGCGGACGATGCGGGCGAAGAGCGAGTGGGGCGGGGCGTACTCGTGGAGGTACACGGCCGTCAGCACGCCCACCGGCATCACCGCCACGGTCATCAGCAGGGTGAGCGCGGCGGTGCCGAAGATGGCGGGGAAGATGCCTCCGCCCATCATGCCGTCGGAGGGCGGTTGGGAGAGGAAGGTCCAGGTGACGCCGCTGGCGCCGTTCTCCACGACGTTGAAGAGGATGATGGCCAGCATCGCGATGATGATGAAGGCCGCGAGGCCGGTGAGTGACGTGAGCGCGAAGCCCACGGCGCGGCGGGTCCCCGGCGTCACGCGGCACCTCCCGTCAGCTTGCGGATGACCCTCTTGGTCCACGTGGAGGCCATGAGGTTGAGCACGAAGGTGAAGATGAAGAGCTGCACGCCGATGAAGAACAGGAGCGAGTAGTGGGGGCTGCCCACCACCACCTCGCCCATCTCCGCGGCGATGGTCGCCGACAGCGAGCGCGCCGAATCCCCCAGGCTCCAGGAGATGACGTCCGCGTTGCCGGAGGCCATGAGGACAATCATCGTCTCGCCAATGGCGCGCCCGAAGCCGAGCACACACGCGGCGAGGATGCCGGGCGCGGCCGCCGGGAGGACGACCTTCCACGCGGTCTCCCAGGGGGTCGCCCCCAGGGCCAGGGAGGCCTCGCGGTAGCTGCGCGGCACGGCGGTGAGCGCGTCTTCCGACACGGTGAAGATGACGGGGACGATGGCGAGCGCCAGTCCCAGGCCGGCCACCATCGCGTTGAGCGGCCGGTCAAAGCCGAGGGCCTCCTTCACCACGGTGGACATCACCATGAGGGCGAAGAAGCCCAGGACGACGGAGGGGATGCCCGCGAGTAGCTCGATGACGGGCTTGAGCAATTCGCGCAGGCGGCGGGGCGCGAACTCCGCGGCGAACAGCGCGCCGAACACGCCCAGCGGGACGGCCACCAGCATGGAGACCGCCGTCGTCTTCAGCGTGCCGACGAACAGCGGAATCATGCTGACCTTGGGAATCTTCGACACCGGCTGCCAGCGGAAGGGCGGCTTGCCCGGGGCCACGTCCTGGGCCAGGAACATCTTGGAGAGGCTGGCCTCGTGGCGGGCCTCCGGCTCCGTGAAGAGCGCGAGGGCCTCCTTGGCCACGAAGATGATGATGAGGATGAGCGCCGCGATGCCGGTGAAGGCCATCAGGGTGATGAACCCCGCGATGACCTTCTCCCGGAGCTGACGCCGCCGCGCCGCGGGTGACAGCGCGGGCGCGATGAGAGGCTGCGTGAGACCCTGCTCCATGATGGCATGTCTATCCATAGTGGCTCGGGCCCCTGGTGACATTCGTGTGACGGAAGGCTCACTTCACCGGGAAGTAGCCGACCTTGGTGACAACGGCCTGTCCTTCGGGTGACAGCGCGAAGTCGATGAACGTCTTGGCATCCCCGGAGGGCTTGTTGCGCAGGTAGAAATACAGGTCGCGCGACAGCGGGTACTTGCCCGTCTTGATGTTCTCCGCCGTGGGGGCGATGTCCTCGTTGCCCTTCTTGATCTTCAGCTCCTTGATGCCCTTGGCGTACGCGGCGCCGCCGTAGCCGATGCTGTTCTTCTCCTTGGAGACGGCGTTCACCACCGCGGCGGTGCCGGGCAGCGTCTGGGCGGAGGCCGCGTAGTCCTCGCCGTCCAGGACGTGGTCCTTGACGAAGACGTAGGTGCCCGAGGAGTTCTCGCGGGAGTAGATGATGATGGGCGCGTCGGGGCCGCCCAGCTGCTTCCAGTTGGTGACATCCCCCACGTAGATGCTGCGCAGCTGCTCCACGGTGAGCGCCGTCACGGGGTTGCCCTCGTTGACGTAGAAGGTGACGCCGTCCTTGGCCACGGGGATTTCCACGCCCGTGGAGTTGTAGCGGGCGCGCAGCTTCTGCTTCTCCGCGTCCTTTATTTCACGGCTGGACATGGCGATCTCCGTGGTGCCGTTCTGGAGCGCCGCCAGCCCCACGCCGGAGCCGCCGCCGGTGACTTGCACCTTGGTGGCGGGTGTCTTCTTCATGAACTCCTCGGCCCATCGCTGCCCGAGGATGACCATGGTGTCGGAGCCCTTCACGGTGACGTTGCCCGCATGGGCGGAGAGCGGGAGGGCGAGCATCAGCCCGATGACCAGTGAACCGAAAATTGCCTTCATGGCGGATTCAGCTCCAGCGAAGTGGTGGTGTTGGGAGGAAGGTAGGGCCTAGTAGCGGGCCTGCATCTGGAGGGTGAACAGGTTGTCATGCGGGTCCTTGGCGTCGTCCGGATGGGCCGTCATGGGCATCTCGTACGCCGCGGTGACCTTGAGGTTCTCCCCGAAGTAGTGGAGGACGGCGACGGCCAGGGTGCCCACCGAGTTGGTGCTCGCGGGACGTCCCTCTGACGCGCTGTTCTTGCGGCCATTCTCCGGGTCGAAGAAGTCGTAGCGGATGGCCACCGCGTCCGACACGCCCACGTTCTGGACAATCAGGCCGTACCAGCCGCTGGCGGGAACGCCGGGCTGCTCCACCTTCACGTCACCGGAGCTCTTCCAGTACGACCTGCCGGTGATGTACTCGCCCTTGATGGCCGTGGCGCCCAGGGGGAGGAGGTCCAGGTAGAGCTGCGCGTCCAGCGCCACGCGGTCCCTCGTGTGCGCCTTGCGGAAGGTGTCCGAGGGGCCCTTGGTGATGGTGTGGCCGTACCAACCGGAGACGCCTCCGGACAGCCAGCCCAGGTCGAAGCCCGCGCGGCCGATGACGTCCTTCTCCTTGTCGTTGTCCACGCCGACGGAGCCCTGGTTGAAGATGCCGTCGCCGTCGAAGAGGCCCGCTGCGACGTTGACCTTCCCCTCGAGGAAGGTGCCGGCGAACTTGACGCCGCGGTCCCGCTCGTCGGGCAGGAAGGCGCGCACGACGCGGGTGCGCTCGGGAATCTCGCGGTCGGCGGAGGACTGCACGGCCTCGTAGCCGAAGGGCCACTTCATCTGGCCCAGGGTGAGGCCGGCCTGTTGGTGGGTGCCAGGGATGAAGAGGGTGGCCTCGGCGTCGCGCACGGTGACGAACGGGGCGGTGGGCACCGCGTCGATCTGCAGCATCATCTGCGCCCAGTCCGTGGTGTAGGTCGTCTTGATGCGGCCCCGGCGCACGGCGAAGCGGCTGAAACCGCCCGTGCCGGTGTCGTCCAGGCTCTGCTGGTACTGGTAGCGGCCCTGGACGTAGCCGGAAATCTTCAGCTTCTTGAGGGAGAGCAGGTCGTTCTTCGTCTCGGTGTTCTGCTCCTCCAGGGCGGCGACCTTGCCCTCGGCGGTCGTCATCCGCTCGTCCAGGTCCGCGTCGGCGGGCGCGGCGTCCGCGGGGGGCGCCTCCGGGCTGTCGGACGCGGGGGCCTGGGCGGCGGGCTCTTCGGCGGGCACGGCGGGCGTCTGGGCCACGGCCATGGCCGGGCTCAGGGCGAGGGTGAGGACCGCGGTGGCGAGTTGACGCATCGGGAAGGGTTTCGAGAGGGTCACGAAACTGGCTTCTAGGTAACGCGCGTGGCCGTTTCAGGTCCGTTGTGTGACATCGGTGTCACGAAGTCAGTGGGTCGGGTCGACGATGCGGTAGCCGACCCCGCGCACCGTCTCCAGCAGGGTGCGCGCCGGGCCCAGTTTGTCGCGCAGGCGCATGACGTGGGTGTCGATGGTGCGCGTCTCCAGCGAGGAGGACAGACCCCAGACCTCCTCCAGGAGCTGCTCGCGCGTCTGGACCCGGCCCGTGCGTGTCATGAGGTGCCCCAGCAGGCGGAACTCCAGCGCGGTGAGGGGGACCTCCTTTTCCTCGACGTAGAAGCGGTGCGCGGACAGGTCCAGCTTGAGGGCGCCCAGGGCGAGGGGCGCGGCCTGGGGCTCCTGGGGCGTGCCTCCGCGACGCAGGATGGCCTTGAGGCGCAGCACCAGCTCCCGCACGCTGAAGGGCTTGACGACGTAGTCATCCGCGCCGACCTCGAAGCCGCGGATGCGGTCGGTCTCCTCGCCCTTGGCGGTGAGCATGACGATGAGGATTTCGCGGGACTGGGCTCCGGCGCGCAGCTGCCGGCAGACGTCGATGCCAGACATGTCGGGGAGCATCAGGTCCAGCAGGACGAGCTCGGGCGGACGCTCGCGAGCGGCGATGAGCGCCGTCTCGCCCGTCGCGGCGAGCTGGGTGGAGAAGCCGGCATCGCGCAGGTTGAAGTCGATGAGGTGGGCGAGATCGGGTTCGTCGTCGACGATGAGGACGTGGGCCATGGCGGGCCGGAGTCTGCGCGTCTCGATTTTCATGCACGTGACGCATTTGCAACGATTGTGTGATGACGACCGGTGGGAGGACAGGCGGGCGGCTCACTCGCGCCTCCGGGCATGTCTGGGTGGAAACTGACAGCGGCCCCCCACCGAGGGGCCCCTCGCACGCTCGCGGCGGAGCGTTACCTGTTCATGTCCTTCGGCCTTTTGTCGGAGGTCTTGTCCAGGAGCCCGCATGTCCCTCGACTCACGTCGGTTCATGTCTCGCCTGTGTTTGCTGCTGCTGTCCGTCTGGAGCACCGCCGCGCTGGCGACCGAGGAGTACCTGCAACTGGCCACCTGCCTGGGTCCCCAACAGCAGACCTATTCGCCGGCCCTGAAGCTGTTGCCCCGGCAGACCTATTTCAGCGCGGAGGCCACGCTGAATGTGTGCGTGACGCTGGACCCCGCGCTCAGCTCGGCCCGCTTCCAGGTCGCCGGCGGAGGGGTCGCGAGCTGTACGCTCGCGTCGCTCCAGAGCCGAATCGTGCTCGAGTGGAACACGGGGGAGACGAGCATCATCGACATGTCGTCTCCGCTGGACCTCAAGCCCCTGGGCCAGACGGTGGTGCCCTCCTACGGCACGGTGATATCCGGCAGGTTCGAGGGCGCCCTCGTCGTCTCCGTGCTGGAGCTGACCCCCAATGACCTGGCCCTGCTCAAATGCCTGACGACGGGAGTCACCGAGTCCTCGGGGCTGATCAGCATGACCTTCCTCCAGCTGTTGCCCTGAGGCGTCAGCCCGGCCTCGTGCGAGCCCAGGGGCTTCGTCGTCCCTGCGGGCGAGCCGTGCGTGAGACATCCATGAAAGTCAGACATGGCTTGCGTGCTGCGGGCGCGAGGTGCGGGCTGTTTTCGGGGCGGGGCGGAGGTTCGAGGTGTTTCGATGTCTGGAATGTGAGGCGTCCCCTCGTGAGACTCGCCAGGTCCTCCGGGGCAAAGCCCGTTGTGCCTTGGTGCTAGCTGTCTGTGGGTTGGCCGACCTCGTTTCCCGTGAAGTGTCCACGGGGCAACACAAGCCCCAGGGGGATGAGGATGTGTCATATTGCTCATGGGTTGCTCATGACTCATTTGAGAGGGATTGTGTCGATGTGAGGTGATTGATGGCTGAGAAGCTGGTGGATACCCAAGGCGCCCGTGGGAATGAGTCAAATCAGTCGGTGTTTTCCGGCTTTCAACACCTGTCGTTGGAGGAGCGGCGCGAGCGTCTCGGTGTGGGGCTGGGACTGGACGCGGAGCTCCTGGATGGACTCACCGGAGAGCAGGGGCTGCGGATGGAGGCCGCCCTGGCGATGGTGGAGAACGCGGTGGGGCTCTTCAGTCTGCCCTTGGGGTTGGGGCTCCACCTGAAGGTCAACGGGCGGGACTACACGGTGCCCATGGTGGTGGAGGAGCCGTCGGTCATCGCGGCCGCGTCCTTCGCCGCGAAGCTGGTGGGCGCCGCGGGAGGGTTCGTCGCGGAGGCGGACTCGTCCCTGATGATTGGTCAAATCCAGCTCGCGCGCTTCGGGCCGCCGAGCTTCGCCATGGCGCGCATCCTGGAGGCGCGCACGGAGCTGCTGGCGCTGGCCAACAGCCTGCATCCGCAGTTGGAGCGCCGAGGTGGCGGGGCCCGGGACGTGGAGGTGCGGCTCCTGCCCCCTCCCGAGGGGCCCGGCATGGAGCCGCTGCTGGTGGTGCACGTGCTCGTCGACACGCAGGAGGCGATGGGCGCCAACCTGGTCAACACGATGATGGAGGGCCTGGCCCCGCGCATCGAGCAGCTCACGGGTGGCAAGGTCTACCTGCGCATCCTCTCCAACCTGTCGGACCGGCGGCTGGCCCGGGCGCGCTGCTCCATTCCCGAGCGGGCCCTGGCGGACTTCGGGCTGAGCGGCGGGGAGGTCGCCGAGGGCGTCGTCCAGGCGAGCCGCTTCGCGCTGGCGGACCCGTACCGCGCGGCGACGCACAACAAGGGCATCATGAATGGCATCGACGCGCTGGCGCTCGCCACCGGGCAGGACTGGCGCGCCATCGAGGCGGGGGCACATGCCTTCGCGGCCCGCGGGGGACGGTATGGCCCGCTGTCGGTGTGGCGCAGGGAAGGGGGCCACCTGCTGGGAGAAATCCAGCTGCCGCTGGCGCTGGGCACGGTGGGGGGCTCGATGCTGGCGCATCCCGGAGTCCAGGCCTCGTTCAAGATGCTGGGACAGCCCTCCGCGCGGGAGCTGGCCTGCATCTTCGCCTCGCTGGGGCTCGCGCAGAACCTGGCGGCGATTCGCGCGCTGGGCTCGGTGGGCATCCAACGCGGCCATATGGCGCTGCACGCGCGCACCGTGGCGTCGAGTGTCGGCGCGCCACCGGAGTGGGTGGAGGCCATCGCCGCGCTGCTCGTCCAGGAGGGTGAGGTGAAGGTGGACCGGGCCCGGCAGGTGCTGGACCGGATGCGTGGCGGCGGCGAGTCCGTGACGCTCACGCCCTCCGCGCTGCGCACGGGGCTCCAGGACGAAATCGAATAGGCCCCAGGCTTCACGTCCTCCGCGTCGACGAGCAAGGGGAAGGGCGCGCCGAGTGCGCGGTGTCCTTCCCCTTCTCCCCGCGTGGAGGAACCGGGGCCTGTCGCGTGTTCTGATTCCCACCCGCCCGAGGGCTGTGCAACAACGGCGGGGTGAGCCCCCATGACTCCGCCTGACTCGCACTCCTCGCCGCCCAACACTCCGCCCCTGCGCACCCTGCCGGTGCCCACGCTGACTCCCACGCCGGGCGAGCTGGCGCATGCGCAGAAGCGGGGCGGCCGCTCGGCGCTGCTCGGGTTGGGGCTGGTGGGCGTCGTGGCGCTGACGAGTCCCGTGCTCGGCTACCTGGAGGACGTGGGCAACGCGCGCGAGGAGCTGCTGGGGCACCTGTCGAACCAGGCCCGTGTCCAGGCGGACGCGCTGGGGGTCCACCTGCTGTTGCTGGAGGCGGAGCTCGCGCGCGTCGCCGGGCACCCCACGCTCTTTCCGGAGGATGGGGCGTCCCCCGCGGAGCAGGCCCTGCTCGACAGCGCCTTCTACCACTCGTCGCTGTTCTCGGAGGGCGTGGCCCTGCTCGGTCCCCGAGGCGAGCGTGTGTGGAGCGACCCTCCCGGCATGTCGCTGGGCGCGTCGCCCATCACCGCGCGCCCCTGGTTCCAGCGGATGGTGGAGCGCAAGGCGCCGGCCATCGACCTGTTGGAGGGCGAGGGGGGGCCGCTCGTCGTCGCCGTGCCGATGATCAAGGAGGGCCAGCTCAAGGGCGTGCTGCTCGGTGAGGTGCGCACGGAGGCGCTGCCCACGCGCTCCACGGAGGAGACGGCGCTGTTCCTGATGGATGCGCGCGGACGGCTCCTGCTGCCGTCGTCGCCCTTCTCGCACCAGGAGGACTTCTCTGGAGCGCTGCGCTCGCTGGCGAAGGCGCCAGGGCCGCTGATGTTGGAGGGGAACCGGTTGATGGGCGCGGCGGCGTGGGTGGGACGCAGCGAGCTGTTGCTCGTGGTGCTCGAGGACGAGGAGTCAGCCACGGCCGGACTGCGCTCGCGTTTCCTGCGACAGCTCGCCTTCCATATCGCGCTGCTCACCTGCACCCTCGGCCTGTTCCTCGTCCTGCTGCGGCATTCCTACCGCTCGTTGCTCGCGGCGGAGGAGCGGCTGCGCCGTCAGGAGACGATGGCCGCGCTGGGCACCGCCGCCGCGCTCATCGCCCACGAGGTGAAGAACGCGCTCAACGGCATCCAGGCCGCGCTGTCCGTGCTGCGCACGACGCCCGCGGGCAGCGAATTGCCGGTGCGGGGCCTGCGCTCCCAGGTGGAGCGGCTGGGGCATCTGGCGCGCTCGCTGCTGTCGTTCGGCGCGCCCCGTGCCGCGATGCGGCGAAGCTGCGAGGTGCACCTGTTGGTGGAGGAGGCGCTCCAGGCGGTGCGCATGCTGCCCGAGTCGGAGGAGGTGGAGCTGCGCACGTCGCTGGAGGAGAACCTGACCGTCCAGGGTGACGCGGCGCTCCTGGTGTCGGCCATCGACAACCTGGTGCGCAACGCGGTGGAGGCGGGCGCTGTGGCGAAGGACACGGGCCTGCGCCCCGCGCCCTGGGTGGCGGTGAACCTGTCGCGGGATGGCGATGCGGCGCTGCTGGTGGTGGAGGACAACGCGGGCGGCGTGGACCCCCGGCTCGAGCCCCGGCTTTGGGAGCCGTTCGCCACCGGCCGCGCGAAAGGCGTGGGCCTGGGGTTGCCCATGGCGCGGACGTCCGTGGAGGCGCATGGTGGAAGCCTGACCTATACCCGCCGTCCACAGGGCAGCCTCTTCACGCTGCGGTTGCCGCTGGAGCGCACTTCATGAGCATCCATCTGCTGTTGGTGGACGACGACCGGACCTTCGCCTCGCTGGCGGCCACCGTGCTGCGTCACGAGGGCTTCCGGGTGACGCTGGCGCACTCGCTCCACGACGCGCGCGCCGCGCTCGCCCGGCAGGCGCCCGAGGTCGTCGTGTTGGACCGCCGCCTGCCGGATGGAGACGGCATCCACCTCTTGCCGGAGCTGCGCGCGCAGTTCCCGGACACGGCGGTGATGATGGTGACGGCGCACGGCGACATCGCCAGCGCGGTGGACGCCATCAAGCAGGGCGCGCGCGACTACCTGTCCAAGCCGGTGGAACTCGACGACCTCGTCCTGCGCGCGCGCCGTGCCGCCGCGGACCTCCAGCTCCACGAGCGGCTGCGTCAGGCCGAGAGCGAGCTGGGGGGCCGGCGTCGGCTCTTGCGTCCGCGCGCCCCGGCGATGGTGGCCGCGCTCCAGATGATTGAGCGCATCGCCACCGCGCCCCGAAGTCCGGTGCTCATCACCGGCGAGACGGGCGCGGGCAAGGAGGTGCTCGCGCGGCACCTGCACAACGTGCAGGGCAACCAGGGCCCCTTCGTCCACGTCAACTGCGCCGCGCTGCCCTCCGCGCTGGTGGAGAGCGAGCTGTTCGGCCACGAGCGGGGCGCCTTCACCGACGCGCGCGCTGCCCGGCGCGGGCTGGTGGAGGTGGCCGACGGCGGCATCCTCTTCCTCGACGAGATTGGCGAGCTGCCGCTCAGCCTCCAGGCCAAGTTGCTCACCTTCCTGGACCAGGGCGCCTTCCGGCGGCTGGGTGGGACGACGGAGCTGACGAGCAACGCCCGCGTGGTGACGGCCACCAACCGCGACCTCACGCGCGAGGTGGCGGAGAGCCGCTTCCGAGAGGACCTGTACTTCCGCCTGAGCGTCTTCCGCGTGGAGATTCCCCCGCTGCGCCAGCGCCGCGAGGACGTGCTGCCGCTGGCGGAGTCACTGCTGGTGGAGCTGTGCGCGGAGCTGGGGCGCAGGCCCGTGGACTTCACCAGCGCCGCGAGGGCTCGCCTGGAGCGCTACCCGTTTCCGGGCAACGTGCGCGAGCTGCGCAACGTGCTGGAGCGCGCGCTGGTGCTCGAGCCGGGACCCGCGCTGGAGCTCCAGGCGCTGGAGCCGCGAGGCCCGCTGGGGCCCGCGGCCACGGACCCGGACGCCTTCGTGGTGTCGGGCACGCGCTCGCTCGACGAGGTGGAGCGCCTGTACGTGAAGCATGTCCTCGGCCGCCTGGACGGCCGGCGGATGGAAGCCGCGAAGGCGCTCGGGCTGTCCTACCCCACGTTCCTCCGCAAGCTCGAGGAGTGAGCCCCAGGGCGTCGGGACGGTCCCTCCGACGTGCCAGGCCGGCGCTTCAAGTTCCTTGCTCAAGTTTCTTGAAGTCCGGCGCGGGCACTTGAAGTTCCTTTCATCGCCCGCCTGCTCCCGGGCGCCGCATTCCCTTGTGAAATCGCCCGTTTAGGTCCTGGCACGGGCGTTGCCATGACGCACCGCGAGACTCAGCGTGCGCCACCGTGGGGTGGCGTCTTCTCGTGGAGGTGTGTGGCATGACGACGAGTGATGGGAACGCTGGCTCGGCCTGGAAGAATCTGGCCGCTGACCTGCCCGCTTCCCTGGTGGTTTTCCTGGTGGCGCTGCCCCTGTGCATGGGCATCGCGTTGGCTTCAGGTGCGCCCATCGTCTCGGGCCTCATCGCCGGCGTGGTGGGTGGCGTGGTGGTGGGCCTGTTGGGAGGTGCGCCGCTTCAAGTCAGCGGCCCCGCCGCGGGCCTGGCGGTGATGGTGTTCGGGTTCATCCAGACCATGGGTCTGGCGATGACGTGCGCCGCGGTGGCCGTGGCGGGCGTGGTGCAGATGATTTTCGGTGGGCTCAAGGTGGCGCGCGCGGCGCTGGCCATCTCGCCCGCGGTGATTCACGGGATGCTGGCCGGTATCGGCATCCTCATCGTGCTGGGGCAGGTCCACATCGTCCTGGGTGGCAGCCCCCAGTCGAGCGCCTGGCAGAACATCAAGGAGCTGCCGGAGCAGATCCTCGGCCTGCATGGCCCGGCCGCGGTGCTGGGCCTGGCCACCATCGGGTTGATGGTGGTGTGGCCTCTGTTGGCCAAGGGCAAGCTGAAGCTCGTGCCGGCGCCGCTGGTGGCGGTGGTGGGAGCGACGGCGGCGTCGGTGCTCTGGGGCGCGGACGTGTCGCGCGTGGAGCTGCCGGCCAACGTGTTCAGCAGCATGCAGCTTCCGGCGATTCCCACCGGCAACTGGGGTCAATTCGTAACGGCCGTGCTGTCGCTGGCGCTGGTGGCGAGCGCGGAGTCGCTGTTGTCGGCGGTGGCCACGGACAAGATGCACACGGGGCCCCGGGCCAACCTGGACAAGGAGCTGTTCGCGCAGGGCGTGGCGAACACGGTGTCCGGGCTCGTGGGTGGCCTGCCCATCACCGGCGTCATCGTGCGCAGCGCGGCGAACATCGCGGCGGGCGCGAAGTCACGTTGGTCCGCGGTCATCCACGGCGGGTTGCTGCTGCTCTTCGTCACCACGCTCGGCTCGGTGGCGGGCCTGGTGCCGCTGACGGTGCTGGCGGGTCTGCTCGTCGTCGTCGGCACCAAGCTGGTGAACCTGCACCACATCCGCGAGCTGCAGAAGCGCGGCGAGGTGCTCGTCTACGCGGTGACGGTGGCGGGCGTCGTCGGCATCAACCTGCTGGCGGGCATTGGTCTGGGATTGCTGGTGGCCATGCTGCGGTTGCTGTGGCGGTTGGGCAGCGTGAAGGTGGACGTCAAGCAGGCTCACGGGGAGTTCCTCGTGCAGGTGTCGGGCTCGCTCACCTTCGTGGGTGTGCCCCGCCTCTCCACGGCGCTGGCGCAGGTGCCCGCGGGGTCCAAGGTTCGCGTGGACCTGACCGTGGACACGTTGGACCACTCGGGTTTCGAGGCCATCGAAAGCTGGAGTGACACGCATCGCAAGACGGGCGGCTCGGTGGTCATGGAGTCGCTCGAAGAGGTCTGGGTCCGCAGCGGTACGAGCCGGTCCAGTCCTGTCCTGGGTTCGCAGGTTTCCACCAACACTCTCGCGTCTGAAGGTGCCCCATGAAGAAGCTCATCCGTGGTCTGCTGGACTTCCAGCTCAAGGGTCGGCCCGCCTATCGCGAAGTGTTCGCCCGTCTGGCGCAGGGCCAGTCCCCGGACTGCATCTTCATCTCCTGCTCGGACAGCCGGCTGGTGCCGAACCTGCTTGTGACGACGGACCCGGGCGACCTGTTCGTGGTTCGCAACGTGGGCAACCTGGTGCCGCCGTCGGACGCCCACGGCGTCTCCACGGGAGACCAGTCCGAGCCCGCGGCGCTCGAGTTCGGTCTGAGCAACCTGGAGGTGGAGGACGTGGTCGTCTGCGGCCACTCCAGCTGCGGCGCGATGAAGGCGCTGCTCGCCGGAGGCCAGGTGCCGGGCGCGCCCAACCTCCAGCGCTGGCTGGAGCATGGCCAGCAGGCGCTGCGCACCCTCAAGGAGGGCACCACGGTGGGCGAGGGCCTGCCTGAGTACGACCGGCTCTCGCAGCTCAACGTGCTCCAGCAGCTCCAGCACGTGTCGTCGTACCCGGTGGTGAAGGAGCGCATCGCCGCCGGCAAGCTGCGGCTGCACGGGTGGTGGTTCGACATCGCCAACGCGCAGGTTCACGTCTGGCGCCCGACGCACGGCCGCTTCATCCCCATGACGGAGCTGGTGGGGGAGGCGCTCTTGCGCGAGCTCGGCGGCGATCCGCTCTTCCCGGGCGAGGGTCGGGCGGCGAACCAGGAGGGGCCCGGCGGCGAGGGTGTCGCCCGGATTCTCTCCGTGGCCGCCGGCCACTGAGCCTGGGGCCTCTCGTAGCAGGCAGGCAAGGGGGCATGGCCCACATGGGGCCGTGACTCCTGATTGGAAATCGGACGCTGGAGAGGAAGGATGCGGCCTGGCTCCGCATGACCCCCTTCCTCTTCACGTTCGTCGTCCTGGGCTTCTCGGTGGGCGCGGGACTGCTGGGCTCGTTGCTGGGCATCGGCGGCGGGCTCATCCTCATCCCCGTCCTCACCCTGCTGTTGAAGGTGGACATCCACTACGCGGTGGGTGCGTCCATCGTCTCCGTCATCGCCACGTCGAGCGGCGCGGCGGCCGCGTATGTGCGCGAGCGCATGGCCAACATGCGCGTGGCCATGTTCCTGGAGCTGGCCACCACGGCGGGCGCGCTCACCGGGGCCTTCCTGTCGGGTCGGGTGGGAGGGCGCGGGGTGTACCTCGTCTTCGGCGCCGTCATGGCGTACTCGGCGCTGGTGATGCTGCGGAGGATGCACGCGAGCGAGGAAGCGCCGGTGCCCGAGGACGCGCTGGCGGACCGGCTGGCGCTGCACGGCAGCTACTGGGATGAGTCCACTGGCCGCGAGGTGAGCTACCGCGTCACCCGTCCCCTGGCGGGGCTGGGGTTGATGTATGTGGCGGGCACGGTGAGCGGCATGCTGGGCATCGGCTCGGGCGCGCTGAAGGTGCCCGCCATGGACCTGACCATGCGGCTGCCGCTGAAGGTGTCCACGGCCACCAGCAACTTCATGATTGGCGTGACAGCGGCGGCCAGCGCGGGCGTCTACTTCGCGCGAGGCCACATCGACCCGTTCATCGCGGGCCCCGTCTGCGTGGGCGTCACGCTGGGCGCGTGGCTGGGCTCACGTCACCTGATGGCGAGGGTGAATGCGTCGTGGCTGCGCGCGCTCTTCGTGGGCGTGCTGCTGTGGGTGGCCTTCGAGATGCTGCGCAAGGGGTGGTCGTCATGAACGAAGCGCCGTCATCCGAGCCCGAGCCCCGCCCCTTGCCGCCGTCCAGCGTGGCGCTGCCCGTGGGGCCAGAGGCCGTTCCGCTGGTGCCCGAGCTGCTCATCAGCGACCTGCTGCGCTACGGCGTCCTCGTCAGCATGTCGCTGGTGACGCTGGGCACGCTGGTGACGTTCTTCCGCCACCCCGACTACCTCGTGTCTTCCGAGGCCCTGGAGCGCCTCACCGCGCCGCACCCCGTGCCGCACGGGCTGGCGGACGTGGTGGCGGGCGCCATGGCCGCGCGAGGGCAGTCCTTTGTCATGGCGGGGCTCCTGGTGATGATGGCCGTGCCGGTGATGCGCGTGGCGCTGTCGCTGCTCATCTTCCGGCAGCAGAAGGACCGGCTCTACGTGGCCATCACCACCGTGGTGCTGACGCTGCTGCTGGTGTCCTTTCTCGTGGGCGCCGCGGAGGGCTGAGCGCCTCACCCCCCCGTGTCGTAGCGCTTGAGCGCGCGGCCCGGCGCGGCCCACCAGACGAGCTGGAAGCCCGCGTCGTCCCCGGTGGACTGGAGCGCCACGGCGGTGCCCTTGCGCAGCTTCTCCGGCGCCTGGGTGTCGTCGCCCAGCGCGAGCGCCAGCGCCTGCTCCAGCGAGGGGTTGTGGCCCACCAGCGCGAAGCCCGGCCCCAGCTCCCGCGCCAGCTTCAGGATGCGCCGGGGCGCGCTGTTGCGGGGCACCAGCGCGGGGTGGACCTCCACGCGCGACAGGCCCAGGGCCTCGGCGAGCAGCTCCGCCGTCTGGACGGCGCGCACCAGGGGACTGGTGACGATGCCTTGCAGCGGGGTGAGGCGGGCCAGCTTGCGCGCGTGTTGACGGAAGAGGGCGCGGCCCTCCGGGGTGAGGGCACGGGCCTCATCCCCCAGGATGTGCGTGTCTTCGGCTTCGGCGTGGCGGACGAGCAGCAGCGGCAGTTCGCGAGCGGACATGGTGGCCTGCCTCAACCACCCGCCACCGCTCCGGGCAAGCAACGTCCCGGCGACAAAGCTCAGCCGTCCAGGTCGTTCAACACATCCAGCGGCAGCGGTGTCGCGTCCGTCACGGTGCCATCCAGGTCCGTGGGCAGCGAGGTGGGGTCCACGTCCGGAGGAGCACGTCCCTCCAGGGGCACCGCCGCGTTTCGAATGGGGGCGCCCGGCGGAGGCCGCAGCACGGGGCCCGCGGGTGGCAGGCCGGAGTGGCGGCGCGCGGCCTCCATCAAGGCGTTGTGGTGGCGGTAGCGCGCCTCCACCAGCTTGTGGATGAGCAGCGGACCGCCGGGGACGCGGCGCGCGGTGAGGGCCTGGGTGGCCTTGCGCACCGGGTAGCGCACCCGGCGAATCTGCACGCGCCAGCCCTTGGGCGTGTACGTGAAGACGCCGTAGGCGGGGCGCAGGTCTCCGTCGCGCGGAATCCCCGCACTGGCCACGTCGGCGATGAGCATGCGGCCCACCCGCCGGCGGTAGGGGAAGTGCAGGTGGCCGAAGGCGCACGCCGCCGCGTCCAGGTGCGCGAAGTAGCGGCGCACCGCGACGTCATCCAGCGTGGGGTCCAGCGACTCCTCGAGGTTGCGCGGGTTGGCGTGGCAGACGAAGAGGTCCTGTCCCTTGCGCGGCGTGTAACGCACGGAGAAGGGCAGGGCGCCCAACTGGCGCAGGTGCGCCTCGCCGAGCTGGTCTCTTGTCCAGCGCAAGAGCTCCGTCTTCCAGTGGTCCCTCTCGCGGTACGCACCGCCCAGGTAGTTCCCGGCGAGGTAGCAGTCGGTGTTTCCCATCAGCACCGAGTCGCAGCGGTCGAAGAGCAGGTCCACCGTCTCGCGAGGGTGCGCTCCGCGCAGTGCGAGGTCGCCGGCGGCGACGATGTAGTCGGGCGCAACGGAGCGCGCGATGTCCTCGAGGACGGCCTCGCAGGCGGGGAGGTTGCCGTGAATGTCCGCGAGGATGGCGACCCGCATGGTCGTGCCATCCTACCCCGTCGCAGACCGAGCGGGAGCCGCCTGGGGCAGAAAAATGGTGAAGGTGCTGCCCTCGTTCGGTTGGCTCTCGACCTTGACCTCGCCGTCCATGGCCTGGAGCAGGTGCTTGACGATGGAAAGACCCAACCCGGTGCCTCCCATGTCCCGGCTCCGGCCCTTGTCCACCCGGTAGAAGCGCTCGAAGATGCGCGACAGGTGGCGCGGTTCGATGCCCACCCCGGTGTCCCGGACGCGCACCACGCACCGCCCGTCCTCGCACGCTCCGTCCACGTCCACCCGCCCACCCGCCGGGGTGTACTTCACCGCGTTGTCCAGGAGGTTGAGCAGCACCTGCTCCACCGCGCGCGGGTCTCCCACCGCCACCAGTCCCGCAGGGACATGGAGTGAAACCACCTGGCCCTTGCCCTCGGCCTTGGGGCGCACCGTGTCGGCGGCCCGGGCGGCGGCCTCGGCCAGAAGGACGTCGGTGAGTCTCAGGCTCACCTGTTGCGACTCCAGGCGAGACAGCTCCAGCAGGTCCTCCACCAGCTCGGACAGGCGCTCGGACTGGCGGTGGATGATTTCCACCATGCGTGGAGCCACCTGGGCGTCCCCGAGCGCTCCTCCCTGGAGCGTCTCCGCGTAGCCTCGGATGGCCGTAATCGGCGTGCGCAGCTCGTGGGAGACGTTGGCGACGAAGTCCTTGCGCACCTTCTCCAGCCGGCGCAGCTCGGTGACGTCGTGGAAGACGGCGGCGCTGCCCGGCAAATCCCTTCCCAGCGGCGTCACGCGCACGGACAGGGTGCGGGGAAACAGCCCCTCGAGCGAGAGCTCCAGGTGACTGGAGTTCCCCTCGCGGCAGCCGCGCATGACGGCGTCGTGCAGCTGGTCATCGCGGATGACGGCCAGGGGGCGCTGGCCGACGATGGGCGCGCCCGTCTGGAGGATGTTCCGGAGCGCGTCGTTGTGGCGCACCACGGTGCCCTCCGCGTCCGTCACCCAGATGCCCTCGGCCATGCTGTCCAGGACGGCGGTGAGGGTGCGCGACTCCTGGGTGAGCTCCGTGTTTCGCGCGGACAGGCGGGTGTGCAGCGAGTCGATGGCGCCCTCGAGGCTGGCCACTTCCTCCAGCCGGTCCGGGTCCGGCGTCGGTCCGCCACCCCCCTCGGCGCGGCCCCGCGTGCTGCGCGCCAGCCTGTCCAGCTGTCGTTGCAGCGCGCCACGGCTCAGGCCCAGCGCCATGAGGGAGCCGGCCAGGGTGATGAGCGCCACGGGCACCGCGGCGCCGGGAGTGCCCAGCGCGGCCACGAGCAGGCCCACCAGGGTGGCCGGCATCAACAGGGGCAGGAGCGTGTAGCGCAGGGGCATGGAGCGGACGGCCTAGGGAGGGCTGAGCTTGTAGCCGACGCCGCGCACCGTCTCGATGATGTCGCCCGCGGGGCCCAGCTTCTCCCTGAGGCGCTTGATGTGCGTGTCCACGGTGCGCGTGTGGATCTCCGCCTGGATGCCCCAGACATCGGAGAGGAGGGTTTCGCGCGTCTGCACCCGGTCGCTTCGCTCCAGCAGCGTGCGCAGCAGGCGGAACTCCAGCGCGGTGAGGACGACCTCCACGTCCTTCACGCGCACCTGGTGGCGCGAGGTGTCCAGGAGGATGTCCCCGGCGGCGAGCACCTGCGCGGGCCCTTCGTCGGCGTCGCCCCGGCGCAGCACGGCCTTGACGCGCAGGAGCAGCTCGCGGACGGAGAAGGGCTTCACCACGTAGTCGTCCGCGCCCAGCTCCAGGCCCTGCACGCGGTCCGACTCCTGGCCCTTGGCGCTGACGATGATGACGGACGTCTTTCGCAGCTCCGGGTCCTGCTTGAGCATGCGCAGCACCTCGCCGCCCGCGATGTCCGGCAGCATCAGGTCCAGGAGCAGCAGGTCGGGTGGATGGGCCCGGGCCCGGGCAAGGCCTCCGGCGCCGGTGTTCGCCGACTCCGTCTCGAAGCCCGCGGCCCGGAGGTTGTATTCGACGAGCCCGGCGAGGTCCTGCTCGTCCTCGATGATCAGGATGCGCGTCATGGGGTCCTCTCGGAAGTCCTGTGGAAGCTCGACGGAAAAGGTGTAGCCGCGGGGGGCAGCGAGCGCGGGCGAGGAGCGCCGCCTTGCTCAGGGGCCGATGGAGGGGTCGCAGGACTGCTCGGTCAACACGAGCGGCGCGGCGACCACCGGGGCGTTGTCCCCGGAGTTGACGACCTTGAGGTAGTTGCAGGAGCTGCCGAGGAAGCGCGACGGAGCGCCCACGGCGATGGCCTCGATGACGAGCGCGTAGTCGCGGCCCACCGGTACGTCGATCTCGAGCGCCTGGCTGCCGCCGTTCTGCATGGCCGCCAGGTCCACGGTGAAGCGCAGCGCGCGGCCCTCGTTGCCGCGCGAGTCCTCCAGCACCACCAGCTCCTCGCGCTTCACCTGGGTGTTGAGGCAGGTGCGCTGCAGCTCGGTGCAACTGCGGCGCGAGCCGTCCTCGAGGACGCTGACCTGGAGCGCGTGGACCTCGGCGGCCACGGCGCGCGACATCGTCACGTCCAGGCCGAAGCGGCCGGCGGTGCCGGAGTCCGTGGGACCGCAGGCGCACAGCGCGAAGGCGAGCGGCAGGGACTTCAAGAGTCGGAGGCTCATGGCTGGGAAGGGTCCACGCGGATGGTGATGGGGACTCGGCCGCGGTCCTCGGAGGAGGAGAGGGCCACCACGCCCGCGGTACCGCCGATGGCCACCGCGCCCACGGCCACCCAGAGCCAGGGGCTCTTGTACCAGGGGCGTCCTTCGGAGACCTCGGCGGCGGCTGTCGAGCGCTGTGGTGCCACCTGGAAGAGCATGGGCTGGAAGGAGTCACCGCGTCCGGCGAGCCGGCGCTGCGCGGCGTCCACCACCTCGAAGTAGTACTCCACCTCGTAGGGCTCCGGCTCCACGGGCACGTCGTAGGCGGGGACGACGGCGCGGAAGCGCTCCTTCTCGCCCCGGTCCTTCACGAAGTCCACGGAGTTGTAGGCCTGGTCTCCGGCGCGCCGGTAGAACAGCCGCGCGCGGGCGCCCAGCGCCAGCTCCTGGATGGTGGCCTCCACGACGATGGGCTCGCCGCCCGGTGGATCCGGAATCGGATCCACGTCGAGCGTCACGGGGCGCACGCGCCTGCTGCGGATGTCCTCCTTGATGCGCGCGTAGAGCGAACGCAGCTTGGGCGGCGCCGTGCGGGGCAGCTCGTAGTCGGGACGGGCCTGGAGCAGCTTCTCGTAGGCCTCGCGCGCCTGGTTCTCGTCGCCCAGGTACAGGGCGGTGAGGCCGAGCAGGCGGTAGAGCTCCACGAGCTGGTCGTCGGTGACGTCCGGGGCGTCCAGGCCCGCCTGGAGCGTGCGCCGGGCCTCCTCGAACTCGCCATCGTCAATTTGCTCGCGGGCGCGGGTGATTTCTGGGCTTGCTGGCCCGAGCTGCGAGAGGGCAGGCGCGGGGAAGAGGGGACGGGCAAGCCCCGGTGGAGCCAGGAGGCCCACGACGAGGAAGAGTGCCCCCACGCGCAACGGCAAATCGTGCCTGTGCATCAAACCGACCCTATCAAAGCGTTGTCTGGAGAATCCACGAAGGCCACCCCACCGGTGGTGACGGCGCAGTGACATCTTCGCGGTGCTGTTGAACCCGGGCGTGTTGACGCTAGAGGGGCCGCCCTCTATGTTGCCCGCCCAATTTTACCTGGATGTCGCGTAAATGCTCGTAAAGGTTGAACAAATTCATGAGTCGGGGCTGAAGCTGGACGAGCCCATCTCGCCGGAGCTGCTGGGCGCCGCGCTGGAAGGGACGGCGTCCGGGTTGGACACCGGCTTCCGGGCCACGCAGGCATCCCAGCTCAAGGCCACGTTGCGGCGGGTGAGCGGCGGGGTGCTGCTGAACGGCAATTTCACCGTACACGTCACCAGTCCCTGCAAGCGCTGCCTGAAGGACGTGGAGCTGGCGCTGCCCGTGGTCTTCTCGCTGAACCTGGTGCCCGAGTCGATGGCCCGGGGCGACGACTTCAAGGACGACGACGAGAAGTCCATGGAGAAGAAGGAGCGTCAGCAGGGGGAGACGGGCGGCTCGTTCGAAATCGATGGCGTGGACCAGGAGGTCTTCAATGGGAAGACCATCGACCTGGACCCCATCGTCCGCGAGCAGGTGCTGCTCGCCCTGCCGATGAACCTGGTCTGCAAGGACGACTGCAAGGGCCTGTGCTCGCAGTGCGGCACGAACTTCAACGAGGCCCAGTGCCAGTGTGACACGAAGCAGGTGGACCCCCGCCTGGCGTCGCTGAAGAACATCAAGCTCGGCAACTGAAGTCCGCCGAGGGCGCCGGCCCCGCTGGGATTCGGGGCCGGAAAAGAGCAAGGGCCGCGACCTCCGATTGGGGAGGCGCGGCCCTTCGTGCTGCTCGACGCCCCTCTTCAGGAGCGTCACTGGCAAGGCCTCAGGCCTCGGCTTGGGGCAGCAGCTCGCGCCCCTTGTACTGGCCACACGACGTGCAGGCGCGGTGAGGCATCACCGGCTCCTTGCAGTTGGGGCACTTGGTCACCTGCACGGCGGTGCGCAGGTTGTTGTTGCCAGCGCGACGAGTGTCACGACGCATCTTCGAAGTACGCTTCTTGGGGACGCCCACGGCTCACCTCTGTCTCACGCGCTGTGCCGGGGTCCCCGGCTGCCTGCGCAACATGTCGGTCAACACCGGCCTTGGAGCAGTCGCGACGAGCTCGCGTACTCCTGGTCCGGCTTGAAAGGCGGCGGACCCTAGCGGCTCATCCGGCCCGAGTCAATGCGCGTGTACTGCCCAGTCACACCGCGAAGTGCCTCGGGGCCGCCCGCCCGCCAGATACCTCACGCGCCCCGCCGGGACAACGCTCGTGATGGGCTCATTTCCGCCCGCCCCGCGGATCATCCGGACCCGGCGCCCCCGCTCGACGCGGCGCTGCCCACCTGGACCCACCCCATGCCATGGGGCAAGCGAGTCGTTGCCCCCCTGGGAGGTTCCTGGTGTGCTGCGCGCCGCCCGGCGGGCCGGGTGGGTTTCGAGCTGACACGCACGCAGACACGGAGAGGGCGGGGATGAGGCTGGTCCTGGACGCGATGGGGGGAGATCACGCGCCGGGGGCGCCGGTGGAGGGCGGAGTGCTCTTCGCCCGGGCCCACCCCGAGCACGAGGTCGTCCTCGTGGGAGACACGGCCCGGGTGACGCCCCACCTGGGACGCGGGCTGCCTCCGCCCAACCTCCGCGTGCACCACGCGTCCGAGGTCGTGGAGATGGATGACCACGCCTCCACCGCCTTCCGGCGCAAGCGGGACTCGTCGCTCCGGGTGGGCTTCGAACTGGTGCGCGACGGGCACGGGGATGCGCTCGTGTCCGCGGGCAACTCCGGCGCGGTCATGGCGGGCGGCTTGATGACGCTGGGCCGGCTGCCCGGCGTGGAGCGCCCCGCCATCGCCGCGCTCTTTCCCGCGCTCAAGGGCGGCGGGCGCTGCCTGCTCTTGGACGCGGGCGCCAACGTGGATTGCCGGCCGTCGCATCTGGCGCAGTTCGCCGTGCTGGGCGAGGCCTATGTCCGCCTGCTGCTGGGCGTGGCCCGTCCCCGCGTCGCGGTGCTGTCCAACGGAGAGGAGGCGTCCAAGGGGACGCTCCTGACGCGCGAGGCGAGCGACCTGTTGCGCCAGTCCGACCTGGACTTCGGCGGCTACGTGGAGGGCAAGGACCTCTTCTCCGGCGACGTGCAGGTGGTCGTGACGGACGGATTCACCGGGAATGTCGTCCTCAAGACATCCGAGGGCGTGGGCATGGGCGTCATCGGCATGCTGCGTCAGGCCATCGAGAAGCGGGGTGGGCTGTCGGAGAAGCTGGGGGCGCTGCTGCTCCAGCCCGCGCTGAAGGGCCTGCGGAAGATGGTGGACTACGCCGAGTACGGAGGCGCTCCGCTGCTGGGCCTGCGAGGCGTGGGAATCGTGGCCCACGGGCGCTCCTCTCCTCGAGCCATCCACAACGCCCTGGGCGCCGCGCTGGCCACCGCGCAGGGGGGACTCCAGGAGGAACTGACGCGATGCATCGCCAGGGCCGCCGCCTGGCTCCCTACCCACCCGAGGGGAAAAAGAGGGACAGAAGAAGCCGTTTCCGATTAGAGACCGGCGCCTGGGCGTTGGGTTCGATGAAGCTCCTTTTCGGGAGAACCCTCGTGGCATGCACGCAGATCATCGGCACCGGCTCCTACGCTCCCTCCCGGGTCATCACCAACCAGGAGCTGGAGGCGTGCGTGGACACGTCCGATGCCTGGATTCGTGAGCGCACCGGCATCCACGCGCGAAGGCGCGCCGCGGACGACGAAGCCACCAGCGACCTGGCCGTCGCCGCCTCGCTGAAGGCCCTGGAGATGGCGTGCGTGGCGCCGGAGGAATTGGACCTCATCGTGGTGGGGACCATCACCGCGGACATGCCCATGCCCTCGTGCGCGGCCTTCGTGCAGGCGCGGCTGGGCGCGCGCCGGGCCTTCGCCTTCGACGTGGCCGCCGCGTGCGCGGGCTCGCTGTACGCGATGAGCATCGCGGATCAATTCATGCGCTCCGGACAGGTGAAGCGGGCGCTGGTGGTGGGCGCGGAGCTCCTGACGCGGGTGGTGGACTGGACGGACCGGAACACCTGCGTGCTCTTCGGGGACGGGGCGGGGGCCATGGTGCTGGCGCCCTCGGAGAAGGAGGGGCGGGGCATCCTCTCCACCCATCTGTTCACCGACGGGACGCTCGCGGACGCGCTCACCATTCCAGGCGGCGGCTCGCGCACGCCGATGACGGAGGAGGGGCTGCGGGCCCACCTCCACAAGCTGAAGATGAAGGGCCGGGAGGTGTTCCGCTTCGCGGTGCGCGCGCTCGTGGATTCCACGCGGGGTGCGCTGGCCTCTCACGGGTTGACGGCGCGGGGGGTGGACCACGTCATCGCGCACCAGGCCAATGTCCGCATCCTGGACGCGGCGCTGGAGCGGCTGGAGATTCCCCGCGACAAGTGCTGGCTGAACCTGCACAAGTACGGCAACACGTCGTCCGCGTCCCTGCCCATGACGTTGGACGAGGCCCACCGCGCCGGAAGACTCCGGCCCGGAGACGTCATCGCGATGATGGCGATTGGCGCGGGCATGACGTGGGGCAGCGCGGTGGTGCGCTGGTAGTCGGGCAACGGGACTGGACGTTTCAGGAGGCAGAGACCGCACATGGCGAAGGTCGCATTCGTGTTCCCCGGGCAGGGCAGTCAGGCCGTGGGGATGGGCAAGGACCTCTTCGAGAAGTTCCCCGAGGCCCGCGCCGTCTTCGAGGCCGCGGACGACGCGCTCGGAGAGAAGCTCTCCAAGCTCTGCTTCGAGGGGCCAGAAGATGCGCTGAAGCTCACGGCCAACACGCAGCCGGCCATCCTCACGGTGTCGGTGGCGGCGCACGCCGTCTTCTCGACGCGGGGCCCGGTGGCTTCGTTCGTCGCGGGCCACTCGCTGGGCGAGTACTCCGCGCTGGTGGCCGCGGGCGCCATGTCGCTGGGTGACGCGGCGAGGGCGGTGCGCGCGCGCGGCGGCTTCATGCAGGAGGCGGTGCCCGCGGGCGTGGGCGCCATGGCCGCGATTCTGGGCCTGGAGCCGGCGAAGGTGAAGGCGGCCTGTGAGGCGGCGGCGGAGGGCCAGGTGGTGTCTCCGGCCAACTACAACTCGCCCGAGCAGACGGTGATTGCCGGCGACGCCGCGGCGGTGGAGCGCGCGGGCGTGAAGTGCAAGGAGGCCGGGGCCAAGCGGGTGATGCCGCTGCCGGTGTCCGCGCCCTTCCACTGCGCGCTGATGGAGCCGGTGAAGCCGAAGCTGGCGGCGGTGCTGGGCGGCGTGAGGCTGGTGGCGCCGTCGGTGCCGGTGGTGACGAACGTGGAGGCGCGGCCCAACTCGGACGTGGCCCGCGTGATTCCGCTGCTCCTGGAGCAGGTGAGCGCGCCGGTGCGGTGGATTGAATGCGTGGAGGCGCTGAAGGCCGAGGGCGTCACGCGCGTGGTGGAGCTGGGCCCGGGCAAGGTGCTGTGCGGCCTCATCAAGCGCATCACCAAGGACATCGAACTCTTCAACGTGGAAGACGCCGCGAGCCTCGAGAAGGTCCTCGCGGCGCTGGGGTGAGCGCATGAGCTTCAAGGACAAGGTGGTGTTGGTGACGGGTGGCTCGCGCGGCATCGGCCGGGCGTGCGCGGTGGCCTTCGCGAAGGCGGGCGCCTCCACGGTCATCATCAGCTATGCGGGCAACGAGGCGGCGGCCCAGGAGACGGTGGGCCTGCTCACCGCCGAGGGCGCGAAGGCGGAGTCGCTGCGCTTCGATGTGTCCGACACCGCCGCCTGCACGAGCGCCGTGGAGGGCATCGTCAAGGCCCACGGCCGGCTGGACGTGCTCGTCAACAACGCCGGCATGGCGGTGGACGGCCTGGTCATGCGGGTGAAGGACGAGGACTGGGACAAGCAGCTGGACACCAACCTGCGGGGGCCTTTCGCCCTCATCCGCGCGGCCAGCCGTCCCATGATGAAGCAGCGGGGCGGCGCCATCGTGAACATCACCTCCGTCGTGGGGGATATGGGCAATCCCGGACAGGCGGCCTACTCGGCGGCAAAGGCAGGACTCATCGGTCTGACGAAGACGGTGGCCCGAGAGCTTTCCAGCCGAGGCATCCGCGTCAATGCCGTCTCCCCGGGTTTCATCGGGACGGACATGACGGCCCACCTGAATGACGACCTGCGCCAGAAGATGACGGAGGGCATCCCGCTGGGACGACTGGGCAACCCGGAGGAGGTGGCCCAGGCCGTTCTCTTCCTCTCAGGTGACGCTTCGTCCTACATCACCGGCGAGGTCCTGAAGGTCAACGGCGGCATGTACATGTAACCCAAGGTTGGATTGCCGGCGTGCGTGGGATATACCGCGCCGGCTTTCGACAGGGCTCGGGAAGCCTTCCGGGCCTACATCTGGTTCCTGGAGGGTTCAGCACTTATGTCGACGTCCGCAATTGAGACCAAGGTCAAGGGCATCATCGCCGATCAGCTCGGGGTGGGAGAGGATGAGATCAAGCCCGAGTCTTCCTTCATCGAGGACCTTGGCGCCGACAGCCTCGACATCGTGGAGCTCGTGATGGCGATGGAAGAGGAGTTCGAGGTCGAGATCCCCGACGAGGAGGCCGAGAACATCAAGACCGTCGGCGACGCCATCAACTACATCACCACCCACAAGAAGTAGGCAGCACCACGGCGTGCCGGGGGGCGGGGAGACGCCGCGTCCAGCGCGGCGTCCCCGGCGTCCCAGGCGCCACCGGAGAGGACCGTGTCACACCGTCGAGTCGTCATCACCGGTACCGGGCTCATCTCGGCACTGGGTACAGGAACCGAGAAGAACTGGCAGGCGTTGCTTGCCGGCACTTCAGGCATTTCCCTCGTCACGCGCTTCGACCCCAAGAAGATCGACACGCGAATCGCCGGCGAGGTGAAGGACTTCGAGCCGGAGAAGTTCATCGACAGGCGCGAAGTGCGCCGAATGGACCTCTACGCGCAGTACGCCATGGCCGCGGCGGCGATGGCGGTGGAGGAGTCGGGGCTTCCCGTGGGCCCGGACGTGCCGCATGGCTACACGCCAGAGCGGGTGGGCGTCATCGTGGGTTCGGGCATTGGCGGCATCTCCTCCCTGGAGGAGCAGCACCGCAAGGGCCTGGAGAAGGGGTTTGACCGGCTGTCGCCCTTCTTCATCATCCAGATGATCGTCAACATGGCGCCTGGCCTCATCTCCATGCGCTACAACTGCAAGGGGCCCAACTGGGCTCCGGTGTCCGCTTGTGCCACCAGCGCCCACGCCATTGGCGAGGCCTGGAAGTCCATCAAGCTGGGCGAAACGGACGCGGCCATCGCCGGCGGCGCCGAGGCGGCCATCACCCCACTGGGGCTGGGTGGCTTCTCGGTGATGAAGGCGCTGTCCACGCGCAATGATGACCCGGCCGCGGCCAGCCGCCCGTTCGACAAGGACCGTGACGGCTTCGTCATGGGCGAGGGCGCGGGCATGCTCATCCTCGAGGAGCTGGAGGCCGCGAAGAAGCGCGGTGCCAGGATTCTCGCGGAGCTGGTGGGCTATGGCGCCAACTCGGATGCGTACCACGTGACGCAGCCGGCGCCGGAAGGCGAGGGTGCGGCGCGCTGCATGCGGCTGGCGCTCCAGTCGGCAGGGATGAACCCGGAGCAGGTGGGCTACATCAACGCCCACGGCACCTCCACTCCCTTCAACGACGCGAACGAGACGAAGGCCATCAAGGCCGTGTTCGGGGACCACGCCCGCAAGGTGGCGGTGTCGTCGACCAAGTCCATGACGGGCCACATGCTCGGCGCGGCGGGTGGATACGAGGGCGTGGTCAGCGCGCTGGCGCTGTCGCGCAACATCCTGCCGCCCACCATCAACCAGACGAGCCCGGATCCGGAGTGTGATCTGGACTACGTGCCCAACGCGGCCCGCGAGGCCAAGGTGGACGCGGTGATGAGCAACTCGTTTGGATTCGGTGGCACCAACGCGGTGCTGCTGTTCAAGCGCTTCTAGGTGGCCGAAGGAGACCCGCGTGAAAGTCATTCTTGCTTCGGACCACGCGGGCCTGGAGCTCCGCCAGGAACTGGTGGCGGCGCTCAAGGAGCGCGGCGTGGCCCACGAGGATGTGGGCCCGTTCGCGCGGGACTCTGTGGACTACCCGGACTTCGCGGCCCGGGTGTCCCGGGCGGTGACGTCCGGTGAGGCCACCCTGGGCGTGCTGGTGTGTGGCACCGGCATTGGCATGAGCATCGTCGCCAACAAGCACCGGGGCATCCGAGCGGCCCTGTGCACCACGGAGTTCGAGGCGCGCATGGCGCGGGCCCACAATGACGCCAACGTGCTGTGCCTGGGTCAGCGCGTGGTGGGCTCCGGCGTGGGCCGGGCCATCCTGGAGGCGTTCCTCGGCACCGCGTTCGAGGGCGGTCGCCACGAGCGGCGCGTGCAGATGATTCGCGAGGCCGAGTCCCAGGGCTAGTGGCCGTCGCGGTACCCGTTGTCGAGAGGAAAGCCGCCATGGAGAACACCCGCACTCTGGCCGACGTGGACCCCGAGATTTTCCGGGCCGTCCACGACGAGACGCAGCGCCAGGAAGATGGTCTGGAGCTGATCGCCTCCGAGAATTTCGTCAGCCCCGCTGTCATGGAGGCGGTGGGCTCCGTGCTCACCAACAAGTACGCGGAGGGCTACCCCGGCAAGCGCTACTACGGCGGTTGCGAAGTGGTGGACGTGGTGGAGAACCTCGCCATCGACCGCGCGAAGCAGCTGTTCGGCGCGGACTTCGTCAACGTGCAGGCGCACTCGGGCAGCCAGGCCAACATGGGCGCGTACATGGCGCTGATGAAGCCGGGCGACACCATGCTGTCGCTGGATTTGAACTCCGGCGGCCACCTCACGCACGGCGCCACGTTCAACTTCTCCGGCAAGCTCTACAAGGTCGTCCACTACGGCCTGACGCGCGAGACGGAGACCATCGACTTCGCGCAGGTGCAGTCCCTGGCGCGCGAGCACAAGCCCAAGGTCATCGTCGTGGGCGCCAGCGCCTATCCGCGCACGCTGGACTTCGCGAAGTTCCGCGAGGTCGCCGACGAGGTTGGCGCGGCGATGATGGTGGACATGGCGCACATCGCGGGCCTGGTCGCCGCGGGCGTGCACCCCTCGCCGGTGCCCTTCGCGGACATCGTCACCAGCACCACGCACAAGACGCTGCGCGGTCCTCGCGGGGGCCTGGTCATGGGCCGCGAGCCCTACGCCAAGTCCATCAACAGTCAGATCTTCCCTGGCATCCAGGGCGGTCCGCTGATGCACGTCATCGCCGGCAAGGCGGTGGCCTTCCGCGAGGCGCTGACGCCCGAGTACAAGACGTACCAGCGCCAGATTGTCTCCAACGCGCAGGCGCTGGCGGAGGCGTTGAAGTCCGCTGGGCTGCGGCTGACCTCTGGCGGCACCGACAACCACCTGATGCTGGTGGACCTGCGGCCCAAGAATCTCACGGGCAAGGTTGCCGAGGCGGTGCTCGACAAGGCGGGCATCACCGTGAACAAGAACATGATTCCGTTCGACCCGGAGAAGCCGATGGTGACGTCGGGCGTCCGGGTGGGCACTCCGGCCATCACCACGCGCGGCATGCGCGAGGCGCAGATGGCCACGGTGGGCAAGCTCATTGGCGCCGCGCTGGACTCGGCCCAGGACGACGCGGCGCTGGCCCGCATTCGCGGACAGGTGAAGGAACTCGCGCAGGGCTTCCCCCTGTACGCCTCGCGGCTCAAGTAATCGAAGGGACCAGGAGCCTCGCTCCGTCTCCATGCGCTGCCCGTTCTGCCAGGATGCCGAAAACAAGGTCATCGACTCTCGCGAGTCGCACGAGGGCTCCGTCATCCGGCGGCGCCGCGAGTGTCTGGCCTGCAAGCGCCGCTTCACCACGTATGAGCGGGTGGAGGAGCTCTACCCGCTCATCGTGAAGAAGGACGGCCGGCGCGAGGCGTTCGACCGTGAGAAGATCGTCTCCGGGCTGAAGAAGGCGTGTGAGAAGCGGCCGGTGTCCGTGGATCAGCTCGAGGAGACGGTGGTGGCCATTGAACGGCTGCTGCAGGGCATGGGCGAGAAGGAGATCAACTCGTCCGTCATCGGCGAGGAGGTCATGCGCCGGCTCCAGGAAATGGACGAGGTGGCCTACGTGCGCTTCGCGTCCGTGTACCGGAGCTTCCGGGACATCTCCGAGTTCATGCATGAGCTGAAGGACCTGCTCGAGGACCAGGAGCGCGAGCGCAAGGCGAAGCCGCCCCTCGCGCCGGGCCGGGGGAGCTGAGGGGACACACCATGCGGCTGCTCACGCGGGCCAGGTTGGAAGCCACCAGGGCGCCCCGGGCGAAACGGGCGGCGGACTTCGACCGCGCCGTGGCCGAGTTCTTCATGCGCATCGCCCTGGAGGAAGCCGCCAAGGGCCTGGGCCGCACCAGCCCCAATCCGGTGGTGGGCGCCGTCCTGGTGAAGGGCGGCCGCATCATCGCTCGCGGCTACCACAAGAAGGCGGGCACCGCGCACGCGGAGGTGGTGGCGCTGGAGGCCGCCGGCTCCCGCGCGAGGGGCGCGGACCTCTACTCCACGCTGGAGCCGTGCGACCACTACGGCCGCACGCCGCCGTGCAGCCTGGCCATCATCGAGGCCGGGGTGCGCCGCGTCTTCACCGGCTCCTCGGACCCGAACCCCAAGGTGAGCGGCAAGGGCGTGGCCCGGATGCGCCGCGCCGGGGTGAAGGTCGTCACGGGCGTGCTGCAGGAGGAGGCCGACAAGCTCAACCGGCCCTTCTTCAAGTCCATCCGCACGGGCATGCCCTGGGTGACGCTGAAGGCCGCGGCGACGCTGGACGGCAAGCTGGCCACGGCCACGGGGGACTCGCGCTGGGTGACGGGCGAGAAGGCGCGCGAGTGGGTGCACCGGCTGCGCGACAACGTGGACGTCATCCTCGTGGGCGCGAACACCGTGCGCCACGACGACCCCAAGCTCACCACGCGGCTGCCCGGCGGCAAGGGCAAGGACCCGCTGCGCGTCGTGGTGGACAGCCACCTGCGCCTGTCGCCCGGCTACACCGTCTTCACCCAGAAGAGCCCCGCGCGCACCATCATCGCCACGCTGGAGGACCCGGAGGGGCGCAAGGCGAAGCGCTTCCTGGCCCAGGGCGTGGAGGTGTGGCAGCTGCGCAAGAAGGGCGACCGGGTGGACCTGAAGGCCCTGCTGCGGCGGCTGGGCAAGTCCGGCCTCAACCACGTGCTCGTGGAGGGAGGGGCGGAGATGTACGGCAGCTTCCTGCGCGAGCACCTGGCGGACGAGCTGGCCCTGTTCCTCGCCCCCAAGCTGCTGGGCCGCCAGGGCATGTCCTGGGCGGGCGACCTGGGCGTGAAGGAGATGACCCAGGCCCTCTCCGTCAAGGACCTCACCTTCGAGCAGCACGGGCAGGACATCCTGCTCCAGGCGCTGCTGTAGGCCCCCTCCGAGCCTCCGCCCGAGGCCTCATGCATGAGGCCCGGTAAAGGGGCCGTTGAATGGAGGACACGCCGGGGGCCCCGGTTGTCCGTGGGCGTCGCGACGGCGGGTCCGTTATAAGCCCCGTCATGTTCACCGGGCTCATTCAGGACATCGGCGGGGTGGAGCGCGTCATTCCGGGCGGGATGACGGACTTGTGGATTCGCACGTCGCTGGGCGCGCGGGACTTCGCGCTGGGCGAGTCCATCGCCGTGGATGGCGCCTGCCTCACGGTGGTGGAGCGCACGGGCGAAGCCTTCCGCGTGCAGGCCGCGCCGGAGACGCTGCGGCGCACCACGCTGGACGCCGTGCGGCCGGGAGACCGCGTCAACCTGGAGCGGGCCCTGGCGCTGGGGGACCGGCTGGGCGGGCACCTGGTCTCCGGGCACGTGGACGGCGTCAGCACGGTGCTGGAGACCTACCCGGAGGGCGGCTCGTGGGTGATGGTCTTCGGGCTGCCGGAGGCGCTGGCGCCGTACTTCATCGAAAAGGGCTCGGTGGCCATCGACGGCATCAGTCTCACCGTCAACACCGTGGGCGTGGACCGCTTCAGCGTCCAGCTGATTCCGGAGACGCAGGAGCGCACCACCCTGCGGGCCAAGAAGGTGGGCGCCCGGGTCAACCTGGAGGCGGACCCCATTGGGAAGTACGTGGCGCGCCTGTACCTGCTCCAGAGGGGGCAGGCGGGCGCTCCAGGCCCGGGAGGGGTGTCCGAGGCGGCCGTCCGGGCGGCGGGCTTCGGGACGCCGTAGCAGGCGACGCCGGAGCCTGGGTGGTGTAGGAAGCCCCGCATGCCTCGCTACATCGAAGGTGATTTCCTCCCCCCCAAGGGCCGCTTCGCCATCTGCGTCGCCCGCTTCAACGGCTTCATCACCGAGGAGCTGGCCAAGGGCGCTGTCGACACCCTGGTGCGTCACGGCGTGGCCGACGCGGACGTGGACGTGTACCGCTGCCCCGGCACCTATGAGCTGCCCGGGCTGGTGCGCCGCGTCGCGGAGTCGCGTCAGTACGCGGGAGTCATCGTCCTGGGCGCCGTCATCCGGGGTGGCACGCCTCACTTCGACTACGTCGCGGGCGAGTGCGCCAAGGGCATTGGCGCGGTGGCCTTCAGCGCCGCGGCGGCAAGCCCCCCGGCGGCCGTCACGTTCGGCGTGCTCACGTGTGACACGGTGGAGCAGGCCATCGACCGGGCCGGCGTGAAGGCGGGCAACAAGGGCTCCGAGGCCACGCTGGCGTGCATCGAGATGGTGAACCTGTACGGCAAGCTGGCCACGCTCGACGCGTCGAGGAAGGGGTAGTCATGGGCGCGCGCAGAACGGGACGTGAGCGGGCGTTGCAGGCGCTCTACCAGTTGGAGATGGCGGCGGGCGCGTCCGTGAATGACGCCCTGGAGTCGGCCTGGACGGCGTCGGACGAGGAGAAGCGCGAGCCGGACGCGGTGAAGTTCGCCCGCGAGCTGGTGGAGGGTGTGCAGGCCCACCGCGCGGAAATCGACCGGCTCATCGAGTCACACAGCCACAACTGGCGGCTGGACCGCATGTCGCGCATCGACCGCAACGTCCTGCGCGTGGGCATCTTCGAGCTGAAGTACCGTCCGGACATCCCTCGCAAGGTGACCATCAACGAGGCGGTGGAGCTGGGGAAGAACTTCGGGACGGAGGAGTCCAGCGCCTTCGTCAACGGCCTGTTGGACCGTGTCGCCGTGGCGCTGAACAAGGCCTGAGTTGCCGGAGCCTCGAGCGGAAGAAGGGACGCGCCGTGAGCCAGACGACGACGCACGACATCGGGATGGAAGGGCTGGACTCGCTTGGCGGCGTGGACGCCCTGTGTCTGTTCGTGGCCGAGGATGACCGGCCCCTGCCGGCCACCGCGGGCTACGTGGACTGGCGCCTGTGTGGCGTGCTGTCGCGGGTGCTCAAGGGCGGCTTCTTCTCCGGCGCGAAGGACGACTGGCTCCTGCTGCCCTCGGACGGGAAGCTGGAGGTGCCGCGCATCTTCGTCGTCGGCCTGGGGGCCCGTCGTCAGCTCGACGCGGAGGGCCTCCAGGAGGCGCTTGCCGGGGCGGGCACGGTGCTCAGCCGGGCCAAGGTGGCGTCGGTGGCGCTGGAGATTCCCGCCGGAGGTTCGGTGGATGACGCGGCCCGGGTGGAGGGTTTCCAGAAGGGCTTCGTCCCAGCGTTCAAGGGCGGACGGGTGGCCCTCCTGATGGACAAGGCGCTCGTCCGGCTCCTACCAGGCAGGAAGGGCTGAAGCACAGCGACCGGGCAGGGCTTCTGTTAGCATGGGGGACCGTCCGGGGCGTGCGCACATGCGTGTCAAGGTGCTGATTGTCGAGGACTCCAAGGCGTCGCGCGAGTACATCGCGTCGACCGTGGAGGCCGTGGAGGGCATCGAGGCCGTCGTCACCTCGAGCGGCTTCGAGGCCCTGAAGCTGCTGCCGCGCCACCGCTTCGACCTCATCATCACCGACATCAACATGCCCGACATCAACGGGCTCGAGCTCATCAACTTCGTCAAGAAGAACCCCAACTACCGCGACGTTCCGCTCTTCATCATCACCACCGAGGGGCGCGACCAGGACCGCGACAGGGGCATGGCGTTGGGCGCCGCGGAGTACCTGGTCAAGCCGTTCCAACCGGGGAGCCTGGAAGGGCTTCTGCGCCGGTACCTGAAGCTGCCGTGAGTCCTCCGAGCAAGGCGCTGGCCGAGTTCGTGGCCGAGGCGACCGAGATTCTGGAGGCGCTGGGCAAGGACCTGCTCGTGCTGGACGAGCGGCGCGGCCAGGAGGCTGACCCCGAGCGCGTCAACGGCATCTTCCGCGCGGCGCACTCGCTCAAGGGGCTGGCGGGGCTGTTCGGTCAGGAGCGCATCTCCCGGCTGGCGCATGGCACGGAGGACCTGCTGGACAGGCTGCGGCTGGGCAAGCTGCACTTGAACGACGCGGTGCTCGACACGCTGATTGAAGCGCTGGACGCCTTCCAGGCGCTGCTGGCGGAGACGGCGCGGGGCACGGAGTCGGATGGCCTCACCCGTCGCGCGGATGGCATGGCGGAGCGGCTGGGGCAGCTGGGCGAGGTGTCCGTCGCGCAGGACGAGGACCCGCTGGAGCGGCTGGAGCTGGAGGCGCAGGTGCGCTCCGTCTTCACCGAGTACGAGGAGCACCGGCTCCGGGAGAATGTGCGCCGGGGCGTGGCGCTGTGGCGAGTGCGCGCCGCGTTCGACCTGTCCGACTTCGACAAGGGCCTGGCGGACCTGAACACGCGCCTCAAGCCCCTGGGAGAGGTCATCAGCACGCTGCCCTCGGCCCAGCCGGGCGGCGCGCATGGCATCGCCTTCGACCTCATCTTTGGCGCCCAGGTCTCCAGGACGGAGCTGGAGTCGGGGCTGAAGGGCACGCCCGCGGAGCTGTCACCGCTCGCCGTGCGGCCCGCGGCGCCCAGTGCGACGACCCGCTCCGCCGAGGCGCTGGTTCGTGCCACCGAGTCGCCCGCCATTGTCCTGGGGGCCATCGGCGTCGCCTCCGCGCCCGAGGCCTCCGTCGGGGGCGCGTCTCCCGTGAAGCCTGGCGGGACGAAGCAGGGCGTGCGCGCCGCGATGGAAGACGGAGCGCCGCACTCATTCCCGGACCCGGACCCCGACACGGAGCTGGGGGAGACGGGGGGGAGCGCGGAGGCCGCGGGCACGTCGGGCCCTTCGCTGGTGACGTATCTGCAGGGGCCGGGAGGGCGTGCGCCCGGCCGCGCGGTGACGCCCGTGGCGGCGCCTCCCGTCGCGACGGAGCCGTCGCTGCGCTCGTTGACGCAGACGGTGCGGGTGGACATCGGCAAGCTGGATGGCCTCATCAACATGGTGGGCGAGCTGCTGCTCATCAAGGCCAGCCTCCAGCGGCTCGCGGAGTCGGCGCGGCAGGAGGGCGTGGTGCCCCTGTCGAAGCTGTTCGGCCAGGAGCTGGCGCGCGAGACGCGGGGCCTGGAGCGCAAGCTGGAGGCCTTGCAGGAGGGCCTGCTGGAAGCGCGCATGGTGCCGGTGGGTCAGGTGTTCGACAAGCTGGCCCGGCTGGTGCGCCGCATCACCCGCGAAGCGGGCAAGGAAATCGACTTCGTCATCGGCGGCGGCGAGGTGGAGCTGGACAAGCTCATCGTCGAGGAGCTGAGCGACCCGCTGATGCACCTCATCCGCAACGCCATCGACCATGGCGTCGAGTCTCCGGACATGCGGCTGGCGGCGGGCAAGCCCCGGCGCGCGGTGGTGGCGCTGCGGGCGGAGCAGAAGGGCAACCACGTCGTCATCGAGGTGAGTGACGACGGGGCGGGCATCGACGAGCTGCGCGTGCGCGAGGTGGCGCTGACGCGAGGCCTCATCACCTTCGCCCAGGCGGAGGAGATGGGCCGCCGGGAGCTGCTCAACCTCATCTTCCTGCCCGGCTTCTCCACCGCGCGCAGCGTGTCCGAGCTGTCCGGCCGAGGCGTGGGCCTGGACGTGGTGAAGAACAACCTGGGCAACCTCTCCGGCATCATCGACGTGTGGAGCGAGCGCGGGAAGGGCACGGCCTTCCACCTGACGCTGCCCGTCACGCTCGCCATCATCCGCGCGCTGGTGGTGGGGGTGAGCGCCCGCACGTACGCGGTGCCGTTGAACAGCGTGCTGGAAATCCTCTCCGTCCAGCCCCGGGAAATCCGCACCCTGGAGCGGCGCGAGGTGCTGGACGTGCGCGGGCAGACGCTGCCCTTCGTGCGGCTGTCACGGCTGTTCGGCCTGCCGGAGCGTCCGGTGAGCCGCTACTTCGTGGTGGTGGTGGGGCTGGCGCAGGAGCGGCTGGGCATCGCCGTGGACGAGCTGCACGGCCAGCAGGACATCGTCACCAAGCCCCTGGGCGGCAGGTTGCAGTCCGTCCGGGGCATCTCCGGCGCCACGGACCTGGGCAACCGTCGTCCGGTGCTGGTGCTGGACGTGGCGGACCTGCTGGAAGAGGGACTGGCCCTGGAGCGAAGGCGGGCCTGACGCTCGCCCTGGCCGGCTGCTATCCTCACCCACTGTGTCCCGGTTCGCCGAACTGCTCGACGACTTCTTCTTCCGTCCGGACGAGGACGTCAGCGGCCTGCAGGACTTCGCCGCCGGCAGTGACGGCGTCGCCTCCTCCACGCCCGAGGAAGTCCCGGAGGAGTACCTGTCCTTCCTACTGGAGGGAGAGTCGTACGCGGTGCCCATCCGCCTCGTGCGCGAAATCTCCAAGGTGCCCCCGCTGACGGAGATTCCCAGGGCGGAGCCTCACCTGCTCGGGGTGATGAACCTGCGCGGAGAGCTGCTGCCCGCGTACGACATCAAGGTCCGGTTGGGGCTGACGGAGCGTGCGCCCCTGGTCGCGGGGCCGGATGCGCCCGCGCCGCCCCGGGATGCGCGCGTCCTCGTGTTGCGCACGGAGACGGGGCCGGCGGGGGTGTGGGTGGACAGCGTGTCCGGCGTGGTGAAGCTCAAGCCCTCCATGCTGGAGCCGCCGCCGCCCGGCCTGCGCCTGGGAGACAAGGACTGTGTCGTGGGCATCGGTCGACGCGGGCCCTCGCTGTACATCCTGCTGGACCCTGAACAGGCACTGACGCCATGAAGGACTCGGTCAACCTGTTGGCGCGCCACCCCTCGGGGGCACCGGATGCGCCCGGTGAGCAGTCGGACACCGTGGTTCAGCTGTGCGCCTTCTTCGTGGGTGAAGAGGAGTACGTGCTGGATATCCAGCGAGTGGAAGAAGTGCTGCCGCTCCAGCGCGTGACGCCCATTCCGCATGCCCCTTCGTTCGTGGAGGGCGTGCTCCACCTGCGGGGCGTCATCCTTCCCGTGGTGGACCTGCGCTTCAGGCTCCAGGGGCAACCTTCGGTGCAGTCGCGCAAGGCACGGCTCCTGGTGTGTCGACTGGGCGCGCGGCGGGTGGCGGTGCGTGTGGAGCGGGTGGCCGAGGTGCTGCGGGTTCGCCGGGGTGACATCAAGCCCGCGCCCGCGCTGAGGGTGTCGGGGCGCTCGCCCTTCGTGGTGGGCGTGTGCGGCCCGCCGGACCGCTTGCGGTTGCTGCTCGATTTGAAGGCGTTGCTGCGCATGGAGCTGGAGCGCGAAGCGGTGCGCCCGTCGAAGTGAGGAGGGTGACGATGGACCTGCAGCGCAGTGACTTGGACAACCACCGCCGCATCCTGGGCATCGCGTTCATCGCCATCAACGCGCTGACGGTGCTCGTGGGCGTCGGCCTGGCCGTCTTCTTCGCGTTCGCCGGGGCGATGATGGTGAGCGAGTCGTCGCTGGCCGAGGACCGCGCGAGCTACTGGCTCTTCGGCGGCGGCATCAGCGCGTGCGTCCTGGCCTTCGGCCTGCCGGGCGTCATCGCCGGCATCGGCTTGTTGAAGCGGCGCGGATGGTCGCGGGTGCTCGCGCTGGTGTTGGGAATCGTCGGGCTGTTCAACTTCCCGCTGGGCACCTGCCTGGGCATCTACGCCATCTGGTTCTATGCGCAGGAAGGCTCCGACCGGGTCCTCGCCTCATGAGCCACCTGCCCGTCTTTCCCGCGGAGGAGGAGCGCTACCGCGCGCTCCAGGAGTTGGACCCGCGTGGCGAGGGCATCCTGGACGTGCTCCTCACGGGGCTGCACGACGAGAGCTGGCGCGTGCGCCACGCGGCGGCGGAGGGGCTCCAGCGGTTGGCCGCGCCCGAGGACGTGGCCCTCCGTCTCGTGGGGGTCCTGGGCGAGCGCGGTGAGACGGGGGCTCGCAACGCGGCGGCCGAGGCGCTCGTGGGACTGGGCCTTCCAGCCCTGAGTCCCCTGGTGAAGCTGCTGGGACACGCGGACCCGGACCAGCGCAAGTTCGCGGCGGACATCCTCGGGCAGCTCGGACTTCACGTGGCGGAGGCGCCGCTGGTCCAGGCACTGGAGGACCCGGACCTGAACGTGCGCGTGGCCGTGTCGGAGGCGCTGGGCCGCGTGGGCAGTGAGCACGGCGCTCGCGCGCTGGAGCGACTGCTGGGGGACCCGGAGCCGCTCTTGCGCCTGTCCGCGCTGGAGGGACTGGTGCTGCTGCGCCGTCCGCCGCCGTTGCCGGTGGTCGTGGCGCTGCTGGACGACGCGCGGCTGCGGCGCAGTGCCTTCCGTGCGCTGGGTCTCATTCCGCAGGTGGCGGCCACGGAGCGGCTGTGCCTGGGGCTGGAGTCGGCCACCCGTTCGGTGCGCGAGGCCGCGCTGGCGGCGCTGGGCACGCAGGCGTCGCTCGTGGAGCCCGCGCGGCGCTGCGAGCTGGAGGCCGTCATCCGCGCGGCGCTGCGGCGGTTGCCAGACGCGGTGGCTCGGCTGGCGCAGGCGCTGGAGTCGGAGGATGTGACGGTGCGCGCGGGCGCGCTGCTGGCGGTGGCGGCGCTGGGCGAGGCGTCCCTGGCCGTGCCCGTGGCCGAAGCGGCGCGCGAGGACCGCTTGCTGCGGGACGTGCTGAGCACGCTGGGACGGCTGGGCGCGGAGGGTGGGCGCACGTTGCTCGCGGCGATGTCGGACCTGTCCGCGCCCGCGAGGGCCGCGGCGGCCGAGGCGCTGGTGGACCTGGTGGATGCGACGTCCGTCACGCCGCTGTGCGCGCTGCTGGAGTGGGCGGAGGACGACTTGCGCGGCGTGGTGGTGCGGGCGTTGGGGCGCACGCGCTCAGCGGAGGCCGCGGGCCCCCTGGTCGATTTGCTGAGGGACTCGGTGACGGCGGGCGCGGCGACGCGGGCGCTGGGTGTGCTCGCGGGCAGCTGTCGCGGGGCGGTGCTCGCGGCCCTGGAGGATGCGGTGGCTCGGAGGGCGACGCCGGTGGCGGTGGCCGCGCTGGGCCGGGTGGGTGGCGCCCCCGCGTTGCCTTCGCTGCGCAAGCTGGCGCGGGACGTGGACCCCCGGTGGCGGGCGGCGGCGGTGGAAGTCGCTGGCGAGGTGGACGGCGGGGTGGGACGCGAGCTGGCGCGGGCGGCGCTCGCGGACGAGGCCGCGCCGGTGCGAGCCGCGGGCGCGCGGGCCATGGGAAGACTGGGCGGCACGGAGGCGGGGGCGCTCTTGCGCTCCGCGCTCCAGGACGAGGAGTCCTCCGTGCGACGGGCGGCGGTGGAGGCGGTGGGTGAGAGTGGCGCGATGGACCGTGTCACCGAACTGGAGCCGCTGGTCCGCCATCCCGACGGAGCGCTCGCGGTGGCGGCGGTGCGCGCGTTGTCGCGGCTTGGGCGGGTGGGTGAGCGCGTGTTGAGAGAGGCTTCGGGTCATCCGGACGCGGAGGTGGTGAAGGCGGTGTTGTCGGCGGGAGCGGTGTCTCGGGAGGGCGTGTCGTTGGCGGTGTCGCTGCTGGAGCATCCGCACTGGGACGTTCGCGCGGCGGCGGCGCGGGTGCTGGGAGATTCGGGAGGGCCGGAGTGTCTGGGCCCCACCCAGCGGGCGCTGAAGGCGGAGTCGGACGTCCTGGCCCGACAGGCGCTGTCGGACGCGGTGGAGCGCCTGGCTCGGCGCTGAGAGAGGGACACGGGGTGGCGCGCTTCGACGACAGCCGGCCGGAGATGACGGCGGAGGAGTTCCGGCTCCTGAGGGACCACGTGTACTCGCACTGCGGCATCCTGGTGCACGAGGACATGAAGTTCGTCATGGAGCGGCGGCTGTGGCCTCGGCTGGAGGCGCTGGGCGTGCCGGACTTCAGCGCGTATCACCGCTACCTTCGCTACGACGCGAACCGGCACGCGGAGCTGGAGGCCGCGGTCGAGTCGCTCACCACGCACGAGACGTACTTCTTCCGGGAGCCCTCGCAGCTCAAGGCGTTCCGCGAGGAGCTGTTGCCGCTGTTGGAGAAGCGCAACGGGCGCACGCGTCGGCTGCGGCTGTGGTCCGCGGGGTGCTCGTCCGGCGAGGAGGCGTACACGCTGGCGATGCTCCTCAAGGACGAGCGCCGCTTCGAGGACTGGGACGTGGAGGTGTACGGCAGCGACATCTCCCGGCGCGTGCTGTCGATGGCGCGGCGCGCGGAGTATGGGCCGTCCGCGCTGCGCGCCACGTCGGCGGACCTGCTCGAGCGCTTCTTCGTTCCGGCGGGCAACGCGAAGGTGCGGGTGCGCGACGACGTCCGGGCGATGGTGTCCTTCGGTCACCACAACCTGCTGGACGAGGCGGGCAGTCAGCTGGTGATGAAGATGGACGCGGTCTTCTGCCGCAACGTGATGATCTACTTCGACCAGTCCGCGCGCAGGCGGGTGCTGCGCATCCTGCGAGACCGGCTGGTGCCGGGAGGCTATCTGCTGCTGGGTCACTCGGAGAATCTGCTCAACCTGGGCGCCGACTTCGAGCTGGTCCACCTGCGAGGCGACCTGGTGTACCGGCGGCCGGAGCTGCCAGGGCTGACGGGGGGCGAGGCGCGATGAGCGGGCAGAAGGGCGTCTCCGTGCTCGTCATCGACGACTCCGCGCACAACCGGCACACGCTGACCACGCTGCTGGAGTCCGCGCCGGACGTGAGGGTGTTGGACCGCGCGGCCGATGGTGAGGAGGGGCTGAAGAAGGTCCTGGAGCTGAAGCCCGACGTGGTGACGTTGGACCTGGAGATGCCGAAGCTGGGCGGCTACACGTTCCTCCGGCTGCTGATGCGCACGGCGCCCACGCCGGTCATCGTCATCTCCAGCTATGCGCACCGCTCGGACGTCTTCAAGGCGCTGGAGCTTGGCGCGTTCGACTTCATCGCCAAGCCCGCCAAGGGCACCCCGGCGGAGTTGGAAGTCCTTCGCCAGGAGCTGCTGGAGAAGGTGCGAGCGGCGCTGCATGTGCGGCCGGGGCAGCGTCACGCCTCGCCCGGGGCTCGGGCGCTCGCGGTGGCGGGCGAGCTTCCGCTGGTGGTGGCCATCGGCGCCTCGACGGGGGGACCTCCCGCGGTGCAGCGCGTGCTGGAGGGACTGGCCGCGGAGCCCACGCCATGCGTGCTGGTGAGTCAGCACATGCCCGCGCAGTTCACCCGGGCCTTCGCGGACCGGCTGGACCGCATTGGCCCCTTCACGGTGACGGAGGCGAATGAGGGTGACGTGGTGCAGCCGGGGCACGTGTACATCGCTCCGGGCGGGCGGCACCTCGTGGTGGTGGAGCGCGGCACTCGGCTGGAGCTGCAGACGCCGCCGCTCACGCACCTGGACAAATACGCGCCGAGCGTGGACCGGCTCTTCACCAGCGTGGCGCAGGTGTTGGGCAACCGCGCGCTGGCGGTGGTGCTGACGGGCATGGGCGCGGATGGGGCGGTGGGGGCGCGCGAGGTGCAGCGCGTGGGCGGAGAGGTGTGGGCCGAGTCGGAGGAGACGGCGGTCGTCTTCGGCATGCCAGGCGAGGCCATCGCCTCGGGGGCGGTGAAGCGGGTGCTGCGACTGGGGGAAATCGGACCCGCGCTGGCGGCCATCGCCCGGCGGCGGCGATGAGGGGACGCGGAACAGCGGGCGGTGGAAGAGGCCCGGGTGTTAGTCTGGGCGGGTCATGACGCAGCAGATTCGAGCACTGGTGGTGGACGACTCGCAGGCCATGCGACGCAGCATCATGTACGCGTTGCAACGCATCAGCGGGATGGTCTGCACCGAGGCGCAGGACGGCGCCGAGGGACTGAAGAAGTTGACCCAGGGACGCTTCGACCTGGTGCTCACGGACATCAACATGCCGTTGATGGATGGCCTCAAGCTCATCCACCACATCCGTCAGGCGACGGACCATCGCCATGTGCCCATCGTCGTCATCACGACGGAAGGCGCGGCGGCGGACCGCGAGCGGGCCCTGTCCCTGGGCGCGAGCGCGTACCTGGTGAAGCCCGTGCAGGCCAAGGTGGTGATGGACACCGTCAGGGACTTGCTGAAGCTGGACTGAGGGCGAGCGAGCGAATGGACTTCGTCCTGCGGGTGGCGGGCCTGGAGAAGCGCTACGGCGCGGTGAACGCCGTGCAGGGCCTCACCTTCGCGGTCGCACCCGGCGAGGTGCTGGGGCTGGTGGGCCCCAACGGCGCGGGCAAGACGTCCACGCTTCGATGCCTCGCGGGCATTCTTCCTCCCACGTCGGGCCGGGTGGTGGTGGCGGGCTACGATTTGGCGAAGGACGCGGTGGACGCCAAGCGTGAACTGGCCTTCCTGCCGGACGAGCCGCGCTTCTTCGACTACCTCACGGTGTGGGAGCACCTGAACTTCACCGCGCGCCTCTACGGCGTGGAGGACTGGGAGGAGCGAGGCAAGGCGCTCTTGGAGGAGATGGAGCTGACGGGCAAGGAGAAGGCGCTGCCGGGTGAACTGTCGCGCGGCATGAAGCAGAAGCTGTCCATCGCCTGCGGCTTCCTGCACTCGCCCAAGCTCATCCTCCTGGACGAGCCCCTCACGGGGTTGGACCCGATTGGCATCCGCCGGATGAAGGCGTCGTTGCGGCGGCGCGCGGAGGAGGGCGCGGCGCTGGTGTTGTCCTCGCACCTGCTGCCGCTGGTGGAGGAGCTGTGCCACCGGCTGCTGGTGATTGCCGGAGGGCGGGCCATGGCGCTGGGCAGCCTGGAGGCGATTCGCGCGAGGCTGAGTGGACCGGAGGGCGAGAGCGCGTCGCTGGAGGACCTCTTCGTGCGCATCACCAGCGCGGCGGAGACGGAGAAGCCCCCGCCGTGAGCTTCTCGAGCGCCGTCGTGTTCCTGTGGCTGGCCTCCTCGCGCAACCGCCTGCGGCTCCAGCTCCAGCGATTGCGCAGGCCGCGCTACCTCGTCGGGGCCCTGGTGGGACTGGGCTATGTCTACTCCATCTTCCTGCGACGGCTGGAGTTCGGTGGGACGTTGAGCAACGTGCCTCCCGGGGTGCGGCTGTTCGCGGAGCTGTCACTGGTCGTCTCCGCGCTCGTCACCGTGTTCTCCGCGTGGGCGCTGGGGCCGGACCGTCCCTCGCTGACCTTCACGGAGTCGGAGGTGGTGCAGCTGTTCCCCGCGCCCGTCACCCGGCGCTCGCTGCTGCACTACAAGCTGGCTCGCGGATTGATGGGCGCTGGGGCCGGCGCGTTGTTCGCCTCGCTGTTCGTCGGCCGGTTGGTGAGCCCGGCTCCGGGCTTCTTCTTCCTGGGCGCGTTCCTGTCCCTGGGGACGCTGTATCTGCACTCCACGGCCGCGTCCTTCATGCGCACGCGCTGGGGGGAGTGGGGCACTCGGGGCCTGGTGGCGCGCTGGGTGGCGCTGGGGTGCGTGCTCGCGGCGGTGGGCCTGGCGGTGTACTCCTCGCTGGAGGCGCACCCGTTCCCCAGGACGGTGGGGACACCCGGGGTGCTGCGCAACTGGGTGCAGTCGCTGGTGGAGGCGCCAGGGTTGAGCGCGGTGCTGTGGCCCGCGCGGCTGCTGGTGGCGCCCGCGTTGGCGCGGGACGCGAGCGACTTCCTGAGCGCGCTCCCCCCGGTGCTGGTGCTCGCGCTGGCGCACTACGTCTGGGTGCGGCTGGCGGAGGTCCCCTTCGAGGAGTCCGCGGTGACGCAGGCCGAGACGCGCACGCGCGAGCGGGCCCAGCGGGCCTCGGGAGGGAGCGCCCGGGGCGGAGCGCTCGCCTCGCGCAAGGCCCCCTTCCGGCTGTCGGCGCGAGGGCGTCCGGAGGTGGCGCTCATCTGGAAGAACCTCATCACCCGGAGGCGGATGACGGGGGGCGTGGTGTCGGTGCTGGCCTCGCTGCTGCTGGGGTGCGCCATCGTCGCGATGATGGGCGAGTCGCGCTTCTTCACGGACACGCGCCGGGTGCTGGGGCCGCTGGGCGTGTCGCTCGCGGCGATGATGGCGGTGGTGGGGCCGAGCGTCTTCCGCATGGACCTGCGCATGGACCTGCCGAAGCTGGACCTGCTGCGCGCGTTGCCGCTGGCGGGCTGGCAGGTGGTGGGGGCGGAGCTGGCGGCATCGGCGCTGGTGGTGGGCGCGCTCCAGCTCGGGCTCCTGACGGTGGGTCTGCTGTGTGGCCCGGGCGCCGAGGACCCGTGGCTTGCGACGTGGTGGTGGCCGGGTGGGGTGGCGCTCGCGGTACTGCTGCCCACGGTGTCGTTGGCCGGGCTCTTCGTCCAGAACGCTGCGGTGGTGCTGTTTCCGGCGTGGGTGCCCGCGGACAGGACGGGGAGCGCGCGGGGCATCGAGGCGCTCGGGCAGCGCCTGCTGACGTTGGTGGGCTCGCTGGTGGTGTCGCTGGTGGGCTTGTTGCCGGCGGCGCTGGCGGGCGCGGTGGTGGGCTTCCCCTTGTGGTCCTCGCTGGAGGTGTGGGCGCTGCCTTTGGGGGCGGCGGCCGCGTCGGCCGTGCTGGCGGGGGAGGTGGGCCTGGGCGTGCTCACGCTGGGCCGCGCTTTCGAACACCTGGATGTCTCCGAGGACCGCCCGGAGTAGGCCCGGGCGTTTGTTCCTGGACGCGCGCTGACAGGGTGCTTGCGGCGTCCGGAAGCGGGGCGCAGGGTGGCGCGGACCGAAGGGACGGGAGCGCGACATGAAGCTGGGTTTCGTGGGACTGGGCAACATGGGGCTGCCCATGGCGAAGAGTCTGCTCTCCGCGGGGCACGAGGTGGCGGTGTGGAACCGCACTCCGGCGCGCGGCGAGCCCCTGGTGAAGCAGGGCGCCCGCGTGGTGGCGTCGCCGGCGGAGGCCGCCAGGGGCGCGGAGGTCGTCTTCAGCATGCTCGCGGACGACAGCGCGGCGGAAGCCGTGGCGCTGGGCCCACAGGGCATCGTCACGGGGCTTTCGAAGGGCGCCGTGCATGTCTCGTCGAGCACCATCTCCGTGGCGCTCTCCCAGCGCCTCACGGACGCGCACGCGAGCGCGGACCAGGGCTACGTGGCCGCGCCGGTGTTCGGCCGTCCCGAGGCCGCGGAGTCGAAGCAGCTCTGGGTGGTGGCAGCGGGCACGAAGGCGGACGTGGAGCGCTGCCGGCCGCTCCTGGAGGCGCTGGGGCGGGGGCTCACGGTGCTGGGGGAGCAGGCCTCCATGGCCAACGTGGTGAAGCTCTCCGGCAACTTCCTCATCGCGTCGATGCTGGAGTCGCTCGCGGAGGCGTTCGCCTTCACGCGCAAGTCAGGCATCGAGCCGAAGCAGTTCCTGGAGCTGTTCCAGGCCGTCTTCGCGCGCTCGCCCATCTTCGAGCGGTATGCGCAGGCCATCGCCGAGGAGAAGTACTCGCCGGCGGGCTTCGCCATGCGGCTGGGGCTCAAGGACGTGGGGCTGGTGCTGGAGGCGGCGCGCACGGCGGAGGTGCCCATGCCCCTGGCCAGTCTCGTGAGGGACCAGTACCTCGGTGGCGTGGCCCAGGGGCACGGAGACCTCGACTGGTCCGCGCTGGGGGCGCTCGTGGCGGAGCGCGCCGGGTTGCCGAAGGCCCGTTGATGCATCGGCGCTGACCACGACTCCAGGCGAGCGCAGTGCCGCGCGCCTGGAGCGGGAATGACGAGGGCCTCCAGGAATCAACCCTGGAGGCCCGGTGCGGCGGCCTACTGTCGCGCGTTGATTTCGGCGACGGGGATGGGGTAGCGCTCGTGCGGCCCGTAGCTGGCGTCCAGGTTGCGGGGCAGATCGTTCAGCCGGTTGTAGCGACGCATGTCGATCCACCGGTGCCCGCCCTCGAACAGGAGCGAGTAGCGCTTCTGCACCAGCAGCTCGTCCAGGGCGTTCGCGGCGGTGATGTCCGCGCGAGGCGAGAGCCGGCCGGAGCGGGTGCGGATGTAGTTGAGGTCATCCGCCGCCGGGCCAATCTGGCCCAGGCCGATGTTGGCCTCCGCGCGAAGGAGGATGAGCTCCTCGTTACGGATGATGGGCACCGGCGACTCCGCCGACGGGTACAGCGTGAAGCCCCGGTCCGCCGTCAGCCGGCCACCCGCGGCGCTCGCCGGCTCGTCCAGCTTGGCCGTCTTGCGAGTGACCCGGTCATCCAGCGCGTCGTTCGCCTGGCGCGGCGCATCGGTCTCGATGGAGGGGTGGGCGACGATGGTGAGGCTCAGGAGGTTGTTGTCCACGTCGCCCGAGGCCGCCCGGAACACGTGGTAGACGCCCACGTTGAGCGAAGCGAGCGCCGCCGCCTTCGCGCCGTCTTCAGCGGGCGCGGTGGCGTCGATGAACGACTGGCTCAGCGCCGTCAGCGCATCCTCGTTGCGGCCCATGTACACGGACACGCGCGCCTTGATGGCGCGGTTGAACTTCCGGAACTTCTCCGGCGTGTCGAAGCCCGCGAAGCCGGTGGTCAGCCGGAACGAGAACGAGCCACCCGCGTTGTCCAGGTGAGTGGCCGCCTCGTCGAGCAGCGTCGCGATGCGGGTGAACACCGCGTCCTTGCCGACGATGGGCGCCAGCTGGCCCAGCGGCAGGTCCACGTCGATGGGCGCGCCGTTGGTGTCGTGGGTGTTGATGACCACCAGGAAGTCGAGCGCCTGGATGGTCTTCGTGAAGCCCCGGATGCCCTCCTTCTGCTCGTCCGAGAAGGCCGCGACCTTGTCCAGCGCCGCCAGCACCGTGTTGGCGTTGCGGATGTTGGAGTACGGGGCCGCCCAGAAGTTGCCGCCGAAGGCGCCAGCGCCCGGGTCCAGCGTCGGCCCGAGAATCTCCTCCACAGTGCGAGGATCCGCGGGGTCGAAGACGTACGCCTCGCGGCCGATGGTACCCAACTGCGCGACGTAGCCGTTCTGAATCGCCACGCCCGCGCGGTGTCCGAGCAGCAGGCCCGTGGACGCGCTGTTGACGGCGGAGCTGGTGGGGTTGTTCTTGAACTCGTCCAGGCTGGGGTTGTTCAGGTCACCGATGTCCAGGCTGCCGCAGCCGCCCAGGCCCAGTACGGCGCAGAGCGCCAACACGGTCTTCTTCGTCTGGTAGATATTCATGGCCTTAGAACCCGACGTCGAGCGACGTCCAGAAGCTGCGGCTGGGGGGGAAGGGGGCGACGTCGATGTTGCGAGCGATGGCCTGGTTGCCGAAGTTGCTCACCTCGGGGTCCAGACCCGAGTAGCTGGTGAACATCAGCAAGTTGCGGCCGCTCAGGCTGAGTCGCGCGTTCTGCAGCTTCGGAATCGCGGACACCCAGCCCTTGGGCAGGTTGTAGCTGAGCGTCACTTCGCGCAGCTTCACGAAGGACGCATCCTCCACGTAGATGCCCGCGTTGTTGCGGCGGTCCTGCAGGCGCTGACGACCCGCCGTCTCGTAGTCCACGGACGTGCCGGCGCCGTCATACAGGAAGCGCGTCAGGTTGATGACGTCGCTGCCCTGCTGCCAGTGCCACAGGAAGGACAGGGTGAGGTCCGAGTAGCGCAGGGTGTTGGCCCAGCCGAGCGTGAAGGTCGGCTCGGTGTCGCCAATCTTCTTCACGATGGGGACGTTGTTCTCGTCGCGGCCGACGTTGCCGACAATCTGCGTGGCGGACGAGCCCTCCTCGATGAAGAACGCGCCCAGGGAGTTGCCGAAGCCACCCGCCTGGAACGGCCCCGCCGGCAGGCTCGTCACCTTGCTGCGGTTGAGGGCGAACGTCGCGGAGCTCGTCCACTCGAGCGCCCCGCGCACCGGCGTCACCTGGAGCATGGCCTCGATGCCGCGGTTGCGCAGCGAGCCGCCGTTGACGAACTGGGTGGTGAAGCCCGTGGAGCTGGGCAGGGCGCGCTGCAGCAGCATGTCGCTGATGGCGCGCTGGTACACCGACAGCTCCACCATGACGTCGCCGCCGAACATCAGCGCGTCGACACCGGCCTCGATTTCGCGCTGGCGCTCCGGACGGATGTTCGGGTCACCGGCGACGCCCGTGCCGACGAGGCCCGGGGTGCCCTGCACGTTGCCCAGCGCGCTCATGCCGCTGAACTTCATGCCGTACAGCGGCTGGTTGCCCGTCTCGCCGTAGGCCGCGCGGACCTTGAGCTCGTTGATGACCGGGACGGCCAGGGGGATGCGGTAGGCGGACGCCAGCTTCGGGTAGAAGAACAGCTTGTTCGGATTGCCGTTGGCGCTGCTCTGCTCACCACGGATGGCGCCGACCAGGGTGAGCCGGTCGTCCAACGTGACGATTTCCTCCTGGACGTAGTAGCCGCGGTCCCGGATGTGCGTCGAGGTGTCGCGCACGCCAATCACGGTGCCGTTGTCCACGCCGGGCTGACCGGCGTTGAGATTCTCGGAGACGACGTACGTGGAGTCGATGCGGCGCTCCTCGAACTGCACACCGCCGGACGTCGTGGCGGTGAGGAACTTCGAGGCGGGCTTGTACGAGTGCACCAGGTTGAGGCCACCGTTCAGGTTGCGCACCTGGCTGGTGCCGAACAGCGACGTGCCCGGGAAGGTGTCGTCCGCCGGCTCGAAGTTGAGCTCTGGCGGGAACAGCAGCCGGTTCTCCTGCTGGAAGCGGTCCACACCCGCGTTGGCGAGCACGCGCAGGTGGTTCTCGTCGTTCTTCCACAGGTGGATGGTGGCATCACCGGACCCGATGAAGCGCCACACGTCCTCGTCGTTCTTCACCAGCGCGGACGTCTGCAGCGGGTTGGCGCCGTTTCTCAGGAACGGGTTGACGGGGTACACGCCTTGCGCGTTCGGTTCCATGTCGAGGAACTCGGGCACGTTCGGCAGCACCATGTAGTTGGTGATGGTCTGGTTGTCGTTGTTGGTGAGGCCGCGCCGGCCCAACGTGTGGATGAGGTTGGTGGCGACGTTGATGTCCACCGCATCGCCCAGCGACTGACCCAGGTTCAGGCGGAACGACTGCTTGTCGTAGCCCGTGTTGGCGATGATGCCCTCGTCGCTGCGGAGCATCGCGGAGGCGAAGTACTTCGTACTGCCCGACGCGCCGCTCACGCTGGCGAGCGTCTCCGTGGACAGGTCCCTGCGGCCCGCGAGCTTGGCCTCGTGGTCGTACGTCTTGCCCGTGTAGTACTGGGCCGCGTTCGGGCCGAACTGCTCGACGGCCTCTTCGACGGTCTCGAAGCGGCGGCTGCCGAGCTTGTTGGCCAGCGTGTACATGCCCACGCGCTGGGTGATTTCGAACTTCGGCTCACCGGCGCGACCGCGCTTGGTGTTGATGATGATGACGCCGTTGGCGGCCTTGGAGCCGTAGATGGCGGCCGCGGACGCGCCCTTGAGGACCTCGATGCTCTCGATGTCGTTGGGGTTGATGTCCGCGATGCGGTTGACCTGGTTGTCCTGCGTGGGGTTCGGGTTGGAGCCGCCCACGGAGTCGGTCACCACGTAGACGCCGGAGGCGATGGCCACGTCGCTGACGAGCACGCCGTCGATGACGTAGAGCGGCGCCGTGGAGCCGTTGATGGTGGACACGCCGCGCAGGCGCATCTGGATGCCGCCGCCCGGGGCGCCGGAGTTCTGCTGGATGTTGGCGCCGGCCACCTTGCCCTGGAGGGCCTGGTCGATGGTCTGCGCGGGGGCGCGGTTCATCTCCTCGGCGCTGACGGAGGCGACCGAGTTGGCCAGGTGCTTACGGGCGAGCTCGGAGGCTCGACCCACGACGACCATCTCCTCGGAGAAGATGTTGTCGAGCGCCACCGTCACGTCGCTCTGCGCGGCGCCGACGCGCACTTCCCTCTCGCCGTAGTCCTGGCTGGAGAAGAGCAGCGTCACCGAGCCCGCCGGGACGTTGGGCAGCGAGAAGGTGCCGTCCAGCTCCGTCTCCACACCCTGCGTGGTGCCCTTGATGATGACGCGAACCAGGGGCAGGCCCTCGTTCGTCAGACGGTCCGCGACGCGCCCCTTCACGGTGCGACCCAGAGCGGGCGCGGCGGCCGGCGCGGGAGCCGTTGGAGCGGTGCTGGCCGGAGCCGTGGGCGCCGGTACCGCGGGGGCCTGAGCAGCGGGCGCCTGCGGTTCCGGAGCAGGCGGGCTCGCTTCCTGCGCCATTGTTTCCAACGAGAAGAGTGCGATCACGCACCCCGGAATCAACGCTCTCTTAAGCGTCATTCGGATCTTTCCTCGCAACGAACGGTAGGTACGGCCCCCCCAGCAGGTGCCGTGGGCGCGAATCGTCACCGTCTGAACTGAACCAGTCAATGGCGAGCCTTGTTTTTCAAGAATGTTGGCCAAATCCATCCAAACGGAAATATTCCGATCTCGTACCGAGTCGGCGGTGACGCGGGGCGCGATCCGCCTCACGACAGGGGGAGAGCACGTCCCTACCTGGCTGGAGACATCGTGGATCTCCCCGAGGCCAACCCGTCGGGATGGGTGGTGCCGGGCCCGCGGAAGAGCCCGCACGTCGGCCCGTGGCGGCTCGCGTTGGCGCGAGGGGTCGGGCCCCCAGCGCGCGCGGCGAGCGCGTCGCGTGCAGGCGCGGAGCGGGCGGACGGGGGCTTGGACGGGGACAGAAGTGGCCCCGGTCGCGGGTTTACTCAGGTCAGCCGGAGAAATCCGGCCTCGTCGGCCTGAGGGGAGGGCTCCGTCCCCGCCGAGTGTCGGCGAGCACGAGGGCCCGGCGAGACTTGTTGCCCCCAGGGCCGGCCCTCCCATAAGAGGCGCAGCGGATATGGCGATGAACGAGCGTTACGAGCCGCAGTCGATTGAAGGCAAGTGGCAGGCCCGCTGGGACGAGGCCGGCATCTTCCGGGCAGGCAAGCGCCCGGGCGCACCGAAGAAATACGTGCTCGAGATGCTGCCGTACCCCAGTGGCAAGATGCACATGGGCCATGTGCGCAACTACCTCATCGGGGATGTGTACGCGCGCTACTTCCTGATGCGCGGCTTCGACGTGCTTCATCCCATGGGCTGGGACGCCTTCGGTCTGCCGGCGGAGAACGCGGCCATCAAGGACGGCGTGCACCCGGCCATCCGCACCGCGGAGAACATCGTCTCGTTCAAGCACGAGATGAAGACCCTCGGCTACAGCTACGACTGGGAGCGAGAGGTCAACACCAGCCAGCCCGAGTACTACCGCTGGAACCAGTGGTTCTTCATCAAGATGCTGGAGCGCGGGCTCGTCTATCGCCGCTTCAGCAAGGTGAACTGGTGTACCGGCTGCCACACCGTCATCGCCAACGAGCAGGTGAAGGACGGCGTGTGCGAGCGCTGCTCGTCGCCCGTGGTGGACCGGGAGATGCCCGAGTGGGCGTTCCGAATCACCCGCTTCTCGCAGGACCTGTTGGACGCGCTGGACACGCTCAAGGAGTGGCCGGACCGCATCACCTCGATGCAGCGCAACTGGATTGGCCGCTCGGATGGCGCGGAGGCGGACTTCCGCATCCAGGGCCATGACGCCTCCTTGCGCGTCTTCACCACGCGCATCGACACCATTTACGGCTGCACCTACGTGGTGCTCGCGCCGGACCACAAGCTGGTGGCGCAGGTGACGACGCCCGAGCGCCGCGTGGACGTGGACGCCTTCGTCAAGCGCATGGCGGCCCAGTCCAAGACGGAGCGGACGGGAGAGGACACGGAGAAGGAGGGCATCTTCACGGGCGCCCATGCCGTCAATCCCTTCACGGGCCAGCAGGTGCCCATCTGGATCGCCAACTTCGTGTTGAGCGACTACGGCACGGGCGCGGTGATGAGCGTGCCCGCGCACGACGAGCGCGACTTCGCCTTCGCGCGCAAGTACGCGTTGCTGGTGAAGGTCGTCATCCAGCCGGCCACGGGCGACAAGCTCCCGGCGGGCGACGCGCTGGAGGCCGCCTTTACCGACTACGGCGTGCTGGTGGACTCGGGTGAATACACCGGGATGACGTCCGAGGCGGCGCGCACGGCGATGGCCGCGAAGCTGGAGAAGGACGGCCAGGGCCGCGCCACGGTGACGTACCGCCAGAAGGACTGGGGTTTCAGCCGCCAGCGCTACTGGGGCACGCCCATCCCCATCGTCTACTGCGAGAAGTGCGACCCGGAGCGCCACGGCATCCCCGTGCCCGTGGAGCAGCTCCCGGTGAAGCTGCCGGAAATCGACGTTCAGGAGGTGCTCACCGGCAAGGGCGAGCCCCCGCTGGCGAAGGTCGCCTCGTGGGTGAACACCACGTGCCCGAAGTGCGGTGGCCCCGCTCGGCGCGAGGCGGAGACGATGGACACCTTCGTCGACTCCTGCTGGTACTTCGCGCGCTACCTGTCGCCGCACTACGACGCCGCGCCGTTCGACCCGAAGCAGGCCCAGCGCTTCCTGCCCGTGGACATCTACGTGGGCGGGCCCGAGCACGCGGTCATGCACCTGCTCTACTTCCGGTTCTGGACCCGGGTGATGAAGCTGCTGGACTTGAGCCCGGTGGACGAGCCCGTCAAGCGTCTGATTACGCAGGGCATCGTCAACGGTCCGGATGGCCGGAAGATGTCCAAGCGCTGGGGCAATGTCGTCGCCCCGGCCTCCATCATCCAAGAGTACGGCGCGGACACCGCGCGCGCGTACGTCATGTTCGCTGGCCCGCCGGAGCGCGACTTCGACTGGTCCGACGATCAGGTGGAGGGCGTGTTCCGCTTCCTCAAGCGAGTCTGGGTGCTGGCCTCCACCCACCACGCCTCCGTGGCGGGTGCCACGCATGACGGCCCCTTCGAGGGCAAGGCGCTGGAGATCCGCCGCGCGGCGCACAAGTGCCTGAAGCGGGTGGGGGAGGCCATCGAGCGGCTGTCCTTCAACACGGCCATCGCCGGCATCATGGAGGGGCTCAACGCGCTGTCCGCGACGGGGACGCCGGAGACGCCCGCGGAGAAGGCTGCCATGGCGGAGGCGGTGCGCCTGCTCGCGGTGGTGCTCACGCCCTTCGCGCCGCACATCGCGGACGAAATCGCAGAAGCCTACGGGAGCAAGGAGTTCACCGTCGCGCAGCCGTGGCCCGACTTCGACCCGGCGCTGGTGGTGGACGACGTCATCCCCTACGCCGTGCAGGTGAACGGCAAGCTGCGCGCGGAGATTCGCGTGGCGGCGGACGCGGGAGAGGCGGCCGTGCGCGCGGCGGCCGAGGCGGATGAGCGGGTGCAGTCCGCCATCACCGGCAAGACGCTGCGCAAGTTCGTCTTCGTGCCCAAGCGGCTGGTGAACTTCGTCGTCGGCTGAGCGGGGACCCTGGGTGCCCGCCGAGGTCCTCGTCATGTGCACCGCGTGCGGCCAGCCCCAACCGGCGGGCGGTGCGCGGTGCATCTCCTGCGGCGCCCCGCTCCCGGAGGCGCCCGTGCCAACACCGCTCGGGCCCTTCCTTTCGGCGGACCTGGGGGGAGGGCGCTCCCTCGTCGGAGAGGGCGGGCGCCTCACCTACCGCGCGGCCGACGCCGTCCCCCCGCTCATCGTGGAACTCATCCAGCTCCGGGCGCTGACGCTGGAGTCGCGTCCCTTCTTCGAGGCCCTGGTGCTGTGCGGCTTCGCGGTGGTGGGGTTCGTGGCCGTGGGGCTCCCGCTGAAGCTCGTGATGTTCGGCCTGGCGGCGCTGGGTGGCCTGCTGGCGGCGGTGTGTCGGGTGCACGCGCTGGTGCTGGAGACGTCCACCGGAGGGCGGCTGCGCTGGCCCCTGGGGCTGGCGCGGCGGGGCTCTGAGCGGGACGAGCGACTGCTGGGTGCCTGGAGCACGCTGGCGGGCGCGGTGAAGGCCCGAGGCGTCGTGGTGAGGGATGCGGGCGGGGCCGTGCTCACCGCGCCCTCATCGGAGCCGCCCGAGGGCCCTCGCGCTTGACGGAGTGCTTCGGGCGGGTAGGGTGCCGGCCATGTCGCTTCCCTTCAGAAGTGCCTCACGGCGTCTCCACCTGGCCGTGTTGCTGACGGGTTGCTCGGCGTTGTTTTCAGGGTGTGGCTATCGCCTGACGCCGCGCGGCTCGGGCCTGCCCGCGGGCGTCAATACCGTGTGCGCGCCCATCTTCGGCAACGACACGGCGGAGCCCGCGCTCGAGACGCTCTTCACGCGCTACTTCCGTCAGGAGCTGACGCGGGTGGGGCGGCTGGGGAGCGGGGGGGCGTGCGACGCGCGCGTCGAGGGGACGGTGCTCGTGCTGTGGAGCTCGCCGACCATCCTCGAGGGGTTCTTCCGCGTCTCCGCCACGGTGCGGCTGCGGTTGGTGCGCGATGGTCAGCAGCCCCAGGAGACGGTCATCTCAGGGACCGAGGACTATCGGCCGGGGAGTGGAGACATTCTCGAGGCGGAGTCCAACCGTCAGGCGGCCATGGACCGGCTGGCGGAAGTGCTCATGCACGACGGGTTTGATCGGCTGGCCAGCACCTGGTGAGGAGGCGGATGCCTCCTCCCGGGGAGCCTGCTTCCGAAACTGCGCAGGGGACTCCGAGGAGTCCCCTTGGTGCATCAGGCCTGACGCGCGCTCTTGGTGGCGGCCTTGGCGAGGCGGGAGATACGGCGGGACGCGGTACGCTTGTGCAGGACGCCCTTGGTCGCGGCCTTGCTCAGCGCCTTGGAAGCCGCCTTGAGCGCATCCGTCTTCTTGGCGCCATCCTTGGTGCCAATGGCCTCCCGGGCGGACTTCACCGCGGTCTTCACGTCCGAACGGACGGTGACGTTGCGGGCGCGGCGCTTCTGGGACTGACGGTGACGCTTCTCTGCGGACTTGGTGTTGGCCAAGAGAAATCTCCAGCGAAAGGCAGGCTAAAAAGAGGGGCCGTCCTTACTGCGACGCCTCGCAGGCGTCAAGGCGGGCGTGCGCGTCCAGCCGGGTTTTCCGGACTCTGGACGCGGATCAGCGGGTACGCGGGGGGAATCATCCGGAGAAGGGGGTGTATTCCCACACCAACCCGGCCGGATCCCGGAAGGTCAGATTTCCGGCTGAGAAGATCAGGACTCCGTCCGGGAGGGCCTGCTCCACCTCCTGCCGCAGTCGCTCCACGGCGCGGGCGGAGGGGGCCTCCAGGGTGAAGCGGGTGCCCACGGCGGAGGAGGTGGAGGCGCGCTGGAAGATGAGTCGCAGCGAGCCGTCCTCGTAGCGAGCCTCGTCCGGCCCGGGGCGGCTGGTGATCCAGCCCAGCGTGGGGGCCAGCGAGTCCCAGAAGGCGCGCTGGGCGTCCAGGTCCGCCACGCCCAGGCGCAGCGTGGAGACCGGAGCGCGGGGCAGCGACATGGGAGGAGGGAGGGACTTCTCCTTCGCCTTGGCGGCCTGCCAGTGGCGCTCCATGTGCTCCAGGGTGGCGCCGCCAAAGGGGACACCCTCGGAGTTCAGGGCGGACTCGATGTGCTGGAAGCGGGAGGTGAATCGGAGGATGGCCATGCGCAGGGCATCCTCGGCGGGTGTCTTCACGAAGCGCGCGAGGTTGGCCAGGGAGAAGAGGACATCTCCCAGCTCGTGCGCGATGGCGTCGCGCTCTCCGGAGGCGATGGCCTCGTCCAGCTCCACCAGCTCCTCGGCCAGCTTGCCACGCACGCCGGCCAGGTCGGGCCAGTCGAAGCCGATGCGGCTGGCCTTCTCGGTCAGTCGCTCGGCGCGCAGGAGGGCGGGCGCGGCGGTGGGCACCCCGTCCAGGACGGAGCCCGCGTTGCCCGTCTTGCTCTTGCGCTCATCGGCCTTGAGCTTGGCCCAGTTGGCCAGGACCTGCTCGGAGCCGTCCACGCCGCGCAGGTCGCCGAAGACGTGGGGGTGTCGGCGGGTGAGCTTGTCGCTGATGGCCTTGCTGACGTCGGCCATGGTGAACTCGCCCAGTTCGGCGGCGAGCTGGGCGTGGAAGACAATCTGGAAGAGCAGGTCGCCCAGCTCCTCGCACAGGGGGGACCAGGGCCCGCCCGAGGCGACGCGGTCCATCTCGTCCAGGACCTCGAACGCTTCCTCGACGAGGTAGGGCCGGAGCGAGCCCAGGTCCTGCTCCCTGTCCCAGGGGCAGCCGTCCTTGGCGCGCAGCCTCTTCATGATGGCCACCAGACGTTCCAGCTCCGTCCCGGGGGTGCTCGCTTCGCTCACGGTCGCCTCCTGGCGGGGACAGTCCCGCGACGTGCGTCCCTCTAACACGCGGGCCGTGGGCCTCATCCGGAAAGGCGGGAGCGGTGGCGTTCCGTTTCGTGGTTCGGCCGGGCTCGCCTATCATCCGAGCCCTGGATGATCCGCCTCCCGCTTTCCTCCCTGATCCTCTGGGGCCTGCTGCTCCTGACTCCGGCGTTGGCATCCGCTCAACTCGAGGCGCCCACGCGGCTCCAGGAGGTGGACCCCGGTCCGCTCGAGCCCGACCTCCAGGACGAGTCCTACGACACGACCGAGCCGGCCGACGAGGGTGCCGTCGACGACGGTGAGTCCGAGTCCGACCCGGACGACGTCCCCCGGAAGTCCCCGAGGGGCGCGAAGGGGAAGGCCCCGGCCGTCCCGGTTCCCTCGAAGACCGCCGTGACGCCTGCTCCGGTCGAGCCGCCTCCCGTCGTCATCGCGCCCAGGCCGGTGCTCAGTCCCATTTTGGCGCCTCGCGTGTCGGACGACGAGGTGCTGGCGGTGTGGGACCGGTGGCGGCAGGCGCGTGCGACGAATGACTCCGCCACGGCGGAGAAGGCGCAGCAGGAGCTGGTGACGCTGAAGCGCGAGCTGCTCGCGGCGGACCTGGAGCCCATCAGCATCGGCTTCCTGCGCGAGTCGGAGGTGCGCAGGCGGGCGGGTGACATGGGGGGGGCGCTTCGGCTGGCGGAGCTGGCGGTGGAGCTGTCGCCCCGGTTGCCGCTCACGCGCTTCGGGCTGGCGGAACTCTACGCGCTGTCGTCCCCGGCGGAGCCGGGCCGCTACCTGGGGGAGCTGCGAGCGGCCTTCGTGTCGATGGCGTTGGACCCTCGCTATCGCGGACCGGCGCTCGCGGACCTCGGCTCGCTGATGCTGCTGGCGTGGTCGGCCACGGCGGTGGCGCTGGTGGGGCTGCTGTTCCTTCGGCGGGTGCGCTACGCGTTGCACGACTTCCACCACCTGCTGCCGCGCGCGGTGGCCCGGTGGCAGTCCGCGCTGCTGGGGGTGTTGCTCCTGGGCCTGCCTCTGACACTGGGAATGGGTCTGGTGCCCCGGTTGCTCGTGTTGCTGGCGGTGGTGGTGCCCTACCTCACCCGGCAGGAGCGGGTGGTGGCGGCGGTGCTGATGGCGGGACTGGGGCTGACGCCGCTGGCCGCGGGACAGCTCACCCGGGTGACGGCCTTCGCGGGCACGCCCGCCGAGGACGTATATCTGCTGGAGCGCGGCGGCCTGTCCGCCGAGGGCGCCATGGCTCGGGTGAAGGCCCGGCACGAAGCGCGCGCGGCCACCTTCCCGGAGCTGGCGGCGCTGGGGCAGTACGAGTCACGTCGAGGGCTGCTGGAGGATGCCCGGCTGCACTTCAAGGCGGCCTCGGCCGTGCGCAACGGGGATGCCCGGCTGTTGACCCGTTTTGGCAACGCGCTGGTGGGGCTGGGGGACGTGGATGGGGCGGCTCAGCTCTACGTGCAGGCGTCGCAGGCGGATCCGCAGATGGCGGCCCCGCACTACAACATCGCGCAGGTCTACCGCCGACAGGCCAAGACGCTGCCGGACGAGCAGGTGGGCAAGGCGATGGAGCGGGTGACCACCGCCACGGCCTCCGCGCAGGCGCTGGACGGCGCGCTGCTCCGGCGCGAGCCACCCCCGGAGGACCGGCTGCTGTTGAACCTGCTGATGCTGGCGCCGGCGCTGCCGGAGTCGGAGTGGTTGTCGCTCGCGGATGGAACAGAAGCGGGGCGGCGGGTGGAAGCGCAGTTGGAGCGCTGGCTGCTGCCGGGCGTGGAGCCAGGGCCGGTGGCCTGGGCGCTGCCGGCCGTGGCGGCGGTGCTGCTGGTCTTCTGGGGCCTCCTGGCACAGAGGCTGAGGGCCGCGAAGGTGTGCGAGCGCTGTGGCCGCCCGGTCTGCGTGCGGTGTGATCCGGAGCTGGGCATCGGCAGCGCTCAGTGCGGTCAGTGCGTGAACGTCTTCTCCCGCCGGGGGTTGGTGCCGCAGCAACTGCGGCAGCGCAAGGCGGATCAGGTGCAGCGTCATCAGGCGTGGGCGGGCCGGGTGACGTATGCGGTGGGCGCGGTGCTGTCGGGCGCCGGGCATGTGTTCTCTGGAGGCGCGGTGCGCGGCGCGCTGTATGCCTTCCTCTTCCTCTTCGCGCTGGCCGCGACGCTGCTGCACCACGGACTGGTGCGAGCGCCCCATGGGGACGCGCCGCTGTATCTCAAGCTGGTGCCGGCGGTGTTGCTGCTGGTGAGCGTCCACCTGCTGTCGCTGCGCGGCCTGCACCGGCTGCGGCAAGGGGAGTGAGACCATGTCCCTGAAGGGAACGCTCAAGGACTTCGGCATCGGCGACATCCTGCAGCTCATCGGGCAGCAGCAGAAGACGGGCTCGCTCCAACTGGACAACAAGGACCAGGAAGTCCGCATCGGCTTTCGCGACGGCCACATCATCAAGGTCGAAAGCGTCACCCGGAAGCGCAAGGACCTCATCGGCGCGATGTTGGTGCGCGCCGAACTCATCACCGAGACGCAGCTGGAGGCCGCGCTGGAGACGCAGCGGCGCACCCTCAAGCGACTGGGCGATGTGCTCGTCTCCAGTCAGGCCCTCACCGCGGACCGCTTCCAGTCGATGATGCAGTTGCAGGCCACGGAGACGCTCTACCGCCTCTTCACGTGGAAGGCCGGCACTTACGAGTTCATCCAGGAGCCGGTGGAGCCTGACGCCGAGGCCATCCGCCCCCTGCGCGCCGAGACGGTGCTCATGGAGGGCTTCCGGATGGTGGACGAGTGGCCCGTCATCCGGAAGTCCATCCACCGCGACGACCTCTCCTTCGAGCGCATCAAGGCGCTGCCCCCTCCGCGCGAAGGCGAGGAGGGTGGGGAGCTGGGCGTCATCGCCACCACCGAGCGGCGCGTGTATGACGAAATCGCGCTGGGCCGCGACCTGCGAAAGCTGGTGGACGTCTGCTGCCTGGGCGAGTTCGAGACCTGCAAGGCCCTGCACAACCTCGTGCGAGGCGAGTACGTGCGTGTCATCCACCCCGAGGGGGCTCGGGCTCCCGCGCCAGGGGACGAGCGCCTGCTCTCCCGCCTGGGGGGCGCGGTGGGACGCGTCATCGCCACCATGGGCGTGCTGGCGGTGCTGGCGGTGGTGGTGTCGAGGGTGGCGCTGGCGGATCCGGAGCGCACTCGCGCGGCCACCGCGTTCGCCGACGCCGCGGCGCAGCGTCATGTTTCCGATGCCCAACGCGTCCGAATCGAGGCCGCGCTGGAAGTGTTCCGTCTGGAACGCGGTGAGCTGCCAGAGCGATTGGATGCTTTGGTGCAAGCTGGTTTGTTGAGTTCGGAGGAACTCAGATACCCCTGGCGGGAGGAGTACTACTACCGGCGGCTGGCCGCTCGGCGGTTCGTCCTCCTGCCACCCTTGCGCTAGCCTTCACCCAAAGTCGTCTTTCGGAGCCTGGGGGGCGGCGTTACGTTGAAGACAGCGGTACCGACCGAGGAACGACACGCATTGCGAAATCCCGCCACGTTGGAAGCGACCGCAGCCGTCTCGACCACCTCCGCCAAGGTGGACGTTCGGGACAATGAGACGGCCATGGCGCTGTGCGGCAACCAGAACGAAAACCTCAAGCTGATGGAGCGGCGCCTCGGGGTCCGGGTGGGACAACGGGGCACGGAGTTCCATCTGTCCGGCCCCGCTGACGCCGTGGCCTTCTCCGTGCGCCTCCTGGAGAACCTGGAGGGGATGATTCGCGCGGGCCGCCCCCTGTACCGCGAGGACGTGGAGCAGGGCATCAAGGTGCTCGGCCGGGGCGCGGAGTCGCTCCAGGAGGTCATGCTCGGTCCGGTGCTCAAGAGCTCCGGCAACCGGCAGATTGCTCCGAAGAGCATCGCCCAGAAGCGCTACGTGGACGCCATCCGCGCCCACGACATCGTCTTCGGGGTGGGCCCCGCGGGTACGGGCAAGACGTACCTGGCCATGGCGATGGCCGTGGCCTTCCTCCAGGAGCGCAAGGTCAAGCGCATCATCCTCGCGCGTCCCGCCGTCGAGGCGGGTGAGAAGCTGGGCTTCCTGCCTGGCGACATGCAGGAGAAGGTGAATCCCTACCTGCGTCCGCTCTACGACGCGCTGCACGACATGATGGCCGCCGAGCGCGCGGCGACCCTGGTGGAAGAGGGCGTCGTGGAAGTGGCGCCGCTGGCCTTCATGCGTGGCCGCACCCTCAACGATGCCTTCGTCATCCTCGACGAGGCGCAGAACACCACCGTGGAGCAGATGAAGATGTTCCTGACGCGCCTGGGCTACAACAGCAAGGCCGTCATCACCGGCGACGTGACGCAGGTGGACCTTCCCACCGGGAAGATGTCCGGCCTGAATCACGCGCGGACGGTGCTCAAGAACATCGAAGGCATCCACTTTGCGGAGTTCTCCGACGTGGACGTCGTCCGGCACCCGCTGGTCCAGGAGGTCATCCGCGCCTACGACAAGGCGGAGCTGGCGCAGAAGGAGGCCCAGCACGCTCGCGCGGCCGCCCACTCCGCTTCGACCCTGGACAAGGGGGCCGCGCCCCTGGCTCCCGTGACTCCCGAGGCCGCTGTCGGCTGAACTTCGGGCTCTGGCCTACCTATGCCCACCCGCCCGTACCCTGGCGGGCGGGCATTCGTATTTCCGCCCCCGTGAATTTTCCGGGGCGCTGCGGCCTTGATGGAGCCACGGCCCCTATCTAGGGTGAGGACCTCCATGGACGAACCGGAACCGCAGTCCCCCGCGCCCAGTCCGTTGGACGCGCTCGCAGCACGCCTTGGGTTGGGAAAAGGCGTCTGGGGGCGGCGTGCGGTCCAGGTGTTCCTCCTGCTGGCCGTCTCGGTGGGGGCGGGCTTCGTCATCTCCCCGGGCCTCTACAGCCAGCAGATTCCCGCGCTCGCGGAGGAGAACCTCGGCAAGCCCTTCCGGGCCAGCTCTCCCGCGGGCTTCAAGGCCGCGCGCGACTACGAGGTCGTCCACCGGGCCATGACGACCCAGCGGCGCCAGGACGCCCGGGCCGCCGTCAAACCCGTCTATGACCTGAACCCCGCGGTGGTGGGACATCTGCGCACCGTGGTCCGAGCCTCCTTCGCGACAATGCGGGAGCGGCTCACGGAGCTGACGGACGCCCAGCCGGCCGTCGAGCCGGAGGACGGCAAGAAGCCGCGCCGCCACCCCGCGCCGACCCCCGAACAGGTGGAGCGCGAGCGCCGAGGCCGCGAGTCGATGCAGGCGGAGCTCCAGGAGTTGCTCTTCGGCCAGCGTGACGCGGGGCTGGAGGCGGAGGACTTCCAGGCGCTCTACGGGAAGGGGTTCTCGGAAGAGGTGGAGGCCGCCACGCTGGTGCTTCTGGAGCGGGCCTACCGTTCGGAGCAGGGGCCCGTGCACGTCGCGGGCTCCCGGGAGGAGCTGGCGCGAGAGGCGCCCCAGGGGCTCACCGTCCGGGACGTGGTGAACAAGGGCGAGGACACGCTGCCCAACGGCGCGCCACAGGTGGTGGACATTCGCGAGGCGCACCAGGAGCTGGACCGCTTCGCCTCCATCCCCGGCAACCTCCTCCCGGACGCGCCAGGTGTGCAGCGCCGCGCCGTGCTGCGGCTGGCCAAGCGGCTGGTGCGGCCCAACCTCACCATCAACATCGCGGAGACGGACGCGCGACGTCACCAGGCCGCGCAGGCGGTGAAGGACGCGGTCATCTCCATCAAGAAGGGCCAGCGTGTCATCGGTGATGGCGAGCTGGTGAACGAAGGGCACCTCGTCGTGCTGCGCGGGATGCGCGCGGAGACGGACCGGTTGGACCTGGTGCAGGTGCAACTGGGGGGCACGGGGCTGGTGGCGCTGCTGGTGGTCGCCTCGTACTTCTTCTGCATCAGCGCGTTCCGACGCTTCCGGCCCACCCGCAAGGACGGGTTGCTGCTGGGAATCCTGCTCGTGGGGACGCTGGCCCTGTTGCAGCTGTGGGTGTCCATCGCGGACGCCATCCAGGACCGGTACACGGCGCTGCCCATCGAGGCGCTCTACTACGTGTTCCCGGTGGCGGCCGGCGCCATGCTGGTGCGCTTCATCCTCACGCAGGAGCTGGCGCTCTTCTTCGCCATGGTCTTCGCCTGTCTGGCGGGCGTGATGCTGGGCAACTCGCTGGCGTTTGGCATCTACACGCTGGTGGGCTCGCTGGTGGCGGCCGACCGCATCGTCAAGGCGAAGGACCGCGTGGGCATCTTCCGGGCGGGACTCGTCACGGGCGCGGCCAACACGGTGGCGGTGCTCTTCCTGTTCCTGGTGGAGGGCAAGGGGCTGTCGGCGGACACGGCCATCACCGCGGTGAGCGCGTTCATCGGCTCGTCACTCGCGGTGCCCGTCATGGTGATGGCGCTCACGCCGCTCATCGAGATGACGTTCGGCTACGCGTCCGACATCAAGCTGTTGGAGCTGGCGAACCTCAACCACCCGGCGCTCAAGGAACTCATCGTCCAGGCGCCCGGCACGTACCACCACTCCATCATCATCGGCACGTTGGTGGAGAACGCCGCGGAGACCATCAGCGCCAATCCGCTGCTGGCGCGCTCGTGCGCGTACTACCACGACATCGGCAAGGGTCGGAACCCGCTGTACTTCGGGGAGAACCAGAAGGGCGAGAACCGGCATGACGCGCTCGCGCCCGCGATGAGCGCCGTCATCATCAAGCGCCACGTGACGGAGGGGCTGGAGATGGCGCGGCAGTACCGGCTTCCCAAGCTGGTGGCGGATGCGATTCCGCAGCACCACGGCACGCGCACGGTGGGGTATTTCTACCACAAGGCCCTGAAGGAGCAGGAGGGCAAGGAAGGCGCGCCGCCCATCGACGAGAGCATCTACCGCTATCCGGGACCGAAGCCGCAGTTCCGCGAGGCGGCGCTGGTGATGATCGCCGACGCGGTGGAAGCGTCGACGCGGTCCATGACGGACCCGACCAGCACGAAGCTGCATGCGCAGGTGCAGAAGATCATCAACCTTATCTTCTCCGAGGGGCAGCTGGACGAGTGCGACCTGACGCTGAAGGACCTGAACCTCATCTCCCAGTCCTTCCTGCACACGCTGGAGGGCATCTACCACACGCGTCCCGTCTATCCGGCCGGTGCGGTGGGGGGCGGCAAGGCGCCGCCGCTGGTGGTGGCGGGTGGGAAGGCCGTGGAGGCGAAGGACAAGCCTCGCTCGGCGGGGGCGTTGTGAGTGGGATGCGGGGAGTGACGGCGTGAGACTTCGCAAGGGCAAGGTCATCCCGAGGGATGACGGCAAGCGCATCGAGGAGTTCGTGGGCGCGGCGACGACGGGGACGGATGCTGCGTCCGTGGCGCGGATGCTGGCGCCTCCGGGCTGGGCCGAGCCGGCTCAGCGACCCGAGTTCGACGAGGTGGTCATCGTCCTCAAGGGGGAGCTGACGCTCGTGGTGGAGGGGCGCCGCGAGCGCATCCCCGCGGGCGAGGTGGGCATGGTGCCGCGCGGCAAGCGCGTGGTGTACCGCAACGACGGCAAGGGCGCGTGTGACTACTGGTCCGTCTGCGCGCCGGCCTTCCGTCCGGAGCGCGCGCACATGGAAGCGCCGGCGCCCCGGGAGAAGGAGAACGTGGTGACGGTGCAGGTCGCGCACGGGCAGGGCAAGGAGTTCGGCCGGCTCCTGACGACGTGGGCCCGGGACTACCTGAAGCGCCTGTCGCTGGCCCACTGCGAGCTGTCGCTGTCGCTGGTGGATGACCGCGCCATCCGTCGGCTCAACCGCACCTGGCGGGACAAGGACAAGGCGACGGACGTCCTGAGCTTCCCCGCGGGCGAGCAGCCCCGGGGGACGCCGGGCCCGCGCCCGCTGGGCGACGTGGTCATCTCCCTGGACACGGCGAAGCGACAGGCGAAGGAGTATGGCCGCACGCTGGAGTCGGAGATGGCGCGCTACCTGGCGCACGGGCTGCTGCACCTCCTGGGACACGACCACGAGCGCCCGCGTGATGCGAAGCGGATGGCGGCGCTGGAGGAAGAGCTTCTGGGGGAGCGCGGCATGGTGGCGGACTCGCTCCAGGTGGACGCGAAGGCCCGCCGGGCCCGCAGCCTGATGTAGGGGCCTCGCACGGCCCCCTGGCGGACAATCCGGCATCCTGTCGATTGAGTCGGACGGCGTGCATGATAGGTAGGCCGCCTCCCGCGTGTTGGACAAAGCCATGCCTCGCTTGTCGCTCATCGCTCTCTGCCTGCTCGGCCTGTTGCTCGCGGCTCCCGCGCGCGCGGCTGCTTCGGACCTGGTGCCTCCCTGGGGAACGGGGGAGAGCCAGGGCGAGGACCTCGTCATCTCGCTGGCCACCTTCAGCCCGGGCGACGACGTGCCCTCGTGGTGGGGACATGGCTCGCTGGTGGTGGAGGACCGCCGGCTCGGCGTGGCGCGCCTCTACAACTACGGGATGTTCTCCTTCGACGACGCGATGCTCGCCCGCTTCGCGATGGGACGGCTGGAGTTCTGGGTCGGGCAGGCGCGCGTCGACAGGACCTATGGTTTCTACCGAGCCGAGGACCGCGACGTCCGCATCCAGGAGCTGAACCTCACTCCGGAGCAGCGACAGCAGGTCGCAAAGCGACTGGCCGACAATGTCCTGCCGGAGAATCGCGAATATCTGTATCACCACTACAACGACAACTGTGTCACGCGTCTGCGGGACATGATTGACGGGGCCACGGGTGGACAGCTCCGCGAGGCGGACCGGGCCCCGGGCCGGATGACGCTGCGCGAGCACACGCGGCGCTACACGTCGGTGAATGCGCCGATGAGCGTGCTGCTCGACTTCATGATGAACGATGAGATCGACCACCCCATCACCCGCTGGGAGGAAGCCTTCCTCCCGGACGAGTTGGAGACGCAGGTGGCGGCGCTCCAGCTGAAGGGCGCGGATGGTCAGTCCCGGCCGTTGGTGGCCAGGAGCTGGAACTACTACGCGTCGCCCGACCGCGCGCGTCCCCCCGCCGAGCCGCCCGCCTGGGGCCCCTGGCTTCTCGCGCTGGGCCTGATGTTGGGCGGCGGGGCGCTGGGACTGGCTGCCTGGGAGCGCAAGCGGGGGAGCCGGCTGGCGCGGGTGCTGCTCGGTCTGGAGAACGCGCTGCTGGGACTGGTGCTGGGCATTCCAGGCACGGCGCTCTTCGTCATGTGGCTGGTGACGGACCACACGGTGGTCTACCGGAACGAGAACCTGTTCCTGGCAAACCCGCTGACGCTGCTGGCGGTGCCCTTTGGTGTGTCGCTGATGCGGGGCAACCCGAAGGCGCGAGCCCGGCTCTTCACGGTCTGGGGCGTGCTCACGGTGACGGCGGTGCTGGGAATCCTGCTCAAGCTCTTCCCGCCGTTCGACCAGGACAACGGGCGGCTCATCGCGCTCATCCTGCCCATCTCCATCGGGATGGCGGGGGCCTTCAGCCTGGACCGTGTCCTCGCGCGCTTCACCGGGACCCACCGCGCGTCAGCGGACCGTGGCGACACCGTCGCTCCGCTCAAGACGCCCTGACGCTTTCGTTTTCAAACTACTTCCACGCGGTGGCCGCTGACGGCACCGCGCGCCCGCGGAGAACAAGACATGGCGAACGATTCGATGGAGAAGATCAACGGCCTTCGGGAGCGCGTGTTGGCGCTCCGGGGGCATCTTTGACCTGGACCGCAAGCGGTCCCGCATCGCGTTGATTGAGCGTGAGAGCACGCTGCCCACCTTCTGGGACGACAACACCAAGGCGCAGTCGATGTTGAAGGAGAAGTCCGCGCTGGAGGCGGGCGTGGCCTCCTACGACAGGGTGATGCGCGGGCTGGACGACGCGCAGACGCTGCTGGAGCTGGCGGCGGAGATGAGCGACGAGGACACGGCCCGGGAGGCGGAGGGCTCGCTCGCGGGGCTGGACGGCGACGTCGCGAAGCTGGAGCTGGCGCGCATGCTGTCCGGCGAGCAGGACCGCAGCAGCTGCTTCATGGACATCAACGCCGGCGCCGGTGGCACCGACTCGATGGACTGGGCGGCCATGCTGTTGCGCATGTACACGCGCTACTGCGAGACGAAGGGCTGGAAGGTGGAGATCAGCGACGAGGTGCCGGGCGAGGAGGCGGGCTTCAAGAACGTCTCGCTGCGCATCGAAGGCGACTTCGCCTACGGCTACCTCAAGGCCGAGGTGGGCGTGCACCGGCTGGTGCGCATCTCCCCGTTCGACGCCAACGCGCGGCGGCAGACGGCCTTCGCGTCGGTGGACGTCTACCCGGAGGTGGATGACGCCATCCAGATCGACCTCCCCGAGAAGGACATCGAGCTGAAGTTCATCCGAGGCAGCGGCGCGGGTGGACAGAAGGTGAACAAGACGTCCTCCACCGCTCAGCTGCGCCACCTTCCCACGGGCATCATCGTCACCACCCAGACGGAGCGCTCGCAGTCGGCCAACAAGGAAATGGCCTTCAAGATTCTGCGAGGCCGCCTGTACGAGCTGGAGATGAAGAAGCGCGAGGCCGCGCGCGACGCCGCCGAGGCCGCGAAGAAGGACATCTCCTTCGGCTCGCAGATCCGCTCCTACGTGCTGGCCCCCTACCGCATGGTGAAGGACCTGCGCACCGGTGTGGAGACGGGCAACGTGGACGCAGTGCTGGACGGCGACCTGGAGGAGTTCATTACCGCGCAGTTGTTGGGGGTGAAGAACCCCAACCGCAACGCGGCGATGGATTAGCCCCCGACACCCGGGAACCTTTTTCCGCGCCTTGTTGTCGGAGGCGCGGTGGGGCAGGGGAACGGGATAGGCTTGAAGGGGCAGTGGCCCTTCCTCCTCGGAGGGGCTGTCGCGGGAGGACACTGGTGTCGCCGGGCGGCGTGCTCGAAATCGGACAGGACGGGCCGGCCGCGGATGCGACCGCGTCACGGCGCGAGGACGCGGTCCTGCTGGCCCGGCTGCGCCAGGGCGAACCCGAGGCCTTCGAGCAACTGGTGCGCACGCATCAGGACCGGCTCTACGACTTCTGTGTCCGCATGGTGGGGGACCGCGAGGAAGCCCACGACCTGGTGCAGGAAATCTTCGTCAGCGTGCACCAGAACGTCCGCCGCTTCCGCGAGGACGCGAAGCTGTCCACCTGGCTGTTCCGCATCACCAAGAACCACTGCATCAACCGGCTGAAGTACCTGAAGCGTCGAGGCAGGGGCCGCTCGGAGGAGTACGACGAGACGAGCACCCTGTGGGTGGACGGGCCTGGAGCTCCGCCCGCACCGGATGCCGCGCTGGAGTCCGCGCGTGAGCGGGCCCGGGTGCAGTGGGCCATCTCCCAGCTCGAGCCCGACGCACGCATGCTGGTGGCCCTGCGAGACATCGAAGGGCTGAGCTACGACGAAATCGTCGACATTACCGAACTGCCCGAGGGCACGGTGAAGAGCCGGCTCCACCGGGCGCGCGAAAAGCTGGCGAACCTCCTGGGGCGGCTTGAGCCATGAGTGGATTCCATCGCAGACTCCCGGACGTGGACCCGCACCTGAACCACCGCGAGGCCAAGGCCCTCTTCTTCGCGCTCGCCGACGACGAGCTGCCCGCCCCCCAGGCGCAGGCGGTGCGTACGCACCTGGACGGCTGCGACGAGTGCCGCCAGGGGTGGGAGGGATATTCGCGCACCGTACGACGTCTCCAGGGCGTGGAGCGCGAGAAGGCCCCGCCCGCGCTGGCGTCGCTGGTGATGACTCGAGTGCGCCGCCAGCGTCGTTTCGGGCTGAAGGGCCTGCACATGGCGCACATGCAGCACCGCTTTCCAGTGGAGATTCTCATTCCCCTGCTGCTGGCCGCGGCGGTCGCTGCCTTCCTGTTGATGGCGGCCCCCTGAAGCTTCCCGATGTGTTGCGTTGCGTCCTGAGGGAGCCTTGGCTACGGTGCCGCGCCTCTTGGAAGGGCGCGCGATGGCTGACGACCAGAACAACGAACTGGGCTCGAAGGAGCAGGAAATCTACGACCAGCGGCTGGAGAAGGCCGCGAAATGGCGTGAGGCCGGCTTCAACCCTTACGGCAATGGCCACCGCCCCCAGCACCTCGCGGCCGACATCCTCGCGAAACACGCTGATGACACCCCCGAAGCACTGGAGCAGACCCCCGTCTCCTACGACGTCGCGGGTCGGCTCGTGGCGATGCGCTCGTTTGGCAAGGCCGCCTTCATCAAGCTGAGAGATCGCTCCGGCGAAATCCAGGTCCACATGAAGAAGGACGCGCTCGCGGAAGGCTACGAGGTCTTCAAGCTGTGTGACTTGGGCGACTTCCTGGGCGTCACCGGCACGCTGTTCCGCTCGAAGACGGGCGAGCTGACGCTGGCGGCGACGAAGTTCGCGCCGCTCACCAAGTCCCTGCGGCCCCTGCCGGAGAAGTGGCACGGCCTGACGGACGTGGAGATCCGCTACCGCCAGCGCTACCTGGACCTCGTGTCCAACCCGGACGTGAAGCAGACCTTCCTCCGGCGCAACAAGCTCGTCCGCTTCATCCGCTCCTTCCTCGACGGCCGTGACTTCATCGAGGTGGAGACGCCCATGATGCACCCGCTGGTGTCGGGTGCCGCGGCGCGGCCGTTCTCCACGCACCACAACGCGCTCGACATCGACCTGTACATGCGCATCGCTCCAGAGCTGTACCTGAAGCGACTGGTGGTGGGCGGCCTGGAGCGCGTCTACGAGGTGAACCGGAACTTCCGCAACGAGGGCGTCAGCACCCGGCACAACCCCGAGTTCACCATGCTCGAGTTCTATCAGGCGTACGCCACGTACGAGGACCTGATGGACCTGAGCGAGGAGATGATCTCCGAGGCGGCCAAGGCCGTCACCGGCGACACCAAGGTGAAGTACGGCGAGCATGTGCTGGACTTCGGCAAGGGCTGGAAGCGCATCTCCATGGTGGAGGCCATCCGCGAGGCCGTGGGCGGCGGGACGCTCTCCGACAAGGACATGGCGGACGCCGACAAGCTGCGCCACGAGCTGCTCAAGACGTCGCATGGCGAGTCCGAGCGGCGCGCGATTGATACGATGAACCACGGGGAGCTGGTGGGCGCCCTCTTCGAGGCCCACGTCGAGCACACCCTGATTCATCCCACCTTCATCACCCATTTCCCCACCGCCGTCTCCCCGCTGGCCCGCAGGAACGACCAGAATCCGGAAATCGCGGACCGGTTCGAGCTGTATGTGGCGGGGCGGGAAATCGCGAACGCCTTCTCCGAGCTGAACGACCCGCTGGACCAGAAGGGCCGCTTCCAGGCCCAGCTCGACGCCAAGCAGCGCGGACAGCAGGAGACGATGGACTACGACGAGGACTACATCCGGGCACTCGAGCACGGCATGCCTCCCACGGCGGGCGAAGGCATCGGGATTGATCGTCTCGCGATGCTGTTCACGGACTCTCAGAGCATCCGCGACGTCATCCTGTTCCCCCTCCTCAAGCCACTGGCGAAGTAGCCAGGAGGCCAAGTGCACTCGGCAGAACGGCAGACCGTCCACCGCTGGATTCTCCTCTGGGCCGGGGCCCTCGTGGCCCTGGTCGGATTCATCCTGCTCGGGTGGTCCATCTCCGCGTCCGGCGCCTGGGCGGAGGTGAGCTCCGCGCTGGGGTTGTCCCTCTTCGGCTGGGGCGGGGTGCTCCAGGCCATCAACGGGGCCTCCCTCCTGCCGGTGCATGCCGCGGTGAAGGACTCGCTGCCGCCCGCCGGGTCCTGGTCGCTCGTCTCCGGCACGCTCATCTGGTTGCTGGGCTGGGGACTGGTCGCGCTGGGGACCCAGCGCGCGCCGGCGACGACGGAGGGCCCGAGCCTCGCGGCCGGGGCTCCGCTGTACCCGCGTCTGGCGCGCTACCGGGACTTCTACTGGAGCACGCTGGGGGCCTACGGCGGCGGCATCCTGCTCGCGGAGCTGGTCCTCGTCCTCCTCCAGACGGTGCTGTCCAGTGGCGTGCCCTCCTCGGACCTGAGCGCGGCGAAGGACTCGGGCGGAGGGCTGTCGCTGCCTCCCACCGGGGCGTTCGCCATCTCCCTGGTGATTGCCGCCGCGGTGGCCTTCATCTCCGGCTTCGTGGGGGCGTCTCGCGCGCAGCGGCTGTCGCTGCCGGAAGCCACCATCGGCGTCCTCTACCTGGGGCTGCCCGTCCCCCTCCTGCTCACCTTGATGGAGCGGATTCCGTGGCTCCAGCTCCAACTGGGCTACCGGCTGCGCGAGGTGACGTACGTGGCGAGCCTGCTCGGCCGCCCCGAGCTGGCGTACTGGCTGACCTTCACCGGCCTGGTGCTGGCGTTGGTGCTGGGCATCAACACGGGCTTCGTCGCCGCCGGCAGTGGGCGCGTGGACCTGAAGCTGGGCTTCGAGCTGTTCGTCGCCCGCCGCCACGTGGCCGTCTTCCGCCCGTCGCTGCTGCTGGGGACGCTGGCGGTGCTGATGTTCGGCATCATCCCGCCCTTGCTCGTGTACTTCATCATCCGCGCCGCCGAGGCCGCGGTGGAGCGCACCCGCATCCGCGCGCTGGGCCTGTCGGACCCGTTGGCCGCGTCGGAGGCGCTGCACTCGCTGAAGCTGCGCGAGCAGTCGCCCACCATGATGATGACCGCGCTGTCGGTGGGCGGCGTGGGCGTGGGCGTCATGGCCCTCATCATCGTCCTGTCGGTGATGAGCGGCTTCGAGGCGGACCTCCAGAAGAAGATTCTGGGCACCAACGCGCACGCGGTGGTGACGCGGTATGCCGGCGACCTTCCTGAGTACTCCAAGGTGATGGAGTCCATCCGCAAGGTGCCCGGCATCGCTGGGCAGACGCCGTTCATCATCAACCAGGTGATGATTGCCTCCGAGGGCAACGTCGACGGCGTCATCATCAAGGGCATCGACCCGGCCACGGTGGGCGAGGTCACGGACCTGCCCCGCAACATCCTCGGCAACGGCTCGCTCGACATCCTCTACACGCCGGAGAAGATCCTCTCGCGCGGACTGGACGAGGAAGAGTCGGAGACGCCCGAGGGGGGCGGGGCAGGGGAGGAGGGCGGAGACGACATCATCCGCCGTTCCGGCAAGCCGACGAAGCCGCCCGTGCTGCCCGGCATCGTCATCGGCCGCGAACTGGCCGCGTCCCTGCGCGTGGTCGTGGGCGACCGGGTGAACGTGGTGTCGCCCCTGGGCACGGAGCTGGGACCCACGGGGCCCATCCCCAAGAACCGGGCCTTCCGCGTGGCGGCCGTCTTCTACTCGGGGATGTACGAGTACGACTCCAAGTTCGTCTACATCCTGCTCAAGGAAGCGCAGGACTTCTTCAACATCCAGGGCGCGTCCGGCATCGAGCTGAAGGTGCTCGACATCGACGATGCCCGGCGTATCTCCGGCCAGGTGGTGAAGCTGCTCGGTGGGTACCCCTACCGCGCCCGCGACTGGGGCGAGATGAACAAGAACCTCTTCTCCGCGCTGCGCCTGGAGAAGCTGGTGATGGGCATCATCCTCTCCATCATCATCATCGTCGCCGCGGGCCTCATCGTCGCCACGGTCATCATGCTGGTGCTGGAGAAGCGCAAGGAGATCTCCGTCCTCAAGGCGCTCGGTGTCCCCGATGGCGGCATCGTGAAGATCTTCCTCGCGGAAGGGCTCCAGATTGGCGTCGCCGGAGGCCTGCTGGGCCTGTTCTCCGGCCTTGCCTGGTGTCTCTTCATCGAGAAGGTCGGCATCAAGCTGGACCCGGAGGTCTATTACATTCCCGCGCTGCCGGTGCGCATCGAACCTTTGCAGACCGCGCTGGCTGTCGTCATCGCGGTGCTCGTCACCTACCTGGCGTCCATCTACCCGGCCCTCAAGGCGAGCAGCGTGGAACCGGTGGAAGGGCTCAAGGCGGAGTAGCCATGACGCTGTTGTCCATCCGCAACGTCTTCAAGAGCTACTTCCTGCACGGCAAGCGCATTGACGTGCTGCGTGCGGTGTCGCTCGATATCGGCAAGGGGGAGCTCGTCTCGCTGGTGGGAGCCTCCGGCGCGGGGAAGAGCACATTCCTTCACGTGCTGGGCACCCTGGACGCCCCCGCCGCCGGCGAGGTCTTCTTCGATGGCCGCTCCGTGTTCGACATGAACGACGCGGAGATCGCCGAGTTCCGCAACCGCACCATGGGCTTCGTCTTCCAGAGTCACTACCTGCTGCCGGAGTTCACCGCCCTGGAGAACGTGGCCATGCCGGCCCTCATCCAGCGCCGGGAGCGCTCCGGGGCCTACGGTTATGCCCGGGAACTCCTGGAGCGGGTGGGATTGGGTCAGCGGGTGGACCACAGGCCAGGGGAACTGTCCGGTGGTGAAGCCCAGCGGGTGGCCCTGGCCCGCGCCCTGGTTCTCAAACCCGCGGTCCTGCTCGCCGACGAGCCGACCGGAAACCTGGACCCGGCGACGGGCGAGGGCATCCACCAGCTCCTGAGAGACGTCAATCGGGAGTTGGGCATCACCGCCGTGGTCGTCACCCACAATGAGACGCTCGCCCGTTCCATGCCCCGCCGCCTGCGGCTGGCTGGCGGGCAGGTGTCGGAGGCTTGATGGCTCCGCGCTTTTGGATTGAGGGCGTCGCGCCCCTTCCCGTACATTGCCCCGCCTTTCTCTGGCCGGTCTCCCCTTGAGGCACCCCGTTCTGTCCCGCAAGTCACTGCTCCCGCTGCTAGCGGTCGTCCTGTGGTCGCTCGTGCCTGGCTCCGTCCAGGCGCAGGTGAACGGGGGTGCGCCTTCCGCGGCCCCGGTTCCGAGCACCCCTGCCCCCGCCTCTGAACGTCCTCAGGACGCCCCTGTCGACGCCGCCCCCGCCGACGCCGCCCCCGCGTCCGAGGATGACCTCAACCGGGTGGTGGAGGTTCGCGTCGAAGGAAACAAGCGCGTGGAGGCCGAGGCCATCCGCCGCGCGTTGCGCACCAAGGTCGGCCAGTCCCTGGCGTCCGCCCGCAGCGCCGAGGACCTCCGGGCCGTGTGGGCCCTGGGGTACTTCCAGAACGTGGAGCTGCTCGTGCAGCGGCTTCCGCGCGGCGTCGCCTACGTCGTCCGCGTCGAGGAGCGGCCCATCGTCCGCCTGGTGACGCTCAAGGGCAACGAGGAGCTCAGCCGGGACGACCTGAAGGAGGAAATCGAGGTCAAGCCCAACACCATCCTGGAGCTGGAGACCGTGCGCAGCACGGTGAAGAAGATCCAGGCCAAGTACGTGGAGAAGGGCTTCTTCCTCGCGGAGGTGACGTACCAGATCAAGCCCAACGAGGGCGGCGCTAACAACAGCGTGGACGTCATCATCATCATCAACGAGCACGCCAAGGTGATGGTGAAGCAGATCACCTTGATTGGCGCGGAGAAGGTCCCCGCGTCGGTGCTCAAGGAGACGATGATCACCCGCGAGGGAGGCTTCTTGTCCTTCTTCACGGGCGAGGGCACCTACCGCGAAGAGGCCTTCCAGCGCGACCTGGCCGTCATCCAGATCGCCTACTACGACCGCGGTTTCATCAACGTCAAGATCGACAAGCCCACCGTCCAGCTGTCCGCGGACAAGCGCTACATCTACATCACCCTGCGCATCGTCGAGGGTGAGCCCTACGACATCGGGAAGATCGACTTCTCTGGCGACCTGCTCTCCGACGTGTCGAAGGAGAAGATGGCCGAGCTGATGAAGTCGACGCCGGGCCAGCGCTTCAACCGCTCGCAGTTGTCGCAGGACATCGTCGGCGTGTCGGACATCTACTTCGACCGGGGCTACGCGTACGCGAACATCAACCCCGTCACCAGCGTCAACGCGGACAACCGCACGGTGGACCTGACCTTCGACGTGCAGAAGGGCCCCCAGGTCACCATCGAGCGCATCGACGTCGTCGGCAACAGCAAGACGCGCGACAAGGTCATCCGCCGCGAGCTGCGTGTGTACGAAGGCGAACTCTACAGCGGCACCGGTGTGCGCCGCAGCAAGGAGCGCGTCACCGCGCTGGGCTTCTTCGAGACGGTGGAAATCACTCAGAGCGCGGGCAGCACGGACGACACCATCGTCCTGCACGTGGAGGTGAAGGAGAAGGCCACCGGTACCTTCCAGGTCGGCCTCGGCTTCTCCAACGTGGAGAACTTCATCTTCACGGCGCAGATCTCCCAGAACAACTTCCTGGGCTGGGGCCAGAGCGTCTCCGCGTCCGCGCAGATCTCCGGCCTGCGCTCCCTGGTGCAGCTGTCGTTCTATGACCCGTACTTCCTGGACACCAACTACCTGCTGTCCGCGGAGTTCTTCCGAGTCCAGGCCGACTACGACGGCTTCATCCGCAACTCCACCGGTGGCACCATCTCCATCGGCTACCAGTTCATCGACGACCTGCTCGGCACGGTCGGCTACACCCGTGAGTGGGTGAACGTGGAGGCGGGCTCGAACCTGGGCGCCGTGCTCCTGGCCAACCAGTTCCTCTCCGGCACCACCAGCGCGGCCCGGCTCTCGCTGTCGTTCGACCGCCGAGACAACCGCCTGTTCCCCTCGCGCGGCTTCATCCACTACGGCTCGGTGGAGCTGGCGCCGGACTTCATGGGCGGCACGTTCCTCTTCAACCGGTACACGGCCTACTCGCGCCTGTACTTCCCGATGCCGCTGGGCTTCGTGTTCAAGACGAACGCCACCATCGGCTACATCCAGCAGCTGGATTCGAACAGTCCGCTGCCCATCTCCGAGCTGTACTACGTGGGTGGCATCAACAGCGTCCGCGGCTACTACCTGCGCAGCATCAGCCCCTCGGTGAAGGTGCCCCGCTCCAGCAACCCGGACGCCACCGTCACGGACTTCCTCGTCGGCGGCAACAAGCAGCTCGTCTTCAACTTCGAACTCGAGTTCCCCATCTTCGAGAAGGCCGGCCTGCGCGGCGTGCTCTTCTATGACGCGGGCAATGCTTTCGCCTCGAACGAACGGTTCTTCCAGGACCGACAGGACAAGCTGCCGCTCGGCCTCTTCCACTCCGCGGGCTTTGGCTTCCGCTGGTTCAGCCCGATTGGTCCCCTGCGCTTCGAGTGGGGCATCCCGCTGACCAGGCGGCCGGAAGACGACCGGATTCTGTTCGAGTTCACTATCGGCAACTTCTTCTGATAAGCCATCGTCCGTCGTCCCGGCCCCGCCCTGGCGGGAAGGGTTGAACAAGCCCGGGCGTCTGACGTCGGACCCTGTACCCTTCCCTGAGGAGCTGTTGAACATGTCGCTTCGCACCACTGTCGCGGCCATGGCCGCCGTCCTGTCGCTTGCCCTGCCGGTGGCCGCCTCGGCCGCCGACCTGAAGGTCGCCTACGTGGACCTCCAGCGCGTCCTGCTCGAGGTGGATGACGGCAAGGCCGCCAAGGCCCGCCTCCAGAAGTGGCTGGAGGAGAAGCAGAAGGAAATCGACAAGGAGCAGACCGCTCTGCGCACGGAGAAGGAGACGCTGGACAAGCAGTCCAGCGCGATGACTCCCGACGTCCGCGCCCAGAAGGAAGCGGACCTGCAGCGCAAGGTGATGGTGCTCGCCCAGAAGTGGGAGAAGAGCCGCGGCGAGGCCGCCACCAAGGAGCGCCAGGAGATGGAGCCCATCATCAACAAGATCGACCAGGTGGTGGCGTCCATCGCCCAGCGGGACGACCTGGGCATGGTGTTGGACAAGCGTGACTCGGGCATCGTCTTCGCCAAGGCCCAGTACGACATCTCCAACGAAGTGATTCGCGCCTACAACGGCTCGAAGACGACGAAGACGACGGCGGCGAAGGACGCCCCGACGAAGTAATCGGCTCCACGTGAAGACCTCCCCCGCACCCCGACGGCTCGGGGAGCTCGCCGCCCATGTCGGGGGAGAGCTTCTCGGTGACCCTGAGCAGCTCATCCACGGACTCAACGGGCTTGAAGAAGCCGGCCCGGGAGACGTGTCCTTCTACGGAAACACGCGCTACCGCCGCCAGTTCGAGGCCTCCAAGGCTTCGGCCGTGCTGGTCGGCGGTGACGCCCCGCCCCGCGAGGGTCTTTCGCTGGTGCGTGTGTCCAACCCGCACCTCGCCTACGCGAAGCTGCTGCGATTGTTCCATCCGGCCACCCGCCCCGCGCCCGGCATCCGTCCTGGCGCGTGGGTCCATCCGGAGGCCACCGTCCATCCGGAGGCCACGGTGTTGGCGGGCGCGTGCGTGGAAGCGGGCGCCCGGGTGGGCGCGCGCAGCGTGCTGTATCCCGGTGCCTATCTGGGGGAGCACGCCACGGTGGGAGAGGACAGCGTCCTGCATCCCAACGTCACGGTGCGCGAGCGCTGTGTCATCGGCTCCCGCGTCATCCTCCATGCGGCGAGCGTGGTGGGCGCGGACGGCTTTGGCTTCGCCTTCAATCCCGAGGGCGAAGAGGGGCCCGAGCACTTCAAGATTCCCCAGGTCGGCAACGTCCGCATCGAGGACGACGTCGAAGTGGGCGCCTGCACCTGCATCGACCGCGCGACGGTGGGCGAGACGGTGGTGGGGCGAGGCAGCAAGCTCGACAACCTGGTGCAGATCGCCCACAACGTGCGCGTGGGGCCCATGTCGCTCATCTGCGCGCAGGCGGGCGTGTCTGGCTCGGCGGAGATTGGCACCGGCGTGGTGCTGGCCGGGCAGGTGGGCGTGGTGGGCCATATCCGCGTGGGTGACCTGGCCAAGGTCGGCGCCCAGTCCGGCGTGGCCCATGACGTCCCGGATGGTCAGGTGGTGAGTGGCAGTCCGGCGATTGCCCACCGCGAGTGGCTGCGTGCCAGCGCGGCGTCGGGGCAGGTCGCGGACTTGCTCAAGGAAATGCGGGCCCTGCGCCGCAGGGTGGAGCAGCTCGAGAAGGCGAAGGGGGAGTGATGGACATCGGAGAAATCCAGAACCTGCTGCCGCATCGGTATCCGTTCCTCCTGATTGACCGGGTGGTGGAGATTGTTCCGGGCCAGAAGATCACGGCCTACAAGAACGTCACCATCAACGAGCCCTTCTTCAACGGTCACTTCCCGGGGCACCCGGTGATGCCGGGTGTGCTCATCCTGGAGGCGCTCGCCCAGGCTTCGGCCATCCTTGCGTATAAGAGCGAGAACATGGACCCGACCCAGAAGGTGACCTACCTGATGGGCGTGGACGGGGCGCGCTTCCGCAAGCCGGTGGTGCCGGGAGACAGGCTGCAGCTCCTCATCGAGGTGCTGCGACACAAGGGCGCCGTGTGGAAGACGAAGGGCACGGCGACCGTGGATGGAGTGAAGGTCGCCGAAGGCGAGTTCCTGGCCACCGTGGTGGACAAGAACAAGGACGCTGGAGCGGCAGAGGGCGCGGCGTCCTGACCGCGAGCTGGCGAGGCAGAGGAAACGACATGGCTCAGGTTCATCCCTCCGCGGTGGTTCATCCCGATGCGCGTCTGCACGACACGGTCGAGGTGGGACCCTTCTCGGTCATTGGTCCCCAGGTGACGATTGGCGAGGGCTCCCGCGTGGGGCCCCACGTCGTCATCGAGGGCCGCACCACGCTCGGCGCGCGCAACCGCATCTTCCAGTTCTCCTCGGTGGGAGCGGACCCGCAGGACTTGAAGTACGCGGGTGAGGACACCGAGCTCACGCTCGGCGACGACAACACGATTCGCGAGTTCGTCACCCTGCACAAGGGCACGGCGGGCGGCGGCGGCGCGACGCGGGTCGGCAACGGCAACCTCTTCATGGCCAACAGCCATGTGGCCCACGACTGCATCGTGGGAGACGGCTGTCGCATCGGCAACGGGTCCGCGCTCGCGGGCCACGTGACGATGGAGGACCACGTCATCATCAGCGGCCTGGCGGCGGTGCACCAGTTCACCCGCCTGGGCAGGTTCGCCTTCATCTCCGGCGGCGCCATGGTGACCATGGACATTCCCCCGTATGCCACGGCGCAGGGGGACCGGGCGGAGCTGGTGGGCCTGAACACCGTGGGCCTGGAGCGCGGCGGCTTCTCCAAGGAGCAGATCGAGCGCATCAAGGAAGCCCACCGCATCCTGTTCCGCTCCAAGCTGGGGCTCCAGGAAGCGCTGGCGCGGCTGCGCACGGAGCTGGCGGGCCACCCCGAGGTCGACCACCTCGTGGACTTCATCGCGCAGAGCAAGCGCGGGCTGACGCGCTAGTCCGTGGACATGGAGCGCGAGCCTCCCGTCGTCGACAAGATTGGTCTCATCGCGGGCAACGGCCAGCTTCCGCTCCTCTTCGCGCGCGCGGCGCGGGCTCGGGGCCTGGAGGTGGTGGCCGTGGCGCACCGGGGAGAGACAGACCCGGCGCTGGCCTCCGAGGTCGCCTCGCTCACCTGGGTGCGCGTGGGGCAGGTGAACCGCATCCAGAAGGCCTTCCAGGCCGCGGCCGTGAAGCAGGCGGCCATGGCGGGTGGCATCGGCCGGGTGAAGGCGCTGAAGGACGCGCGTCCGGACCTGGGCGCCATGCGCATCATCTCCCGCCTGCGCAGCTTCCGGGATGACGCGCTCCTGCGCGCGGTGGCCGCGGACTTCGAGTCGCGCGGCATCACCATCATCGCCCCCACGGACTTCCTGGGAGAGGTGCTGTGCCCAGCGGGACACCTGGCGGGACCGCCCCTGAGTGCGACGCAGGAGCAGGACGTCGCGCTCGGGCGCGAGGTCGCCGTGCTGCTGGGGCAGGCGGACGTTGGCCAGACGGTGGTGGTGCACCAGGGCCATGTCCTGGCGCTGGAGGCCGTGGAAGGCACCGACGAGGCCATCCGTCGCGGAGGTCGTCTGCTGGGTGGTGCGGGCGCGGTGGTGGTGAAGCGCTGCAAGCCGCAGCAGGACCTGCGCTTTGATTTGCCCGCCGCCGGGCCCCGCACGCTGGAAGTGATGAAGGAAGTGGGCGCGAAGGTGCTGGCGCTGGAGGCGGGGCGCACCGTCCTGCTGGACGCGCCGGAGCTCTTCGCGGGCGCGCGGGCCGCGGGCATCACCCTCGTCGGCGTGCCCTGAGCCGGGCTCCGGAGAGCGGGTAGGAAGCTGGAGCATGCCTCCCCGGCTGCCGGCGTCCATGGCGCGCGCGGGTGAATTCCGTCGCGCTGTTCGCGTCTGGCTCGCGAAGCATTTGCTCGCAGGGAGCATCCGCCTACCCTGTCGCGGAGGAATCCACCCATCCGGGCCGCTGTTGCAGCGCGGCCCGTGACGCCGGAGGTCGACGCCGCGCCATGAATGCCCGCCTGCTGCTAGTGCTCAGTCTTGTCGCCGCAACCCCGTTGCCCGCGTTCGCGGACGCCATCCGGGTGTCCCTGGAGGGTCGGGCCGCGGTGGGCGAGAAGCTCCCGGCATTGCTCGTGCACATCGAAGAGCCCATCGCGGGCTTCGAGGTGAAGCTGAAGCGCGGCGACGGGAAGGTGGTCGAGGTGAAGGGCGGGGGGAAGCCGGGTGTCACCCGGCGCATCGAGCTGGAGCAACCCGAGGGCCGCTTTCATTACGAAGGCGAGCTGGTGGTGCGCTTCCCCAACGGCGAGTCGGGCAGCATGCCGCTGTCCCTCGACACGGAGCTCAACGGGCCGCTGCGGTTGGACGTGCGGCCGGAGGACGTGGACGTTGCGGGGCGCAAGCTTCGCTTCCAGCTCTCGCGTCCCGCGGGCCACGTGGAGCTGACGGTGCTGATGGACACCGGAAAGAAGGCCTTCGAGGGCGAGGTGCCCTTCAAGGGCGAGGTGGCGGGCACGCCGCTTTCGTTGAGCTGGCCGCCCGCCGAGGGCCGGGTGATGAAGATTTCCCTCCGAGCCTTCGACACATCGGACTTCTACACGGGCGTGGACCTCTTTCCCTGGCGCGTGGACATTCCACACGAAGAGGTGAGCTTCGCCTCGGGCCGCGCGGACATTCCCGCCGCGGAGCGCGGCAAGCTGGACAGGAGCCATGCGTTGATCGCGGAGGCGCTGGCGAAATACGGCCGCTTCGCGGCGGTTCGTCTGTACGTCCTGGGGCACACGGACACGGTGGGCGCCACGGCGGACAACCGGGAGCTGTCGCTCAAGCGGGCGCGGAGCATCGCCGCGGCCTTCCGTCAGCGCGGGCTGAAGGTTCCGATTTTCTACGAGGGATTCGGGGAGGAGTCGCCAGCGGTGCGGACTCCGGACGAGACGGCGGAGGCGGGCAACCGCCGGGCCGAATACATCATCGCGGTGGAGGACCCGACGCTGGACGGGGCGCCCTTCTCGCCGCGGTGGCGGAAGCTGTAGCGGACGCGACGACGCAACGAGGAGGCGACGGGATGGAGCGATTCCAACGGTGGGCCTGGGGCGTGGTGGGTGTCACGCTCCTGGCGGGGGCGGGCTGCGCGCATCAGGCGCCGCTCGCCGTGAGGCGGGAGGTGGAGGCGGAGAAGTGCTCGTTGATTCAATCCGTGCTGAAGGAACCGACCCCGTCGCGCGTGGTGGAGGAGATCGCCGCCCAGGGCCGGCAGGAGCCCACCCCGGTGCGGGTGTACGTGCGGCGCCCCGAGCAGTCCATGCTGGAGCGCTTCTTCGAAGGTGATGAGCCCCGCTGCGGCGACGCCACCTTCAAGGTCGTCCAGGAGAGCGTCCTCGACGCGGTGGTGGTGTACCTGCAGGAAGTGCGAGAGGGCTACGCGTACGACGCGCGCCGCTCCGGTCCGGACGAACTCACGCTGGAAGGCACGCCCCAGGGCACGCTGAAGCGCGCGGGCCCTCAGTGGGTCGCGGGCAAGTGAGCTACTTCATCAACTCCTTGGCGCCATCCGCGATGAACTGCACGGCGATGGCGGCGAGGATGAGCCCCATGACGCGCTCGACGATGGCGACCCCGGACTGACGCAGCACCCGCTGCACCAGGCCGGAGGCGCGCAGGATGAAGTAGCTGGCCACGAAGGTGAGGATGATGGCCGCCAGCACGGGCAGGGTGGCGGTCATGGAGTTGCCTCGGGCCATCAGCACCATGGCGGTGGCGATGGCGCCGGGGCCGGACAAGAGCGGAATGGCCAGCGGGACGATGGCCACGTCTTCCTTCACCGCGCCTTCCTGCTCCTCCGTGGGCGTGGTGCGAGTCGCGGAAGGCCGGGCGCGGAGCATGTCCAACGCGGTGATGAGCAGGAGGATGCCGCCCGCGACGCGGAAGGCCCCCAGCGACACGCCGAACACCTTGAAGATGATGGTGCCGAACAGGGCGAAGAACGTCATCAGCCCGCACGCCACCAGACACGCGCGCATCGCCGTGCGGCGAATCTTCTCCTTCGTGTCGCCGGACGTCATCGCCAGGAACAGCGGCACCACGCCGATGGGGTCCACGACGAAGAAGATCGCCGGAAGGGCGACGAGGAATTGCGCCAGGTATGCCTTCATCACCGCACGCCCTTCTTCGCTACACCGTGAGACGCAGCTTCCACACCATGGTGAGCGCTTCGGCGAAGATCTTCTTGTTCATCTTCGAGTGTCCCACACGCCGGTCCTCGAAGATGATGGGGATCTCTCGCACGGTGAAGCCGTTCTTCAGCGTGCGGTAGGTGAGTTCAATCTGGAACGCATAGCCGGTGCTGTGCACGGCATCCAGGTCGATGGCCTCCAGCACCCGGCGGTGGAAGCACTTGAAGCCGCCCGTCAAATCCGAGACGCCCACGCCCAGAATCGTTCGGGCGTAGAGGCTGCCGCCGCGGCTGATGACCTGCCGGCCAACGCCCCAGTTCACCGTGCCGCCCCCGGTGACATAGCGCGAGCCCAGCACCAGGTCGGAGCCCGCCTCGGCGGCATCCAGCAGGCCGGGCAGGTAGCGCGGGTCATGGCTGAAGTCCGCGTCCATCTCCAGGATGTACGTGTAGCCCTCGGCCAGCGCCCAGCGGAAGGCGGCGAGGTACGCGCGACCCAGGCCCTCCTTCTTTTCGCGGTGCAGGACGCGAACCCGGGGCTCCTTCGCCGCGAGCTGGTCGGCGATCTGCCCCGTGCCGTCGGGGGAGTTGTCGTCGACGACGAGAATATCGACGCGGGGGTCGGCCTTGAGCACCGCCAGGGTGATGGCCTCGATGTTTTCCCGCTCGTTGTACGTGGGGATGCAGACCAGCGCAGGGTTCATGGCCGGGCCGACATACCCTAAATGGCGCGCGGGGGCAGTAGCTCCATCACCGACTCAGCCGCCCGGGTGGCCGCTCCTGCCTCGCCCAGGCGCCCCCGCACCTCCGCCAGCCCCTTCAACATCTCCTCCCGTGGCGCACCGGGGGTCCACACCCGGCGCACCTCGTCCGCGATTCGCTCGGGCGTCATCTCGCCCTGGAGCAGCTCTGGCACCACGCGCCGGCCGGCCAGCAGGTTGATGAGGGACACGAAGGCCACCTTCAGCATCAGCCGGCCCACCCAGTACGTAATGAGCGACACCCGATAGATGACGACCAGGGGGCGCTGCATCAGTCCTGCTTCCAACACGGCTGTACCGGAGGCCACCACCGCCGCGTCGCTGGCGCCCACGACTTCCGGGGCACGCCCATCCACCAGCACGGGCTTCAGGCCACTGCCCTCGAAATGGGAGAGCACTTCCTGGCGGGGGATGGTGGGGGCCACGGGGACGACGATTTGGAGCCCGGGGCGCTCGGCGGACAGGCGCTTCGCCGCGGCCACCATCGCCGGCAGGAGCCTGCGAATCTCACTCATCCGGCTGCCCGGTAGCAGCGCGAGCGTGGGGGCGTCCTTGTCCAGGCCCAGCCGCTCGCGAAAGGCGACGGCGGTGTCGGGGGCGGGGACCTGCTCGACGACGGGGCTGCCCACGTAACGGGCACTCACTCCGGCCTCGCGATAGAAGTCCTCCTCGAACGGGAGGATGCACAGCATCCGGTCCACCAGCCGCTTGATGGTGCGGACCCGGCCCCGGCGCCACGCCCAGATCATCGGCGAGATGTAATAGGCGACGGGGATGCCCTGGGCCTTGAGCTTCTCGGCCAGCCGCAGGTTGAAGTCCGGGATGTCCACGAGGATGGCGACGTCGGGGCGTCGCTCCGTGGCGGCGTTCGCCAGCCCCTTGAGGATTTGGAGGATGCGGGGAATGCGGGGAAGGACCTCGGTGATGCCCATGACGGACACCTCTCGAGCGTCGAAGAGCAGCTCCACCCCCCGAGCGGCCAGGCGCGAGCCTCCCATGCCAAAGAAGGTGAGGTCAGGGCGGCGGGCCTGGAGGGCGGCGACGAGTTCGGCGGCGTGTGCGTCGCCGGAGGCCTCGCCTGCCACGACGAGGATTCGGGGTGGGGGCGTCATGTGAGGGGGGCGCATCGTACCCTGATGCAAGCCAGGGTGAAGGTGTAGACTGCGCTACCCTTGAAGACGCTTCTGCTCGCCGAGAGCCATCCCCCCACGCTCGAACACCTGACGGGTCTGCTCTCCCAGGCCGGGTATTCCGTGCGCGCGGTGAATGACCCTATCGCGGTGCTGGAGCATTTCGCGGCGGACAACCCGGATGTGATGGTGTTGTCGGTGGACCTTCCCCGAGTGGAAGGCTCGCACGTGGTGCACCTCATCCGAGGGCACAGCCAGGGCGGGCGCGTGCCGATTGTCGCCATCGACAAGGGCCACCTGGGCCGGGCGCGGGGTGTGGCCTCGGTGCTGGACCTCAAGGTGAACGCGTACGTGGCGGACCCGCTCAAGCCGGGCGAGCTGGTGCCTCGGCTGGAGTCGCTGGTGCGCGCGGCGCAGGCGGTGCCGCTGACGGGGCTTTCGGCCACGCTGTCGCGTCCGGCGGTGAACAGCGGTGACTTGAAGGGCTATCCACTGCCCTCGCTCCTGCACTCCATCCACCGGCTGCGCCGGGATGGTGTGCTGGTGGCGGCGCACCGAGGCCTGAGTCGGCGGGTGTACTTCCTGCGCGGTGGGCCGGTGAGCTTCGACTCGTCGGCGAAGGAGGACTCACTTCCGCGCTACCTCGTCGCGCGCACGCTGGCGACGGCCGCGCAGGCGGAGCGGGTGGTGGAGGCGCTGGCGTCCGGGCTGCGCATCGGCGCGGCGCTGGCGGACGCGGGGGTGGAGGCGGCGGGCGAGGAGCTGTCGCAGCTGCTGCGCGACTACACGCGCGACAACCTCGCGCGGGTGCTGGGCATGCGCGAGGGCCGGTATGCCTTCTACTCGGGCGACGAGTTCACGACGGAGGTCGCCTCGGTGGACCTGCCGCCGCTGGCGCAGGTGCTCGAGGGGGCGAGGCGCTGCTTTCCGTTGAAGGTGATGGCGGCGTCGCTGCGGGCGAACCTGGGGGAGTACCCGGTGCGCTCGTCCGACTTTGGCCGGGACCTGCAGGCCATGGCGCTGGACACGGACGACATCAAGATCGCCATGCAGGTCAATGGCCGCATCGTCCTGAAGGAGCTGCTCGCGCATGGCCGGGGCGAGCTGCGCGCGGCGTACTCGCTCCTGTGGTTCCTGAAGCTGACGGGGGGAGTGACCTTCTCGCCCACGCCGGTGGCGACGGGGGCGGACGTGCTGTCGGCGGTGGTGGTGCCGGACCGGATAGGGCCTCGCAAGCGCAAGTCGTTGCCGGTGGCGACGGGTGCGTCGCTGCGTGAGGAGGCGGTGCGCATCATCACCCGCAGCTACTTTGGCAGCCTGGGGTTGGACATCGCGGCGGACGCGGAGGCGGTGGAGCGCGCGTACCACGAGACGGCGATGCGCTTTCATCCGGACACGTATGCCGAGTTCGACATCTCCGACCTGAAGGACCTGCTGGACTCGGTGCAGGAGAAGCTGTCCGCGTCGTACCGGGTGCTGAGCGTGGAGGAGAAGCGCAAGGCGTATCTCCAGTACCTGTTCAGCAAGCTGGACGTGGGGCGGAACACGGCGGTGGTGGTGGACGCGGAGATTGCGCTGCGCCGGGGCGAGTCCGCGCTGAAGCGTCGCGACTTCCTCTCGGCGATGCATGCATTCGAGGAAGCGGTGTCGCTCAACCCGCGCGAGCCGGAGTACTACTCCTTCCTTGCCTGGGCGACGTACCAGGCGGCGGGCGGTCCCCTGGTCCAGCGGGCGCAGAAGGCGCAGAAGGTCTTGAAGAAGGCGCTGTCATTGGGGCCGTATGTGGAGCGGCTGCACATCATCGCGGCCATCATCGACACGGACCTCGGGGACGCGCCGCTGGCGCGAAAGAAGCTGCTGAAGGTGCTGGAGTACAACCCGTACTCGCAGCTGGCCAAGGCGGCGTTGCGCAAGGTGGGACGGTAGGGAATGCGGCGGACACTGTTGCGACTGTTGCGCTACGCGCGCCCGCATGTGGCGGTGCTCGTGGTGGCGTTCGTGTGCATGGCGCTGGTGGGGGTGACGACGGGGGCGTACGCGTACCTCACGGGGCCCGCGCTGCGCTTCTTGTTGTCGGGGGGCGAGGACGGCTTCTCCGGGGCGAACAGCGTGCCGTGGCTGTCGAGCCTGCCGCGCGACGCGGCGCTGTGGGGCTTCCCGCTGCTGATGGTGGTGGTGGGGGTGGTGAAGGGCGTGGGGTACCTGGGCCAGTTCTATTTCATGGGCCTGTTCGCGCAGCGGGTGGTGAGGGATGTGCGGCGCGAGCTCTTCATGAAGCTCACGTCGTTGTCTCCCGCGCAGCTCGCGCGACAGCGGCAGGGTGACCTGCTCAGCCGGTTCACCTCGGACGTCACGGCGGTGGAGGCGGCGGCGATGTACACGGTGGGCTCGTACCTGCGCGACAGTCTTCAGGTCATCATCCTGGCGGGCGTGGCGCTGTCGATGAGTCCGTTGTTGGGTGGGCTGATGCTGGTGGTGATTCCACTGGCGGCGCTGCCCGCGTCCAAGCTGACGCGCAAGGTGCTGAAGGGCACGCGCGAGGGGCAGACGCAGTTGGGGCATCTGGCGGGTCAACTCCACGAGGGGCTGGGCGGGCTGCGGACGATTCAGGCCTTCAACGGGCAGTCGGCGGAGCTGGCGCGTTTCGCGTCGCACGCGAAGGCGCACGAGGACGCGGTGGTGGGCGCGGCGTGGGCGCGAGGCGCGGTGCCGGGGGTGATGGAGGTCCTGGCGGCAGCGGCGCTGGCGGGCGCGTTGGCCTACGCGGCGGGTGCTCGACTGATGGAGCCGGAGGCCCTGCTCTCGCTGCTGACGGCGGTCATCCTGGTGTACCAGCCCGTGAAGGACCTGGGCCGGGTGACGCAGTTCGCGATGCAGGCGGGGGCCGCGGGTGAGCGGTTGTTCGCGCTGCTGGATTTGAAGCACCCGGTGCTGGACGCGCCGGACGCGGTGCCGGCGCCGCCCCTGTCGGAGTCCATTCGCCTGGAAGACGTGCGCTTTTCCTACGGTGACCGCCCCGCGCTGGATGGGGTGACACTGGAGCTGAAGGCGGGCCAGGTGACCGCGTTGGTGGGGGGCAGTGGGGGCGGCAAGAGCACGGTGACGACGCTGCTGCTGCGCTTCGAGCGACCCCAAGCGGGGCGCCTGTTGCTGGATGGCGTGGACATGGACCGGTACACGGCGGCGAGTCTTCGCGAGCAGCTCGCGCTGGTGACGCAGGAGCCGCTGTTGTTCCAGGGCTCGGTGTTGGAGAACCTGCGTTATGCGAGGCCGGATGCCACGCGCGAAGACGTGGAGGCAGCGGCGAGGGTCGCGAACGCGGACGGTTTCATCCGGGCCTTGCCTCAGGGCTACGACACGCGAATCGGTGAGCGGGGCGTGACGCTGAGCGGTGGGCAACGGCAGCGACTGTGTATCGCGCGAGCGGTGTTGGCGCGTGCGCGGGTACTGGTGCTGGACGAGGCCACGAGCAGTCTGGACCCGGAGAGCGAGCGTGAAGTGCAGGCCGCGCTGGCGGCGGTGCTTCCGGGACGCACGGCCCTGGTCATCGCGCACCGGTTGTCGACGGTGGTGAACGCGGACGTGCTCCACGTCATGGAAGCGGGCCGCGCGGTGGAGAGTGGCACGCACGCGGAGCTGCTCCAGAAGGGTGGGCGCTACGCGGCACTGTGGCGGATGCAGACGGAGGGACCTGTCGAGCGAGGCGCCGCGTGAGCGGGACGCGGGTCGTAAGCGGCGTCACGTGTCCCGGGCTCGGTCGGTGGCGAGGATGAACCCGCGCCGTAGGCGTCCCGCGCAGGGCCAGGCGAGTGCCGGGCAGTACTCCGTCCTGTGGCACGCTCGGACCGAGGCGGAAACGAGCCAGCCTCGCGAGGCAGCGGGGATGGTCATGTGGGCACGGGACGAAGTGCTCGGGCGGTACCGAGGATGAGGCGACTTCGCAAGGGCGCGGGCAAGGCCGTCCAGGCACTGGCGGGCCTGATCTTGTTGGTGCTGGGGCTCTGCGGCTTCTTCGCGTTGCCCGCCTCGTACGCGACGTACCCGGTGGTTCCGCCAAAGGAGGGCGCGCCGAGGTGGGTCCGAGGCGCGTTCCACGTGCACACCACGCGCTCGGACGGACGGGGCAGTCCCCTGGCGGTGGCGCGCGCGGCGAAGGCGGCCGGTCTCGACTTCGTGCTGCTCACGGACCACAACGACTTCACCCCGCCGGCGCCCACGTGGGTGGACGGAGTGTTGCTGGTCCCAGGCGTGGAGATCTCCACGTCGGCGGGACACCTGATCGCCTTTGGCATGGAGCGACCGTTGGAAGGCATGCAGCGGTGGATGCCCTCGGGCGAGGCTGTGCGCGCCGTGCACGCGGCGGGAGGGACGACGGTGCTCGCGCACCCGGTGCAGCGTCACAACCCATGGACCGACGCGGAGAGCGCGAGTCAGGCGAAGGGCTTCGAGCTGTACTCCGCGGACACCTTCTTCCGGCACGCGATGCGCAATCCGATGAGCCGGTTGCTCCCAGCGGTGGGCGCCTATCTGGCGAACCCGATGCACGGGGTGATGGTGCTCGTGGCGCCGGAGCCCGAGCCCGGGGAGCGCTTCATGGAACTCGCGCGCGAGCAGCCCCAGCTCGCGTTCTGCGCGCACGATGCCCACGGCCTGCCGTCCTACGAGTCCGTGTTTCGCTCCCTCGCGATGTACCTGCCGCCAGCGCAGGTCCCCGCGCCCCTGCCCTCGGATGCGAAGGCGGCGGCGGCGCTGGTGACGGGGGCGCTGCGAGGTGGGGGGGCCCTGTGTTCCTTCCGCGCCCTGGGGGAACCCGAGGGCTTCGCGCTGGAAGGGGTGGACCCGGAGCGCAGGGATGCTCGGGTGGGGGACGTGCTGAGCGTGCGCCTGCCTGGCATTCCGGACGTGGACACGGTCCGGGTCGAGGTGTGGGGAGAAGGCCGCCTGGGGCAGGACGGGACCTCGGTGGAGCTGACGGGGCCGGGCGTGGTGCGGGTGGAGGTGTGGGTGAAGGGGCCTGGGCGCTTCTTTGGCTCCGAGTGGCGACCGTGGATTGTCCCGAGCCCCGTGCGTGTACTGCCTCGGGGGCCTGGCATCTGATAGAGGGCCGGGGAGCCGTCCATGCGACTCCTGTACATCCTCGCTACGTATCTTCTCTTCCCGCTGCTCTTCCCGGTGCTCTGCGTGCACCGGAAGACGCGTCATGGCCTGTGGCAGCGGCTGGGGTTCTACGGGCGAGGCTCGCTGCCCCCGCGAGGTGACGGGCCCGTGGTGTGGTTGCACGGTGCGAGCGCGGGAGACCTGCTGGCGCTGTCCCCCATGTTTGGTCCCTTGCGGGCTCGCTTCCCGGGCTGCCAGCTCATCCTGTCGACGATGACGGACAGTGGCCATGCGATGGCGACGGGCCGGCTCGCCAAGGACATCGATGGGGTGGTGTACGCGCCCTATGACTTGTGGGGCGCGACGCGCCGGGCGGTGAAGGCGCTCCGGCCGGACGTGTTGGTGCTGGAGTACACGGAGGTGTGGCCCAACCTCATTCGCGCGGCGAAGCGCGGTGGGGCGCGCGTGGTGATGACCAACGGCCGTTTTTCTCCGGCGAACGTGGAGCGCTACCGCTGGTTGTTCCGGCTCATCGGCAATCCGCTGAAGGACTTCGACCTGATGTTGATGCGCCAGGAGGATGAGGCGCAGCGGGCGCGGAGTCTCGGCGCGCGGCCGGACTGGGTGCGGGTGACGGGGAACACGAAGTTCGACTCACTGGCTTCGGGGCCGGCGGCGGAAGACGGCGTGTTGCGCGAGGCGCTCGGGCTTCCGGTGGACGCGCGGGTGTGGATTGCCGGCAGCACTCACGAGGGCGAGGAGGACGTGCTGCTCGGCGTCTATCGGCGGCTGCTCGCGCGGTGGCCGGACCTGCGGCTGGTGATTGCGCCCAGGTATGTGGACCGGGCTGGGCGCGTCGTGGCTCTGGCGCGGGAGGCGGGACTGGGTGTCGGCCTTCGCTCCCAGGGGAATCCCGAGCGAGCGCAGGTGGTGGTGCTGGACACCATTGGCGAGCTGTCGCGGGCGTACCGGCTGGCGACGGTGGTCTTCGTGGGCGGCTCGTTCACGAAGCGGGGCGGGCAGAACATCCTGGAGCCGGCGGGGCAGGGGAAGCCGGTGTTGTTCGGTCCGCACATGGACAACTTCAAGGACAGCGTGGCGGTGCTCGCGGGGCAGGGAGGCATCCTGGTGGCGGACGCGGAGGCGCTGTACGCGAGGCTCGCGGAGTTGCTGGAAGAGCCGGGTCGAGTCGAGGAGCTGGGTGCGCGGGCCTTGGAGACGGTGGGGCGGATTTCCGGCGCGAGTGAGCGCAACGCCGAGGCGATGACGACGCTCTTTCCCCATGGGAGGGCCGGGCCGCGATGACGCTCATCGTCCACCCGCATTTCCACAATCGGTACACGGGCGTCACGCGCCACGTCGAGTCGGTGGTCCCCGCGTTGGTGAAGGACACGGGCTCGGAGACGCGAGTCATCGGCTCTGGGCTGAGCGACGGGCTGCCGCGAATCACCTGGCCGGAGCTGTTGCGTCGGGCGCGCTCCGAGCCGGTGGTGTGGCATGCCCACCGGAACAACGAGCTGCTCGCGGGGATGTTGCTGAAGCTGGTGGGTCGGCAGGTGCGGCTGGTCTTCACGCGGCACACGTCGGTGGCGCCCAGCGGCTTCACGCGCTTCATCGCGCGAGGCGCGGATGCGCTGGTGTCGTTGACGCGGCAGGTGGCGGAGGTCATCGCGCTCCCGTCGACCGTCATTTCGCATGGCATCGACCTGACGCGCTTCCATCCACCGGAGGACCGGGCGGCGGCGTGGGAGAAGCTGGGGCAGGGCGGACGGTTCGGGGTGGGCGTCATTGGCCGCATCCGCAAGGAGAAGGGGCAGGGCGACTTCCTCGAGGCGGTGCGCCCGTTGCTGCCCGAGCACCCCGAGTGGCAGGCGGTGCTGGTGGGGTTGGCGAAGGGCGCGGACCTGGACTGGGTGAACGGCTTGCGTGGGGGCATCGAGCCCCGCGTGTCGTTGGCCGGAGAGCAGTCGGTCATCGAGCCCTGGTATCGAGGGCTGACAGTGCTGGTGCACCCGTCCTATGCGGAGGGGTACTCGCTGGTGCACGTGGAGGCGATGGCGTCCGGTTGTTGCGTGGTGGCGTCGAAGTTGCCGTATCTGGACACGCTCATCGAGCATGGCCGGACGGGCTTCTTCTTCGAGCCAGGGGACGTGAAGGCGTTGCGCGAGCTGCTGGACATGCTGATGCGAGAGCCCGAGCGGGCGCGCGAAGTGGGGCGCAACGCGGCCGAGGAGGCACGTCGTCGGTGCGGCGTGGAGCACGAGGCGCACGCGCTGGAAGCGCTGTATCGCACGCTGGTCGGGCGGTAGTCGGATGCGAATCCTCCACCTGTTGGCGAGCCCCTTCTTCAGTGGTCCGGCGGAGAACGTCGCGTTGCTCGCGCTGGCGCAGCGGGAGGCCGGGCACGAGGTGACGGTGGCGGTCGACCGTCGGCGCAAGGAGATGCCGGCGGAGGAGCCCGCGGTGCCTCGGCTGCGAGCGCTGGGCCTGCTGGATGACGAGGGGCTCGAGTTGTCGGTGAAGTCTCCGCCCTGGCGGGTGTGGAGTGATTTGCGCCGGCTGCGTGCGCGGCGAGTGGACGTGGTGCACTCGCACTTCAGCCATGACCACTTCCTGGCGAGATGGGGACGGCCCCAGGGGGCGGTGTTGGTTCGTTCGCTCCATGCACCGCGCTCCATCCGCTCCTCGTTGCCCGCGGCGGATGCGTACACGGTGCCGGCGAGTTCGCTCTTGCCTCGCTTGTTGGAGCGAGGAAGGACGGCTCGGGTGCTTCCCGCGTTGGTGGACCCGCGCTTTCGCCCTGAGTCGGACCGCGAGGCGTCTAGGCGCGAGTTGGGACTGAAGGGCGCGCCCCTGGTGGGGATGGTCTCCACGTTCCAGCCGTCGCGACGGCACGCCGTTGGGGTGGAGGCCTTCGCGCTCTACCGCGAGCAGCGGCCGGATGCGCGGTTCGTCCTGGTGGGGGATGGCGCGTTGCTGGAGGCGACGCGGAGTCAGGTGGCGTCGCTGGGGCTGACGGATGCGGTGGTGTTCACGGGCTACCAGCAAGGAGAAGACTTCGCGCGGTGGTTGAGGGCCTTGGACGAGGTCTGGCTCCTGGGGCTCGGGAACGACTGGAGTGCGAGAGCGGCGGCTCAAGCCCGGGCGTGTGGTGTGCGAGTCGTGGCGGTGGAAGAGGGCGCGCTGCCTGAGCTGGCGGATGCACGTGTCGTCGAGCCGACGCCCGAGGCGGTGGTGGCCGCGTCACTGTCGGGGCAACGGGCCCCCGTGGCGCATCCGACGAATGCGAGCATCGCCGCCGATGTCCTCGCGTTGTATGCACAGGTGGCGAGCACGCGCGCTCGGTGAGCCCGCGCTGACGTGTCGGGTCGTACGTGATGGCTCGGGCTGATAGCGTAGCGGGCGCATGCTGACCCTCGAAGATGCCCGGCGATTCGTGTCGGGACACGCCTTGTGCGGAGCCTCCAGGTCTTGAGCGCTCAGGCTCCCGAGTCTCCCACCGCCATCGAGCGGGTGTTCTATCCGCCGTCGCCCGAGCACTGGGGACGACGAGCCTTGCTGTCCCCTCTCACCGCGTTGTCATGGACCTATGCCGCGGCGGTGCGCTTGCGAGGCGCGCTGTATGACCTGGGCATGCTTCGCGCCGAGCGAGTGGAGGGCCTCCGCGTCATCTCCGTGGGCAACCTCAACGTGGGAGGCACGGGGAAGACGCCCGCGGTGCTTCACCTCGCGGAGTTGCTGGTGCGCGAGGGCCGCAAGGTGGGCATCCTCACGCGAGGTTATGGGCGTCGCTCACAAGAGCCCTTTACCTTCACGGGGGCGGAGTCATTGCCTCCGGTGGAGGACGCGGGGGACGAGCCGTTGCTGCTCGCGAGCCGCTGCCCGAGTGTGAGGATCTTCGTGAACGCGGACCGTGTCTCCAGCGCTTGGCGCGCGAGAGACGACTACGGCCTGGACACGGTGCTGCTCGACGACGGCTTCCAACACCGGCGGCTCGCCCGGGACGAGAACCTCGTCGTGGTGGACGAAGCCGTGGGACTCGGCAATGGCCACATGTTGCCAAGGGGGCCGCTGCGAGAGCCGGCTTCTTCTCTCCGGCGCGCCACGTTGCTCTGGGTCCGCACGTCGACGCCCCCATGTGCCACGGCGTCCCCCATTGTCTCGCGTGCAGGTGAGGCACCCCGAGCACCGTTCGACGCACGGGCCCTGGGGTTGCCTGCGGAGGGAGAAGGAATCCCCCGCGTCCGCGCACGCTATGGACCTTCGGCCTGGGTGGACCCTTCTGGAGGGCTCCATCCGACAGCTGCACTGAGTGGCCAGGGGGTGCTGGCGCTGGCGGGGCTCGGTCGGCCGGGGGGCTTCCTGAAGACCCTGAGGTCCCTCGGCGTGGAGGTCCTGGATGCGGCCCTTTTTCCGGACCACCACCGCTTCACCGCGGACGAGCTTCGTGGCGTGGAAGCTCGAGCCGCGAAGCTGGGAGCGGTGAAGGTTGTGACGACGGAGAAGGACGCGGTGCGTCTGCCCGTGGGGTTCTCGGCCTGGAAGGTGCGGCTGGGGGTGGACGTGCTGGAGGGCGAGTCCCATCTGCGTCGAGCGCTTGGCTTGTCGGGTGCATCTGCCGACTTGTGAGACGAGGAGGGCTGTGGGACAAACCGCCGCCATGGCCGCAGTCTCGCCCGTTCGCTCGTCGCCTCCGCCCTCTCGCCTGCCGCACGCGTTCGCGCGCCGCAGGGTGTTGCTGGTGGGGGACCTGGTCGCAGACCATTACATCTACGGGCAGACGGACCGGGTGAGCCGCGAGGCCCCGGTGCTCATCGTCCGCTACGAGTCCGCCGAGGTGAAGCTGGGCGGCGGGGCGAACGTGGCGGCCAATGTCCGTGCGTTGACGGGGCAGGTGACGGCCGTCGGAATGTTGGGCGCGGATGAGATGGGGCGCGAGCTGCGTCGCCTGTTCTCCGAGTCAGGGGTGCGCCTGCACGCGGTGGGTGGACGCGGTCTGGCGACGGAGACGAAGACCCGCATCCTCGCGGGCGGCGTGAGCACGACGCGCCAGCAGATGCTGCGCCTGGACCGTGGCCAGCGCTCCTCGCTCCCTCCGAGCGTGCGCAAGGCCCTGGCGAAGCACGTGGCGGAGGCCGCGAAGGACGCGGACGCGGTGGTCGTTTCGGACTACGGCGCGGGAGTGCTGAGCGACGAGGTGCGCGCCGTGCTGCGGAAGCTGGCGGCGGATGGGCTGCCGGTGTGCGTGGACAGTCGCTATGCGCTGTCGTCGTTCTCGGGGCTGACGGTGTGCAAGCCGAACGAGCCGGAGCTGGAGGCGTTGGCGGGGCGTCCCGTGCGCTCGCAGGAGGACTTGCTGGCGGCGGGGCATGAGGCGGTGCGCAGGCTGGGGTGTCGTGCGCTGCTGGTGACTCGGGGGCGGCACGGCATGGCGCTCTTCGACGCGGACGGTGGGGTGGACCTCATCCCGGTGCATGGCGCGAAGGCGGCGGTGGACGTGACGGGGGCGGGCGACACGGTGATTGCGACATTCTCGCTGGCACTGGCGGCCGGAGCCTCGTTCGGGGAAGCGGCGCGACTGGCGAACGTGGCCGGTTCCATGGTGGTGCAGAAGTCGGGCACCGCGACGGTGTCCCGGGACGAACTGCTGGCGGAGCTGCGGAGCACGCGATGAGCACCTTGGAGAAGATTCAGTCGCTCGAGCAGGTGGTGGAGGCGAGGGCGCGCTGGAAGGCCGAGGGCCGCACGGTGGCGCTCGCCAACGGCGTGTTCGACCTCTTGCATGTGGGCCACGTGCGCTATCTGGAAGGCGCCCGCGAGCTGGCGGATGTGCTGGTGGTGGCGGTGAACTCGGACGCCTCGACGCGGGCGTACAAGGGGCCTGGACGGCCACACATTCCCGAGGGCGAGCGTGCGGAGCTGGTCGCCGCGCTCGCCTGTACGGACCGGGTCATCGTCTTCGACGAGCCGAACGTGCGCGTCATCATTCGAGCGCTGAAGCCGGATGTGCATGTGAAGGGGACGGACTACACGCCGGACAGCATCCCCGAGGGCGACGAAGTGCGTGCCTACGGTGGGCGTACGGCGGTGTCGGGAGACCCGAAGGACCACAGCACCACGGAGCTGGCGCGCCGGCTCGGCCGTGAGAGCGCGAAGTAGGACATGCCCGCGCTGGATGAGGGGTTGATGGCGCTGCTGGGCTGTCCCCAGTGCAAGGGGCCTCTCACGGTGCTCTCGTACGAAGAGCAGGTGAAGGCCCGCTGTCCCCGGTGTCGGTGCGAGTGGCCCGTGGAAGAGGGAGTGCCCCACCTCCTCCAGGAGCGGATGTCTAGGTGGGACGCGCCTGACGAGTGAGCTGTGCCGCGAAGGTGCGGGCCTCTTCGGCTGCACGAGCCTCGAGCCCCTCGCCTCCCGCGCCATCGACGAGACTGGTGAGGTCGACCATCCGGTGCGGGGCATACGCATGGCCCCACCGCTCCATGTCCATGCGGAGGAAGTACGCCAGCGTCGGAGCGCCCACGGACACCGACAGGTGCATGGGCCCGGTGTTGTTGCAGATGGTGAGTCCGGCGGCTCGCATGAGCGCGGCGAGCTCATCCAGGTTGGTGGCGGGTGCGAGCCGCGAGCCGGGCGCGGCCGCCACCACGGCGCGGGCAAGCTCCTCTTCGCCAGGTCCCCACGTGACGATGGGAACGCGGCCGATTTCGAGGAGCGCGCGAGCCGCGGCGGCGAAGGCCTCGGGAGGAATGCGCCGAGGGCCCAGGCGGCCACCCGGGTTGATGACAGCGCGGGGCGTGGTGGCGTCCGTTTCCAGGAACGCACGGAACGGGGCGCTGATGGTGGGTTCGCGGAAGGAGAGTCCCCGCGACAGGGTTCCGCCCGTGACAGGGGTCAGCAGGTGGGTTCGCTGAAGCGCCTCGCTTCTGCTGTCGTCGCGGGCCGGGACGGACAGGGAGTGGAGGCGAGTCACGGGCCAGACGCTCGGCCCGATGACCACGGCGCGCGGGCCGGCGAGGCGTGCCACGAGGGCGCTCGTCACGGAGGGGGCTTCCCAGTTGGCGCAGTCGACCACCAGGTCATAGCCCGCGCGGCGCAGGGCTCGGATGCCCGGGGCCAGGGGGCCCATCCAGAGTCGCCGGCGGTCGAACGCGATGACCTGGTCCGCGTCGGGGTGCCGCGCCAGGACGCGGGCCACCTTGGCATGAACCAGCACGTGCACCTCGGGGACCGGGTGCACATGGGCCTTGAGGGTGCGCATGAGGGGGGTGGTGAGGAGCGCCTCGCCCACGCGGTTGTCGGGCCGCACGAGCAGCACCTTCCGGGGGACGGGGAGGGAACTTCCGGGACGGAGCCGGCGGCCGGGGCGCCAGAACAACACGGACGCCACGAGCGCCAGCGCCAGCTTCGCCCACAACTCGAGCCGCTTGTGCCAGGCCATCGCGGCGCGGACCCTACACAGAACTGAAAGGCGTGCAAGCACGCTGCTTGACCTGCGGACGGAAAGCCCCTAGCAACCGCCCAATGCTGAAGAGCATGACCGGGTTTGGCGCGGGCCGTGCGCGCGTGGGGGACGAAGAAGTCTCCGTGGAGTTGCGCTCCCTCAATCACAAGTTCTGCGAGGTGAAGGCGAGGCTTCCTCGAGAGCTCACCTCGCTGGAGCCGAGCGTCACGAAGCAGGTGAAGGACCGGCTGGCACGTGGCTCGGTGGAGCTGCTGGTGAAGCGGCAGTCCTCCACGACGACGGGAACAGTGCCCACGGTGGACCTGAACCTGGCGCGCGAGTACCTGCGCACCTTCCGGGAGCTGGCCAAGGAGCTGGGTCTCCCGGCGGACGTGGCCTGGTCCCAGGTGGCCAACCAGCAGGGCGTCGTGCGCCTGGAGGAGAAGGGCGTGAATTTGGAGTCGGCGACGCCCGCGGTGACGGAGGCGCTGGAGCAGGCGCTCGGAGCCCTGGAGAAGATGAGGCTCGTCGAGGGCGAGGCGATCTACGTCGACCTGGATGCGCGACTGAAGTTGATTGAGGGCTGGAGCCGCGAAGTGGCCCACCTCGCTCCCCGCGCGGTGCACGACTACCAGCAGCGACTCACGGAGCGCGTGGCGGAACTCGCGCGGGGCGTCGCGGTGGACCCGCAGAGGTTGGCGCAGGAAGTGGCGCTCTTCGCCGAGCGCACGGACATCGCCGAGGAAGTCACGCGCCTGGCGAGTCACCTCGAGCAGTTCCGCGCCCTCATGGCGAGCACCGAGCCCGCTGGCCGTCGCATGGATTTTCTTGTGCAGGAGATGCACCGCGAGGTGAACACGACCGGTTCCAAGAGCCAGCACACGGAGATCTCCGCGCGCGTGGTCTCGATGAAGGCCGAGGTCGAGCGCATCCGCGAACAGGTGCAGAACGTCGAATGAGCGAACCCACCATCCTTCAGCCCGGTCTACTGCTCGTCCTCTCCGCGCCCTCTGGGGCCGGGAAGACCACCCTTGCCCATCGGCTCCTCAAGGAGACGCCGCAGGCGAACTTCTCCATCAGCGTCACGACGCGCCGCCCTCGAGGCAAGGAGCAGGAAGGGGTGGACTACCACTTCGTGGACGTGGCCACCTTCCAGGAGAAGATCGAACGGGGCGAGTTCGTGGAGTGGGCGGAGGTCCACAACCACTTCTACGGCAGCCCCCAGTCGACGGTGGATGTCGCGCGCGCCCGTCGGGGCGTGGCCATCTTCGACATCGACGTCCAGGGCGGGCAGGCCATCAAGCGCAAGCACCCCGACGCGGTCACCATCTTCGTGCTCCCGCCCTCCATGGATGAGCTGGAGCGCCGGCTGCGGGACAGGCAGACGGACTCCGATGAGACGATTCGCCGCCGGATGCTGGCGGCTCGCTCGGAGATGGAGCGGGGAATCGCCTCCTACGACTACATCGTCGTGAACGATGACTTCGAGCGCGCGTACAGCGAGCTGCGCGCGGTGGTGGTGGCCGAGGGGTGTCGTCGTGGCCGGGTGGACGTCTCGAGGTTGAAGCTGGGCGTAGGGAGCTGAGCGCAGGGGGCAGGGAAGGGTGCTGAAGTGACAATCAGCAAACTTCTTGCGCCGTCCCTTCGCTTGGTGGATAAGCCGCCCACCTCACGGCGAGGCGCGGGCGGCCAAAAGCCCTCCGCGACGAGCAGGCAGCCGTGGATTCCGTCAGCAACAGTCTCGGAATCAGCGCGCATGGCGCTGGGGTTCTCTGAACCACGCAGAATAGGACCGTGGGTCCCTGAAGGATTCCCTGGATGGGGCCTTCGTGGGATTTCGAGTGTCCGGAGCGGCTCGTGACCACGAGTTGACATTCTCCGGAGCGCTCCATAGATGGTCAGCCAGCAGGAAGTGGTCCGGTGGGCGTCGCGGTGGTGGGGTTGGAGGTCGTCTCGTGCGAGACGGCACTGGAGCTGGGGCTGACGGTGGGGTGGGGCTCGGAAACGGTTTGACTCTGGATGCGGCGGTGGTAGAAGCCGCGCCCCTCATGACGAAGCCCGCGCACTGGCGCGAAGCACTTCGGCGTGTGGATTCAGAACGACATTGGAAATACGGCGGTCAGCGAGGCGAGTTGACAGAAGATGCGGCGGTGGTAGAAGCCGCGACCCCGACGAAGAAGCCCGGAAGCAGCAGGGCGGAGGCGGCGAGGGAGTCAACGAAGCAACGGTTGACACGGGATGCGGCGGAGAGATAGAAGCCGCGCCCCTCGCGAAGAAAACAGCGGAAGCCACTGGGCGGCGCTGAAGACTTCGGAGGACGCCGAAAGGGACGCAAAGCGAAGTTGACAGCTGACGCGGACCTGAATAAAAGATGCGACCCGCCGGCAGGAAGCGGCGAGCAGCAGACGGAAACAAAGTAGCAAAAAGTCGCGGATGAAACAAGCGGCTCGGTCTTTGAAAACCAAATAGCAAGCCCAAGAAGAAGAGAAGGATTGCGGAAACCGCAGTCAATCTTTGAGAAGGCACCAGCAAGGGAGCGCTGAGAAGCGCA